>CBIHNN010000019.1:0-71035 GCA_966211315.1 uncultured Micromonosporaceae bacterium | reverse complement strand
CATCGCCGGTGTTCCTCCAGGTTTCGATGTCTCCATCTAACCCGGGGCGCAACACATCGGGTCGTTGTCGATCCGAACACTGTCGAGTCGCTCACCGGCTTCGCTCATCCGCACGATCACCGATCGGCGGCGGTGCAGATCGATACCCACGACCTGCGAGCCGTCGTACTCTGCTGACATGTGGGGCCTCCTTCACCGTGAAGATGTGTGCACCCCGAGCATCCCGCCGGGAGTCACGAGGAGCGAGGCCCCGCTCCTTCATGCATCAAGGAAGCGACGAACCGGTAAGCGTGGCCGCGTCCATTGCTTCCCAGAGGACCGAGCACGCGGTGCCGCACACGGTGGCCTGCCGGGCGCCAGGGGGTTTCGCAGTCCTGGTTCTACAAGTGGCGAGACCGGCCGCCCACCCCTGGGCAGCAGCGGCGCAGCGACCTGGCGGCCGCGGTGCGTAAGGTGTTCGACGACTCCGGCGGCACCTACGGCAGCCCGCGCATCGGCATCGAGCTGCGCGAGCAGGGCTGGCAGGTCTCCGACAACACGATCGCCCAGTTGATGGCCGAACGAGGGCTCGTCGCGCGGGCGAAACGCCGCCGGCGGGGCCTGACCCGGCCCGGTAAGCGGCCGGCCGCCCCGGATCTGGTCAAGCGGGTGTTCACCGCGCCCGCACCCGATGTCGCCTGGTGCGGCGACATGACGGAGATCGTCACCGGCGAGGGCAAGCTCTACCTGGCCACCGTCATCGACCTGTACTCCCGGCGGATCCTGAGCCTACGCGATGGGCGAGCGTCACAACGCCAGCCTGGTCGTTGCCGCGTTGAACATGGCCGCGGTCACTCGCGGCGGCCATGTGGCCGGGGTGATCTTCCACAGCGACCGGGGCAGCGAATACTGCTCAGCCGACTTCGCGAAGGCGTGTACCCGCTGGAAGGTGCGCCAATCGATGGGCCGCGTCGGGTCCAGGGGATTGACATCCTGGTCATCCCCTGAATTCCTGGTGCCGTGCATCGCCCTCACGGTGCTCGCCGGCTCCGGCCTGGTGCCCCGCGCCGGTTGGTACGCCGCCGCCCTCACCCTCGTGCTGCTCACGGCACCTGAGGCTGGAGCGTC
Organism: uncultured Micromonosporaceae bacterium; assembly: GCA_966211315.1. Taxonomy (GTDB): domain Bacteria; phylum Actinomycetota; class Actinomycetes; order Mycobacteriales; family Micromonosporaceae; genus CBIHNN01. The sequence goes on along the minus strand of CBIHNN010000019.1, from coordinate 69,928 downwards.
GTGAACAACGCTCCTGCTTGACATATTCGGTGGAGCTTGGCGGTGCACAGGGGTAGGGTGGCTGGTCCGCTTGACGGCCCGCGGTGTTAGGACACCGCAGCGGACGTCACCGCGCCGGACGACGGCCACCCGTCGCCGGACACGCGAGCGGCAGCAGGCGACCGCGATAGGAAAATCAGCGTGCCCGCAACCCACCTCGACACCCAGCTGACCGCCGAAAAGGCCCATCTGACCGTTGCCCGCGCAGCCCTGAAGCGGATGCGGGAACACGCCGAGGCGCTGTTCGCCACCGGTGACCGGGTCGCCGGAGACCCCTACACCGCCGAAATGCTCGGCCGCGCCCTGTCCCGCCGGGTCGCCGAACTGGCCGACGACCCCACGACCGCCCTGTTCTTCGGCCGCCTGGACATGAACACCGAGAGCAGCCCCGCAACAACCGCGCAAGGCGGGTTCCACATCGGCCGCCGACACGTCACCGACGACCGCGGCGAACCGCTCGTGCTCGACTGGCGGGCGCCACTGTCCCGCTCCTTCTACCGAGCCAGCGTCAAGGACCCCCAAGGCGTCGCCGTCCGACGACGGTTCGGATTCGTCAAGGGCGAGCTGACCAGCTTCGAGGACGAACACCTCGACCGGGGCGAGGAGCTCGGCACCGCCAGCCGCATCCTGACCCAGGAGATCGAACGCCCCCGCGTCGGCCCGATGCGCGACATCGTCGCCACCATCCAACCGGACCAGGACGAGCTGGTCCGAGCCGATCTCGAGACGAGCATCTGCGTGCAAGGGGGGCCCGGCACCGGAAAGACGGCGGTCGGACTGCACCGGGCCGCATACCTCCTCTACCTGCACCGGGAGCGGCTTCGGCGGTCCAAGGTGCTGGTGGTGGGACCCAACTCGGCGTTCCTCGGATACATCTCGGCGGTGTTGCCCGCGCTCGGCGAGGTGGAGGTGCGGCAGGCGACCGTGGACGACCTGGTCGCCCGGGTTCCATTGCGGGGCGCCGACACCGTCGAGGCGGCGATCGTCAAACACGACGCCCGGATGGCGGCGGTGCTGCACCGGGCGCTGTGGGGCCGGGTCACCAGGCCCGAGTCGTCGATGGTGGTGTCCGACGCGTCGTTCCGGTGGCGGATCGACACCGAGCCGCTACGCCGGATCGTCGACGAGGCGCGTCGCGAGGGGCTGCCGTACGCGGTGGGTCGGGAACGGGTCCGGGCGCGGGTGGTGGCGCTGCTGCAACGGCAATCGGAGTACACGCGTGGAGACTCGCCGTCCGACGCGTGGCTGCGGCGGATGGCCAAGGCGGCGCCCGTGACGACGTTCCTCGACGCGTGCTGGCCCGCGGTGACGCCCGAGGGGGTCGTGTTCTCGCTCCTCTCCGACGCCGCCATGTTGAAGAACGCCGCCGACGGGATCCTCACCGACGACGAGCAGGCACTGCTGGTGTGGGCGAAGCCCGCCACGACGGCGAAGAGCGCGAAGTTCAGCGCGGCCGATGCCGTTCTCATCGACGAGGTCGCCGGGCTGGTCGAACGGGAGGGCAGCTTCGGGCACGTCGTCGTCGACGAGGCGCAGGACCTCTCCCCCATGCAGTGCCGGGTCATCGCCCGCCGCAGCGAGCACGGCTCGATCACCCTGCTCGGCGACCTCGCACAGGGCACCGCCCCGTGGGCCGCGACGTCCTGGGCGGACTCGCTGGCGCACCTGGGCAAGCCGGACGCGACCGTGGTGCCGTTGACCGTCGGGTTCCGCGTTCCGGCCGTGGTGGTCGCCCTCGCGAACCGGCTGCTGCCGTCGCTCGCGGTGGACGTACCCGAGGCTGTTTCGCTGCGCCGCGACGGCGACCTGGTCGTCCGGGCCGTGACAGACGTGGCCGCGGCGACGGTCGAGGAGGTCCGCGCGGCGCTGGCGCAGGACGGCTCCGTCGGCGTCATCGCCGCCGACCACGACGTCGCGACGGTCCGCGCGGCGCTGGCGGGCTCGGGCGTCGACCTCGCGGAGCCCGACGACCTGGAGTCCGCCCCGCGCGTCACGGTCGTCCCCGCAAGCCTGGTCAAGGGCCTGGAGTACGACCATGTCGTCGTCGTGGAACCGGCCGCGATCGTCGCCGCCGAACCGCGCGGCCTGCACCGCCTCTACGTGGCACTGACCCGGGCTGTCTCCCGCCTGGCCGTCGTCTACGAGCAGTCTCTGCCCGCGGCCTTGGCCGAACACATCGCCGACACCGCCTGACGGTTGACGGCGCGTGCCCTCGTGCGGGCCGCGGGTCAGCGTAGGGGCTTGCCCACCGGGACCATTCGGCCTGCGTCGCGTAGCCAGTGGCGTGTGGGCGTACGGGAGAGACGAGGGCCGCCGGTTCGCGTGACAGGATGCTGTTGGACGGTTCCCTCGGCTGACAAGGAGGTCAGCAATGGCGGACGCGGCTTCCGGCTTCCCGAACTGGGTGGATCTGGGCACCTCCGACCTTGCCGGTGCGACGGCGTTCTACAGCGCATTGTTCGGCTGGACCCCCGAGGTGTCACCCGACCCGGCGTACGGCGGCTACACGATCTTCACGTTGGGCGGTGAGCCGGTCGCCGGAGCGGGAGCCCTGCTCAACGACACCCAGCCCGCGGCCTGGAGCAGCTACTTCGCCACGTCCTCCGCGGACACGGCCGCCGCCCGGGTCGCCGAGGCGGGCGGGACGATCCTCATGGAACCGTTCGACGTGGGCGATCAGGGCCGCATGGCGGTCTTCCTCGACCCGGCGGGGGCGACGTTCAGCGTGTGGGAGCCCGGTTCCATGACCGGCGCCGAGCTCCTCGACGCCCCCGGCGCTCTGACCTGGAACGAGCTGACCACTCGCGACGTCGACGGCTCCGTCGCCTTCTACGGCGAGGTGTTCGGCTGGACGGCCCGGGTGCAGCCGCTGCACGACGTTCCGTACCTGGTCTGGGAACGCGGCGGCCGCATGGTCGGCGGCCTGATGCCGATGGTCGGCGACAGCTGGCCCGCCGACATGAGCGCGCACTGGATGATCTATTTCGCGGTCGAGGACTGCGACGCCACGGCCGCCCGCGCGTTCCGCCTCGGCGGTTCGGTGCCGGCTTCACCGACGACGACCCCGATGGGCCGATACGCCGTCATCAACGACCCTCAGGGCGCCACGTTCTCGATCCTCGCCGACCTGCGCCGGTAAGCGCCGCCGGCAGAGGAGCTGGTCGGATACATCCCGAAGGTGTAGGCGAAGATCTTGCGGGTCCCCGCAACCGGTTACGGCTTCTTCTGCTCCTCGGCCGGCAGGCCGTTGTGCAGCGCGTCGGTCGCCGAGGCGGCGGCGCGCTCGGCGGCCGTGGCGGCCGTACCGGCCGTGGTCATCCTGTGGTCGTCGTCGTTGTCGTCGTCACCGGCGAGAGCGGCCCGCAGCCGCTCCCGTTCCGCGCGACGGCGGGCCGCGGCGTCGGTCAGCTGCTGTGCCATCTCGTCCCGCCAGCGCTTCAGCAGGAACAGCGACAGGACCGCCGAGATCAGCAGCGCGATCATGGCCTTCACCAGGAGGCTCTCGACCACCGGGATGGGCAGCAGCACCACGAACAGCGCCGCGAACAGGCCGAGGCGGCCCAACGTGTACTTCAGAGCCGGATTCATCGTCAACACTCCGCTCAGCCGGTGCGGTGGCTCAGCCACCGCAGGCCGTAGAACCAGATGAGGGCGTACGACAGCGACAAGGCCGCCGCACCGACAGCGCCGCTGACCAGTGACGGGAACAACGCCGAGGCGAACCCCGCGCCGACCATGCCGGCGGAGACACCGAAGCCCGCCGCGAGCGCGGCCACCAGGTACCGTACGCCCCCCGGCGGCGCCGCCCGGAACTCCTCGACGAACACCCACACCGGCAGGATCGCCGCCAGCCAGCCGCTGGCGTGGCCGAAGTCGGCGAGCTGCAGCAGAGCTACTGCCGCCTCAAAGGCGAGCATGATGACGACCCCGACGACCAACCCGGCGGCGACGACGCCGATCAGGTCGGCGATGGTCGCGAATCGCCCGTTGGCGTCGCGGCGTGGATAACGGTCAGCCTCTGCCTCGGTCATGACGGGACGAGACTACGCCCAGACCTGCTGCGGCTCACTCCGGCGCTCGGCCAGCGGAGTCGGCTTGTCGTACTCCCGGACGACCTCGTAACGGGTGTTGCGCTCGACCGGCTGGAAACCGGCGTCCCAGATCAGGTGCAGCAGGTCGTCGCGGTGCATCGTGTTCGGGGTGCCGTACGAGTCGGCGTCGTGGGTGATCTTGTATTCGACGACCGAACCGTCAAGGTCGTCGACGCCGAAGTTCAGCGACAGCTGGGCCACCGACAACCCGTGCATCACCCAGAAGCACTTCACGTGCGGCACGTTGTCGAACATCAGCCGGGACACCGCAAACGTCTTCAGCGACTCGGCCGGCGCCGCCATAGTGGTCCGGGCCTGAATCCGGTTACGGATCTTGCCGTCTGCGGAGTCGACGAAGTCGTGCTGGTAGCGCAGCGGGATGAAGACGGCGAAGCCGCCCGTCTCGTCCTGCAGCCCACGTAGTCGCATCACGTGGTCGACCCGGTGCCGCGGCTCCTCAACATGGCCGTACAGCATGGTCGCCGGGGTCTTCATGCCCTTCTCGTGGGCCAGACGGTGAATGCGCGACCAGTCCTCCCAGTGGCAGGCGTGGTCGACGATGTGCTGGCGGACCTCCCAGTCGAAGATCTCCGCCCCGCCACCGGTCAGCGACTCCAGCCCCGCGTCCATCAGTTCGTCGAGGATCTCCGTGGCCGGCAGGCCGCTGATCTTTTCGAACCACTGCACCTCGGTGGCGGTGAAGCACTTCAGCTTGACGTTCGGCAGTGCCGCCTTCAGCTCGCGCAGCACCTTGGGGTAATAGCGCCACGGCAGCGTCGGGTGCAGGCCGTTCACGATGTGCAGCTCGGTCAGCTGCTCGTCCTCCATCTCCTTGGCCTTACGCACGGCCTCGTCGATGCGCATCGTGTACGCGTCCCTCTCCCCCGGTTTGCGCTGGAAGGAGCAGTACGCACAGCTCGCCGAGCAGACGTTCGTGAGGTTGAGGTGCCGGTTGACGTTGAACATCACCCGGTCGGCGTTCAGCTCGGTGCGCTTGTGGTGCGCCAGCCGGCCGAGCCAGGCGAGGTCATCGGACCCGTACAGGGCGACGCCGTCCTCGCGGGTCAGCCGTACGCCCTCATAGACCTTGGCCTCGAGCTCACGCTTCAGTCCGGCATCCATCCTGCGGCCCCTCTCAGATCGCTCGGGTCGAGCGTACGTCCGGGGTCCGACAGTCGTAGCGTCGGAGCGACCGAGGCGATCGTCACCTAATTCTCGGTCCCTTAACCGCCAATCGATCGACACGGGTTGCGCCGGTGCTGTAGACCATCAAGTGGGGACGACAAAAGCGCCGGCCGATCTGTTCGTGCCATATATGTGTACGGATGTGCGTGGGGGCCGCAGCGGGCGGGGAGCGAATGACCACGTTCAGCGACGAACATCGACACAGAGGACAGCACCGGGCCGGTGGGCCGGCGCTACGGCCCTTGGCCTGGTCGGCACTGCTCGCCGCCACGATCGGCGTCTTCCTCGCACCGATGCCGGCACTCGCCGCCCCGCCCGGGGTACCCGACACGGGCTCCCGGCCCACCGCCGTCGGCAACCTGCCGATGCCCGGGGGCGCCAACGGCACACCGGTCGGCGTGCCGCTCACGTTCACGACGCCGGCCTCCGCCCGCTATGCGCAGGTCGAGGCCAAGCGCGCCCAGGTCGCGCTCCTCGGCGACCGGTTGCTGCGGCTCCGGCAGGACGAAGCCGTCGCGAAGCAGGCTCACCTCGCCGCACAGCGCAAGCACACCGCGACCGAAGTCGCCCTCCAGGCCGCTCAGCGCAACGCCGACAAGGCGGCGCGGGACGCCCTGCGCGACGCGGCCGGGATGCCCGGCGACGAGTACGGCTCCCACCTGCACGAACTCGGCGACCTCGCGGACATCCAGCGCGGCAACTCGCCAGGCCGCCAGGCCGCCGTCCGCGCCCTCGAAATCGCGATCGCGGCCGAATCCACCGCCGCCACCGACGTGGCGACCGCGGCCACCAAGGCGCAGGCCCTCGCGGCCGACGTCGTCCGGCTCGATGCCGAGATGCAGCGCGAACAGGCCGCGCTCACCAAGCTCGAACAGGACAACGCCGCCCAGATCGCCGCGGCCGAACAAGCCCAGAACGCGATCAACCAGAACCTCTCCGGCCGGTATCTCGGCGGCGACGCCACCGACGGCACATACGCCGACCCGCGGGCGCTCAAGGCGGTCGAGTACGCGTTGAAGCAGGTCGGCGACCCGTACGTGTGGGGGGCCGAGGGTCCGGACGCGTTCGACTGCTCCGGGCTGGTGCTCGCCTCGTACGTCAGCGCCGGCCACACCGGTCTGCCCCGCGTCTCCTACGACCAGTACGCGGTCACGCGCGACAAGACCGTCCAGCTGAACGCGCTACTCCCCGGCGACCTCATCTTCTTCGCCTACAGCGCCGCCTGGACCGATGTGCACCACGTCGCCATGTACGTCGGCGACGGGAAGATGGTCGAGGCACCGCGGTCCGGCGTACCGGTCCGGGTCACCACCGTCCGCTGGTCCTCGGTGTACGCGGCCACCCGCGTCCTTGGCGCCGTGACCACCCCGGCGCGGAAACCGGTCCTGCCCCCGGTCACCCCGGACAAGCCCGCGGCCCCGTCGCCGAAGCCGGTTCCGCCGCCCCCGGCGTCCAATTCGGGCACGGGCGGCCCGAGCCCGTCCCCCGCCGACTCGCCGAGCCCGTCCCCGAGTACGTCGTCCGGCCCGTCGCCGAGCCCCTCGACGTCCCCGTCCCCGTCCCCGTCCCCGCCGACCTCCCCGAGCCCCACCCCGGACGCCGACACACTGTCCTCCGGCACCGGCCCGACCGACGCCTCGCCGGACACGTCGACGTCCGGCTCCGGCTCGGCCAGCCCGTCCGACGGCCGCAATGTGTCCGCCTCCGCCGGCGGGTGACATGACACCGTCCGGACGCGCCGCGAGCGGCTCCGCCAGCTGTGATCTGTAGCGGTGATGTGGCACGGTAAGGCAAGAATCGCCTGCCGTCGGTTCCACCGAGGTCGGCGCGCGTGGTGCTGGGAGGACCGATGGACGAGCAGCGGGCGGGACGCGACAGCAGGGCCGCGGCCGAGCGTCTCACGGCGAGCTACTCACCCGTCAGTGACTCACCCGTGAGCGGCCTGCTCACCAGCGGCTCACCCGCCAGTAGCCCACCCGTCAGCGGACCACCCGCCAGCGGACCGCCTGCCTGGCCGGTTGCCTCGTTGGGCACGGCGCCGGTCAACGGCGGCCCGGTCAGCGGCCGTGCCCGGGTCGACGGCGTCGGCGCCTCCACCGGCGATCTACCGAACATGTCAGGAACGAAGCCCTCCAGCCGCACCTACCGCGCAGGCGACGCACCTGTGTCCGCCCCGCCGACCGTGGCAGACATTCCAGCGACCGGCGATACAGCGCCTGACGACGCCGACTCCGACGCCGACGCGCCGCGCGACAACTCGGACGACCGACTCGCCGCGTCCGACGTCACTCCAGGCCGATCCGAGGACGCCGCGATACACGGTGAGCGGCGGTGGGCCCAGGCCAGCGCGGCCGTAGCGGCCGACCGGAAGGTCGACGCCAGTGGCATGCGCGCCCTGAGCTGGGGTACAGGCCACGCGCGGCTCTATCGCGCGGGACTCGGCGCGGTCTCGGACGAGGAGCGGGCGTTGAACCCGCATCCCGACGGCCCCCCGCACCTGAGCCACCGGACCCCGCAGGATCCCGCACCGGCCGACCCGCACCCGGCCACCGCGCATCCGGCCGACCCGCACCCGGCCGACCCGCCGCATCCGGAGCCGAGCCCCGACCCGGGCAGCCCCGACCCGGGCAGCCCCGACCCGGGCAGCCCCGACCCCGGACAGCCCGACCCCGGACATCCCGACCCCGGACAGCCCGAGCCAGGACATCCTGATCCGACCCGGCCGGACGAGCCGCCGATGCCGTCGCCGTATCCGCAGCCGGCGCCCACGCCGCACCCCGAGCCCGAGCCCGAGCCGTACACGCCGACGCCATTCCCGCCGACACCACAACCCGGCCCCGAGCCGCAACCGGGGCCGCAGCCGGGGCCCTTCCCGCCCGGCCCACCGGTACCGCCGGACCCCGTTCCACCAACCCCCGTTCCACCCGGCCCGGTGCCGCCGATCCCGGTTCCGCCGGGGCCGGTGCCGCCGATCCCGGTTCCTCCGGGGCCGGTTCCGGGTCCCCCGGCGCCCGGACCGATCCCGCCGATGCCGATGTTCCCGCCGACCCGGCATCTCGAGGGGCACCTGGATGGGGAAGTCCCCCACTCCAGTGGGCACACCGGCGGCGACTCGGCCGCCGCCGGGCTGCCCGGCGACGGTGGTGCTGCGCCGCCGCAGGGCGCTTCGCCGTACACCCCGGATCGGGCCGGGACGCACGGTGCTGGTGAGACGGCGTACGCAGGTGGCGGGTCGGCGTACACGACGTCGGACAATCCGGTTATCCCGTCGCACGACGAGATCGAGTCGGTACGGCTGTCCACGAACACGCGACGTGGCGTCTCGGACGAGCCGGTCGACCTGCCGTCCGGCGTGGTCTACCCGAGTTCCCTTCCGCCGCAGCAGGGCACCGTCTACAGCGCCCGCCAGCGGTCCGCGGGGGACATGACGATTGCGATGCCGAACGGGTACAACCCGGCGGTCGAGAACTCGGGGTCACTGACCGGGCACATCCTGGGGGCCGGCTGGACCGACGACACGACGCCGCAGATGACGCGGCGGAAGAACAACAAGGGCGTCGCCATGATCGCGCTGGTGTTCGCGTTGATCATCGGTGGAGCCGTACTCATGGTGTTCTTCGCGCACGACCTGTTCTCGACGCTCTTCGGCGCGCTGTTCTAGGGCGACCGGACGGGTGAGTCCGGCCACCTGCGGGTGGAATGCGAAGGTCCGAGTTGCGTTGACCCGTACACTGTTCCGAGTTATTGATTTGGCGCGCCTCGACTGCGCGCCGTCGGGCGCATCTGCGGGCGATTCAGCGGTGGGGTTTCGGACCCTGGGCCGCGACGGGCCATTCGCGGGACATGCGCCCCCGTAGAGAGGTTCTCTTGAGCACTTTCGCTGATCCCAGCACGTTCCCGTCCGTCCTCGACACCCCGGTTGACGCCGAGAAGGCCCCGCTGCAGGGCGTAACCGCCCCGGTAGCGGCCGAGGTCGACACACCCACCGCAGTAGTGGAAGAAGCCGTCGAAGAAGTACAAGAAGCCGTCGCCGTCAAAGAGGTCACCTTCGGTGACCTGGGGCTGCCCCGTGACCTGGTCAGCGCGCTGGGCCGCCAGGGCATCAACATCCCGTTCGACATCCAGGCCGCCACGATCCCGGACGCTCTCTCCGGACGCGACGTGCTCGGCCGAGGGCAGACCGGCTCGGGCAAGACGCTCGCGTTCGGGCTGCCGGTCCTCGCCCGGATCGCCACCAGCGGTCGCGCCCAGCCGCACCGCCCCAAGGCCCTGATCCTGGTTCCGACGCGCGAGCTGGCCATGCAGGTCAACGACTCGCTGGTGCCGCTGGGCAGGTCGCTCGGCGTGTTCCTGAAGACCGCCGTCGGTGGCGTGCCGTACGACCGGCAGATGGACGCACTGCGGCGTGGCGTCGAGATCATGGTCGCCACCCCGGGCCGGCTGAAGGACCTGATCGAGCGCGGCGCATGCTCGCTCGACCAGATCCAGATCACCGTGCTGGACGAGGCCGACCAGATGGCCGACATGGGCTTCCTGCCCGAGGTCACCGACCTGCTCGCGAAGACGCCCGAGGGCGGCCAGCGGCTACTCTTCTCCGCGACGCTCGACGGTGACGTCGACGCGCTGGTCAAGCGCTTCATGAACAACCCGGTGACGCACTCGACCGCCCCCGCCGAGGCCAGCGTGTCCACCATGGACCATCACATGCTGCTGATCCCGCCACACGACAAGTTCGCGGTGACAGCGTCGATCGCGGCGCGGGCGGGCAAGACGATGGTCTTCGCCCGTACGCAGATGGGCGTCGACCGGCTCGTCGAGCAGCTCGCCGCGGTGGGTGTCCGCGCGGGCGCCCTGCACGGCGGTAAGACGCAGCGGGTACGCACCCGCACGCTCGCCGAGTTCAAGGAGGGGCGTACCAACGTCCTCGTCGCCACGGACGTCGCCGCACGCGGCATCCACGTCGACGGAGTGTCGCTGGTCGTGCACGTGGATCCGCCGAAGGACCCGAAGGACTACCTGCACCGCGCGGGGCGTACGGCCCGCGCCGGCGAGTCCGGTGCGGTGGCGACGCTGGTCCTGCCGAAGCAGCGTCGTACCACCCTCGCGATGATGCAGAAGGCGGGCGTCGAGCCGGGCCAGTACCGGGTCAAGGCCGGCGACGAGGAGCTCAGCGCGGTGACCGGTGCGCGGGAGCCCAGTGGCATCCCGGTGAAGCCGGACCCGGAGCCGGAGCGTCGTCCGCGGCGTGACGGTGACCGGCCGCGGGGCCGCTTCGGCGACCGCCCGCGCGGGGACCGTGGCTTCGGCGACCGTGGCTTCGGGGACCGGCCGCGCGGGGACCGTGGCGTCGGCGACCGTGGCTTCGGGGACCGCCCGCGCGGGGACCGTGGCTTCGGCGACCGTGGCTTCGGGGACCGCCCGCGCGGGGACCGTGGCGTCGGTGACCGCCCGTCGTACGGCGATCGGCCCCGCGGCGAGCGCACGTACGGCGACCGTCCCACGGGTGACCGCCCGAGCTACGGCGACCGGGCCGGGTACCAGAGCGACCGGCCGCGTACCGAGCACACCCGCTCGTGGTCGGACCGGCCGCGCGCCGAGCGGAGCTTCGCGACGGACCGGCCGCGCACCGACCGCCCCGCCACCGGTGACCGCCGGTTCGCGGACCGCAACCGCACCGACCGTGGGTACGGCGACCGCCGTCCGGCCTCCACCCACTGATCCGCTGAACCACCAGATGCCGCGTCGTCCGCCTGGACGGCGCGGCATCGTCGTATCAGGAGATCCCGGCGGGATGCAGCACCAGGTGCAGCGCCGTCAGCAGTGCGCTCCGGTCGAACGGCTTGTAGAGCAGGGAGCCGTCCCTGGGCAGCTGCTGGCCGCCGGGCGCCGGGCCGGTCGTGTAGCCGGACATGAAGAGGATCGGCAGGTCGGGGCGGAGTTCACGGAGCTTGCTGGCGAGCTGCGTGCCGTACATGCCGGGCATGACGACATCCGTCAGAAGGACGTCGAACTGGGCCGGGTCGGCGGCGAAGATGCGCAGCGCCTCGGCCGGTGAGCCGAGCTGCCGTACCCGGTACCCGGAGCGCGTCAGGATCCGCAGGACGACCTCGCGTACGGCGTCCTCGTCCTCGACGAGCAGGACGGACTCGCCCTTGCCGCGCGGCACCTGTTGTGAAGTGGCGGGCAGCGCGTCCGCGGTGCGGCTGGACGCGGGCAGGTAGATGCGGACGGTGGTGCCCCGGCCGATCGCGGATTCCAGTTCGATGTGCCCACCCGCGTCGGTGATCACCCCGTACGCGGTGGCCAGCCCGAGCCCGGTGCCCTGACCCCTCGGTTTCGTGGTGAAGAACGGCTCGAACGCGCGCCGGGCGACGTCCGGTTCCATGCCTTGTCCCTCGTCGGTGACGCTGAGGGCGACGACGTCTCCGGTGAGGTGGCCGACGGGGTGGCGGCTGACGGCTGCGGCCGCGAGGTTCTCGGTACGGATGGTGAGCCGGCCGCCGGTGGGCATCGCCGCGCGGGCGTTCACGATGAGGTTGACCAGGACCTGTTCCATCTTGGTCCGGTCGACGGTGACGGCGCGCAGCCGGGTCTGCAGCGCGGTGACGAACTCGATGTCCTCGCCGAGCGTACGGCTGAGCAGCTCCTCGGTGTCGGTGACGACGGCGTTCAGGTCGACGGTCTCGTGCCGGGACGGTTCGAGGCGGCTGAAGATGAGCAGCTGCCGGGTGAGCGCGGCGCCCCGTTGGGCGGCCTTACGGATGCCGTCGATGTCGGCGAGGCAGGGGTCGTCGGATTCCAGAGAATCGGCGAGCATCCCGCAGTAGCCGGTGATGACGGCGAGCAGGTTGTTGAAGTCGTGGGCGACGCCGCCGGCGAGGTGGCCGAGGGAGTCGAGGCGTTCGTTCTGCCTGAGCTGGTGTTCGAGGCGGGCGCGTTCCTGTTCGGCGTTCATCCGTTCGGTGGTGTCGCGCAGGATCCCTTCGGCGCCGACGACGGCACCGGAGGCGTCGCGGATGGCGGAGGCGCGTTGTTCCATCCAGACCAGTTCGCCGTTCTTGCGGCGGCACCGGAAGGCGAGGGACCCCGGTTGGGTTGAGCGCCAGGACGCCTCGATCATCTCGCGGTCGGACGGCTCCACCATCGAGAGCAGCAACATCGGATCGGCGCGCAACTCCTGCGGCGTGTGTCCGACGATGGCGGTGACGGCGGGTGAGACGTACTCCAGTTCGGGAGCCGGCACCCAGCGGAACCGGAAGATGATGTCCTGGGCGTGCTCGGCGAGCAGCCGGAATCGTTCTTCGCTCTTCCGCAGCGCGGCCTCGGCCTGCCGCCGGTGCCCGCGGTCCTCGGCCTCGCGCAACTCGCGCTGGACGGCCGGGACGAGCCGGGCCAGCCGGTCCTTGAGGACGAAGTCGTGCGCTCCGGCCTTCATCATCGCGGCCGCGGTCTCCTCGCCGACCTCGCCGGACACCAGGATGAACGGGATGTCGAGGCCGGTGTCGCGGATCTGGGCGAGGGCGTCGTGCGCGCTGAACGCGGGCATGTTGTAGTCGCTGATCACGACGTCGGGCGCCTGCCGGCGCAGCGCCTCGGCGAGCGCACCGGCGGTTTCGACGCGTTCGCTGGTGACCTCGACGGACGCGCGGTGGAACTGGCGCAGGAGGAGAAGGGCGTCGTCGTCGCTGTCCTCGACGATCAGCAGATGCACGGGCATGGGGTCAGCCCTCGGCACGCCACGCCGGCGCCGGCTCGTTGACCAGGAGCCAGTAGACGCCGAGCACGTTCGTGGCGTCGAGGAACTCGCCGAAGACGACCGGCTTGCGGACGAAGCTGTTCGCACCCAGCCGGTAGCTCTCGACGATGTCGCGTTCCTCGCTGGACGTGGTCAGCACGACCACGGGCAGCGCGGCCGTACGCGGGTCCTGGCGGATGCGGCGCAGCACCTCCAACCCGCCGATCTTGGGCAGCTTCACGTCGAGCAGGATCAGCGCGGGCCGCATCCCGGGCGCGCCGGACTCCGGGAGCAGCAGTTCGAGGGCGTGCTCGCCGTCGGTGGCGACGACGACGTCGTTCTGCATGTTGTTCTTCTCGAACGCCCGGACGGTGAACAACACGTCATCCGGATTGTCCTCGACGAGGAGTATCGGGCCGCCGTTCATGCGTCCTCCGAGAAGGTCAGGTGGAAGGTCGCGCCCTCGCCGGGTCTGCTCTCGGCCCGCACGGTGCCGCCGTGGCGGTGCACGATCCGGGAGACGATGGCCAGACCGATGCCGGTGCCCTCGAAGTCGGTGGCGGCGTGCAGCCGCTGGAACGGGTCGAAGAGTTTGCTGGCGTACTTCATGTCGAAGCCGGCGCCGTTGTCGGCGATGCTGAGCCCGTCGCCGCCGGCGGCGACCCGGATCTGCGGGTCGTCGCGTTTCGACGTGAACTTCCACGCGTTGCCGATCAGGTTGTGCAGCACCAGCCGGATCAGGTCGGGGTCGCCGGTGGCGGTGAGCCCGTCCTCCACCGTCGCGTCGACCGTACGATGCGGGTCGGCGTCGCGCAGGTCGGCGAGGACGGCGCGGGCGGTGGCGGTGATGTCGACGGGTTCGCGCCGCAGCTCCACGCGGGTGGCCCGGGACAGGTTGAGCAGGTCGTCGATCATCTGCGCCATCCGGGCCGCGTTCGCCTCGATGCGCTGCAGGTAGCGGCGGCCGGTCTCGTCGAGCTGAGGGCCGTAGTCCTCCAGCAGGACCTCGCTGAAGCCGGAGAGGGAGCGCAGCGGCGCGCGCAGGTCGTGCGAGACGGAGTACGCGAACGCGTCCAGCTCCCTCGTGGACGCCTCCAGCTCGGCCGTCCGGTGACGGACCCGCTGTTCCAGCTCCTCGTTGAGCCGGCGTACCTCCTCCTCGGCCCACTTCCGCTCGGTGATCTCGGTGGAGATCCCGGCGATCGCGTACGGCTGCCCCGCCTTGTCGACCAGCGGGAACTTGACGGTGATGTAGGTGCGTACGCCGCCTTCGGCGTCCGGGGTGGTCTCCTCCATCCGGACCGGGCTGCCCAGGGAGATCGCCATCAGGTCGTTGGCGCGGAACTCGTCGGCGATCTCCTTCGGGAACAGGTCGTGGTCGGTGAGCCCGACGATGTCCTGCCGGCGTACGTCGAAGAGGCGCTCGTACTCGCGGTTGACCAGGAGGTAGCGGCCTTCGGTGTCCCGCATGTAGATCACCGCCGATGTGTTGTCGAGCAGTGACATGAGCTGCTCGTGCCCGACGATCGGTTCCTGCACCTTGGTCATACCGCTACCTGCTTTCCAGGGCTGGAGGAGGGCTCGTCGGTGGCCGCCGTGCTGACTGTCCGGCCGTGGACGACCAGGGCGACTTCGAGCTCGGCGTCTTGGGCGGGGTCGGGCGGCGTCGAGCGCGCGGCCACGGCGGGGCTGCGGCGCAGCGGGGCGAGGATGTGCGCCCTGCGGACCCGGGTGAGCCGGTCGAGGAACGTCTCGTCCATGCCGGTGGTGCCGCTGCGGTTCGATACGAGCTCGCTGTCGCCCTCGCCCGTCTCGTCGCGCTGCCGCTGCGGATTGAACAGGTACCGCTTGCTCAGCATCAGGTGCGCCCCGGCGGCCCGGGCGTGTGCGGCGAGCAGCAGGTACCACTCGACGAGGATGGGGTTGGCGCCGACCAGGGCGTGTATGGCCTCCGCGGAGAGCGCCGCCAGGGCGTCGGCGTCGACGCCGTAGGAGCGCAGGACGGTGACGGGCAGCGGCGGGCGCTGCATGAGCCGGCTGAGGGCGGTCCGTTCGCCGAGCAGCAGGGCCGGTTTGAGTTTGTCGACGTGTTGCTCGTAGCCCGGGTAGTTGATGCCGAGCAGGTAGTCGCGCTTGAGGGCGTCGACGTCGAGGGCGCCGCTGGGCGGGATGTCGTCGGGGCGCCAGTGCACGGCGTACTGCCGGAAGACGTCCATGAAGTACTGGGGTTGCATGCCGCGTTCGGGGTCGCCGGACGCGAACTGGAGGAACAGGTGCCGGAGGCCGTCGAGCAGCCGGGTCGCGAGCCGCAGGCGGTCGATCGCGTCGGGGCCGGTCAGCGGTACGTCGCCGTCGGAGAGCGGCTCCAGGGCGGCGTTGGCGGCCGCCTCGATCGTCTGCCCCTTCTTGACCAGTTCGAAGAACCACTGTTCTCCGGGTTCGCCGGTGTAGCTGCGGATGTGCCCGTCGTCGAAGACGCCGGGGAGGGCGGCGAGGACGTCGCCGCGCAGCCGGACCTCGGTGGTGGGCACGTTCCACAGCACCAGGGAGGCGTACGCGTCGCGGGGGTAGTGGCCGGTGCCGGTGCGGTCGGCGACGGCAGCCACGTACTCGGGGAACGGCAGCTCGGACGGTCCGGCGACGAGGCCGTCGAAGGAGCGCAACGGGTCGGCCTTGCGGGCGGGGTCGGCTTCCTGGTAGTGGCGGGCGATCGACGCGCCGGCCAGACCGAGTCCGATGACGAGGCGCTGGGCCTGGAGCCGGGTCAGCCCATCCGGATGGGGCAATACGGGCATAAGGTCTGATGCCGCGCGTTCGGCGACCAACCCGGACCTGGCGTCCTCATTCAGGACGGCACGGTTGAGGCGGGGCAGTTCGACTCGCAGCCAGGTATCGAGCCTGTCCACCGACGCTGTCACGCTGACCTCCTGGGCTCGACTCCTGATCGTAGGTGCCCTTTAAGAGGCTTTTACAACCTTCGCCGGACTTGCCTTTTCTTCATCTGCAGCGAAGGCCCCGCGCCGGTAACGTCCGGGTCATGGCTCCGCTGCCCGGCTCGCTGCTCTGGGACCGCCTCGACACCGCCGGCGTCGAACACACCCTGATCGACCTCCGCGACGGGCTCTACGCCCGGGGCACGGCGATCGCCGTCGATCCGATCGCGTACACCTGCCGGTACGAGCTACAGACCGACGGCTCGTGGACCACGAACCGGCTCGACGTCAGCGCGGAAGGGGCGGGCTGGGCCCGTACCCTGCGCTTGGAACTCGCCGCCGGTCGCTGGCGCGCCACCACCGCCGAGCAGGGCGACCTCGACGCGGCCCTGACCGCCGCCGGCCACGCCTGCGCCGGGATACCCGGCTGCGAGGACCCCGACCAGCTCTTCGGCGCCTTCGACGTCGACCTCACCGGCTCGCCGCTGACGAACACCCTGCCGATCCGGCGGATCACGCTGGACCCCGGCGTCGCCCACCGGATCAGCGTGGCCTGGGTGCTCGTGCCGAGCCTTGAGGTGATCCAGGCCGACCAGATCTACACGCTGCTGGACGACGGGCGGGTACGGTTCGCGAGCGAGACGTTCAGCGCGGACATCGAGGTGGACGACGACGGATTCGTCACGCACTACCCGGGGCTGGCCCGCCGCCCATGAAGGCCTCGATCTCCCGCGCGTGCCGCCGGAGGTCGAGACTCTGGGCCCGCACCCAGTCGTCCGAGAAATAGGTGTCCGCGTAACGTTCACCGCCGTCGCAGAGCAGCGTCACGACGCTGCCGGTCTCACCGGCCGCGCGCATCCGCCCGATCAGGCCGAACGCACCGTACAGGTTCGTGCCGGTGGACCCACCCACGCGCCGGTTGAGCAGCGCGGACGCGGCACGCATCGCGGCGAGGGAAGCAGCATCGGGTACGCGCACCAGCTCATCGACCACCGACGGCAGGAAGCTGGCCTCCACCCTCTGTCGGCCGATGCCCTCGATCCGGCTCCCCTCGGCCGTCCGGACCGCCCAGTCGCCCGACCGCCACGCCTCGAAGAACGCCGAATTCTCTGGATCCACGACGCACAGCCGCGTGGCATACCGCTGATATCGGATGTACCGGCCGATCGTCGCGCTGGTCCCGCCGGTGCCCGCCCCCACGACGATCCAGCGCGGCACCGGATGCCGCTCCAGCGCGAGCTGAGTGAAGATCGACTCGGCGATGTTGTTGTTGCCCCGCCAGTCCGTCGCCCGCTCCGCGTACGTGAACTGGTCCATGAAGTGGCCGTGCTTCTCCTCGGCCAGCCGCTGGGCCTGCGCCACCACCTGACCCGGGTCCTCGACCAGGTGACAGGTACCGCCATGGAACTCGATCAGCGAGATCTTCTCCGGCGACGTACGGGCTGGCATCACAGCGATGAAGGGCAGCCCGAGCATCCGGGCGAAGTACGCCTCACTCACCGCCGTCGACCCCGACGACGCCTCGACGATCGTGGTGCCCTGATCGATCCAGCCGTTGCAGAGCGCGTACAGGAACAGGCTGCGCGCGAGCCGGTGCTTCAGCGAACCGGTCGGATGGACCGACTCGTCCTTGAGGTACAGGTCGATGCCCCAGTCGACGGGGAGCGGGAACGGCAGCAGGTGCGTATCCGCGGACCGGTTGGCGTCGGCGGCCACGAGACCGATCGCGCTCATCGTCCAGGCGCGGCTCCCGGCTGCGATCTGTTCTCCCACTTGGTCGAGAGTGCCACGGCCGTGCGGGTCGAGGCGACACCGGGGATCCGGTTCAGCCGCACGATGATCGCCTCCAGCTCCGCGATCGTCGAAACCCGAACGGTCAACTGGTACGACTCCACCCCCGCCATGAAGTAGCAGGACTCGATCTCCGGCATGTCACGCAGCTTGACGAGCACGTCGTCGGTGTCGGCGCCGGAATCCTCGACGATGCCGATCAGAGCGGTCACGCCGAGCCCGATCGCCTCCGGCGCCACGTCCGCCCGGTACCCGCGCAGCACGCCGTTGGCTTCGAGTTTGCCGACCCGTTCGTGCACGGCAGGCGCGGAGAGTCCGACCTGGCGGGCGAGCTCGGCATACGAAAGTCGGGCGTTGGCCCGCAACAGCTCGACAAGGCTCAGGTCGATGGCGTCCACGGCGTACGACCCTATCCCGCTCGGCGGCGCGTCAAGCTCCCAGACGGAGCGTTTTCTGAGTTTGACGGACAGGGTTCGCGGCCGATGCTTCAATTGCCTTACGTCCCGAACGAAACGCGCCGACACGCATTGTGACCTCGGCGAATCCGAACACGACGCGAGGAGTGGCCGTGGACACGGGAGACCGTCTGCTGACTCCGGGCGAGGTGGCTGCGTTGTTCCGCGTCGACCCCAAGACCGTGACGCGCTGGGCCGCCGCAGGCCGCATCGGCAGCATCCGTACGCCGGGTGGACATCGCCGCTTCCGGGAGTCCGAGGTACGGGCACTGCTCGAGGGCGACGAGGTCCTGGAGGAGATGCGCGAGGACGACGCCGCGAACCGGCCACGCAACGCCGGCCCGGCGAACCCGGGCGGTTTCGGGCTGCCCAACGGCCTGCGCTGAACTGATCGTCCCGCCCGCCCGGCCATGATCACGGGCCGGGCGGGCGTTCGTTCCCCGGTCGCGCGTTCAGGGTCCCTGTCCAGCGATGGAACAGGGTGTGCTCGACGCCCATGGCGTCGAGCACCTTACCGGCGACGAAGTCGACGAGCTGTTGGGCGCTCGCGCCCGCACCCGCGCCGTAAAAACCGGGGCTGGCCGGGAGCACCACCGCCCCGGCGTCATGCAGGGCGATGAGGTGTTCCAGGTGACTGCGGGTCACCGGCGTCTCCCGCGGCACGACCACCGTCGTCCGCCGTTCCTTCAGGTTCACCTCGGCGGCGCGTTGCAGGAGATCCTTCGACAGGCCGATCGCGATTCCCGCGCACGCGGCGGTGCTGGCGGGCACGACGACCATCCCGCGGGCCGGGTACGAACCGCTGCTCGGCCCGGCCGCCAGGTCACCCGCGGGCCAGTACTCGACGTCGCCGAGTTCCGCGGAAAGCCACGCCGGCAGGTCGTCCTTCCAGTGGGCGTCGCGGAACGACAGCCCGGTCTCGTCGAGGATCGTCAGCCGCGCCGCCCGGGAGACGATCAGGTCGACGGCCTCCCCGGCCTCGAACAGCGCCCGGAGGACCGCCGCCGCATACGGCGTACCCGATGCTCCTGAGACCCCGACGATCCACGGCGTGCGCACGTCACCAGTGTGCCCCGGCCGGGTCGGCTACCGTTCGACGGCGGGTGCGTCCCGCGTCACCGGCAACCAGGTGGGGGCCGTGACCGGCGTCCGCGATCATCGAGGTGACCGCGTTCTACGCCCGCAGGCCCAGCCGGACGACGAGGTCCAGCAGGGCGAACAGGAACAGGGCGATCCCGACGAAACCGTTCGCGGTGAAGAAGGCCCGGTTGACCCGGGACAGGTCGGCGGGCGTCACCACGACGTGCTGGTACGCGAACGCCACCGCCGTCAGCGCCAGCCCGGCCCACCAGAGCCAACCCAGGCCGATCAAGGCCCCGAACCACACGAACAGCGCGAACGTCACCGCGTGCGTGACCGTGGAGATGTGCAACGCCGCCCGGACGCCGAACCGGGCCGGGGTGCTGTGCACACCGATCTCACGGTCGACGTCGACGTCCTGGCAGGCGTAGATGATGTCGAAGCCACCGATCCACAGCCCGACCGCCGCGGCCAGCACCCACACCGGCCCGCTGCCCGCGAACGTGCCGGTCACCGCGAGCCACGCCCCGACCGGCGCGACCGCCTGGGCGAGCGCCAGCACGTAGTGCGGGAAGTTCGTGAACCGCTTCGCGTACGGGTACACGACGAGCGGGATCACGGCGAGCGGCGACAGGTAGAGGCAGAGCGGGTTCAGCAACCCGGCGGCGGCGAAGAGGACGACGAGCGAGACGGTCGCGCCGGTCCAGGCCGTCCGCACGCTCACGGCCCCGGTGACGAGTTCCCGGTTGGCGGTACGCGGGTTCCGCGCGTCGATCCGCCGGTCGAGGATCCGGTTCGCCGCCATCGCGAACGTCCGCCCCGCCACCATGGCGACGGTGACGAGCACCAGGTCACCCCAGCGCACGTACCCGCCGCTGCGCTGCATGGCGACAAGCGCGGCCAGGTACGCGAACGGCAGCGCGAACACCGAGTGCTCGATGGCGACGAGCCGGAGGAAGGCCTTGACCCGGTTCGGCTTCTGCGCCGCGACCGTCATATGCCGTACTCCTTCCAGCGCTTGTCGACCAGCGACGCGACCTCCGGGGACATGGTCATCTCCTCCGGCCAGCCGCGGGTGTAGCCCTCGGTCGGCAGCTTGCGGGTGGCGTCGATGCCGGCCTTGCCACCCCAGAACTGCTGGTACGACGCGTGGTCCAGGTGGTCGACGGGCCCCTCGGTGATCAGCAGGTCACGGGCGTAGTCGACGTTGCCGAACGCGCGGAACGCCACCTCGTTGTAGTCGTGCACGTCGCAGTCCTCGTCGACGACCACGATGAGCTTCGACAGCGACATGAGGTGTGCGCCCCAGACCGCATTCATGATCTTCTGGGCGTGCTTCGGGTAGCGCTTGCGGATCGACACGATGACGCAGTTGTGGAAGACGCCCGCGGCCGGCATGTCGTAGTCGACGATGTCCGGAATCAGCATCCGCAGCAGCGGAAGGAAGATCCGTTCGGTGGCCTTGCCGAGGCCGTGGTCCTCCTGCGGCGGCTTCGACGTGATGATCGAGTGGTAGACCGGGGAGCGCTGCATCGTCATCGCCTCGATGTGCAGCACCGGGAACGGCTCGACCGGCGTGTAGAAGCCGGTGTGGTCGCCGAACGGCCCCTCCGGCGCGCGTTCGCCGGGCTCCAGATACCCCTCCAGCACGACCTGTGCGTGGGCCGGGACCTGCAGCGGGACGGTCAGGCAGTCGACCATTTCGACGCGTTCGCCGCGCAGGAACCCGGCGAAGAGGTACTCGTCGATGTCGCCCGGCAACGGCGCGCTCGCCGCGTAGCTGACAACCGGGTCGCAGCCGATCGCGATCGCCACCGGCAGCCGCTGCCCCAGCCGCTCGGCCACCGCGTGGTGGGCCGTCGAGTCCTTGTGGATCTGCCAGTGCATGCCGAGCGTGTTGTGGCTGTGCTGTTGGAGGCGGTACAGGCCGAGGTTGCGCTTGCCGGTCTCCGGGTGCTTCGTGTGGGTCAGGCCGAAGTTGTGGAAGACCCCGCCGTCCCCCGGCCACACCTGCAGACCGGGCAGCCGGTTCAGGTCCACGTCGGGCCCGCGGTAGATCACCTGCTGGCAGGCCGCGGTCTTCACCTTCTTCGGGGGTACGGACGTGAGCTGCAACACCTTGCCCAGGCCTTCGCGGATCCCCGACCAGCCCACCGGCAGCTCCGGCTTGATGAGGCCGCCGATCCGGTCTCCGATCTCGTCGAGGCTCTCGACGCCGAGCGCGACGGCCGTGCGCCGCTCGGTACCGAAGAGGTTGATCGCGACCGGCATCTCGCCGCGGGTCGGCTTCTCGAACAGCAGAGCCGGGCCGCCCGCCCGCACCGTACGGGTGACGACCTCGCTGATCTCCAGGGTCGGGTCGACGGGCACCGTGACCCGGCGCAGCTCCCCCGCGCGTTCCAGTGCCGCGAGGAAGTCCTTGAGATCAGTGAACGGGAAACCGGCCATGGGACCAGTCTGTCGTACCCCCCTGACAACCGGCATCGTGACCTTGCCGACCGCGATCACGTTGAGTTGTGCGGACACGACTGACGGGGGCCCGCATGCGTAGGCGAACACTGGCACGGGGCTGTGCCCTCACCGGCCTGGGCGCGGCCCTGGCCCTCGCCGCTCCGGCCTCGTCGCACACCGCCGGCCTACCGGTCTGTTCCCCGGGCGCCCACGTGCCCTCCACCCCACGATCGGATGCCCCGGCCTGCCGCGCGTCGAGCCGGATCCTCGAATCCTCCGTGGCGCGCGACTCCGGCTACACCCACCTCGGCGCCACCACCGCGGGCGGCTGGGCCGGGGTCTCCGGCCGGCTCACCGTCCGGGACGCGGCCATCCGCCCCGGCACCTACGACTTCCTCGCGTCCCGGTTCATGGTCAAACGCGAGATGGGCGGCGGCCGGGTCGCCTGGCTGGAGGCGGGCTGGGCCGAGACCGGCTGGGCGGGCGACGGGCGGCAGCGCATCTACACGTACGACACGGCCACCCGGAACTGGCACTTCTACGACGCGTACGGGCTCTCCGACGGTGACCAGGTCTGGCTGAACCTGCACACCGACGGGGACGGCACCTGGCAGGCCTGGCTCTGGTGGGACGAGCAGTGGAACCTGCTCGACGCGCGGAAGCTGCCCCTCGGCGACACCGCCCAGGTCGAGCAGTACGTCGAGGTGCACGTCGACACCGGCCACCCGGCCCGGATCGCCGTCCCGCCCGTCGAGGTCGACAACGTGCAACTCATGCCGCCCGACGGCGGGGTGCCGCTGTTCTGGCGCCAGGACGTCGAGACGTACGCCGGCGAGACGGCCGCGCAGCCCCGCGACGGCGGGTTCTGCGTGGACTGGATCAGCCGCTACGACACCTGGTCCGCGGGCGACTGCGCACAGGTTCCCTGACCGGGGCGTCGGCGCCCCTGTTACGGCACGTCGGCGTACGAGTGGAAGCCGCCGAAGAAGAGGTTCACGCCGAACAGGTTCATCAGCATCGTGACGAAGCCGATGATCGCGATCCACATCGTGACGTCGCGTTTCACGCTCGGGGTGGCGCGGGCATGCAGGTAACCCGCGTACACGACCCAGGAGATGAACGCCCAGACCTCTTTGGGGTCCCAGCCCCAGTACCGCCCCCAGGCCGCCTCCGCCCAGATCGGCCCGGCGATGAGGGCGCCGAAGGTCCAGATCGGGAACGCGAACGCGTGCAGCCGGAACGTGAGCCGTTCCAGCTCCGCGGCCTCAGGGAGCCGCTCGCCGAGCGAGTACGGGAAGCTGCGCTTTCCGCCGTCGTACCCGGTGCGGACAAGGTAGAGGGCGGCCGGGACGAAACCGATCACGAAGATGCCGGACGAGAGTGACACCGCCGCGACGTGGATGACGAACCAGTACGAGTTCAGCGCGGGCACCAGGGGCGACACCGGCGTGTACGCGATCATCCCGGCCGCGCCGAGCAGCAGGACCAGCACGAGGCAGACGTAGAGGCCGATGTGCCGCAGGACGGGGCGGCGGATCAGGACGACGGCCCAGGCGATCGCGCCGATCAGCGCGGCACTGAGCATGTACTCGTACATGTTGCCCCAGGTCAGCCTGCCCGCGGCGAGACCACGGGTGACGACTGTGGCCAGGTGCGCGGTGAGGCCCAGGGCGTAGATCGCGATGGCGATCCGCCCGATCCATTCGGCCTTCCCGGCGCGGGGACGCCGCTCCCCGGCAACCTCGACGACGGGCGGCGGGGACGGCAGGGTGGGACCTCCGGCGCCGACGGGTTCGCGCTCGGGGCGGGCGGCGGCGCGGCCGATGTGACTGCGGGTGCCGAACGCGTACTCGGCGGCGTGGCAGACCATCGCGACCAGGTACGTGAGCACGGTGACAGCCATCAGCTGATTCGACAGTTCTTCCATCAGTCGCCCTCCTCGGGGGCTTCCCCGGCAACCGCGGATCGGGCGACCGCGACGAGCGAGGTGAACTCGTCGGCGAATCCGGGATAGTCGGTGCGCGGCAACCCACCGGCCTCGATCAGGCTAGCCCCGTCGGGTGCCCCCCGGTCGGCGGGCCCCGCGGGTGTGATCCGGAAGAAGATCCGGCGGCGGCGGCCGGTGAGCGACAGCATCAGCCCGGCGAGTCCGGCGACGGCGCCGACCAGCACCAGCGACGACGTGGGGTCGTACCGGACGGACAGGGTGGCCCACGGCAGCGTGCCGACGAACTGGACGGACGTGCCGTCGTCCAGGGTCCACGTCTCGCCCTCGCGGAGCAGTCTCGTGCCGACCGCCTTGAGCTCCCCGCGGGCGATCTGACCCTGGTCCAGCTGGTACACGTTGCGGGCCAGGCCGACGTCCAGCCCGAGGTTGCCCCGGTACGCGGTGAGCATCGCCGCCGGGTTCCGCTCGGCCGGGTACATCGACGCCAGGTACGGCGGCTCGGC
This sequence comes from uncultured Micromonosporaceae bacterium, assembly GCA_966211315.1. Classification (GTDB taxonomy): domain Bacteria; phylum Actinomycetota; class Actinomycetes; order Mycobacteriales; family Micromonosporaceae; genus CBIHNN01. Next base: position 45,717 of record CBIHNN010000019.1, on the reverse strand, counting down.
CGGGACGGTGGGCAGGTAACGCCCCTGGAACGCCATCTGGGCGGTGCCGTCCCGCGCGTTGGTCTTCGGATCGACGTTGACGTCGGGGAACTGGACGACGCCGTCGCTGGTGAACACCTGGTCGACCGGCAGGAACGGGGCCGACTTGGTGAGCTGCCGGCCGTACCGGTCGGTGTAGCGCAGGATCGGGGCGTAGCCGTGCCCGAGGAGGTAGACGTTCGCCCCGTCGAGCCGCAACGGCTTGTTCACCGAGAACGTGCGGGGCTGCTTCTCCCCATCGACGGAGATCGTGGCGGAGAACGACTTCGGCTGGCCGTCGGCCTGGTAGTCGGCCCGGAAGTCGTCCAGGGTCAGGCAGTACGGCGGCAGGTCGGTGACGCCGACGCGCGGCCCCAGCGACGACTCGTCGAACTGCGGCAGCACCATGCAGAAGCCGTTGTCCTTGCCGGTCACCAGGAGGCGGTTGCCGTGCCAGCCGTACCAGTGCCCGAAACCGACCCCGATCAGGACGGCCAGGAGCGCGCCGTGGAACAGCAGGTTGCCGGTCTCCTTGGCGTACCCCTTCTCGGCGCTGACCGTCCACGATCCGTCACCGTCGTCGCGGACCTTCGTCCGGAAGCCGCGCAGCGAGGTCGCGATCGCCCCGGCGGCCGTCGCGGCGGCCGTCGCGGCCACGGTCGCGGGCGCGTGCTGCGGCAGGCGTTCCAGTCGCCGCGGCACCACCGGGGGTACGGCGCGCAGCGCCCGTACGTGGTCGGCGAGCCGGGGCAGGACGCAGCCGACGAGTGACGTGAACAGCAACAGGTAGATCGCGGAGAACCAGGCCGACGAGTAGACGTCGAACCCGCCCAGCCGCTCGATCCACGGCGCGAGCTGCGGATGCCTGCCGTAGTACGCGGTGACGTTCTCGGCGTTGACGGCGTTCTGCGGCAGGACTGAGCCGGGGATCGCCGCGATCGCCAGCAGGAAGAGCAGTACCAGGGCGGTCCGCATGCTGGTGAGCTGCCGCCACGAGTTGAGCAGCACCGCGAGTGGTCTGTTGCGGCGCGGCGGCGTCGGCTGCGCCGCCGCGGGCGCGCGTTCCTCCTCGACGGCGGTCACAGGTACGTACCGCCGACGTCGAAGGTGTGCTTCAGCCAGCTCAGGAAGTCCTCCCAGCTGCCGGTGATCAGCGCCAGGCCGACGACGATCAACAGCGCCCCGCCGATCCGGGTGACCCACCGGCTGTTCCGGCGTACGGCCCGGAAGACACCGATGAGCTGCCGGAACGCCAGCCCGAAGATCACGAACGGCAGCCCCAGCCCGAGGCAGTACGCGATGGACAGGACCACCGCGCGGCCGACGGTGCCGCTCGTACCGGCCATGGTGAGAACGGCGCCCCAGGTGGGCCCGACGCACGGCATCCAGGAGAACGCGAAGACCGCCCCGAACACGGGCGCGGAGAGCAGCCCGGCCTTCGGCAGCTTGTGCAGCCGCACCTCGCGCTGCAACCCGGGGATCACCCCGAGGAACGCCAGACCGAACACGATGATCAGCGCCCCGGCGACGACGTTGACGGTCTCGCGGTAGCCCAGCAGCATGCTTGAGACGTGGTACGCGACGGTGGACAGGATCGTCATGACCACGGTGAACCCGGCGACGAAGAGCAGCGTCCCGGCGAGCATCCGGCGCCGCCCGGCAGCGAGCGTGACCGTTGCGGTCTTCGTCGCGACGCCGCCCGCCTCCCCCGACGGCTGCTCCTTCGCCGTTCCGAGGACCTCGTCCAGGTCGGCTCCGGCCAGACCGGTCACGTAGGAGAGATAGCCGGGGACCAGCGGCAGGATGCACGGCGACAGGAAGCTGACCAGCCCGGCGAGCGCCGCCGTCAGCACCGCCAGCATGAGCGGCCCGCTGAGCGCGATCTCTTTGAAGGTCTCACCCATCAGGACTGCCCGGCCTCGGCGGCGACACGTTCGACCAGCGGCTGCAACTGGCCCGCGGTGGTGGGCAGGCGGGTCGCCACCGCGACCCGGCCCTGCCGGTCGAGGATCAGGGTCGCCGGCGTCGCGCTGGGCGGGATCTGAAAGGTCAGCGCCGCCTTGCTCCGCGGATCGAACAGGCTCGGGTACGTGGTCTTCCCACGCTCGAACGCGACGGCCGACTCCCGGTCGTCGCGGTGGTTGACCCCGAGGAACACGACGCCCTTCGACTTCGTGGCCTGGTGCACCTTCTCCAAGTCGGCGGCCTCGGCCCGGCAGGGGCCACACCACGACGCCCAGAAGTTGAGTACGACGACCCTGCCCCGCGCCGAAACCAGGTCGTACGCGCCGCCGTCCAGCAGTTCACCGCTGAGGGTCACCGCGGGCGGCCGGTCCGCCGGGTCGCAGCTGATCACGCCCGCGTCGGTGGTGCAGCGTTCCTCCCACGACCCGCTGCCGCACGCCGCGAGCGATCCGGCCGCGACGAGCGTGACGGCCACCGCTGCGAGACGCAGGCGCATGTCAGGCGCCCTTGGCGTTCTTCGCGCCGGGCGAGAGGGCGACCAGGTGCGCGGCCGGTTCCGAGTACTCGATCCTCGACACCGTCGCACCGGCGAAGTGGAACGACGTCAGGCTGGCCAGGGCGCACTGGCGGCGGCGCGGGTCGTGCCAGAGGCGCTTGTTCTCCATGTACCGGCGCAGGGTCCAGACCGGGAGCTGATGCGAGACGCAGACCGCCTCGTGGCCCTCCGCGGCGACGCGGGCCGCCTGCACCGCCTCGAACATCCGCGCGGCGATGGCCAGGTACGGCTCCCCCCACGACGGCGTGATCGGGTCCCACAGCACCCGCCAGTTGCGCGGGCTGCGCAGCGCGCCGTCGCCGACCGCGACCCGCTTGCCCTCGAAGAAGTTCGCGCTCTCGATCAGCCGGGTGTCCGAATGGACCTCGAGCCCGAATTGGGCGGCGAACGGCTCCGCGGTCTCCTGGGCGCGTTCGAGCGGGCTCGCCACGAGGTGCGTGACGTCCCGGTCGACGAGCGACTGTGCGGCGGCCTTCGCCATCTGGGCGCCCAGGTCGGAGAGGTGGAAACCGGGCAGCCGGCCGTAGAGGATCTTGTCCGGGTTGTGCACCTCGCCGTGCCTCAGCACGTGGACGATCGTGGTCGACTCGGTCACGCCTGCGCTCCCGCGGATCCCGCCGCCCGGGCCGCGGCCGGCAGCGCCTCGGCGATCTGTTCGAGTGCCTCGTCGCCGATCGCCGTCGACACGAACCACGACTCGTACGCGCTCGGCGGCAGGTAGACCCCGCCCGCCAGCATCGCGTGGAAGAACGCCTTGAACGCCGCCACGTCCTGCGTCTTCGCGCCCTCGTAGTCGGCTACGTCGGCGCCGGTGAAGAAGAACGAGAACATGCTGCCCGCGGTGGAGAGCCGGTGCGGCACGCCCGCCCGCGTCAGGGCCTCGGTGACCAACCCCGAGATCGTCCTCGCCGTCTCGTCGAGGCGGTCGTAGACGGCCTTGTCGGCGAGCTGGAGGGTGGTGAGCCCGGCGGCGCAGGCCAGCGGGTTCCCGGAGAGCGTGCCGGCCTGGTAGACCGGCCCGGCCGGAGCCAGCTTCGCCATGACCTCGGCGCGCCCGCCGAACGCCGCCGCGGGAAGCCCGCCACCCATCACCTTGCCGAAGGTCACCAGGTCGGCGTCGACGGGATCGAGCCCGTGCCAGCCCGCTGCGGAGACTCGGAAGCCGGTCATCACCTCGTCGGAGATCAGCAGGGCACCGTTCGCGTGGGCGATCCGGGCGAGCGCCTGGTTGAAGCCGTCGCGGGGGGCGACCACGCCCATGTTGCCCGCTGCCGCCTCGGTGATGACGGCGGCGATCTCGGCGCCGTCCGCCGCGAACGCGGCCTCGACCGCGGCGACGTCGTTGTACGGCAGCACGATCGTCTCGCTCGCCGCCGCCTTGGTGACGCCGGGCGAATCGGGCAGCCCGAACGTGGCCACACCGGAACCGGCGGCGGCGAGCAGGCCGTCCGCGTGGCCGTGGTAGCAACCCGCGAACTTGACGATCTTGGATCGGCCGGTGAAGCCACGAGCCAGCCGCAGGGCCGACATGGTGGCCTCGGTGCCGGAGTTGACCAGGCGTACCTGCTCGACGGACGTACGCGCGACGATCTCCTCGGCCAGGTCGACCTCGCCGGGTGTCGGCGTACCGAAGCTGGTGCCGCGGCCGGCCGCGGACCGGATGGCCTCGACCACCTCGGGGTGGGCGTGCCCGAGGATCAGCGGACCCCACGAGCAGACCAGGTCGACGTAGCGGCGGTCGTCGGCGTCCCAGAGCCACGGGCCCTCGCCGCGGACCATGAAGCGGGGGGTGCCACCCACCGCGCGGAACGCCCGGACAGGCGAGTTCACCCCGCCGGGCACGACGTCCCTGGCGCGGTCGAACAACGCCTCCGAAGCCGGGGCCTCGGCCGGGTACGGACGGCCCCTGGTGTCCGTCGGCTGGGTGTGGTGTGCATCAGTCACGATGAGCCCATTCTGTCAGCGCGGACCGGCTTCGTAGAGCCACCCCCCGGCACCTGGTTGCCCATGTCACCCCGCCGTCCCCGGATCGCGGTCGACCGCCCGGCGGAATCGGGCACCTGCGTAGGAATCGGAAAGTCGCGGCAGGCGGGGTACGGGTCGTTCGGCGCGACGCCGGACCTCACGCGGGATAGTGTTGACCGCGTGGAGCGCACTGAGCTGTTGATCGAGGCTCGGCGGAGCACCGACGAGGTGGTGTTCACCCTCGCCGGCGAGATCGACATGCTCACGGTCACTCGGCTCTCCGCCATGGTCACCGAGGCCATCGCCGAGTCGCCGAACCGGATCGTGCTCGACATGGCCGGTGTGACGTTCTGCGACTCCCAGGGCCTCGGCACGCTGGTGGTGCTCAGCCGCAAGGCCGGCCACGGCCGGGTCGTGCTCATGCTGGCCAACGTCGGCGACTTCCTCCTGCGGGTGCTCGACATCACCGGGCTGCGCTCGGCGCTGGTACTCAGCAACGACTCCCGGACGGGCTGAGCCACACCTCGACGCCGTAGTGGCCGGGCAGGCACAGACCGCCCGTACAGCATCACCGGCCAGGACCGTCGAAGCCGGTCAGTTGCCCCAGCCTGCCTTCTCCAGCAGCTCCAGTACCTTCGCGCAGGTGACCGGATCACTCGTGCCGCCGCGCAGAATCCGGGCGGCCTCATCGACCACCGCGGCCAACGTGCTGAACTGGGCCTCCTGCTCCCGTACGGCCTCGGCCTGCGCCTTGAGCTGCTGCGTCTTCGTCCACAGATCGACGAACACCGACACCTTCGCCCGCAGCACCCACGGATCGAACGGCTTCGTCAGGTAGTCCACCGCGCCGACCGCGTACCCCCGCAGGGCCAGTTGCGCGTCGCGGTCCGCGGCCGTCAGGAACAGGATGGGTACGTGCCGGGTACGCTCCCGCCGCTTGATATGGCTGGCCGTCTCGAAACCGTCCATGTTCGGCATCTGCGCGTCCAGCAGTATCACCGCGAAGTCGTCCACCAGCAGCTGCTTGAGGGCCGCCTCGCCGCTCTCCACCGCGACCGGCTGCACCGGCAGCCCCTGCAGGATCGCCTCGAGGGCGACCAGGTTGTCCCGGCGGTCGTCCACGAGCAGCGCCTTGGCTCGCTCAGCCACGCTCAGTCCCCTGGTTCTTTGTGGCGTTCACCCATCGGGCCATCAGTACGATCAGCTCGTCCAGGTCGACCGGCTTGGTGATGTAGTCACTGGCGCCCGCTGCCAGAGCCGACTCCCGATCACCCGGCATCGCCTTCGCAGTGAGGAACACTACCGGCAGATCGGCGAACCGGCTGTTCCGGCGGATTCCGCGGGTGGTCTCGTAACCGTCCTGGTCGGGCATCATCGCATCCATCAGGACGATGTCGATTTCCGGATGCTCGGCGAGCACACGTACGCCGTCCACGCCGTTGTCGGAGTAGAGCACGTGCATGCCGTGCAGCTCCAGCGCGCTGGTCAGGGCGAACACGTTCCGGACGTCGTCGTCGACGATCAGTACGGTCGCGCCGTCGAGCTGCCGGCTGGCCGGCGTCACCGTGTGCGCGTCCTCGGTCCGGCCGGACAGCATCGGCGGCAGTTCCAGCTCGGAGGCCACGCCCAGCGCCGGGAGGGTGGGGACCGGCGGCGCCGCCGCCACGTCCCGGACCAGCACATCCGGTACGTACAGCGTGAACGTCGAGCCGTTACCGGGATCCGACGCCACCGTGATCGTGCCGCCGAGGAGCTGGGCGAAGTCGCGGCTGATCGACAGGCCGAGGCCGGTTCCGCCGTACTTGCGGCTGGTCGTACCGTCGGCCTGCTGGAACGCCTCGAAGATCAGCGTCAGCTTCTCATCGGGGATGCCGATCCCCGTGTCCGTGACCGTGAACGCGACCACCTGCTGCGCTGCCGCCAGCGTCGGCACGTCGAACGACACGCCGGGATCCGCCGGCCCGATCCGCAGCGTCACCGCGCCGGAATCGGTGAACTTCACCGCGTTGGAGATCAGGTTCCGCAGGATCTGCTGCAACCGCTGGGTGTCGGTGACCAGCGCCTCCGGCAGATCCGGGGAGAGTTCGACGACGAACTGCAGGCCCTTCTCCTCCGCCTGCGGGGTGAACGCCTGCTCCACGTAGCTCTGCACCTCGCCGTACGAGACCTCGTCCGGTTCGACGTCCATCCGGCCGGCCTCGATCTTCGACATGTCCAGGATGTCGTCGATCAGGGACAGCAGGTCGGAACCGGCGCTGTAGATGGTCCGGGCGAACTCGATCTGCTTCGCCGTCAGGTTCCGCTCGGTGTTCTCGGCCAGCAGCCGCGCCAGCAGCAGCAGCGAGTTGAGCGGCGTACGCAGCTCGTGGCTCATGTTCGCCAGGAACTCCGTCTTGTACGCCGACGCCCGGGACAGTTGCTGCGCCTTCTCCTCCAGGCCGAGGCGGGCGAGCTCGATCTCCCGGTTCTTCGTCTCGATGTTGCCCTTCTGCTCACTGAGCAGCTGGGCCTTGTCCTCCAGTTCGGCGTTGGTGCGCTGCAACTCCGCCGACTGTTCCTGTAGCTCCCGCGCGAGCCGCTGGGACTGCGTGAGCAGCTCCTCCGTACGCCGGTTCGCGGTGATGGTGTTCAGGGCGACGCCGATGGTGGCGACGAGGCGCTCGAGGAACGTCAGGTGCAGAGCGGAGAACGCGGCGACCGAGGCGAACTCGATCACGCCGAGCATCTCGCCCTCGAACAGGATCGGCAACACGACCAGGTCGTTCGGGCTCATCCGGAGCATCCCGGAGCGCAGGTTCAGGCCGCCGTCGTAGCTGGCGTTCACCCGGATCGTCCGGCGGGACACGGCCGCCTGGCCGACGAGGCCCTCGCCGGGGCCGAACGTCACGTCGTGGTTGCGGGCCACGTACCCGTAGCTCGCCGCCAGCCGCAGCCGCAGCACGGCCTCCGTGTTGTCGACCAGGAAGAACGCGCCGAGCTGGGCGTCGACGAGTGGCGTCACCTCGGTCATGATCATCCGGCAGACCTCGCCGAGGTCCCGCTGCCCCTGGAGCAGGCCGCCGATCCGGGCCAGGTTCGAGTCGAGCCAGCCCTGCTCGGCGTTCGTCTTGGTCGTCTCACGGAGCGTGACGATCATCTGGTTGATGTTGTCCTTGAGCTCGGCGACCTCACCCTGCGCCTCGACGGCGATCCGCTGGGTCAGGTCGCCGCGGGTCACCGACGTCGACACCCCGGAGATGGCGCGCAGCTGGGTGGTGAGGGTGGAGGCCAGCTGGTTGACGTTGTCCGTGAGGTCGCGCCACGTACCCGAAACGCCCTTGACCTGGGCCTGACCGCCCAACTTCCCCTCGATACCCACCTCGCGGCCGACCCGGGTGATCTCGTTCGCGAACGACGACAACTGGTCCACCATCGTGTTGACCGTCGACTTCAGTTCGAGGATCTCGCCGCGGGCGTCGACCGTGATCTTCTGCGACAGGTCACCCTTCGCCACCGCCGTGGTGACGGACGCGATGTTGCGGACCTGGCTGGTCAGGTTGGACGCCATGTAGTTCACGTTGTCGGTGAGGTCACGCCACGTACCCGCGACCCCGCGCACCTGGGCCTGGCCGCCCAGCTTGCCCTCCGAACCCACCTCGCGGGCCACCCGGGTCACCTCGTCGGCGAACGACGACAACTGGTCCACCATCGTGTTCACGGTGTTCTTCAGCTCCAGGATCTCACCCTGGGCGTCGACCGTGATCTTCTGTGACAGGTCACCCTTCGCCACCGCCGTCGACACCTGGGCGATGTTCCGCACCTGGGCCGTCAGGTTGGACGCCATCGAGTTGACGTTGTCGGTCAGGTCACGCCACGTACCCGCGACCCCGCGCACCTGGGCCTGGCCGCCCAGCTTGCCCTCCGAACCCACCTCGCGGGCCACCCGGGTCACCTCGTCGGCGAACGACGACAACTGGTCCACCATCGTGTTGACCGTGTTCTTCAGTTCGAGGATCTCGCCGCGGGCGTCGACGGTGATCTTCTGACCGAGGTCGCCCTTGGCCACCGCGGTCGTGACCGAGGCGATGTTGCGGACCTGGCTGGTCAGGTTGGACGCCATGTAGTTCACGTTGTCGGTGAGGTCACGCCACGTACCCGCGACCCCGCGCACCTGGGCCTGGCCGCCCAGCTTGCCCTCCGAACCCACCTCGCGGGCCACCCGGGTCACCTCGTCGGCGAACGACGACAACTGGTCCACCATCGTGTTCACGGTGTTCTTCAGTTCGGCGATCTCACCGCGGGCGTCGACCGTGATCTTCTGCGACAGGTCACCCTTCGCGACGGCGGTGGAGACCTGGGAGATGTTGCGGACCTGGTCGGTGAGGTTCGCGGCGAGCTGATTGACGTTCTCGGTCAGGTCGCGCCACGTACCGGAGACGCCGCGGACCTGGGCCTGGCCGCCCAGCCGGCCCTCCGTGCCGACCTCGCGGGCCACCCGGGTCACCTCGTCGGCGAACGACGACAACTGGTCCACCATCGTGTTCACGGTGTTCTTCAGCTCCAGGATCTCACCCTGGGCGTCGACCGTGATCTTCTGTGACAGGTCACCCTTCGCCACCGCCGTCGACACCTGGGCGATGTTCCGCACCTGGGCCGTCAGGTTGGAGGCCATCGAGTTGACCGAGTCGGTCAGGTCCTTCCACGTACCCGCCACGTTCGGCACCGCGGCCTGGCCGCCGAGCTTGCCCTCCGTACCCACCTCGCGGGCCACCCGGGTGACCTGCTCGGCGAAGAGCCGAAGGGTGTCGGTCAGGCCGTTCATCGTGTCGGCCAGCTCAGCCACCTCGCCGCGCGCCGACACCGTGATCCGCTGCGACAGGTCACCACGGGCCATCGCCGTCGCCACCTGCGAGATCGAACGAACCTGATGGGTCAGGTTCGACGCCATCGTGTTGACGGAGTCGGTCAGGTCCTTCCACGTACCGGCGACGCCCCGTACGTCGGCCTGACCGCCGAGCTCGCCCTCGGTACCCACCTCGCGGGCCACCCGGGTCACCTCGTCCGCGAACGACGACAACTGGTCCACCATCGTGTTGACCGTGCGCCCGATACGGAGGAATTCACCCCTCAGCGGTCGCCCGTCCATCTCGAGAGCCATGTGCTGCGACAGGTCGCCCTCGGCGACGGCGACGATGACCCGGGAGATCTCCGTCGTGGGACGCCCCAGGTCGTCGATCAGCGAGTTGACCGCACGCGTGCCGTCACCCCATGCCCCGTCGAGGCCTTCCTCGTCGAGGCGCTCGGTCAGCCGGCCGTCCCGGCCGACGATCCGGCTGATCCGGCGGACGTCCAGGTTCTGCCGTTCCTGCAGCTGAACGACCTCGTTGAACGCGTCCGCCACCTCACCGGCCGCACCGGAGCGCCGGGGCAACCGCACCTTGAGATCGCCACGGCGGACCCGGCGCAGGGCGTCGGTGAGTTCCCGCAGCAGTGCGGTGTCGTCGGACCCGGCGCGACGGGTCGGTTCTTCCGTGGTGGTCATGGAGTCCTCACTCATCGTCCACCTAAGGGCCCCTCATCATCGCTTGTCACCCTGGGTGGATGCGAGAGGCGGCTTGGTCGAAGCGGCCTCACCGGTGGAGGATGGCGGCGTGTCAGTGGAGGCCAGCCGACGATCGATCTCGCCCGCGGACGAGTTCGTGCGGCGAATCCGCCTGCCCAACGACCGCCGGACCCCCGCCGCTGCACGCGCGCTGGTCCGGTCCGTGCTTGAGGAGGCCAGGCTGGACTCCCTGGTCAATGAGGCTTTGCTACTCACCACCGAGCTGTCCACCAACGCCGTCGTGCACGCCGGGACGGAGCTCGACGTCGAGGTCGCGGCCGACCACAGCGGGCTGACCGTCACCGTCACCGACTTCGCGCCCGGCCCGGTCGAGGAACTCGCCGTCGGCCCCCACAACGAGCAGAACGACATCGGCGAGGTCGCCGAACGCGGCCGCGGACTGCTGCTCGTCGATCACTTCGCCAGCCGCTGGGGCACCGTCCACCAGGACTCCGGCAAGGGCGTCTGGTTCCGGCTCGATCGGCGCGAGGCCGGGCACGCGCAGACCCCGCGCGGGCTCGCCGCCGCGGTCACCCCGCCCGCCAACGCCGACTCACCCGGCGTCAACGCGCTCCAGGAGCTCCTCCAGGTCACCCCCGACGGCGACATCGCCGACTTCGCCGCCGACCTGCTGGCCCGGCTCGCCCGGCTCACCGGCGCCGCGGGAGCGGTGGTCCGGCTCGACCGGGGCGACGGCTCACGCCAGCTCGCCCGTTACGGCCGCAGCCCCCGGGACGACGCCGAGACGGTACGCATCCCGCTGGCCGTACGCCGTCCGTACACGGGCGAGCTGGAGCTGGACGCCTCCCCGACCGGTTACACCTCGCCGCTGGCCGCGCTCGTCGCCGAACGGCTCTCCCTCCACCTCGAGAACGACCGGCTGCACCGCACGGATCTGCGCCGGCAGACCTGGCTGACGTTCCTCGCGGAGGCCAGCGAACTGCTCGCCCAGTCGCTCGACGTCGACCTCACGATGGCGCTCATCCCGCAGCTCGTCGTCCCGCGGCTCGGCCAGTGGTGTGCCGTGCACACCACTGACGAGTGGGGACGCCTACAGCTCGCCGCCGCCACCCACGCGGACGAGGCCGCGCTGCCGCAGCTGTACGCCACCCTCAGGCAGGACGGAGGCGACTCCGTCCTGGCCCGGCTCGTCGAGGCGTCCCGCACGGGCTCACAGATCCTGCTGAGCGCCCCGACCGAGGGTTTCGCCGTCCCGCTCGTCGCCCGCGGCCAGCGCCTCGGCACCCTCGCCATCGGCCGGCACCTCACCCACCGGCACGACGCCGACGAGGTCGCCGTGCTTGAGGACGTGGCCCGCCGGGCGGCACTCGCCATCGACAACGCCCGGATCCACGACGAGCGGCGTTCCGTCGCCCGTACGCTCCAGCAGTCCCTGCTCCCGCCGAAGCTGCCGGTTGTCGACGGCGTCGGGTTCGCCGCCGAGTACGTGCCCACCGGCTCCGAGGTCGGCGGTGACTTCTACGACGTCGTGGCCCTGCCCGACGGGAGGTTCCTGGTCGTCGTCGGCGACGTCTCCGGCAAGGGCGTGCAGGCCGCCACCGTCACCGGGCTCTGCCGGGACGTGATCCGGATTCTCGCCGGGGACGGAAAGCCGCTGCCCGAGGTGCTCCACCGGCTCAACCAGACCCTCGTCGAACGCGGCCACGGCCGGTACTGCACGCTTGCCATCGCCGAGGTCAGCCGTACCCCCGGCGGTCGCATCGACGCTTCGCTGCACCTCGCCGGCCACGACCGACCGGTGTTGCTGCGCGCCGACGGCACCGCCGCGTTCGTCGGCGAGGGAGGCACCGCTCTCGGCCTGCTCGAATCGATCACGTCCCCCGCCACGGCCGTCTCCTTGAATCGGGGCGACGCCCTGATCTTCTACACCGACGGCATCACCGAACGCCGCCGCGGCCGCGAACTCTTCGGCGTCGAACGCCTCCGCCAGGCCGCCGCGCCGCTGGCGGGGCACTCCGCGGACGTGGTGGCCGCCCGGCTGCGCGCTATCACGATCGCCTTCTCGGTGGAGGAGCCGCGCGACGACATCGCCGTCCTGGTACTGCGCAACGACGCCTGAGTGTCGATCCGGCACCTGACGGTGATCGGATGCCTATGATCGGCAATCTCATGACGACACGATGCGACGGTCCCCGGCGCGTGCGGGCCTGGGCGCTCGCCGCCCCGGTGCTGGCGTTGGCGGCGTGTTCGAGCCCCACCCTGCCGCCTCCGACCGTGCCCAGCCCGCCACCGGCCGTCGAGACCGGGACACCCGACCTCGCACCGGCGAACGCCGCTGAGATCCTCGACCGCGCCCTCAGCGGCGAGAACCGTACGAGCGGCGGTTCGGGGCCGCTGACCGCCTCCATCGGCAACACGTTCAGCTACCAGGGCACCGGCGAGACGATGTCGTTCGTGTTCGCGTGCACGGGGCCGCGCACGGTGACTCTGACATTCAAGAATATCGATAGCGATACCCCCGGCAGCTTCCACTGCGGCGACGGGGTCTTCCAGGAGAACGTCACCGTCACCCCGGAGCGCACGGTCAGCTTCGCCGGGACGGTCGTCGGCCCCGCCGAGGGCACGTACGCCTACGCCTGGCTGGCCGACGAGGGCTGACCGCCCCCTTTCGGCGGCGCAACCGGCGGGGAGCGGCACGACGGCCTCGTCCAGGCGTTCATGCCGGGCGAGGAGGCCGGGGCGGCGACGAGAAACGGGCCGGCTCAGAACAGGTCGTTACGGCCCGCCACGTCGACGGCGGCGCGGATGGCCGGCGGCGCCGACACCACGACGACGCGCCCGCCACGGGCGAGGAGCACGCCGCGTACGGCGTCGAGGATCGCTTCGATGCGTTCCGGGCCGAGTCCGTGGGGCAGGACGGCGTGCACGGTCCCGACGCCGGCGCTGCCGCGGATGGGGACGGCGGCTCCCGCGGCATCGCGCAGGGCGTACACGGCGGCGTGCAGGTCGGCGATGGGGACGGTGACGCGCAGCGCGACGTCCTTCGGGGTGAACGGGTAGCGGCCCCACCAGCGGGGTGGCCGGTCGTCCACCGTGGCGCCGTCGCCGAGCAGGTCGGCGAGGTGGGCGGCACGGCGGCGGGCGTTGACCGGGCCACCCTCGACCAGGGCGGCGAGGATTCCCGGGCGACCGTCGGTCGGCGACGGCAGGTCGACCTCGACGGCGGCCGGGTCCTGGTCGTCGGCGAGCAGCTCGCCGACGAGGTCGTGCACCTGAAGCGGGGTCCACACCGGACGGGTGATCCAGATCCGGGTCTCGGGCAGCGGCTGGAGCCGGAGGGTCGCCGACACGACGATGCCGTGGGGGATGTCGAACTCGCGCATCGGCGCCGTGACGGGCCCCGCGCCGGGGCTGACGTACTGGACGGCGGCCACCTGTGCGGTGGGCAGGCCGTACTTGTGCCGCATCGGACCGGCCTCGTTGGTGGCCAGGACGCCGCCGAGGGTGGCGCCGGGTGACGGCGGGTCGGCGGCGAAGCGCTGACCATGCAGGGCGAGCGCGGCCTGCACGGCGCGGACGGGTGTACCCGCGCCGACGTCGACGAGGAGCCGGTCGGGGCGGTGGTGCCAGATGCCGGCGAGGCGGCCGGTGTCGAGGATCAGGTCGACGCCGGGCGGGGTCATTCCCCAGTCGATCTTCGTGCCCGCGCCGCGCGGCGCGACGGCGAGGTTGCGGGACACGGCGAGCAGCAGAATCTCGCCGACGGCGTCGGTGGTGCCGGGTGCGGCGACCCAGCGGGCGAGGCGGCCGGCCACGGTGTCGGCGGGGCCAGCGGGGCGGGCGAAGTGCGGGCCGCAGATCTCGACCAGCGCCTGGAGGACCGGCTCGCGCTGGGGCAACGTCGGATCGGTCACGCCGACACCACCGGATTCGCGCGCATCCCGGTCGTACGCATCCCGGCGATCGCGCGCATCATTGCCTCCCCAGGCGGTGCGGGCCGGTGTACCGGACCGAAGATCGTCCACTCTGCACATCGTACACATGTTCGAACGAGCCTGGTGGGTGGTTACCGGGATTCGCCGGTCCGGACCGGTAACGTGGCCCGGGTGACAGAAGCGCCCCGCGCCCGCAGCGAAGCCACTCAGCGCGTCCAGCACGGCGACACGGTCGCCGACGAGTACGCCTGGTTGACCGACAAGGACAATCCGGACACGATCGCGTACCTGACGGCCGAGAACGCCTGGACGGATGCCGCGACCGCACACCTGGAGCCGCTGCGGTCCACCCTGTTCGACGAGATCAAGGGCCGGACCCAGGAGACCGACCTGTCGGTGCCCACCCGCAGGGGCGGCTACTGGTACTACACCCGCACCGTCGAGGGCGGCCAGTACGGCATCCAGTGCCGGCGCGCCGTACTGGCGGGTGAGACCGACCCGCCGGTCACCACCGACGGCGCCCCACTCGACGGCGAGGAGGTGCTGCTCGACGGCAACGTGCTCGCCGAGGGCCACGACTTCTTCGCCCTGGGCACGTTCGACGTGAGCCCCGACGGCAACCGGCTGGCGTACTCGGTGGATTTCGCCGGCGACGAACGCTTCACCCTGCGGATCAAGGACCTCACCACCGGCGAGATCCTGCCCGACGAGGTACCCGGCGTCTTCTACGGCAGCGCATGGTCCGCGGACGCGTCGACGCTGTTCTACCTGACCGTGGACGACGCGTGGCGGCCGCACAAGGTGTGGCGGCACACGGTCGGCGGCGGCGACGAGGTCGTCTTCGAGGAGCCGGACGAGCGGTTCTGGGTCGGCGTCGAGCTGACCCGCTCCGAGCGGTTCATCGTCATCGACGCGCAGAGCAAGGTCACCAGCGAGATCCGGGTGATCCCGGCCGACGAGCCGGCCGCGGAGCCGCGGGTCATCGCGCCGCGCCGGCAGGGCGTCGAGTACTCCATCGACCACCACGGCCACCGGTTCCTGATCCTGCACAACGACGGTGCGGAGGACTTCGAGCTCGCGTACACCTCGGTGGACGCGCCCGGCGACTGGGTACCGCTGATCCCGCACACCCCGGGTATCCGGCTGGAGTCGGTCGACGCGTTCGCCCGGCACCTGGTGGTGTCGCTGCGCCGCGACGGGCTGACCGGTCTGCGCGTCATCACCGACGGCAGCACGGACAGCTACGACATCGACTTCCCCGAGCCGATCTACAGCGTCGGCCTCGACAGCAACCCCGAGTACGACACCGGCGTCATCCGGCTGCACTACACGTCGCTCGTCACCCCGGACTCGGTCTACGACTACGACCTCACCGGCCGGACGATGACGCTGCGCAAGCGCAAGCCGGTCCTCGGCGACTTCGACCCGGATGCGTACGAGCAGCACCGGGAGTGGGCGATCGCGGACGACGGCACCCGGGTGCCGATCTCGCTGGTCGGCCGCCGGGGTGTGAAGTCGGACGCGCCGCTCGTCCTGTACGGCTACGGCTCGTACGAAGCCAGCATGGATCCGTGGTTCTCGGTGGCCCGGCTGTCGCTGCTCGACCGGGGCGTCGTGTTCGCGGTCGCGCACGTCCGCGGGGGCGGTGAACTCGGCCGGCGCTGGTACGACTGCGGCAAGCTGCTGGCGAAGAAGAACACGTTCACCGACTTCGTCGCCAGCGCCCGGCACCTCGTCCAGGCCGGCTGGACGACGGCCGACAAGATCGTCGCGCGCGGGGGTTCGGCGGGCGGTCTGCTGATGGGCGCGGTCGCCAACCTCGCCCCGGACGCGTTCGCGGGCATCGTTGCGCAGGTCCCGTTCGTGGACCCGCTGAACTCCATCCTGGACCCGTCCCTGCCGTTGACGGTCACCGAGTGGGAGGAGTGGGGCAATCCGCTTGAATCCGCCGAGGTGTACCAGTACATGAAGTCGTACTCCCCGTACGAGAACGTGACGGCCGTCGACTACCCCGCGATCCTGGCCGTGACCAGCCTCAACGACACCCGCGTGCTGTACCACGAGCCGGCGAAGTGGATCGCGCGGCTGCGGGCGACGGCACCACAGGGCACATACCTGCTGAAGACGGAGATGGAGGCCGGGCACGGCGGGCCCAGCGGCCGGTACGACGCCTGGAAGGAGGAGGCCTTCATCAACGCCTGGATCCTCGACCAGGTCGGCCTGGCCTAGGCCCCGTACGCCGCCGCGAACTCCTCGACGTCGCCGCCACCCGGTCTTCAGCGCCGCGGAGCGCGGACTTACCATCGGGCACCGGACCTTGGTTGCCGTCAGTCAACTAATATCGGGCCCCGATGATCCCTCCCGTCCGGCGCTCCGCCGGGTCGCGTGGAGTACCGTTTCGCCCATACCAGGAGGTCGCTGAATGTCCCTGACGGTGCAAACGGAGCAACGCGCCGACGTCGTCGTCGTGTCGGTCGCCGGTGAGCTCGATATGGCCACCGCACCCCAGTTGCAGGATCAGATCACCGATCTACTCGAGAAGGGCCGCACCCGGCTCGTCTTCGATCTGGCCGAGGTGTCGTTCTGCGACTCCACCGGGCTGTCCGTGTTCGTCCGCGCCAAGAACAGCACCGACGAGGTCGGCGGAGTCGTACGCCTGGCCGCACCGCAACGCGGTGTCCTGCGGATCCTCGAGGTCAGCGGGCTGGTCGAGGTACTGCGGACGTACCCGACGGTCGACGGGGCGGTCTCCGCCCAGGAGCCCGCGCTCGACTGAGCGCGCCGCACCTGCGCTGCGGGACCCGTTCGGCGTAGTTTGTCGTCGACCGGACGAGGGCACGACGTGCTCGTCCCTCACCCCCCACGGCTCTCGCAGGAGTGCACATGCTCAGAGGCTTCAAAGACTTCATCATGCGCGGCAACGTCGTCGACCTGGCGGTCGGCATCGTCATCGGCGCCGCCTTCACCTCAGTCGTCACCGCGCTGACCAAGGGCTTCCTGGAACCTCTGATCAAGCTGATCGGCGGCGGCGGCCCGAAGGGCGGCAAGGCGGTCGTCAACGACGTCGAGTTCGACTGGGCCGGCTTCGTCAACGCGGTGATCACGTTTCTGCTGACCGCCGCGGTTCTCTACTTCCTCGTCGTCTACCCGCTCAACCGGCTCGCGGAGCGGCGCAGGCGGGGTGAGGAGCCGCCGCCCGCGGCGCCCAGCGAAGAGGTCAAGCTGCTCACCGAGATCCGTGACGCGCTCGTCTCCGCGCAGGTCTCGGGCGGCCAGCGCAGCGCCCTCGACGACGTGCTCAACCGGGAACGTCCCACCACCTGATCAACTCCGTCCCAGGGATGGCTCGACCAGCACCAGATCGAACACATGTTCGATAAGGTGCTGGTCATGGAGCAGCGGAAGCACTGGTGGAACGGCAAATGGGGACGCATCGCGCGTAAGGATGTGTACCTCCGGACGAACGGCGACCAGTGGTACGTCGAGCAGCGCGCCGGTGGCGCCGAGGGCGTCTCGCACTTCTTCGAGTACGGCAGCGAGGACGCCGCCCTCGACACGGTCCGCGCCCTCCTCGTCGGCCAGGACGGCTGGCGCGAACTCTCCGACCTCTAGGCGGCGTCCCGGTAGCACGCCGTGGTGGGCGGCACGTTCCGGAGCAACCGGAGTCTGCGGGCGGAAGCATGGGCCGGCGCGGGCTCCTCGGCCGGTTCGAAGCGCGCCCGCCATCCCGGACCGTCGGACCGGCGGCCGACGCCCGGGCCGGCCGGGTCGGCGACCGTACGGGAGAGGGCCAGGACAATGCCGTAGCCGAGCAGGACGAAGCCGTGGCTGACCAGGCGTTCGGCATCGACGCGACCCGTGGCGAGGTCGTTGACGGAGAGCAGCAGGAGCATCCCGACGAACGCGGTCAGCATCGGCACCAGGCCGGTCGGGCGGCTGCGACGGAGGCCGACGAGCAGGAAACCGGCGCCGACGGCGACGTTCCAGGCAGCGGACTCGTGCCAGAGGTGCCCGGCGGTGGCCGTCAGGCCCGCCCCGGCATGGCTGTGCACCCCGGTCGCACCGCCGCCCACCTGGGCGAGACCCAGCACGAGCTGCACAGCGCCGACCCCGGCGAGCGCGGCGTAGAGGACCGCGACGAGCCTGGCCCGGCGCGACGGAGGTAGCGGCGCGGTGGCCGCCGGCAGGGCCGCCACGATTGCGGCACTGAGATCCGGGATGGGAGCCGCAAGCCCGGTTCGCGTCAGCCGGTTCACGGTGGCTGCCTGCTCGAACCAGTCCCGGCAGCCGGCACACCCGGCCAGGTGCGCGTCGGCGTGCTCCCGTTCGGTCGGATCGTCCTCGCCGTCGAGCTGGGCCGACAACGTCTCACGCCACTGTTCGCACCGCATGTCTTCATAGTCTCCCGGAAGGCCGGCCGAGTTCCGGGCAGCCGCCAGGACAGTGAGTCACACAGGGGCGCATTCCGTCCCCGGCTCTCGCGGCCGCCGCGCTCGCCGCCGGTCGCGCCCCGTAGCGGCATGTCGCTCGGCGAATCCAGCACCGCCCGCGTACGCGGGATCGCCTGGTCCTGACGGCACCTACCCTGCCGTGACGGGCAGGTCATCGACCGGCGTCTCGTCGGGCCCCGTCGTCGGCTCGGCCTTGGGGCGGCCGCGGCGGGTGTCCCAGATGTCCCGGGCGATGATCTGCAGGATGCCCGCGATCGGGATCGCCAGCAGTGCCCCGAGGATCCCGGCTAGCTCGACCGCGACGAGGATCGCCACGAGCACGGTCAACGGGTTCAGCTTCACCGTACGGGCGAAGATGATCGGTTGCAGCAGATGGTTCTCCAGCTGCTGGTAGACGACGAAGAAGACGATCAGGACTATTCCCGCCGTCGTCGAGTGCGTGAACCCGGCAATCACCGCCACGACCGCGCCGAGTGTCGCCCCCACCAGCGGAATCAGGTCGGCCAACCCGACGAAGAGCGCGATCAACCCTGCGAACGGTACGTTCAGGATGGCGAGCACCGCGTACGTCAGCACGCCGCAGATCAGGCTGATCAGCAGGTTACCGGTGATGTAGCCGGTGATCGTCTTCGCGCAGTCCTGCCCCACGCGGCGGATCCGCTCTCCCCGGCGCGGCGAGAACAAGGCCACGAACCCGTCGACGATTCGCGGCGCCTGCAACACCATGAGGTACGACAGCACCAGAATCGTCAACATTCCCGCCACGGTGGTCGCCGCCCCGCGCAGGAAGGCCAATGTCGGCGCCCCGAGTCCGGAGAGGTACTCACGCAGCTGGGCGGAGTGGCTCTGCACGTACTGGATGATGTGGAAGCGCTCGGCCAGGGTGCCGATCGGGCCGCGCCCGGCGCGGACGTCCTGCACGATCTGCGGGAACTGGTTCGCCAGCTGCATGCCCTCTCGCGTCAGTGGGACCACGAAGAGGGCGATCAGCGCGGAGATTCCCAGGAACGCCACCAGGAAGACGAGCAGCGTCGCCAGCCACCGCTGGCACCACGAGATCCTGCTCACCAGCCAGCTGACCGCGGGGTGGAGGGCGATCGCGAAGAACCCGGCGATGACGATCCAGGTGAGCACCTGCCGGGTGTGGTACGCGAGGAGGAGTAGTAACAGCGTGGCCAGGACCAACCCGATGACGGTCATGGTCCAGCGGGCCACGGTGGCGTTGTCGGCTCTCGGCACGTCCGGATTTTGCACATCCGCACGCTACCCGTCCGGATCGATACCACACGTCCGGCTGCGACACAGATTCACATCGGATTCCTAGGTCGCCGGACGGAATTTGTCAGCTCGGCGAGGGATGGTTGCCTCGAGACCCACCTCCTGGAGGTACGACGTGAGCACCGACCCCGACAAGCCGGCCGCCAGCCCGGACCCGGCCCACCGGCCGGCCGACTCCGCTCCGACCGAGCCGCTCCCCACAGGGCCCCCGGGGCCCCCGGGGCCCTCGGGGCCCACAGGCCCCGCAGCCGTACCGCCGCCCGCCGCCGCACCGCCTCCGCCGGTCGGTGGGCCGGCAACGGAGTCGGCCGCCGCGGCGCCCCCGCCCCCACACGGCTACGGCCGCTGGGCTTGGGGGCGACAGTTCGGTCGGCGCCGCGGGATCTGGATCATCGTGGCGGCATTCCTGGCCGCCTGCCTGATCGCCTGCGCGGCCGGCGCGATCGGGTTCGCGCTGGGACGCCACGGCGGCCAGGGGCACGGCTGGAACCGCGATGACGGCCGGGACCGCGGAGGCTGGAACCGCGCACCGGGGGGCGGCTTCGACAACCGACCGCAGAGCGGCGAGCGGGTCAACCCACCTCCTTCGGTCGCACCTCCTTCGGTCGCACCTCCTTCGGTCGCACCTCCTTCGGTCGCTCCGTCGACGGCCCCGTCGGCCGTGGGGCCGGTCCCGACCGCCAGCAGCTGACTCTTCGCACTCCCCTAGTCACATCACGCAGCCGCCCGATAAGGTCTCCTCGATCCCGTACGAGACCCGTCGGGTGGAGGCAGCCGTGCGTTCGAACCGTCCGAACCGGACAGCCCCGAGGACGACCTCCTCGAGCTTGCCGAACCCGACTGGATGCACCACGCTGCCGCATCGCCCATACCACCTTCTGGGCCGTGGCCCGACGGCTCCCCGCCATCGTCCGGGGAGCCGTCGGGCTCGCCTGGCAGGCCGACCGGGCGGCGCCGCGATCGGCTGCGGGTCGATGCCGTACCGAGATGGGTCGAAGAGGCCGCTGCCGGGAAGGCGCTGGACGATGGGGCGGTGTTTGGGGATGTGCCGAACGGGCAACGATCTGAATGGGAATACCGACCCACGCAGAAGGAGATGGACGTCCATGGGCATCGATGACAAGATCGACAACAAGGCTCAGGATGCGGCCGGCAAGGTCAAGGAGCACGTGGGCAAGGCCACGGACGACGAACAGCTCGAAGCCGAGGGCCGTACCGACCAGGCGGCGTCGGACGTCAAGCAGGCGGGCGAGAAGATCAAGGACGCTTTCAAGCACTGATTCTTCGGACGCCAGGCGGCCGGCACCCCGAACCGGATGGCGGCCGCCACCGCCTCTTCACAGCTGGTCCTCCAGCGTGGCGACCTTCCCCTTCCCGGCGGCGCCGGGGATGCGGGATTTGGCGGCGGGATCGCCGTACAGCGCCCAGCGGAGGAATTCGGTGGTCGTGTCGGCGACCACCCGGGCCTCGGCGGCGGTGGTGACGTGGCCGCCGTTCGTCACCGTCAGCATGGCCCGTGACCAGGGCACCGCTTCGAAGACCGTATGCGCGGCACCGTACCTGACGGTGGTGTCGTTCCGGCCGTGCACGAAGAGCAGCGCCGCGGGCGGCCCGGCGAACGGCTGGTTGCGGAAGTCCGTACCGGCGAGAATGACACCGGCCTTCAGCCGGTCGTCGCGCGCAGCGCTGAACAGGCCCGCGGTGGTGATCCCGCCGGCCGAGTGCCCGGCCGCGCCGAGCCGGGTCGCGTCGAGCCGGCCGGCGAGCGGCCCGTCACGCAGACCCAGCAGCTCGGTCAGGACGAACGACGCGTCCGCGGGCTGGTTGGCGATGTCGCCCGGGTCCAGGTCCGCGGCACCGTGATGGGTGTGGGGGTACGTCGGCGCGGCGACCACGACGCCCGCGGCGGCCCAGGCCTCGAGCAGGCTCGCGTACGCGCCCGGCTCCGACGTCAGGCCGTGGCTGAACACGACCAGCGGGAACGGCCCGGAGCCCTCCGGGTACCAGACGCGTACGGGCAGCGGCCGGTCGTCGCGGCTGAACGACACGTCGGCATGCCGCACGGGCAGCCGCCGCCCGGGTGCCGTACCCCCGGCGGGGACAAACGGTGTGACCCGCCGCGGGGCGAGCAGCGAGCGCCCGGTGGACCCGAGGACCGGCGCCTCGGCGGCGGCCGCCGCGGACGGCGAGGGCGGCGAGGGCGGCGCCGAGAGCGACGGGGCCGCGGCCGGGGCAGTCGGCCGCCCGGGTCCGGCCGTCGAACACCCGGCCAGCACGCCCGCCGCCAGCCCGGACAGGAGGGTACGTCGGCGCATGGTCACCATTGTCCCGCGCGGCACCACCGCACCACCGGACCACCGGACCACCGGTACGGCCACCCGGCGGCCGTCACGCAGCGTGGACCACGGCGGCGCCGGGCCGACGTTTGCCGGTACGACACGCGGGAACCGACAAGGTGACAGACGTGGAGGAGGTTCCACCATGCCAGCGCGCAAGGACATGCCGAGCACGTTGAAGCGGTCGCCGAAGAAGGCGCAGGACACGTACGCCAAGACGCACGACTCGGCGGTCGACGAGTACGGCGAGGGCGAACGCGCCCACCGCACCGCGTTCTCCGCGGTGAAACATTCGTTCGAGAAGGTCGGCGACCACTGGGAGGCCAAGGCGAAGAAGGGTCCCAGCGACGTCAAGGCCGCCGGTGGGCGCGACACTGAGGCGAAGACCGCGGGTGGAGTCGACGCGAACGCGAGCAAGGCCCATCTGATGGACCTGGCGAAGAGGCTGGACGTTCGCGGCCGGTCCACAATGACGAAGCCCGAGTTGGTCGACGCGATCCAGAAGGCGAACGCGACCAGCACCCGGAAGGCGCTCAAGCGCTGAGCTCGTCGTTCAACCCGCCGCAACTGATACGTAAGCCGCCCGGCTTACCCCCATTTGGGGTGCTGCCGAAGGCTGCCGAGCTACTAACCCTCAACTCGTCCGGCGCGCCTCCGACGTTAGGCGTGCGGCGTGACGGTCACGCCGCCTCGGTCCGCAGCCGTATGGCCGGCATCGGCCGGGGAACGGGCGGGCGATCGGACGAGAGGGCACTTCTCGATGAGTTCGCGGCCGATGTACACCCGGTTGAGCACCGTGGCGTTGCTGGTCGTGGGGTTGCTGCCCGTAGGTTCGGGGACGGCCGCTCAGGCCGTACCCGTCGCGGTCTTCGACGGAATGCCCTCGCAGCAGTGGGCGGACATGTCCTCCGCGGACCCTCAGAACAGCTCCAGCAACGGCGGCTGGGCTGACATGCCGGGCGGCCAGTCGGACCGCCCGTACGTCACCGACCTCACGATCGTGAACGGTTCGAACGCGACGGCGGTGATCAGCAACGCCACCGATACCACCCCGCCCGTCGTGGACCGGGGTTCCGTCACCGCTGTCGTGTCGCCGATCAACCTGTGCCGGCACGACCAGACACCGACGTCCGGAGTCTGCTACGCCACCCCGAACCGGGTCGCCCTCAACGTCGTGTACGGAGCCGGGGACGCCAACGGCAGCAACTTCGCCAACCCCAGCGAGACCGTTTCGCCGCCCGTCAACGAGGACACGATCATCGACATGACGGTGGCCCTGAACACGCTGGGACGCAGCCTGCGGTGGAGCTGGGTCAACGGTGACCTGCTGTACTGGAAGACCACCAACCTGGGACAGCAGAACGCCACTGTTCGGGTGAAGTTCCGGCCGGCCTACATGCCGTACCTGTCGACGTATCCGAGCGGCGCGGGGTGCACCGCCACACCGATCTTCAACTGCGACATCCCGCAGGCCGACGCCGAGATGCTGAGCGCCTCCATGCTGTTCAGCCTCGACAACACCATGGACTCCGCGCTGACCGGGGCCGTGTTCGCCACGCAGAACGCCATCTCCGGCTACCTGTCCGTACCGCCGTCCGGCACGCCCGGGCCGCCCGTGCTCGATCTGCAGGCCGGGTCCACCCACACGCGTTCCGACGGATCGCTGCAGCGGGGAACGGTGCAGGCGTTCCTCCCGGCCGGCGCGCTGCAGAACCTCTACGGCCTGCTTCCCGCGGATGCCGGCGCGGCGTTCGCCGTCACCCGTACCGGTGATCCTGGCACCAACTACGCCCCCACGTATCAGGCGTGGAGCGCGGGCGCCAACGGCTCTGAAGGGCTGCTGATCACGGTGACCGGGGTGACGTTCAGCGTGCCGAAGTACAAGGTCAAGGGAAAGCTGGTGGCCACCGCCACAGCCACCAGGATCAAGGGCGCGACGACGACGGTCACCGCGACGGTACCCGCGTGCAGCACGAAGACTCCCTGCCTGGCATCGGTCTACGACCTCGGGAAAGCCAGCGGGCCCCGCTACTCGGCGACCCGCAGACTGGTGGTGTCCAACAGCATCATCAGGAACCGGACGGTCGCCC
This sequence comes from uncultured Micromonosporaceae bacterium, assembly GCA_966211315.1. Taxonomy (GTDB): domain Bacteria; phylum Actinomycetota; class Actinomycetes; order Mycobacteriales; family Micromonosporaceae; genus CBIHNN01. Next base: position 21,581 of record CBIHNN010000019.1, on the reverse strand, counting down.
TGGGGGCGAAGTCGGTCCAGTTGCCCAAGGGAAACCGGTATCTCTTCGTCGTCCGGTCCGCCGTGACCAAAAAGGCGATCGTGTCGACCCTCGGTACGGTGCGCTGACCACCGCAGAGTGCCTTGAAGCTGTTCCCCGAACGCCCTGACACGCCGCAGCACGCCGGCCCCGAGTGGAGGCGCCGGCGTTTCGGCCGGGAGGCCGACCGGCGTTAGGCTGTGCGACGGTGACGTTGCAGGGGGTGACGGTGAGCGGAAACGAGCCGGGCACCGCGCCTGAGGCGGACGTGCGGGCGCTGCTCGACGCGGACCCGCACGGATGTGCGTGGGCCCGTTCGCTCCGAGCCGATGACGGCACCATCGTCGACTTCACCTTGGTCTACCTCAACCAGGCGGGCAGCCGGTTCCTGGGGCGACCGCGCGAGGAGTTGATCGGCCGCACCTATCGGGAGCTGTGGCCCGAGACCGTCACCGACGGCACACTGCCGCTCTATCGGCAGGTCGTACAGGACCGCGAGCCGATGGTGCGCACGGTGTACTACGACCGGGTCAGTGTGGCCGGGCACTTCGAGTTCCAGGTCGTACCGTTCGGCGACGGGTTCGTGGCCCGGTTCGTCGACCTGACCAAGCTGACCGTCGGTTTGGAGACGGAAGGCGGGGCCCGGCTCTACGAGGCCCTCGACGCGGCGTTCGACGGATTCACCCTGCTGCGCGCCGTCCGGGACGAGACCGGCACGATCGTGGACTTCACCCGCGAGTACGTCAACCAGATCGGGGCCAAGCTCGCCGGGAGCACCGTCGAGGACCTCGTCGGGCGGCAGGTCAGGGAGAGCTCGTCAGCCACCACGGAACTCGCCTTGTTCGAGCCCATGCGCGAGGTCGCCGACGGGGGCGGGACCTGGCAACACCAGCTGACGTCCCGCACCACCGCACAGGTCTGGGAAGTCAAGGTGGCGCGGGTGGACGCCGGAATCCTCGCGGTCTCCTACCGGGATGTCACCGAACAGGTCGACCAGCGGGAGCAGTTCGAACGCAGCGCGGCCCAGATCCGCGTCGCCGCGGACCGCACCGCGGCCCTTCAGGCCGTGACTGCGGCGCTGGTGGCGGCCAGCACACCGGACGAGGTGTACGCGGCGATGGGCGCCGTCGTCCGTCCCTCGGCCGGCGGACACGGCATCGCGGTCCTGCTGATCGACGACGACCGCCTGGTGCTGCGCTACCACGCCGGATACGAGGACGACGTCGTCGACCGGCTACGCGACCTCCCGTTGTCGCACCCGTACCCCGCAGCTCAGGTCAGCGCCACGGGCGAGCCGCGCTACCTGCGCTCGCCGGCGGAGTTCGCGGCGGCGCAGCCCGATCCGGGCACCGCCGTTCCCGGGGGCGGCCGCGCGGCATGGGCGTTCCTGCCGCTGACCACTGCTGGGCAGGTGCTCGGCGCATTGGTGATCGGCTACGCGCAACCGCGTGACTTCGACGACGACGAGCGGGCCAACCTGATGGCGTTCAGCCGGCTGGGCGCCCAGGCGTTGCAGCGGGCCCTGCTGTTTCAGGCGCAACTGTCCATCGCGGCGGACCTGCAACGGGCGTTGCTGCCCGCCGTACTGCCCCGCCTGCGCGGTGCACGGCACGCTGTGCGCTACCTGCCGTGGACCCACGGTGCGGACGTCGGCGGTGACTGGTACGACGTCATCCACCTCGGCCCGGACACCGCCGCGCTGGTCATCGGGGACGTCGCCGGCCACAGCCCCCAGGCGGCGGCCACGATGGGGCAACTGCGCAACGCCCTGCGCGCCTACGCCGTCGACGGGCACACCCCGACCGGGGTGATGCAATGCGCCAATCAGCTCCTGTTGCGGTTGGAACCGGACGCCATGGCGACCTGCTGCTACCTGGAACTGCACCTGGCCGAGGGAACCGCGACGGCGGTGCTCGCCGGGCACCCGCCGCCCGTGTTGCGCATCAGGGGTGACGCCCGTTGCCTGCGACTGCGGACCGGGCCGCCGCTCGGAGTCCGCGAGGCGCGGTACCCCGACTCCAGCTTCGTACTGCCCACCGGCAGCAATCTGATCCTGTACACCGACGGGTTGGTCGAGGACCGCCGATACACCCTCGACCAAGGCCTCGCCGACCTGTGTACCGCGGTGCGCTCAGCGCCGACAGACGACCCGAGGATTCTGGTGGAACACATTCTGCGCGCGGGTGTCGGACCGCTGCCACGCCACGACGACGTGGCCATCCTGGCTCTCACCGTCGACGCCGAACCGCCACCCGGCCCCCGCAGCGTCTGGCGCCGGTTCCGGGGCGAGGCCGCCAGCGTACCGGCCGCCCGCCGCTTCGCCGGTGACATCCTCACAGCATGGGGACAGGAGCCGCTCCACGACGACGCCTGCCTGCTCCTGGACGAGGTCATCACCAATGCGATCCAGCACACCGTCGGCGACGTGGAGGTCCACATGGTCCTCGGCCGGCGACTGCGCATCGAGGTCCGCGATCACAGCAACCGGCCTCCGGACGTCCGCCCGGTCGACGGCGACAGCGAGGTGGGCCGGGGTCTGCAGATCGTCGAGCGACTGTCCGCCGTGTGGGGGTCGCAGCCGCTGCCCGGCACCGGCAAGACGGTCTGGTTCGAGGTGGACCGTGCCGCCCACGCGAGCCCGTGACCCCACCGTGACGGAGAAGTCGATGTCGTCCTTGAGCCCGGCTACGTCACCGGAGGCGTCGACGGTGATCGGAAGTCGGCGGCGGCCGACGGGTTCGCGACGGATCCTTGCTGGGTGGCAACTATGTCGGGGAGACCGGCGGACCGGCACCACGATCCTGGAACGCGAATGCCGTTTGCATCTTGCGTGACCCCTCGGGCGTATACGGTTCGGGGGTGCTGCCGCGACCCGGGCGTTCGTCATGGCGCTGACATTGCTGCTGGAGGCTGTGTTCACCGGCGTGTTCGCGCGGGTGCTGATCGGCTACGTGAGGCGGCCTGATCCGCTGCAACAGCGGGTGACGATGATGTTCTCGTCGCTGGCGGTGTTGTTCGTGCTGGATGTCCTCCGGCAGACCGTGGGCCAACCTCCCCCCTGGTTGAGCGCACTGGCTGCGGCGTTGCTGCTCGGGCAGCCGTTCCTCACGTTGCATGTGGTGCGGCCGGTCGGCACCGTCCCGACCTGGCTGTACCGGGCGGCGTTCGCGGGATGGGCGTTGAGCACCGCGGTACTGCTCGGTTCGGGAACCGTGCTGGGCCGGGCACAGGTGATTCTGGTCGTGTGCGTGTTCGTGGGGACCGAGGTGTGTGCCGCGCACTGCCTGGCACGGCTCGCACGGCAGCGCGTCGGGGCTTCGCGGATGCGGTTGAGGCTCGCGGCGGCCGCGACGGTGGCGTTCGCGGCCGCCATCCTGGTGGCAGGCGCCGGAAGTGCGATGGCCGACCCGGAGAGTGTGCGCCGAGCGTCGCAGCTGATCGCGCTGCTGTCGGCGATCGGGTACATGCTGGCGTTCGTCCCACCGGTGTTCGTACGGAGGCAATGGTCCAACCGCGCCGCCTACTCGGTGGTCCGCAGCCTGCTCGAGTGCCCCGCGGACGCGCCGCCGGAACAGATCTGGTCCCGATACGCCGACGCCGTCGTCCGCGCCACCGGCGCGGGCGGTGCGGTCGTGCTGGCCTGCACTCCGGACAACGGCGTTCGCGAGGTGACGCGGCTCAACGTTCCCGCGCTGGACGACGGCGGCGCCGACTACGCCGCGATGTCACGGCTGCGCGGCACGCACAGCCTCGAACCGCACTCCGGGCAGCAGGGACCGCTCGCGGTGGCTCGCTTCTACGGCGCAGCCGTGCAGGCGCGATTCGTCACAGTCGCGTTGGTGCAGCTCCCGGCCGCCGAAGGCGTGCTGCTGCTGTTCAACCGATTCCGCAGCCTGTTCACCGACGACGATGTGCAGCTGCTCGGCGACGTCGGCGCGCAGGCCGCCACGTTGGCGGAACGCGCCGAACTGCTGGCCGAACGCGACCGGCTGACCACCGAGCTGTCCGACTCGGTCACCGCACTGACCGCCGCAACCAAGGCCAAGAGCGACTTCATGGCCAATATGAGCCACGAACTGCGTACACCGTTGAGTGCGATCATCGGGTTCAGCGGCCTGATGCGCAACGAACCCGTTGTCGATGACCAGACCACGGTGCCAACGGAGTGGATCGGTCACATCCACTCCAGCGGTCAGCACCTCGTCGGCCTCGTCAACGAGGTCCTCGACCTGTCGAAGATCGAAGCCGGGAAGATCGATCTGAACCGCCAGCCGCTCGACGTGGCAGAGGCGATCGACGAGGTGGTGACCAGCCTGACGTCGCTCACGCAAGCCAAACAGCTCGACGTCACCGTCGCCGTGCCCCCGCTACGGGTGGACGCCGATCCGGTTCGGCTGCGGCAGATCGTCACGAACCTGCTGTCGAACGCCGTCAAGTTCACCCCGGAAGGCGGCCGCATCTTCCTGGCCGCCCGCCGTGCCGGCGGGTATATCGCCCTCTCCGTCGCCGACTCCGGACCCGGAATCTCCGCGACGGACCAGCAACGCGTGTTCGACGAGTTTCACCAGGCCGGTGATCAGGCCTCCCGCGAGGGCGGGACCGGACTCGGCCTCGCGCTGACCCGACGTCTGGCGCACGCGCACGGCGGACGCATCGAACTCGAATCCCAGCTCGGCCACGGCAGCAAGTTCACCGTCTGGCTACCGACGGCCGATCACCACACGCTTGAGGGCACGGGCGACCCGGGCGGCACCGGAGTGCTGATCGTCGAGGACGACCCGGGAGCGGCGCAGCTGCTGTCGACCTACCTGACGAAGGCCGGCTACCAGGTCACCGTCGCCGCTACCGGCGAACAAGGCCTGGCCACCGCCCGCGCGTGCGCACCGGAGGCGATCCTGCTCGACATCCGGTTGCCCGGCATCGACGGCTGGCAGGTCCTCGCCGACATCAAACAGGACTGCCGGCTGAGCCACATCCCCGTCGTGGTCGTCAGCGTGCTCGACGACACCGAGGTCGCCATGGCGCTCGGCGCCGTCGACTACTTCATCAAACCCGTCGAACCGCAGGCGTTGCTCAGCTGGCTGACCCGCAACGGTCTGGTCCCCCCGATGACCGGACACGACCTCACCGTTCTGGCCATCGATGACGACCCGGCCAGCCGGCAGCTCATCCAGACGAGCCTCTCCCAGCACAGCATGCAGGTCGTATGCGCACCGGGCGGTGTCCAGGGCCTCAGGATGGCCCGCCAACACCGCTACGACCTGATCATCTGCGATCTCCTCATGCCGGATATCGACGGCTTCGACGTCGTCGCCGCGCTGCGCGAACACCCCACCACCCGCGACGTCCCCGTCCTCGTGTTGACAGCGAAGACCCTCACCGATACCGACAAGACCCGCCTCAACGGCAAGGTCGCTGCGGTGGCCTGCAAAGGCGGTCCAGTCGACGGACTGGCGGCGTTGACCGACACCATCGATCGGCTGACCGGCGCCATACCCAAGAAGGAGAGCGTCACGACATGAACAGCCGCCGCGTGCTTCTGGTCGAGGACAACGATCTCAATCGCAAGCTCGTCCGCACGATCCTCAGCCGATCCAAGGATCCGGTCATGCAGGCCGTCACTCTGGTCGACGCCCCGGACCTGGCCACCGCCCGCACCGAACTCGCCGCTACCACCGTCGACCTCGTACTGCTCGACATGCAACTACCCGACGGGGATGGCATCGGCCTCGCCGAAGAGCTGCGGGATGCGCAGGGCCCCGACCGCCCCACCGTGGTCGCGCTCACCGCCTCCGTACTCCCCGAGCAGCAGGAGCATCTGCTGGCCGCAGGGTGCCACGACTTTCTGGGCAAGCCCTACAACCCACAGCAACTCATCGACGTGATCGTCGAGCACATCACGCCGGTCGCCGGAGACTGAGAAGCTGAGACGGCCCTGCTCGCACCGGCAGGACCGGCGGCCCCGGGCACCTCACCTGATGCCTCGGGAACGCACAGCCATCACCAGGCGTGCGGGTTCGCCGGCGCCGGCGGGCCCGCTGTGATCAGTTGACGGCGTCCGCGCGGGGGCGGACCGTCGCAGGGTTTCCGACGGATTGCACCCGTACGTCGCGCGGTACGTCGCGGCGAAACGGCTGAGGTGTGAAAATCCATTGCGGTGCGCGATACGCGCCACTGTGTGGTAGCGGGGGTCCGCCGCGAGCAGATCCTCGTGGGCCCGTACCAGTCGCAGCTGCCGCAGGTAACCCATCGGACTCATCCCGGTGTGCTGGCGGAAGCCCACTTGCAGGGTTCGTACGCTCACGTTCGTGGCCTGCGCCAGGTCCGCCATCGAGCACATCGCGGCCGGATCCGCCTGCATGATGGCGATCGCCCGCTCCACGTGGCCGGGACGCACCGGTGCGGACGGCTCGCCGGCCGTACACGCCCGATCCGACCGGCGCGGTCGGCCCTCGATCGTCAGGTACGCCGAAGCGCGGCCGGCTAGCAGCTCATCGACGAGGTGGCTGTTCGACCTCTCCAACTGGGAGATGATCATCCGGGCCAACGCCATCCATGTGTCCTCCGGACGGTGCTGGCTGCGCCTCCGGGACCCGTCATCGCCGATGATGCCCCCTGACGGTGCCCGTACGGCACAACTCGGGGACGGGCGGGGGCTGGCCAACCGCAGAACGTGATGATCAGCCCGGTGTACGGGGCAGGCGCAGATCTGCTCGGTGGGCGAAGGCACCGCGCTGCCGACGGTGCGTCTGCCGTTGGGCAAGGCCGACGACAGATGCACCACCGATGAGCCGCCCTCGGTGATTCGTCCAGCCCCACCGCCGAAGTTGATCACAGCGTTACCGTCACGGATCCTGGCCGTCCGCGGGGAGTGCCGGACTCGGGGATCGGTGTCATCCGCACGTTCAATCGTCATTCATGAAGTGTTGGTCCAACCGGGTACGGAGACGACGGTAGAAATACCGGCGTCCGTACCTAGCGCAGCGTGCGTGGGGGCCCGAAAACGTGGTCAGAGACGTCCACAAGGTGCCGGATCGGCGGGCACCGCGCGATCAGGTGACGTCCTGGCGGGCGGCGAGCCAGGCGGCCGGATCGTCGTGCACCGCCCGGACGACGGCACCCGCCGCACCGATGATCGCCCCGTCGACGCCCAGTCGTGCCGCGCGCAGGGTCACCGGCGCAAAACCGGCGGTGAGCACCCGGCGGGTCAACTCGCCGGTGATTCCGTCGCGCAACCACGGCACCAGCGGTGCGTAGATGCCGCCGAGCACGATCGTGTCGACGTCGAGCAGGCTGACCACGGTGGCGACGGCGGTGCCGAGGGCGGTGCCGGCGGCGTGCAGGGCCGCCACGGTGGCCGGGTCGCCGTCCGACGCGTGGGCGGCCAGCTCGTCCAGGGACCGGCCGGAGCCGCGCAGGATGGCCTCCTGGCCGGCGTACTGCTCCAGGCAGCCCCGGACCCCGCACCGGCAGGTGGGCCCCGACGGGTCGATGGGGATGTGGCCGATCTCGCCGCTCCAGCCCCGGGCGCCTCGGTAGAGGACACCGTCGAGCACGATGCCGGCGCCGATCCCGATCTCACCGGAGATGTGCACGAAGCTGGCCGGAACCCCGCCGGTGCGCAGCTCACCGAGGGCGGCGAGATTGGCCTCGTTGTCGACGGTGAGCGGCAGGCCGGCGAGCGCCGGAACGCCGCGCAGCCGGGCCAGGGTGTCGACGTCGTACCAGCCCAGGTTCGGGGCCCGGCGTACCACGCAGTCCGCGCCGACCAGGCCCGGCACGGCGAGGGCCGCGCCCGCGACGATCAGCCCGTCGGCCTCGGCCAGGGCGCGTGCCTCGGAGGCGAGGCGCCCGATACCGTCGAGTGCCGCGTCGGCCCCGGCGGGTCGCTGATCGGCATGGACGACGAGCCGGTGCCGGACCACACCGGCGAGATCGATGACGCAGGCGGCCAGGTAGTCGACGTTGATCTCCAGGCCGATCCCGGCGGCACCGTCCGGCGCCACCGTCAGTCCGACCGCCGGCCGTCCCGCCCCGGTGCGCGGCGGCGGCTCGCGTTCGGTGAGCAACGCCCCGGCGATGAGGTCGTCGACGAGCGCGGAGACGGTCGCCCGGGTGAGCCCGGTGGTCGTCGAGAGCGCGGCCCGGGAGACCGGATTCTCGCTGGCCGAGACATGGCGCAGCACCAGCGCGAGATTGTGGGCCCGCACGCTGGCCTGCCGGAACGGCGTGCCACGCGGAATCGTCATCCGGACCGTCACGGCCTTGACAATGCCATACCCACGTCAAATGATTCAACCACTAAACAAATCACGTGGTACGTGGAGGTCACCGTGTCGGTACGGCCCGTCCGGGAGGACAAGTTCTCCTTCGGCCTTTGGACCATCGGCTGGCAGGCCCGTGACCCGTTCGGTGACGCGACCCGCGCCGGGCTCGACCCGGTAGAGGCGGTACACCGGCTCTCCGACCTCGGCGCGTGGGGCATCACCTTCCACGACGACGACCTGGTCCCCTTCGGGTCGGACGCGCACACCCGCGAGGGCATCCACGCCCGGTTCCGCAAGGCACTCGACGAGACCGGCCTCAAGGTCCCGATGATCACCACGAACCTCTTCTCCCACCCCGTCTTCAAGGACGGCGGCTTCACCAGCAACGACCGCACCGTCCGCCGCTACGCCCTGCGCAAGGTCATCCGCAACCTGGACCTGGCAGCGGAGCTGGGCGCCCAGACATTCGTGCTCTGGGGCGGCCGCGAAGGCTCCGAGTACGACGTCGCCAAGGACGTCCGGGCAGCGCTCGACCGCTACCGCGAGGGCCTCGACCTGCTCGCGCAGTACTCCATCGACCAGGGGTACCAGATCCGCTTCGCCATCGAACCCAAGCCCAACGAGCCCCGCGGCGACATCCTGCTCCCCACCGTCGGGCACGCCCTCGCGTTCATCAACGAACTCGAACACTCCGATCTGGTCGGCGTGAACCCTGAGGTCGGCCATGAGCAGATGTCCAACCTCAACGTCACCCACGGCATCGCCCAGGCGCTGTGGCACGGCAAGCTGTTCCACATCGACCTCAACGGTCAGCACGGCCCCAAGTTCGATCAGGACCTCGTCTTCGGCCACGGTGACCTGCTCAACGCGTTCTCCCTCGTCGACCTGCTGGAGTTCGGGGGCCCGGCGGGCGGTCCCGCGTACGACGGGCCGAGGCACTTCGACTACAAGCCCTCGCGTACCGAGAACCACACGGGGGTCTGGGATTCGGCCGCCGCCAACATGCGGATGTATCTGCTGCTCAAGGAGCGGGCCGCCGCGTTCCGGGCCGACCCGCGGGTTCAGGCCGCGCTGGAGGCGGCCAAGGTCACGGAGCTGGCCACACCGACCCTGGCACCGGGCGAGGGCTACCAGGACCTGCTCGCCGACAGGGGGTCCTTCGAGGACTTCGACGTCGACGCGGCAGGTACGCAGGGTTACGGGTTTGTGAAGCTGCACCAGCTCGCCATCGATCACGTGTTGCGCGCCCATTGAGGTTGGAGCCAGACATGACGCTCGTCGCCGGCATCGACTCGTCCACCCAGTCGTGCAAGGTGGTGGTCCGCGACGCCGAGACCGGGAAACTGGTCCGGTATGGTCGCGCCGCCCACCCGGAGGGCACCGAGGTCCATCCGGATGCCTGGTGGGCGGCGCTCCAGTCGGCGATCGAGGAGGCGGGCGGTCTGGACGACGTCGCGGCGGCCGCGGTCGGGGGGCAGCAGCACGGCATGGTCGCCCTCGACGAGGCCGGTGAGGTCGTCCGCCCGGCCCTGCTCTGGAACGACACCCGGTCCGCCCAGGCCGCCGCCGACCTGATCGAGGAGTTCGGCGGCGGCGAGAGGGGCGCCCGTGCGTGGACGGACGCCGTCGGGCTTGTCCCGGTCGCCAGCTTCACCGTCACGAAGCTGCGGTGGCTGGCTCGCCATGAGCCGGAGAACGCCGCCCGTACCGCAGCGGTGTGCCTGCCGCACGACTGGCTGACCTGGAAGCTGGCCGGTGCGCCGGGCCTGGACGGGTTGCGGACCGATCGCAGCGACGCCAGCGGCACCGGCTACTGGTCCGCCGCGACCGGCGAATACCGTCCCGACCTGCTCGCGCATGCCTTCGGGCGGGATCTGCGGGTGCCGGTGGTGCTCGGCCCGACCGGCGTCGCGGGCACTCTGCCCAACGGCGCACGGCTGGGTCCCGGCGCGGGCGACAACGCCGCGGCCGGGCTCGGCGCGGGCGCGCTGCCCGGCGACGTGGTCGTCTCCATCGGCACGTCCGGCACCGTCTTCGCGTCCGCCGACGTCCCCGCCAACGACCCCAGTGGCATTGTCGCGGGCTTCGCCGACAGCACCGGGCGGTTCCTGCCGCTGGTGTGCACGCTCAACGCCGCCCGGGTCCTCGACGCGGCGGCCTCGATGCTGCGGGTCGACCACGCCGAGTTGTCCGAGCTGGCACTGTCGACTCCGGCCGGCGCCGACGGCCTGGTGCTCATCCCCTACCTGGAGGGAGAGCGGACACCCAACAAACCGCTGGCCACCGGCGCGATCCACGGCCTGACCTTGAAGACGTCCACGCCCGCCCACCTGGCCCGGGCCGCCGTCGAAGGCATGCTCTGCGCCCTGGCCGACGGCCTCGACGCACTCGTCGGCCAGGGCGCCACTGCGCGCCGGATCGTTCTGGTCGGCGGCGGTGCCCGCAGCGAGGCAGTCCGGCGCATCGCCCCCGAACTCTTCGGGCTGCCCGTTCTGGTCCCGCCGCCGGGCGAGTACGTCGCCGACGGCGCCGCCCGCCAGGCCGCCTGGGTCGTCCTGGGTGGCGCCGAGCCTCCGACCTGGACCGCCGAAACCCCCGACGTGTACGAGGCGCAAGGCATTCCCGCCATCCGGGCCAGTTACGCAGCGGCCCGCGAGTCTGTGGTCGACCGCGTTCCCGCCTGAGCCATATAAGCGGGGCATAGCGGGCGAAACGCAACCTCTACCGATCTGATCTTTACGAAATTCATTGAAGCGTTTACCGTCATCGCTTGCCCCGCGCGGGACTAGAACCCGGCGGGCATCGACCTGTGGGCAATGTTGCCCGAGCTCGGCCGCGTTCCGTCGCGCGCTGCAGCCGCCGTCGGCGGCTCGGCCTGGCCAGCGGCCTGTCATACGTAGAAGGTAGTCCTTTATGAGCTTTTCGTCCTCGCCCGTCCCGGGTAGCCGCCTTCGGCGACTGTCGGCACTCATCGCGACGGTGCTGACGGCCGCCGGGCTGGTGGTATTCGTGATTCGGCCCGGTCACGCCGAACCACAACCGAAAGCAGCCAAGCCCGCGGCCGCCACGGTGACCAATCCGTTGGTCGAGGACGCGGCAGATCCCTGGCTGGAGTACTTCAAGGGCAACTACTACCTCGCGTACACGACAGGGAGCTCGCAGCTCGTGATGCGCAAGTCGCCGACCGTCGCGGGCCTGAAGACCGCGAAGCCGGTGGTCATCTGGTCGGACACCACTCCGGAGCGGTGCTGCAATTTCTGGGCCCCCGAGTTCCGGTTGATGAAGGGACCCAACGGACCACGCTGGTACCTCACGTTCACCGCCGGAACCGAGAACAAGAACGGCGGGGTCCCGTTCGTCAACCAGCACACCCAGGTGCTCGAAAGTGCCGGTAACGACCCGATGGGGCCGTACTCCTTCAAGAACCGCATTCTCGACCCACAACGGCCCAACGACTGGATGATCAACGGTAGCTACCTGGAGCTGAACGACTCCCTGTACTACCTGTGGTCCGGGTTCGACGGAAAACCCCAGAACCTCTACATCGCCAAGATGTCCAACCCGTGGACGATCAGCAGCCCCCGTACCCTGCTCTCCACCGCCACCCACGACTGGGAGAAGTCCGGCAACCCGGTCAACGAGGGGCCGGTGGCGGTGCAGCACAACGGGAAGACCTTTGTGGTCTACTCGGCGAGCTCGTGCGAGACGCCGGACTACCAGCTCGGTCAGCTGGCGTTCACCGGCGGTGACCCGCTCGCCGCCTCCTCGTGGTCGAAGAAGCCGACGCCGATCTTCACCCGCAACGACGAGGGCAAGGCGTTCGGCCCTGGTCACAACGGTTTCTTCACATCGCCGGACGGCAAGGAAGACTGGATCGTCTACCACGCCAACTCCAAGTCCGCCGACAAGTGCGGGCGTAACCGCTCGACCCGCGTGCAGAAGATCACCTGGAACGCGGACGGCAGCCCCAACCTCGGCACACCGGCCCCGCTCGGCAGCAAGATCGCCGCTCCCTCCGGGGAGGACGGCCCGATCAACGCGCCGGTGCGGGGCGTGGCGTACAACGTCGTCAACGTCTTCTCCGGCAAGTGCCTGGAGACCACCCTCGGCGTTCTGAACCCGAACTCGAACGTGGCGCAGCACGCGTGCTCGTCGGCGGCGCACCAGCAGTGGGTCCTCGACGACGCCGCCGACGGCTCGTACCGCCTGGTCAACAAGAACAGCCGCCGGTCACTCACCGCGGCTAACTGCGGTACGGCCAACGGCACCAACGTGGTGCAGAGCTCCTGGAAGGCCGGCGCCTGCCAGCGGTGGAAGGTGACCCCCGCCGGCGACGGCTGGGTGCGCATCGACGACGCCAACAGCGGTAAGACGCTCGACGTCGAACAGTGCTTCATGGCCGACGACGTCAACGTGCGGCTGTGGGAGGCGGTGGGCAACAGCCCGTGCCAGCGCTGGCGGCTCCAGCCGGTCGGCGAGGTCGGGGTGAGCAATGTCAACAACGGCAAGCTGCTCGGCTTCGACTGCTCCGCCGGCGACGGTGCCGCGGTGACGACGCGGGCCTACGACCCCGGGGTCTGCGAGAAGTGGTCCTTCACCTCGGCAGGTGGGGCCGACTACACCATCAAGTCCGCCCAGTCGGGCAAGTGCCTCAGCATCGCGGGGCGGTCCACCGCCGACGGGGCGACCACCGAGCAGCGCGCTTGCGCCCCGGATAAGGACGCCGACCAGAAGTGGTACGTCGAGCCGCAGGTCGACGGGACCTTCCGCATCGCCAACCGGGGCAGCGGCAAGAACCTGGACGTGGCGTACTGCGGCTTGGCCGAGAAGACCAAGGTGGGGCAGTTCCCCTGGTTGAACAACGACTGCCAGCGGTTCCGGCTGACGAACCTCGATCCGCAGGTCGACGCCAAGCCGACCGGGCCGACGTACCCGGACCCGTGGTCTGTCAGCGGCGACACCGAGAAGGTCCACGACCCGTCCATGATCAAGACGTCGGACGGCACGTACATCCTGGCGTCGACCGGCACCAACCTGATCATCAGTACGTCGCCGGACGGCAGGAAATTCACCAAGATCGGTTCGGTCTTCCCGAATGGCACGCCCTGGGCCGACGAGTACCTGCCACCCCCAACGGCCGGCAAGAATCGTTGGCTCTGGGCGCCGGACATCTCCTTCCATGACGGCAAGTACTACCTGTACTACGCGGCCTCCTCGTTCGGCTCCAGCCACTCGGCGATCTTCCTGGCGACCAGCCCGACCGGGCTGCCGGGTACCTGGACGCATGTCGGAAAGATCATCGAAACGGGCGAAACAAGCGATTCCAACGCCATCGACCCGAATCTCCTGGTGGACGCGCAAGGTCGCTGGTGGCTCGACTTCGGATCGTTCTGGACCGGCATCAAGATGATCCGGATCGATCCCAAGACCGGCCTGCGGGACAGCACTGACAGCACGGTGTACTCGCTGGCCGGCCGGCCGGACCTGCCCAAGGACAAGGCGATCGAGGCGCCGTTCATCTACCGCCACAGCGACTACTACTACCTGTTCGTCTCCTACGACTGGTGCTGCAAGGGCACCAGCAGCACCTACCGGACCATGGTGGGCAGGTCGAAGAACCCCACCGGGCCGTACCTGGACCGTAACGGCAGGCCGATGGCCGAGGGTGGTGCCACCGAGTTGCTGGCCACCCACGACAGCGTAGGGGGACCGGGGCACCAGGCTGTCATGCGAGACGGCACGACCGACGTGTTGGTCTACCACTACTACTGGAACAACAGCGTGCCGGACATGGGCACACTCGGCATGAACAAGTTGGAGTGGGACGCCGATGGCTGGCCGGTGGTATCCGCTGGCGAGCCGCCGTCGCAGCCGCAGCCGCCGTCCCCGGCCCCGCCGGGCGGGTCGACGACACCCAGTCCGTCGGTGCTGAACACGTCCAGTGTGTCCGGTATGGGCGGTATGGGCGGCGGAGAACTCCCGGTCACGGGCAACAATGTGGTCAGGATGGTCGGCTTGGGGGCGGCGCTGCTTGCCATCGGTGCAGTGCTCTACCCGGTGTCGCGTCGCCGACGGCCCTCCACGACCGGGCCTGAGTAGCTCCACAGCGGGGCGACCTGCACACCCGTACGCCCAGCCGACCGTGGGCCACCCTGACGATGTCGTGTCGTCGCGGGTGGCCCACGCGGTCATCGGGGGACGAATCTCGGCACGTCCCAGCGGTCCGGCGTCCAGATCGACGGCGCCGTCCGCGCCGGAGGGTGATCGTGCACGGGATCGTCGGGTCGAGGCCCTGATGGGTGTCAGGCGGGCGGCACCGCACGGCCGTCGGCGGGAACTGGAACCGCTACACCGGCCGTCCGACACCGAAACAGGTCGACGCGCCGGGCGCTGGTACGGGTGCCGCTGGCACGACGTTCGGCGGCCAGCGACCGGCCGACATGCTGCACCAGTTCCCTGGGCACGTCGACCATGGCGCGATAGCCATTGCGTGGAGCCCCCCGCAGACGAAATCTTGTCGCAAAGACCTGTCCATCGATGACTTGACGCCCGTATCCGGCATCGTCCGGTACGACCGTTTCACCCGCGTCGCCCTAGTCAAAACCATTCTTTGCTGAAATCACGTCGCTGATTACCGCTATATGCATGGCGCACGTCGCCATCGATCGTCTTAACCGCAGGCTATTAGTCGATGACTCTCCGAAACTGGAGGGTTGAGGTGTCCGCGATGGCGTCGGCGATGACCGTAGGGCTCTCGACTTAGCGCCATTCGCAGGTTGGATGGCAGATATGGGGCAACTACGACCTCGTGCTCCAACAATGGTCGCGGGCTCGGCTGGTGGCACCGGGTCAAGATTCGCGGCAACATTCCGCCTCTCGCCTAGGCGAACCCCTCAAGAAAGTGAGAGAAGGCATGCACAACGTTGAGAAGACACAAGTAATCGCCGCCAGCTCCGGAATTTGACGGCTTTTGCAACGTTCGTAGGCGTGTGCGCCACGGCTCTCGCCGCAATCGTCGTACCTGCCAGCGCCGACACCCAGAACGCGTTCAGCAAACCAAAGATGCGCTCGAAATCCGACGTCAGATCCGTCTATATCGCCGGAAGAGGTCATTCCATCTCTATCCACGGAGAGGATCCCGCGAACCCGAATTCACAGAAGGTAACTCATGTCGGCTCGGAGTCCGCGCCGGTGGGACTGGACGCCTGCTACACCTACCGGGAGGGCAACAACGGAGAGTTCGTGGCGGCCGAGGACCTGTACGCCTACGTCAACCAGGCGCCGGGCCGACAGGACACCAGGCCGAAGGGGCGAACAGAGCGGGCGACGTCCAGTTTGCCGCTCCGTCCTGGCTGCGCGGTTCCACGATGAACATCAACACGTTCACGTCTCCGGACTGCACGACCGGACTGGTGGATCAGTTCAAGACTGTGACTGTCCCCGACAACGGTGTGAGCCAATTCGAACTACATTTGAAGTAGAGCAACGCGATCCTCGCCGACCTGCGTGAGTACCCGGGTCTGATCGGCGGTGACGCTGGCGTCGGGGTTGGGCGGCACGTCCGGCAGCCGGATGATCTCGGGGTGATGACGCTGGGGCGGCCGCTCGCCGCCGACTACCGCGGCTGGGCGTTCGCCCAGCGACATCCGGTAAGCCGGTTGACCATGGTGTCAAACCGGCCGCCGGGAGTGTCCTGGTGGCGGGCGCGCCGCCCCGTCCCTGCTGTGCACCACAGCGCCGAGCGATCTCAGATGTCCGCCGCCTCGGGCAGCCAGGTCAGCCAGATCGACGACCAACGCTCGGCCCGCATGACCTGCGCGATGGTGAAGCCCGTGACGAAGGCGAGGTCATCGAGGGTGGCTTCGTGACCTATGCCGTGCTTCGCCCGCAGCACGATGCGTCCCAACAGTTCGTCCTCGTCGTACGGCCGGGCCGTGTACCGGCTGATCAGTTCATGTAGATGGGAGCGGCCACAGGCGG
The DNA here is from genome assembly GCA_966211315.1 of uncultured Micromonosporaceae bacterium. Lineage (GTDB taxonomy): Bacteria > Actinomycetota > Actinomycetes > Mycobacteriales > Micromonosporaceae > CBIHNN01. The sequence goes on along the minus strand of CBIHNN010000019.1, from coordinate 5,316 downwards.
TCAGCCGGCGGCGGCCGTCGAGGCGGGACGGTGTGGGGTACACGGCGGAGGAATCGGCCACAGTGGCGTACTGCTCCGAACCGTTGTGGATCAGGGCGCCGCAGACGTCGCACAGCGCCGGTTGGCCGCCGGGGATGACCAGCTCGGACGCGACCGTCCTGGCATGTCTTGGGAACGTCATGGGGCTAGCATCGGTTTCCACGCCCCGCCGGGACTACGGGGGAAATACCGATGCGATACCTATCCGGCCCCCGAGGGCACCCCGCTCCTGGCAAAGCTGGCACGTATGAGCACGAATCGATGTCGGTTCGGTCTCTACGCTGGCAGAGGACCACACCCCCGCGGGAACGGCCCGCAGACGCCAGCGTACGCCGGTCGTTCTCGCCACGCGCCGGAGGTGGACAGGTATGCCAGAGGGGCAGCGTTTCGCGGCGACCGCTCCGCGTCGGACGACGACGGTGGGGATGCTCGGCCTCGCCGTCAGCAGTGCGGCCTGGATCGTCAGCGGCGAGCTCGGTCAGGAACTCGCGCGTCGGCACGGACTGCACGCCGCCTGGTCGCTGCTCCTGGTGGTGCTCGCGGTCGCGGCGGGTTCGCTGGGGCTGATCTGGACCGGCGCGTTGACCGATCGGTACGGCGCTCGCCGCGTACTGGCCGTCGTCAGCACGATCGTCGGCACGTCTGTGCTGCTCACGGGCTTTGGAACGGCGGTGACGGCGGTGTTCGCCGCCTGCCTCGCAATGGCCGCGGCCGGTACGACGTTCGCGATCGTCGGGTCGCTGGTGATCCGTGCGGGGCGCCCGTACCGGCGTGGTCTCGGCCTCAGCGTTGTCGCGGCCGGGACGGCGGGTGCCGCGCTGGCGGCGGTCGTCGTCCGCCCGATGATCCGGGCCTTCCCGCTGCCGTGGACGGCCGTGCTCACCGCCGCGGTCGTTTTCGCGTACGCCGGGCTGGCGGTCCTGGTGGTCCACGACGCACCGATCCGGGCGCGGCACGCCCCACTCGCTCAGGACGTCGCGACCGTCCTGCGGATTCCGGCCGCCCGGCAGTGGTGCGTGCTGGCCGCGGCCACGGCCGGTCCGATCGCCGCGGCGCTGTTCTACCTGCCGGCCTACGCCGTTCACCGGCCGTGGGGCGACGCCACGGTGATCACCGCGGCGGTCATCGCGATCGCCGCACTGACGCAGCCCGTCGGCGGACGGCTCGCCGAGGTGGGCCGGGCGGTACCGGTGCTGGTCGGCTGCTGCAGGGTGGCCGGCGCCCTCGGCCTGGTGATCGTGGTCGAACCGCACCCGGCGGTCGTGGTCGGCTGTCTTCTGCTCGCCGCCGCTGCCGTGGGAACGGCCGGTGGTGTCCTGCTGTGCAGGATCGGCGGTGCCGTCCCGCCGGAACGAGCCGGCCTGATCATCGGGATGGCCGGGTGCGCCGGTGGACTGGGCGGACTCCTGGCACCCGCGCTCCTCAGTGCCGGCCACAGCCTCCACGGCCAGTACGGGGTGGGTGTCATGGCGCTGTCCGGTCTCGCGTTCGCGGCCGCCACGTACGCGCGCCGCCGCGGCTGGGTCACCCCGCTCACCTCCCCCGTACTGCACACCGCGCCGGTCACCCTGGAGCGGCCCGAGTTCCGCACGAACGGTACGACGGTGGTCGCTGTCGCGGCCGACGACACTGTCGCGGCGCGGACCGGCGTCCTCGGCATCCTCGCCGAACTCGCCACCCGCCAGGAACTCGTGATCGTGTACGCCCCGGACGTGCGCTCGGCCGGCACGCTGACGGCGGCGCAGCTGGTGGCGGCCCTGCGCGACCGGCTGCCCCGGCATCAGATCGCCGCTGTCCTGGTGAGCTCCGGCGAGCCGCCGGACCTCACCGCGTGGGCCCTCCTACAGGACCTCACCGACGATGGCGCTCTCCCGGTCGCGGTCGTCGAAGGGCGCGACCTCAGGGACATCACGCGGACGGCCGCCCGCCACCTGCGGGCCAACGCGTTCCGGCTCCTGACCAGCGACCCCGCCCTCGGCGTGCATCTGGAACCGCTGCTACGGGAGCCCCTGGACGCACCGGTGGCGCAACCGCGCCGTTCGCCGCCCTGACGGACGGTCGGCTCGGGGAGTGCCGCACGGCTCCGGGTGGGCGGAAGGTCCGAAATATGGCCCAGGCCGGCCCCCGGTCACGGCGCAGGGCTGATCGACTGCGGCGCCTCGTCCCGCGCCTGAACACGCGCGGACCAGGCTGGTGGGCCCGCCAGGCTACAGATGGCGAACTGTTCCCCGGGGTGCCAGGTGCGAGGTAGTGTTCGGCTGTGTTGGAATCCGTGCGAACAATGTCAGCCGCCGAACCCGACGGAAATCGGCTCCTACCGCGCATCTCGGGTCTCGCCTACGGCGGTGACTACAACCCTGAGCAATGGCCCGAACACGTCTGGGCCGAGGACCTCGCGCTCATGCGCGAAGCGGGCATAACGCTGGTCACCGTTGGCGTCTTCTCCTGGGCCTGGCTGGAGCCGGCCGAGGGTGTCTATACGTTCGACCGGATGGACCGGGTCATCGATGGGCTGCACGGCGCCGGCATCGCAGTGGATCTGGCCACGCCGACCGCCTCCCCGCCGCCGTGGTTCTCCCACGCCTACCCCGAGACCCAGCCGGTCGACCGAGACGGCCGTCGCCTCACCTACGGCAGCCGCCAGGCGATCTGCCCCAGCTCCACGACGTACCGGCAGGCATCGCTGCGGATCGCCGAGCAGCTCGCCCGCCGCTACGCCGGGCATCCGGCACTGGCGTTGTGGCACGTGCACAACGAGTACGCATGCCACAACGCGCACTGCTACTGCGATGCCTCAGCCGATGCGTTCCGGACCTGGCTGCGCCGCCGTTACGACGACATCGACGCGCTCAACGCGGCCTGGGGCACCGCCTTCTGGTCGCAGACGTACACCGACTGGGCGCAGGTGCAGCCGCCGCGGGCGACCCCGACGTCGTCCAACCCGGGCCAGGTGCTGGACTGGCGGCGGTTCAGCTCCGACGAGCACCTGGCCGGCTTCGTCGAGCAACGCGACCTGCTACACCGGCTCTCACCCGGAATCCCCGTCACCACCAACCTCATGCCCGGATCCGACATGGTGGACCAGTGGGCCTGGGCCGCCGAGATGACCGGTCCGCAGCGGGTGGTCTCCAGCGACCACTACCTCATGGGCACCGATCCGCGGCCACCGGGCGCGCAGATCGCCTACGCGGCTGACCTGAGCCGGTCCCTGGCCGGTGGCAGCTGGTTGCTCATGGAGCACTCGACCAGCGCGGTGAACTGGCAGCCGCGCAACGTGGCCAAGGCGCCGGGGCAATTGCTACGGGACAGCCTCAACCACGTAGCGCGTGGATCCGAGGGCGCGATGTTCTTCCAATGGCGGGCCAGCCGCGCAGGTTCGGAGAAGTGGCACTCGGCGATGCTGCCGCACGCCGGCACCGACTCGAAGGTCTGGCGGGAGGTGGTCCGGCTCGGAGCGGACCTGCGGGCGCTGGCCGAGATCGACGGCGCCCGTACGGAGGCGCCCGTCGCCGTACTGCTCGACTTCCCCAGCGCCTGGGCGCAGGAGGCCGACAATCAGCCCAGCACCGACATGACGGCCTTCACGGAGATCGGACGCTGGCACGCCGCCCTCTGGGAGGCCGGCCTCACCGCCGATCTCGCACCGCCCACCGCGGACCTGAGCGGCTACCGCCTCGTGGTGGCCCCGTCGCTCTACCTGCTGGATGAGACGGGCACGGCGAACCTGCAGCGCTACGTGGACGGCGGTGGCACGCTCGTGGTGGGCCCGTACAGCGGGCTGGTGGACCAGCACGATCGGGTGTGGCCGGCGCCCCTGCCCGGTGCCCTGGCCGGTCTGCTGGGCGTACGGGTGGAGGAGTTCCATCCACTACAGGCCGGTGCGAGTGTCACGCTCGACGACGGCAGCATCGGTCGAGTGTGGACGGAGGCCGTCGAGGCAGTCGAGGCGGAGGTCGTTCGCCGGTACGCCGATGGCCCCGTCGCGGGCGGCGCGGCACTGACTCGCCGTGACGGTCGAATCTGGTACGCCAGCACGCGGCTGGCCGACGAGCCGCTGCGCACACTGCTGGCCGATATCGCCGCCGAGGCCGGTGCCCGTCCAGCGGTGGGTAAGCCGGACGGCGTCGAGGCGGTGCGCCGGCGGCACAGCGACGGCCGCTCGTACCTCTTCCTGTTCAACCACGGGACCGAACGGGCGCCAGTCGACGCGCGCGGCACCGACCTGCTGACCGGCACGATCTGGTCCGGTCCGGTGGAGGTGCCCGCCGCCGGGGTGGTCGTGCTACGCGAGGGACTCCCGTAACCGGCCGATGACAGTCGCGCCCAGCACGGAAGTCCCTTGAATCTCGGCAGGGGGATCCGTCAGCCCTCCGCACCGGCCGCGTACCGTATCCCGCCGAGCAGATGCTCCCGGAACGCCGGATCCGAGTACGCCTCGATGGTGTGCCCTAGCCCGGTGTAGAAGGATCGACCGCCCTCGTACGGTCGGCACCAGGCGATCGGGTGGTCCGCGCCCATGCGACCCCCGATGTAGGACGGCTCGTCGACGGTGAGCAGCACCCGGCAGTGCGACCGTGGATTGCTCCCGTAGTCGTACCACTCGTCGGTGCGCGGCCATTGGGCGGGAAGGTGCGCGGTCGCCGCGTGTCCGGCGTCCGCCACTCGGACCAGCGCGGGCTGAACGTGCGGGTGTCCGTCGAAGTACGCGCCCACCAGACCGCCGTAGAACGGCCAGTCGAACTCGGTGGCGGCAGCGGAGTGGACCCCGACGAATCCACCGCCGCCGCGTACGTAGGACTCCAACGCCGTCCGGCCGGGGGGTGGGAGCACCGCGCCGTTCGTATTGAGGAACATCACCACGCCGTACCGCGCGAGGTCGGCCTCCGTGAACGCGGCGGGGTCCTCGGTGGCCTCCACGGTGAAGCCGTGCTGTGCGCCCAGGACACCGATGGCCTCGATCCCGGCTGGAATCGAGTCATGCCGGTATCCGACGGTGCGGGAATAGACCAGGACAGCGAGGTCGGTGGATGAGTCGATCATGCCGCTCACGTTACCGGGATGGTCACGAGGTGGGGTGCGACCATGTCATGGCCGTACCACGCTGGTTCGGCGACCACGGCGCGCGGTCACCCCGGCGGCATCGAACGGATTCGCGCGGCGATGGTGCATGACACCAGGCGGTGCTGTCCCATCGCAGAGATGGCGGGGGGGGGGGGGCCTCCGGCGGGGCGGGGCCCGCGGGGGGAGGGCCCCCCCCCCGGTGTGGGTGTGGCCGGG
>CBIHNN010000018.1:0-71188 GCA_966211315.1 uncultured Micromonosporaceae bacterium | reverse complement strand
CGCGGGGGGCGGGGGGCGGGGCCGGCCCCCCCCCCCCGGGCCCGGGGGGGCGGGGCGCCCCGCCCGGGGGGCGGGGGGGGGGGGGGGGGCCCCGCCCCCCCCCCACGACCGCGGTCCGCCGGCGATCTCCTGCCCGGAACCTCGGTCAGGGCTTCTCGGCGCGGATCTTGTGACCGACGCTGGTCAGGCAGCGGCCCGACGGCAGGTCGAACTTCCAGCCGTGCAACTGGCAGGTCAGCACGTTGCCGTCGACGATGCCGAACCGGCTCAGGTCCGCCTTCAGGTGCGGGCAGCGGCGCTGCACGTTCCAGCCGCCCAGCTCGATGTCCTCGGCGTCGACCGACTTCTCGTGCTCGTCGTACCAGCCCTCGGCGTACTGGAGGCGTTCCTCGGAGAGGCACTTGAAGAACGCGTACACGAACTCGTTGTACTGGCCGATCCGGGCCGCCGAGAATCGGCAGGACAGGAAGAGCGAGTTCACCCAGTCGCCCTCGTCGATGTGGATCAGGTGCTCGACCAGTTCCCGCCGGGTCCGGAACCGGTACCGCACCTTCTCGTCCGCGTACGACCGGACCTGCTTGCCGGGAAAGTCGACGACAATGGACTCGACCGACTCGTCGTCGTACCCGACGAGGTCGAACCGGACCGGCCCGCCGACCCCCTTGGCCAGGTAGATCGACTCCTCGAGGAGTGGCTCGATCCGCCTTTTGAGTTCCGTGAGTACGTCGATCTCGGGGTGCCGCCAGGATGCCTTCTCCGACTCGATGATCGGGCGCTTACGCTCCCGCATCTCCTCGAGGTGCGCGGTCTTGTTCACGAAGAACTCGTCGACGTCGGTCGGGTGGGTGGTCTCGATCGTGTCCGCGGTGAGCGTCGACACGCTGCCCGGGAGCAGGACGACGCCATTCGTGCCGCCGACCTTCGCGTACTCGCTCATGAAGACCGACTGGTCCGGGAAGATGTTGCCCTCGTCGCCGTGGATGTCGTTGAACTGCCACAACTCGTCGTCCAGGAAGCACGGCGGCCCGGCGATCGGGAAGACGTGCGACGCCTTCAAGTCGTCGATGTAGCGCCACGTACGGTCGAACTGCCGGTCCCGCTTCTGCTTGCCGAACGCCGTCTTCGCCGACTGCGGCAGCTCGTACACCATCGGGTACCAGATCGCGCCGGAGAACTGCAGCATGTGCGCGTGCACATGCCCCAGCTCCGCGAACCGCGACAGGTCCGTGGGGCGCGCATCGTTCTGATTGAGTACCCGCACCCCGTCGTGCTCCACCCACAGGGACGAATCACCGATCGGGCCGTCCGTCGGGCTGATGAGGGCCTGGATCATCACCTTCAGGCCGCCGTCGAGTTCGTGGACCTGGTCCGACATCGTCTTGTAAAAATGGGTGAAGCCCAGTTCGCGCAGCTCATCCTCAAGCTGACTCGTCGGGTATTCCGGCAGCAGAACGGTCGCCTTCTTGCTGACTAACCGCTTGAGGTGCTCCGCGTCGAAGTGGTCCCGGTGCAGGTGGGAGACGTAGAGGTAGTCGACCTGGCCGAGGGTTTCCCAGTCCAGCTGCGAGTTGTCGGGAAACGGGAACCAGGACGCGAAGTACGCCGGGTTCACCCACGGGTCGCAGAGGATGCTGCCGGCGGCCGTGTCGATCCGCATGCTCGCGTGGCCCGTACCCGTGATCCGCACCGCACTTCTCCCTCTGCCTCGGCGCTCAGGTGACCGCAACGACGCTACCCGAGGGTCTCATCGACGAGGCGCCAGGACCGCCCGCCGTACGCCGTCCAGGCAGTCAGGATCGCGCTCAGGTGATCTGTGGGCGCCGCGCGCATCCGCTGGGTCCGGGCCGCAGTCTCGTCCCGGTGCTGACCGGTCGAGCCCGGCATCGGCCTCCGCGCGCCCCGGCCCGCGCGGCGTGTCAGACTAACGGGCGTACGAACCGCCCGAGAAGGGGACCTGACGTGTCCGACAGTGAACCGGTGACCTCGCCGGACCAGCTCAAGCCCGGCGCCCGTAAGGGGGGCCGGATCGGCGCGATCGTGTCGGCGCTGATCCTGCTGGCCATGATCAATGGCAACCACGAGGGCAACGTCGAGAACGTCTTCCTCATCGTCATCGCGGCCGGCCTGGTTCTCGCCGTCGTGCTGGACACGGTGCTGCGCCGTAACGGCCTGCGCTGACCTCGCCGAAACCTACGCAGAAAGGCCCGCCCCCCGGGCGGGCCCTTCTGCGTACGAACGTCAGTCTCGTGTGAACGTCAGCGCCGGCGCAGGATCTCCTTCACCTCGCGCAGGGCCGCGTCGACCTCGGCCTCGAAGTAGCCACCCGGTACGAGCCCGAACTGCAGCGTGTCGAGCTCGGCCTCGTTGACCGGCAGCGGACCCCGCCCCGACATGGCGTTGAGGATGCCGTCGAACAACCCGTCGACCTGCGAAGGGTCGTAGCCGCTGCCGAACCGCCGTGGCTGGAACGTACGCCGCAGCTGGTCCACCCGGTGTAGGTCGCCGCCGGCACCACCCATGGGTGGGCCGCTCATCGGCGAGCTGGGCACCGGGAACCCGTTCGGCGTGGGCGGAGCACTCATCGGCGCCGGTCCGCCGCCGAAGCCACCGCCGAACGAGGGGACGCCGCGCTCCGGGGCCCGGTCCGGGCCGCCGCCGAAGCTGGGGGCGCCGCGTTCGGGCTGCGGCGGGCCGCCGTAGCCGCCACGGTCGAGCGGACCGCCGTAGTCTGGGCCGCCACGCTCGGAGGCGCCACGCTCGGGACCGGGGTCGTAGCCGGGGGCGCCGCCGCTGCGGGACTCTCGCTCCGGAAGCCGGATTTCGGCCGTCATGTCCATCTTGCCGTGCCGACCGGGCTCGAACGCGTCGTAGGAGCCGGTGTCGTACCCGGCGGCCTGGTTGTAGGCGGGCTCCTCGTACTGGCTCCGGCCGGGCCCAGCGGGGGCTGGGCGTTGCGGCATCGTCCGCTCGTCGCGTACCGGCGCCTGCAGGCGCTCGGTTGGCGGGGCACCCCGACCGATGGAACCGGCCCGGTCAGGCGTCATCCGCGGCTCGGGGCCACGCCCGCCACGGTCCATTCCGCCACGGTCCATGCCCCGGTCCGGTCCGCCACGCTCCGGTCCGCCCCGGTCCGGTCCGGTCCGGTCCTCCTGCTCGGCGAGCTGCCGCTCGACCCGGTCCAGATGGAGGTCGACCTGCCACTCGTCGTACCCGCCGAAGCGCACACGGAAGACGACGTCATGCACGTCCTGGGCGCTGACCGGCCCACCGACCTGCTCACCGGCGAGGGTGGCCTCGACGCGGTCGAGGAAGGCATCCACCTCGTCGACCTTGTAGCCCCGCCGGAGCGCCCGCCGCCGGAAACGCTGCCCATGGCTGCTCACTGTGTCGCCCCATTCGTTCGCTGGGAACACCGCCCAGTCACTGTGCTCCCTCCGGCCCGCCGGCGGATTCGCCCGATTCCGCCACGCTCAGCTCGCTCGCGGCCAGCTGGCCGCACGCGCCGTCAATTTCCCGTCCCCGCGTGTCACGAACCGTCGCCGCTACTCCGGCCTGCTGCAACCGGCGCACGAACTCTCGCTCGACCGGTTTCGGGCTGGCGTCCCACTTGCTCCCCGGCGTGGGGTTGAGCGGAATCACGTTGACGTGCGCGAGCTTTCCGGCGAGGAGCCGGCCGAGGAGGTCGGCGCGCCACGGTTGATCGTTCACGTCCCTGATCAACGCATATTCGATGGAAACGCGACGGCCCGTGCGACGCCCGTAGTCGAACGCGGCATCGAGCACTTCGTCCACCTTCCACCGCTGGTTGACGGGTACCAGCTCATCGCGTAGATCATCATCGGGCGCGTGCAGGGACAGCGCAAGGGTGACCGACATGTCCTCCTCGACGAGTCGCCGCATCGCGGGCACGAGCCCGACCGTCGACACGGTGATGTGCCGCTGCGACAGTCCGAGCCCCTCGGGCGCCGGGCTGGTCAGCCGACGGACCGCCTGGATGACGCGGGGGTAGTTGGCGAGGGGTTCGCCCATGCCCATGAAGACCACGCGGGACAATCGCGGCGGCGATCCGGTGACCGCGCCGGACGCAGTGACGGCCGCCAGGTATACGACCTGGTCGACGATCTCGCCGATGGAGAGGTTACGGGTCAGCCCCGCCTGCCCGGTCGCACAGAACGGGCACGCCATGCCGCAACCGGCCTGGCTCGACACACACGCCGTGACCCGGTCCGGGTAACCCATGAGGACGCTCTCGACCATCGCGCCGTCGTGCAGGCGCCAGAGCGCCTTACGCGTCGCGCCGTCGTCGCACGCCAGCTCACGCACGGGGGTGAGCAGCTGGGGCAGCAGGTCGGCGCCGAGCCGGGCCCGCGCGTCCGCAGGCAGATCGGTCATCTGCTCGACGTCACGGACCAGCCGGCCGAAGTAGTGCGTGGAGAGCTGGGACGCGCGGAACGCGGACTCGCCCAGCTCAACGGCAGCGGCACGGCGGCCGGCGAGGTCGAGGTCGGCGAGATGGCGCGGCGGCATGGCCGGACGCCTGCGGGTAGTGACGGAGTCAGGGGCGTCGGGACTGGGCGGGATCACCGGCAACATCGTCATGGCGTGTCCAGTCTCCCACGGGGTGCGAAACGCACGCGGTACCGCGACGTGCTCATGATGCGGGCACCATCAGCGATAGCAGCAGGTACGCGGCAGGAACGGCGAACAGGATCGAGTCGAGCCGGTCCATCAGGCCACCGTGGCCCGGCAGGAGCTGACTCATGTCCTTGATCTTGAGATCGCGTTTGATCATCGACTCGCCCAGGTCACCGACGACGGCCACGACCGCGATGACGGCACCGAAGATCGCGCCCTGCCACCACGTCGCATCCAGCAACAGCGAGAGCAGCAACGCGCCGCCGACCGCCGCGGAGAAGACCGAACCGCCGAAGCCCTCCCAGGACTTCTTCGGGCTGACCGACGGCGCCATCGGATGCCTGCCCAGAAAGACGCCGAACGCGTACCCGCCGGTGTCCGAGAGCACCACGGCGATCAGCGCGCTCAGCACTCGCCAGGAGCCGTGCTCGGATTGGACCAGCAGAATCCCGAAACCAAGCAGGAAGGGCACGTAGATCGCGATGAGCGCGGACGCGGCGACATCGCGCTGGAAGTTCGCAGGCCCGTCGCCGAGCCGCCAGACCACCACGGCCAGCAACGTGACGAACAACCCGAGCGCGAGGGCGTCCGGCCCAGCGAACCAGGCCAGTCCGATCATCAGGACGCCGCCGGCGAGCAACGGCACCAGCGGCGGATGCATCCCGCCCTGCCTGACCGCGCGAACCATCTCCCAGATCCCCACAGACGCCGCGATCACCACCACGCCCAGGAACGCGGGCTGCCAGGTGACCAGGGAGGCGACGACGATCGCGACCAGGCTCGCGCCGACCGCGATGGCCGCGCGCAGGTTGCGACCCGCGCGACCCGTGCGCCGCTCAACCGGACGGCCGGAACGGTCCGCGCGGCGCCTGCCCGGCCCCCTCGGCCGGTCCGGGTCCGCGACCACCTCCGGCTCGTCGCCGGTCCCATTCCCCCGCGAGTACGCGTCCGCACCAGCGTCGGGAACGTCAGGCACCTCCCCCTGCGCCTCCGTCTGCGGTAACTGGCCGTTCGCCCAGGACTCCGGGTGGTGACCATTACCGGCGTACGGATCGGGCGCGGCACCGTTGTGCCGCGCCCATGGGGGTGCGTCGCGCCCTTCGGGCTCTGTCTCGTGCGGCCAGCCGCCACGAGACGTGGGCCCGCCCGGGGGATCGGGATACGACATCAGACCTCGAGGAGCTCGGCTTCCTTGTGCTTGACGAGCTCGTCGACGGTGGTCACGTACCGATGGGTGACGTCGTCGAGTTCCTTCTCGGCGCGGCGTACCTCGTCCTCACCGGCCTCACCGTCCTTGACGATGCGATCCAGCTCCTCCTTGGCCCGGCGGCGCACGTTGCGGATCGCCACGCGGCCCTCCTCGGCCTTGTGCCGCGCCACCTTGATCATTTCGCGGCGGCGCTCCTCAGTCATCTGCGGCAGGTTGATCCGCAGCTGACTTCCCTCATTATTGGGATTCACCCCGAGGTCCGAGTCCCGGATCGCTCGTTCCATGGCGGCGAGTTGCGATGCATCGTACGGCTTGATCAGCACCATCCGCGGTTCCGGGACGCCGATGGAGGCCATCTGCGGCAGCGGTGTGGGCGCACCGTAGTAGTCAATGATGATCTTCGAGAACATGGCAGCGTTGGCACGGCCGGTCCGGATCGCCGAGAACTCCTCCTTGGCGTGCTCGACCGCGCGCTCCATCTTCTCCTCGGCCTCGAAGAGGGTCTCCTCGATCACCTGCTCCGTCGCCTCCTCACTGCGGCTCGGTATGGGAATTCAGGGTCAGGCAGTGATCAACGTACCGATGGGCTCACCACGGACGGCGCGGACGATCGTGTCGTCGCCCTGGGCGCCGAAGACGAGCATCGGCAGACCGTTCTCCATGCAGAGACTGAACGCCGCAGCGTCCGCGACCCGCAGCCCGCGCCGCAAAGCCTCGGCGAACGTCACGGAGTCCAGCTTGCGTGCCGTCGGGTCGGCGTTCGGGTCGGCGGTGTAGACGCCGTCCACGCCGTTCTTGCTCATCAGGACCAGATCGGCGTTGATCTCCAAGGCGCGCTGGGCGGTCACGGTATCGGTGGAAAAGTACGGCATCCCGGCGCCGGCGCCGAAGATCACGACGCGGCCCTTCTCGAGGTGCCGGATAGCCCGCAGCGGGATGTACGGCTCGGCGACCTGGGCCATCGTGATCGCGGTCTGCACCCGCGTCTCGATACCCTCCTTCTCCAGGAAATCCTGCAGGGCGAGGCAGTTCATGACCGTGCCCAGCATGCCCATGTAGTCGGCGCGGGACCGGTCCATGCCGCGCTTCTGAAGGTCGGCACCGCGGAAGAAGTTGCCGCCGCCGACCACGACCGCGACCTGCACACCGGTCACCGTGACCGTGGCGATCTGCCGGGCGATGGCCTGCACGACGTCGGGGTCGACACCGATCGCCCCTCCGCCGAAGACCTCGCCGGACAGCTTCAGCACAACCCGCTTCGCGCGGCCGGGCAGCACAGGCACGGGATCATTCAAGGCTGACGTCTGCTCCGAAACCATGGTCATGTACGACCCCGCCTTCCGTTCGCCTTGCTTCAGGTCGTCCTGCCTCAGGACCCTATGTGACGGGGAGGCCGGGTGCGCGTCGCGTACCCCGGGCCTCCCCGTTGTGCATCGGTTTGTCCCGACCGCGCACCCCCGAAGCGGCGCAGCCGGATCAGGTCAGGCCTGGCCGACCTCGAAACGGAGGAAGCGGGTGATCTCGATGCCCGCCTCGGCGGCCACCTGCTTCACCGTCTTCTTGTTGTCCGCAACGGAGGCCTGCTCCAGCAGTACGAAGTCCTTGAAGAACGAGTTGACCCGGCCCTCGACGATCTTGGGCAAGGCGGCCTCGGGCTTGTTCTCCTCGCGGGCCGTCTGCTCGGCGATGCGACGCTCCGACTCGACGATTTCGGCCGGCACCTCCTCGCGGACCAGGTACTTCGGGCGCATCGCGGCGATCTGCATGCCAACCGCACGGGCGTCCGCGTCCGCCGCCTCGTCCGACTTGCCGCTGTACTCGACCAGCACGCCGACCTGCGGCGGGAGGTCCTGCGCCTTGCGGTGCAGGTAGACGGCGACGGTGCCCTCGAGGACAGCGAAGCGGTTCAGCACCAGCTTCTCGCCCATCTTGGCGGCGAACTCCTGCAGAACGTCCGCCACCGTCCGGCCGTCGGCCAGGGTCGAGGCGATCAGCGCCTCCGGGTTCGCGGCCTTGATCTGCTCGCCGTGCTCGACCAGCTGCTGCGCCAGCGCGACGAAGTCGGCGTTCTTGGCGACGAAGTCGGTCTCACAGTTCAGTTCGAGCAGGGCCTTGCCGGAGTGGGCGACGAGCCCGTTGGCAGCGGTCCGACCGGCACGCTTGCCGACATCCTTCGCACCCTTGATGCGCAGCAGCTCAATGGCCTTGTCGAAGTCGCCGTCAGCCTCGTCGAGCGCCTTCTTGGCGTCCATCATGCCGGCGGCGGTGAGGTCGCGGAGCTTCTTGACGTCCGCAGCGGTGAAGTTGGCCATGACTCTCTCTTCGATGAGTTGAGGTCTTCAAGTGGTACGCCCGGCAGGTGTCGCGGGCGCGGATTCTCGGGCGAGCAGAGTGGCGCCCCGGGCCGCACACGGCGGCCCGGGGCGGCAGATCACTCCGCGGCGGCCGGAACCGGCTGCTCGGCGGCGGCCGGCTCGTCAGCCTTCTTCTCCTCGAGCAGGTCGCGCTCCCACTCGGCGAGCGGCTCGTCACCGGCCACGACACCCGGCTCAGGCTTCTCGTCGGCATTACGTCCACGGCCCGAGCGGGCGATCAGACCGTCGGCGACGGCGGCCGCCACGACCTTCGTCAGCAGCTCGGCCGACCGGATCGCGTCGTCGTTGCCCGGGATCGGGAAGTCGACCTCGTCCGGGTCGCAGTTGGTGTCGAGCACCGCGATCACCGGGATGCCCAGCTTGCGGGCCTCGTCGACCGCGATGTGCTCCTTCTTGGTGTCGATGACCCAGATCGCCGACGGGATCTTCTGCATGTCGCGCAGACCGCCGAGCGTCTTCGTCAGCTTCACCTTCTCGCGGTGCAGCTGCAGAGTCTCCTTCTTGGTGTAACCGGCGGCGGTGCCGCTCAGGTCACCCAGAGCCTCGAGCTCCTTCATCCGCTGCAGCCGCTTGTACACCGTCTGGAAGTTGGTCAGCATGCCGCCCAGCCAGCGGTGGTTCACGTACGGCTGACCCACGCGCGTCGCCTGCTCGGCGATCGCCTCCTGGGCCTGCTTCTTCGTGCCCACGAACAGGATGTGGCCACCCTCGGCGACGGTGTTGCGCACGTACTCGTACGCCTTCTCGATGTAGTCGAGCGTCTGCCGCAGGTCGATGATGTAGATACCGTTGCGCTCGGTGAAGATGAAGCGCTTCATCTTCGGGTTCCAGCGGCGAGTCTGGTGCCCGAAGTGGACACCGCTTTCCAGCAGCTGGCGCATGGTCACGACGGCCATGATGGGGTGCTCCCTACGAGTCCCTGGTTGTCACGCCCGCCGGGCGGCGAGCGTCCTGGCGCCTGGTCGCCGGCCGTTGGTGGGCCCGAAGAAGATCGGGACCAGGGGGCCGTCGCTGGCACGGCTCGAACCGTGCAGAGGGCGCGCGAGGTCGACCGCACAGGGCGGTCGCCAGTTGGCAAGTGTACGCCCCATCCGCCGGACCTCTACACCCCCGGTCCGCTCAAGGCCGTTCAGACCAGCTCAGGGTCGATCTTGTCACCGGGTCGTCGGCAGGATGATCCCTCGGTCCACCGCATCGCGATGCGATCGGCCCTCCGAGGCGCGGACGTGGCGCCGACACCCTCGATGCCGATCAGCCGACCGCCACAGCGGCTGCCAGGAGCAGCGCCAGGGCGACGGTGAGATAGCCCACCGGTGGGCGTAGCCAGGCGGACCAGCCGCCCGCCCGGCCGCTGCCGATCAGTGCGTACAGGCCCGCACCCAGCAGGGGAATACCGAGCACGAGCAGGCTGGCCGGGACGATCTCGCGGGCCACCGGTACGTCGGCGAACGCCGCACTCAGGAACAGCCGTACGGCCGGGACCGCCAGCACCGCCATGACCACGGCGATGATGATCGCCTGGGCCGGGCGGCGGGTGCGGTAGACGCCGTCCTGCCGGGCGCCCCGATCCTGAGCCTCGTTGCCATAATGCCCGGAATCACCCGGTTCACGGTGCACGGGCGGCAGGAGCCCCGTCGGCTCGGCGGCCGGGAGGTCCGGCGTACCCGAAACCGGTCTGGACGTCGTCATCCCGTCGGGCGTACCGGGATAGAGCCCGGCGCCCGGGGACGTACCGGTCATGGCCGCGCCCGGGATGGCCGGTCCGGCCGGGCCCGATGTGGCGGCACCGCCGAACACCGCGCCCGGAGCCGGACCACCGGCGAACCCTTGCGCGGCCCCGCCGGAACCCGACGACGAACCACCGCCGAAGCCCGAACCGCCGCCGAACCCGCCTGAGTTCGACCACGGACCGCCACCGAAACCGCCGCCGGGGCTCGTACCGGAACCGCCACCGAACCCGCCGCCTGCGGCCGGGCCACCGGCACCTGGGCCACCGGCTCCAGGGCCACCGGCTCCAGGGCCACCGGCGGGCGTGCCGCCGTCGGTCGGGGACGGTTCGGCACCGCGCAGACGGGCGGGGTGGTCGGCGGGACGCAAGGGAAACCGGATCGCGTCGTGGGCCGACCGGACCGCGCGCTCGTCGTACGTCTCTCGCCCACCGTCCGGCACGGCGTGCGTGGTGGACTCGCCGGGCGAGGCGCCGTACGGAGCGCCGGAGGCCGCGAACGGCGGGCGCGGCTCGGGTAGGCGCAACGGGTCTGACGCGGAGTGCTGGCTCGCGCCGGACGGGTCGGTGCCCGTTTGGTATGGGGATGGCCCGGAATACCAGGGGGCATCCGGCTCGTCGGCGTAGCGGGGGTGTCCTTCCACGGTGTCGCACCGTATGTGAAAGTCGCAGGTCGCGCCACCGCTGGAAGCGATCTGATCATGGCCGGTCGCGCTTTTAGCACAACGTACGGGTTCGGCGACGGTTGTCCACAGGCGCTCCGCTGTCCACAGGCCGGTCCACACGGGTACCGCCTATCGGCCACGGTCACGGCCATGACGAACAGACGACAGGCGATCGGCGCGTACGGCGAACGGCTCGCCGAACGGGCCCTGGTCGAAAGCGGCATGATCGTGCTGGAGCGCAACTGGCGCTGCGCCGACGGCGAGGTCGACCTGATCCTGCGCGACGGCGAGGACGTCGTGTTCTGTGAGGTGAAGACCCGCCGCGGGACGGCATTCGGCACCCCGGCCGAGGCGATCGGGCGGGTCAAGGTGGGTCGCCTGCGGCGGCTGGCCGTCCACTGGCTGGCCACGTCCCGGGTACGCCCCCGTGAGGTCCGCTTCGATGTCGTCGCGGTGCTGTGCCCACTCAAGGGGGCGCCGACGGTCGAGCATCTGCGCGGAGCGTTCTAACGTGAGCTACGCCCGCGTGCTCTGCGTCGGCCTGGTCGGGGTGACCGGCCACCTGGTCGACGTGGAAGCCGACCTTTCGCTCGGGCTTCCGGCGGTGACCCTGACCGGGCTGCCGGACACCGCACTGAACGAGGCACGGGACAGGGTACGTGCAGCCATCGTCAATTCCGGCCAGAACTGGCCGAACCGGCGGATCACCGTCAACCTCCTCCCTGCGACGATGCCGAAGTTCGGTTCGGCCTTCGACCTGGCGATCGCCTGTGCCCTGCTGGCCAGCGCCGGCGAGCTGCCCCTGGCCCCGTTGGACGGTGTCGTCGTCCTCGGCGAACTCGGCCTCGACGGCGCCGTCCGACCGGTCCGCGGCATCTTGCCGATGGTCGTCGCCGCCGCCCGCGCCGGCGTGACCCGGGTGGTGGTGCCGCTGGAGAACGCCAGCGAGGCCGCGGTCGTACCCGGCATGACTGTCCACGCCGCCGACTCCCTGCACCGCCTGGTCACCTTCGTCCGCGGCACAGGGCCGCTGCTCGACCCACCTGCCCCCGTTCCCTACCCGCCGTCACCACGACTGGACCTCGCCGATGTCGCCGGCCAGGAACTCGGCCGCCGCGCCATCGAGGTGGCTGCCGCCGGCGGCCACAACGTTGTCCTATTAGGACCGCCTGGAGCGGGGAAGACCATGCTGGCCGAACGCCTGCCGTCCGTCCTGCCGCAACTGGACGACGACGCCGCGATGGAGGTGACGGCGGTGCACTCCATCGCGGGCGTCCTGCCGCCCGGCGGCCAGCTGGTCCGGCGCCCGCCGTTCCAGGCCCCGCATCACAGCTGCTCCCCGCCGGCGCTGGTCGGCGGCGGCTCCGGCCTGGCCCGACCGGGAGCCCTGTCTCTCGCCCACCGGGGCGTCCTCTTCCTCGACGAAGCCGCCGAGTTCGGCAAACGAGCCCTCGAAGCGCTGCGCCAGCCCCTCGAAACCGGCCGCGTCGTCCTCGCCCGCAGCCGCGGCACGACCGAGTTCCCGGCGAAGGTGCAACTCGTCCTGGCCAGCAACCCCTGCCCGTGCGCCAGCCCGGCCGGGGACGCCGCCTGTGAATGCACCGCCGTCGAACGTCGGCGCTACCTCGGCCGCCTGTCCGGCCCCCTGCTCGACCGGATCGACGTCCACGTGACCCTCCTGCCGCTGACCGCAGCCCAGCTCATGGCGAATGGCCACCCGACCTCGTCGAGCACGATCGAGTCGTCCGCGACCGTCGCCGAACGCGTCACCAAGGCCCGAGCTGCTGCCGCCGCCCGCTGGTCCGCCGGGGGCTGGCGCGTCAACGCCGAGGTCCCCGGCCCGGAACTCCGCCGAGCCCCGTGGCGCCTGCCGAACGGCGATACGTCCAGCATCCGCGCCGCCCTCGACCGCGGCGCCCTCTCCGCCCGCGGCTTCGACCGCGCCATCCGCCTCGCCTGGACGATCTGCGACCTCGACGGCCGCGACCGGCCGGACAGCGCCGACGTCGCCGAGGCCCAGCAACTCCGCATCGGCGCGCCCTAGCTCCCCGGCCCGTCACCCCAACCCGTCCCTATCCGACCCGTCCCTACCGACAGGAGGACCCGTGACTCTTCCCCCTCCCCCTTGCGCCGCCGACATCCCGCCGAGGCCTTCCACGGGGTTGCAACCCTTGGCGGGTTCGCCGCCCGGCGACGGGACGCCGCGATCCGGTGAACCGCTTCCGGCCGCCGGGCACGGACATGCAGGCAGCTTCCGAGCGGCCGACAGCACAGGACCGGTCAACCGGCCGGCATCCATCAGCGAGCCGGAGCCCGCGAATGGGCCGGTGGGCTGCACCGGATCAGGCTTCGGCACCAGCTCCGTGTCCTGCGCCACGGCCGCATCCGGTAGCAAGCCGACCGCGGTCAGTGACCGGCTGGCCCGGGTCGCGTTGACGTGGCTGGCGGAGCCCGGCAACCGGCTCGTCTGGGCGATGGTGCGGCAGGAAGGCGCCGCCGCGACCCTGCGCCGACTCGCCGGCGGTGATGTACCCGAACCGGCTCTGCTCGCCTCGGTGATCACCCGGATGGCCGCGGGCGACCCGTACCGGCTGGCCGAGGCGGCACTGCGACGTGCGGACCGGCTCGGCGCGCGCGTCGTGATCCCGTCCGACGACGAGTGGCCTCGTGGCGCGAACGACTTGGCCCGGCTCGACCTGCGTCCGTCCGGCAAACAGATCGACCGCAACACGAGTCCTCCACTCTGCCTGTGGGTTCGTGGACCGTTGCCGCTCGGCGACACCCTCGAACGTTCCGTCGCTGTCGTCGGCGCACGCGCGGCGACGCCGTACGGCTCACACGTGGCCACCGAGCTCGCGTACGGCCTGGCCGAACGCGGATGGACCGTAGTCTCCGGCGGCGCGTACGGCATCGACGCGGCCGCTCATCGCGCCGCCCTGTCGGCTGGTCCCACCACTGTGGCGGTGCTGGCGTGCGGTGTGGATCGGCCGTACCCGCTGGGCAATGCGGCGCTGTTCGACCGCATTGCTGAGGACGGGCTCCTGATCAGCGAATGGCCCCCGGGCGCAGAACCGCTGCGACACCGCTTCCTCATCCGCAACCGCGTCATCGCCGCCGCGACGGCGGGCACGGTGGTCGTCGAGGCGGCCGCCCGCAGTGGAGCCGCACAGACGCTGGGCCGCGCTGTGGCCCTGGGTCGGCGGGCGATGGTCGTCCCGGGGCCCGTGACGTCAGCGCTGTCCGTCGGCTGCCACGAGTTGCTTCGCACATACGAGGAGGCACGGCTGGTGGCCGGCGTGCCGCACGTCCTGGAGGAGGTCGGACGCATCGGAGCGGACCTCGCCCCCATGCCCCGCGGCCGCGAACATCCCCGCGACAAGCTGGACGAAGACTCGGCCCGCGTCCTCGAATCCGTACCGGGCCGCGGCACGATCAGCCCGGACGCCCTGACTGCCCGCGCCGGCCTCGATCTTCGTACGGTGCTGCGCCGTCTGTCCCTGCTTACCGACCTCGGCCTCATCGAACAACGCGACGGCGGATACGCGCTGGCCCGGCGTGGACGCACGCCCGCACCGAGCCGGCGCGCGGCTTCTCAGTAGCGGCGACGCGGGTCGTTCGGTGAACCCGGTGGCCGCATCGCCTGCTGCAGCCCGAGCTCGGCAAGCTGACGCGAGGCGCACGGCCAGTATTCGCGGCAGATGAGGCAAAAGCCGTCGTGGTGCGCGCGATGGTCGACGAACAACCGGTAGGCGAGGCTCCAGATCAGCGGGTCTGATCCCTGCGGTGGTTCCCTCGACGGCAGCACCGGCGGTTCAGCCTCGGGATCCTCGGGATCCTCGGGATCCGGCGCGCCCACATCGACCGGTGCCTCCGCTTCGATCGACGCCGCCGCGTCGGCCGCCTCCTCCGCGTTGAGTGGACGGTCGTCATCCGGCGATGGCGTGCGGTTCGCGGTGTCGCCGGTGTTCGGGGGATGTGCGGGGCGCGGGCCCTCAGCATTTCGCCCACCAAGGTTCGGGCCGCCGGTGTGCGGCTCGTCTTCTACGTTCGCGGCGTCGTCGGCGGTGCGGGTCTGCGGGTCGGCTGAGTGCGGATCATCACGGTCGGAATCATCGGCCTCCCGGTCGGCACGGTCCGAGTCACGGGAATCCCGGTCGTCGGCGTTCGAATCGTGGGGATGCGGGTCGGTCGTCGGCACAGAGTTTCTCCCCGTCGAGGTCGTTTTGGGTACGGGGGCAAACGGTGGCCGGGCCTCGATGGCATGCCGACCACCGCCGCCGTCGCGGCGTCCAATGAGGACGGTCAGATCAGCATAGCGACATACTGATGTACACACAATGCAATGGAGCAACGTGGCCACGTACCGTCACACCCATGATCGATCCGACGGCGGACCGGGCGGTGTTCCGGCAGTTGGCGGACCTGCTGCGGGATCAGATCCACGACGGCACGCTGGCTCCCGGCGATCCGTTGCCGAGCGAGCTGCGGCTCGCCCAGGAATACGGGCTGAGCCGCACCACGGTCCGCCAGGCGATCGCCATCCTGCGCGCCGAGGGCCTCATCAACGTGGAACGGCCGCGTGGAACGTTCGTCCGCCCGGCCGAACAGGCGGAACGGATCCCCCTGCGACGCGGCGACATCGTCGGCGCCCGAATGCCGACCGACGTGGAACGGCGCAGCATGCAGCTGCCCGAGGGCGTTCCCGTGCTCGTCGTGGACGCCGCGGACGGCACCCGCGCCGTCCACCCGGCGGACCGGGTACAGCTCACCCGACCCTGAGGCAGCGCTCCAGCCAGGCAGCGAGGCACGCACCTGGTGGTGAGCGGCGCGGGGGCTTGACGTCGCCGGTTCTGCGGTCGACGGTCATGGCGATGGGTGCGTACGAGATCAGCAGAGACGGGTTGCCGGTCGGCCTGCTGGAGGATGTGAACGCCTTCGATCGGCATCTTCGGCAGGTCGCGGGGAGATCGCCGCACACCGTTCGGGCGTACCTCGGCGACGTGGTGTCGTTGCTCGATCATGCGGCGGGCCGGGGTGCTCGTACCCTCGACGACCTTGATATCGCAGTTGTGCGTGGGTGGTTGGCGATCCACGCCGAGGCGGGGGCAGCGCGGTCGTCGCAGGCGCGGCGCGCCGCGGCGGTGCGGGCCTTCACCGCGTGGGCGCAGCGTGCGGGGCGCACGCGTGCCGACGTGGCGGCGTTGCTGGCCACGCCTCGTGCGCAGCGGCATCTGCCGGCGGTACTGCGGGCGAAGCAGGCGGCGGACCTGATGTCGGCCACGGCGGACGGTGAACCGGAGATCCGGCTACGGGACCGGGTGATTCTCGAGCTGTTGTACGCGACGGGCATCCGGATCAGCGAACTGTGTGGATTGGATCTCGCCGACGTCGACGGGGTGCGCAGGCTCGTACGGGTTTTGGGCAAGGGCTCCAAGGAGCGTGCCGTGCCGTACGGCGTACCCGCCGCCGAGGCCGTCGACGAGTGGCTCCATGACGGGCGTCCCGCACTCGCCCGGACCTGTAGCGGGCCGGCGCTGCTGCTCGGCGAACGTGGCGGCCGGTTGCAGGCGACGGTCGCCCGGCGCGTGGTGGCGCGGGCGGCGCAGACCGCCGGCCTTCCGCATACGAGTCCGCACGACCTGCGGCACAGTGCCGCGACCCACCTCCTCGACGGCGGTGCCGACCTACGGTCCGTCCAGGAATTGCTCGGACACGCCTCGCTGTCGAGTACGCAGATCTACACGCATGTATCGCTGGACCGGCTGCGAGCTGCGTTCCGGCAGGCCCACCCGCGCGCCTGAGCGTCGATGCCACCGCAGCTCGACCCGACGACCCGACGACCCGACGACGACCGTCCCGACGACCCGACGACGAAGGCCGGGCGATCACGACGGGCTGCGGGTCCGGTGACGTGCTGCGTTCGTCGTACCACCACGACCCGACTGCCGCTGCAAGAAATGGGCGGCTGACCCGACCCGCGGCTGACCCGACCCACGGCTGACCCGACAGGGTCCCGGCGGGTCCCGGCGGGCGCCGGTCGGCATGCGGCGCGGCGGGTGGATGTCGATCTTTTCGAACGTTCTGCCGGGGCGCACGTACGATCGATGATGTGACCGCCGGAGCCGCCTCCCCACCTGCGCCGATCCCTGGCGCGCGGTTGCTGTTCTCGTTGGACCCCGCGGTCGCCCACCTCAACCATGGGTCGTTCGGGGCGGTGCCAATCGCGGTGCAGCGGGCCCAACAACGGCTACGCGACGAGGTCGACACCAACCCGATGCGGTACTTCACCCAGGGGCTGGTGGACCGGATCGTGCACACGCGCCGGCATCTCGCGGCGTTCGTGGGAGCAGATCCGGACAGTACGGCGCTCGTCCCCAATGTGACCGCCGGTGTGGCCGTCGTCCTGCAGTCGCTCAAGCTCGGCACCGGCGACGAGGTGCTGATGAGTGATCACGCCTACGGGGCTGTGGCGCTCGCCGTCCGCCGGGAATGCCGGCGTACCGGCGCGACCGCACGCACCGTCGCCGTGCCCATCACCGCCACCCAGCCAGAAGTCGTGTCCCGCATGACGGCGGCGCTCCGGCCCGGCCGGACCCGGCTGCTCGTCGTCGACCACGTCACCTCGGCCACCGCCCGGCAGCAGCCGGTCGCCGACATCGTCGCCGCGGCACGGGAACGGGAGGTGCCCGTCCTCATCGACGGCGCGCACGCACCCGGCATGCTGCCGCTCGCGGTGCAGGCGATCGGCGCCGACTTCTGGGTCGGCAACCTGCACAAATGGGCGTACGCCCCGCGGGGCACCGCGCTGCTCTCCGTCGCGCCGACGTGGCGACGGCGGATCGAGCCGCTCGCCGTCTCCTGGGAGTACGACGGCGGCTTCCCGCTGAGTGTCGAGTGGCAGGGATGCCTCGACTACTCCGGATGGCTCGCCGCTCCGGTCGGGCTGTTCACGCTGCGCACCCTCGGGGTCGACACCGTACGGGCGCACAACGCGGCCCTTGCGGCGTACGCCCAACGTGTGGTCGGGGACGCACTGGATCTGGAACCGGGCGACCGACCGCAGTCCGGCGGCCCGACAGTGTCCATGCGACTGTTGCCGTTGCCCACGGGGCTGGCGACCACCAAGGCCGAGGCCACCGCGCTCCGGCTGCACATCGCCGACAAGCTCGCCACCGAAGTGCACGTTGATGCGTGGGGCGGCCGAGGCTGGCTACGGCTGTGCGCGCAGATCTACAACCGGCCCGAGGAGTACGACCGGCTCGCCGAACGCCTCCCCGCCCTCCTCGCCGCCCTCCGCTGACGACCCAGTCCGCACCGCCGTTCGGTCCGCACCGCCGTTCGGGGAAGACGGCCCCCAGTGCTCTCCCCGGCCGGTTAAGCAGCCACCCGAGGCGCTGTGCGGCCTCATTCTGACGACGCCTCCGCCGCGTCCCCGCCGACGATTTCGGCTGGGACAGGCGCGGACATTCGGCTGGGACAGGCGAGGACGTTTTCCGAGCCGTCCCGGGCGGTCAGAGGATCGGCAGCAGGCGGACCCGGGCGAGTCCCAGGAGCGCCAGCGGATCGAGGTACTGGTCGCCGCGACGCAGACCCCAGTGCAGGCACGCCGCGGCAGAGCATTCCGGATGGCCGGCGGCCAGCACCCCGATCGGTTCCCCGGCGGTGACGGGCCCACCGATCTGGAGTTCGGCCAGCGCGTCGACCGGCTCGTACGTGGTCCGCAGTCCGTTGGGATGCCGGACGCTGATGACGCCCCGGCCCGCGATCACCCCGCGGTAAACCACAGTGCCGGGCCCCGCGGATCGGACCGGCTCCCCCGGCGTCCCGCCGAGGTCGAGCCCGCGATGGCCGGGCAGCCACGGCTCGGCAGGCGGGTCGAAGCGCCGCAGCACCGGCGGCGTCCCGTCCAGCGGCCACCGGTATCCGGTGGCGGGTCGGACCGGTTCCCGCGCGACCACCGGCACGGCGACCGGAGGTCGCACCACTGCCCCATGACCACCCGGCCCGCCGTCTGAGACCGAGACCTGTGAAGACGCGAGAGGGGTGGATGAGCGGGCGGAGGACACGATGATCAAGGTGGGAGTGCCCGAGGGCGAAAGGCCGGAGGTCTGGCTGCCGGACGCCTGAAGGCTCGAAGGCCCAAGACCGGAGGACGTGGGGGTTACCGACGAGGCGACGGGAGACAGGGCAGGTGACGGCACAGTCGAAGGCGAAGGGGCGGCGGCCGAATGAGCGAATGAACGACGCGAAACCGCAGGCACGGACAACGGACCCCTCGAACCCGAGAAGCCAGACGACGCAACGGCCGACGGCGCGGGACCAGAACCCGGACGCCCCGCAGACGCGAAGGCCGGCCAGCCGCCGGATATGTCAGAGAGCAGAACAGGCACCAGCAACAGGACCGAGACTGAAGCCGCCGGGCCCACGACCGGCCGCAACGCGACTCCGATAAGGAGCACCAAGCCACAGAACAGAACCATGCCGGGAACCCTGCCGGGAATCACCCGGTCCGCGCCCTACCCCTGTGGACGAGCGCGGCCCTGTGGACAACCCACCCGCAGGGGCCAGGTCTGCTAGGTGTTGCCGAATCCGTTCTCGGTGGGCAGGGAGATGTCGGGCTTCTCCAGCTCCTCGACGTTGACATCCTTGAACGTCATGACCCGTACGTTCTTCACGAACCGCGCCGGGCGGTACATGTCCCAGACCCACGCATCGTGCATCTCGACCTCGAAGTAGACCTCGCCGTCGGCGTTGCGCACGTGCAGGTCCACCTGATTGGCCAGGTAGAAGCGGCGCTCGGTCTCCACGACGTACGAGAACTGTCGGACGATGTCGCGATACTCCCGATAGAGCTGGAGCTCCATCTCGGTCTCATACTTCTCGAGATCCTCTGCGCTCATCGCTTACCGCCCTCCATGGCCTCATCTTCTCCCACAGGCCCGGATGGCCATGCCCGGTCGCCCGACGCCACGCCGACGGTACATCCCGGCTCCGGCCACAGCATGAGGGGCTCCGGGGTAACGGCGCGGGGACGGCGGGAGCGGGGAGGGACAGCTGACCGGCCCGATGCCGTCGCCACGTTCACGTAGGAGAACCGATGCTCCGCGCACGGGCCGTGCAGGCGCAGTGCGGCGCTGTGCACGCCGGTCACGTACCCCTTGTGCTCGTCGAAGCCGTAGACCGGGAAGCGTTCGTGCAGCTCGACCATGATGCGGTCCCGGGTGACCTTGGCCAGGACGCTGGCCGCGGCGACGCACGCGGCGACCTGGTCGCCCTTCCAGACGGCCAGGCCGGGGGCGTCCAGACCGTCGACGCCGAAGCCGTCGGTGAGAACGTAGTCGGGGCGCACGGTGAGGGAGGCCAGCGCGCGGCGCATCGCCGCGAGGTTGCAGACATGCAGGCCACGGGCGTCGACCTCGGTCGCGGGGACGACGATCACGCAGTACGCGAGGGCACGCTCGACGACGTCGGCATAGATGCGTTCGCGCGTCGCCGGGGTGAGCAGTTTGGAGTCGGTGAGACCGTCGATCTCGCCTCGTCGCCCCTCGGGGAGGATCGCGGCGGCGGCGACGAGCGGTCCGGCGCAGGCGCCGCGGCCCGCCTCGTCTGCGCCGGCGACGTTCTGGAAGCCGCGGCGTTGCAGGGCTCTCTCGAGGGCGTAGATGCCGCCCTCACGGCGGACGACGGTGCGCGGAGGGTTCAGCACGGTACGAGCACCCTTCGGAGCAGTTGCGCCAGGCCGGTCGGGAAGATCGTCGCGGCCGATGCGTCGATCTCGTCGGCCGTCCACCAGCGGTGTCCCGCGACGGTGGCGTGCTCGTCGGGGGTGAGACCGGACGTGTCGACCGTCCAGGTGTCGATGCGCAGGACGAAGAACTCCTGTTCCTGGCGGTAGGGCCGGTTGCCGTACGAGAACTCGATCGTCTCAGCGAACACCGGCGGACCCAGGTCCGCGGGGTCGGCCCGGTAACCGGTCTCCTCGCTCAGCTCGCGGACTGCGGCCTGGACGGCGCTCTCGCCGTCATTGAGGCCGCCGCCGGGGGTGAACCACCAGCGCTCTCCCGGCCGGGCCGGGTCGCAGCCGCAGAACAGCAGGACCCGGTCGGCGGCGTCCACCAGCAGGACCCGTGCTGCGGTCCGGCCGGTGACGGCTGTGACAGGTTCACTCACCGCCCCAGCCTATGCGGTTCCGCGCCGGCCCCGGCGCCCAGTCGCCTGGGGCGTCAGCTGCCGGGAGCGGACGGGATGCCGTCGAAGGTGCTCGGCGGGGTCAGCCAGCGGGCCCGGTTGACGGGCCAGAACAGGACGAACGCACGTCCGACGACCTCGGACTCCGGAATCGTGGCGACGGTGATGTCGTCGGTCTGGCCCCAATGCTCCAGGGAGTCACCGGATTGGGACCGGTGATCGCCCATCACCCAGAGGCGCCCCTTCGGCACGGTGATGTCGAACGGGTCCTGCGCGGCGAGGTCCTGCGTGCCGTCCGCGGCCTTGTAGATGTACGGCTCGTCCAGCGCCTTGCCGTTGACGACGAGGCGTTTCCGCGCGTCGCAGCAGACGATGTGATCGCCGGACACGCCGATGACCCGTTTGATGAAGTCCTCGCCCTGCGGCTTGCTGCTCCACGTACCGGGCGCCTTGAAGACGACGATCTCGCCGCGGTGCGGGGACCGGAAGTCGTAGACGAGCTTGTTGACCAGGACCCGGTCGTCGATGTTGAGCGTGTGCTCCATCGACGGGGACGGGATGTAGAAGGTCTGCAGGACGAACGCGCGCACCAGAACGGCTACGAGGATCGCGACGCCTAACAGGATCGGAAGCTCGCGCCAGAAGGATCCACGCCGCTTCTCGGTCTGCTCGTCAATCACGAAGGGAGCCTACGTCGCCGGAAGACGAACGACAGTCCGGAACGCGCTGATATAACCGAAGTCAACAGGAACGGCATGATAATGACCGCACCAACGGGATCGTCCCGGCGGCTCGGCTGATCCTCCGCAGGACTGACGGCCTCGGCGGCGGCGAACTGCTGCCAGATGTCCGGGATGGGCAGGCTGCCGAAGTGCTCGTTGGGCCAGACGATCAAGAATGCCCGACCGATGGTGTTGACGATGGGCACCTCACCGCTGCACCGGGAGTCCTGCGAGACGCCGCGGTGGTCGCCCATCACCCACATGTTGCCGGGCGAGACGGTGATCTCTTTGAAACGGCGGGGACCGCACTGCCCCGGGGGTGGCGCGGGCGGGTCCGGATTGGAGTTGTCGAAGATGTACGGCTCGTTGATCGACTTGCCGTTGACGGTGATGTTCCCGCGGGCGTCGCAGCAGGCCACCTTGTCGCCGGGGATGCCGATCACGCGTTTGATGAAGTCCCGTTCGCCGGGGCGGCTGACGCCGACGAGGTCACCGATGGTGCTGCCGAACTTGCCCACGAAGGTGCTCGGCGGCGGGATCGTGCCCGCCTCGGGCTCCCAGTTGCCGGTGCCCCGGAACACGACGACCTCGCCGCGCAGCGGGTCCCGCATGTCGTAGACGACCTTGTTGACCAGGACGCGGTCGCCGACGGCGAGGGTGTTCTCCATCGACCCGGACGGGATGAAGAACGCCTGGACCAGGAAGGTACGGATCAGCACCGCGAGGCAGAACGCGACCATCAGCAGCAGCGGAAGCTCCTGCCAGAGCGGCATCTCCTTACGGCGGAAGACCACCCCGCGGCGTTTACGGCGCCGCCCCTGGGCAGGTCGAGACCCCCGCATCGGATCCACGTCCAGCATCTCCCGCCGCCCGTTCCAGCCATTTCGGCCCCAGATACGGCACTACCGCCCGATGCGACCCGAGGGCCATACGGGCGGTAGTGCGGATGTCTCACCGCGGTGGCTGACGCCGGTGCGGCCGAGTTCGGCATCCCTCACTGGAGCCAGCTTAGTTCGGGTTCGCGAGACCCGACAGTGTGTGATCTTGGACTATCCAGGAATTGCCCGGTATCGCGTCAGCTGGGCAGCTTCTCGCGACGCTCCTTGATCTTGGCCTTCTTGCCGCGGAGCTCCCGCAGGTAGTACAGCTTGGCGCGGCGCACCGCGCCCCGGGTGACGACCTCGATGCGGTCGATCGCCGGGCTGTTGATCGGGTACGTACGCTCCACGCCGACCCCGGAGGACTCCTTGCGGATGGTGAACGTCTCGCGCAGGCCACTGCCCTGCCGCTTGATCACCACGCCCTGGAAGATCTGCACCCGGGAGCGGTTGCCCTCGACGACCCGGGCGTGAACCTTGAGGTTGTCGCCGGGACGGAAGGTCGGGAGGTCGGTGCGCTGCGACTGGGCTTCGAGCGCGTCCAGCGTGTTCATCGCTGCATCCTCGTCGTACTCAGCGTGCACCGTCAGTCGGTACACGGATGGGTGAAACTGAACCCCTCGAGCACCGGGGTTCCTCACAGGCGGCTACGGCGCAGCCTCCTGCGGCAACCCCACTACTTTGCCATATCAGCCGCCGGGGCCGGAAATCCGGCCCCGTCCAGGACCGCGCGGTCCCGCTTGTCCAGGCCGTCGGCCGGGAGCGCGGCGAGCAGGTCGGGCCGGCGTTCGGCGGTACGCAGCAGGGACTGCTCCCGACGCCACCGCGCGATCCGGCCATGGTCGCCCGAGCGCAGCACCGGCGGCACGTCAAGCCCACGCCACTCGGCGGGCTTCGTGTACACCGGCGCCTCCAGCAGCCCGGCCGCGTACGACTCCTCGGTCAGCGAGTCCGCGTTGCCGAGCACCCCGGGCAGCAGCCGTGTCACGGCCTCCAGGATCACGATGACGGCCACCTCGCCACCGAACAACACGTAGTCGCCGAGCGAGACCTCGCTGACCGGCATCCGGGACGCGGCGTGGTCGAGAACCCGCTGGTCGATACCCTCGTACCGGCCGCAGGCGAAGATCAGGTGCTCATCGGCGGCGAAGGAGTGCGCGGCGGCCTGCGTGAAGGGGACGCCCACCGGGGACGGTACGACCAGCCGGGCGGCGGGGGTAGCCAGGGCGTCGAGCGCCTCGCCCCACGGCTCGGGCCGCATCACCATCCCGGGACCTCCGCCGTACGGGGAGTCGTCGACGGTGCGGTGCACGTCGGAGGTCCACGTACGCAGGTCGTGCAGGTGCAGGTCCAGGGTGCCGGCGGCCCGCGCCTTGCCGATCAGGGAGAGTTCGAGCGGGGCGAAGTACTCGGGGAAGATGGAGACGACGTCGACGCGCATCACAGATCGAGCAGACCCTCGGGGAGGTCGACGATCACCCGGCCGCCCGGCAGGTCCACCTGCGGGACGATCGCGGTGACGAACGGGATCAGCGCCGTACCCCCACCGGTCTTGCGGAGGACGATCAGGTCGGACGACGGCGCGTGGTCGATGCCGCCCACGTCGCCGAGGGTCTCGCCCTCGACACTCTCGACGCGCAGCCCGACCAGTTGGTGGTCGAGGAACTCGTCCGGGTCGTCGGGCAGGGCCACGGAGGCGCTGTCCACGGTCAGCAGGGTGCTGCGCAGTGCCTCGGCGATCGCCCGGTCGTACACACCGTCGAAGACGGCGATGATGTTGCCCTGATGCCAGCGCAGCGACTCCAGGGTGAGCTGCTCCGGCACGGCGTACGCTCCGGCGGGACGCTCGCCCCCCGGAGCGGGTGCACCGTAGCGGCCCGTGGGGGCCTGCGTGGTGAACACCGCTCCGGGGACGAAGCGTGCCTCGGGCTCGTCGGTACGCACATGCACGATGACCTCACCGCGGATGCCGTGGGCCTTCCCGATGTGGCCGACGATGAGCTGCATCGACGTCAGTACGCGTCTACGATGTCGACGCGGATGCCGCGCCCACCGATGGACCCGATCACCTGACGCAGCGCCTTGGCCGTACGCCCGCCGCGCCCGATGACCGTTCCCAGGTCCTCAGGATGCACACGAACTTCGAGCCGCTTACCGCGGCGCGAATCGACCAGACGCACCCGGACGTCGTCCGGGTTGTCGACGATGCCCTTGACGAGGTGCTCCAGCGCCGGCCGGAGCGCCCCGTCAGCTCGCGTCGCCGGCGCCGGCATCCGCCGTGCCCCCAGCCGAATCCGCGCCGGCATCCGCCGTGCCCCCAGCCGAATCCGCGCCGGCACCGGCCGGGTTCGCCGCCTTGGCGGCGGCCTCTTCGCGGGTCTCCGCGGCGGGCTCGGCGGGGGCCTGCGACTTCGGCTCCGCCCTGACCGACTCGGCCTTCTTCTCGGCGGTCCTCTTGGCCTGCTGCTTGGTCGTCGGCTCGACGACACCCGCGGCGGCCTTCGCCTCGGCCTCGTAGATCTCCTGCTGGTTGGCCTTCTTCTCGGAGACCAGCAGCGGCGGCGGGGCCGGCAGGCCCTTGAACTTCTGCCAGTCGCCGGTCTTCTCCAACAGGCGCTGGACGGGCTCGCTCGGCTGGGCGCCGACGGAGAGCCAGTGCTGGACCCGGTCGGACTTGACCTCGATGAGCGAGGGGTGCTCCTTGGGGTGGTAGATGCCGACGTACTCGATCGCCTTGCCGTCACGCTTGACGCGCGAGTCGGCGACGACGATGCGGTACTGCGGGTTGCGGATCTTGCCCATCCGCAGGAGCCGGATCTTGACGGCCACTGTGTGTTCGCTCCTGTAAGCGGTTGACGCCGGTCGTGCCGACCGGCGCGCGGGTGAGCAGGACGGAAACCCACGTGGGGACTTGTGGGCCCGAAGTCTCGGTGGACTGGCGGCGCGCCGAGGTTAGAGGGCGCACGGCGCGCGCCGGATACCAGCTGTTCATTCTGCCAGACGGGGGGCGGCGAGGCCCAATCACCCCGCGATCAGCGTACGGCCGGGCGATTCCACCCGTGCGGCAGCGCCGTCGGCGCGGTCCAGGACGCATCGGGTACGAAGTCCGTCCACGTCCCGTCGAACGGGAACTGCCCCGCCTCGATCCGCTTGACAACCCGTTCACCCTCGGCCCGGACGGCGTCCCCGTCGGTGACCCAGTAATCGTCGGGGAAGGCGAGCCGCTCGGTGAACTCGCTCTCGTCCTTCCACTCCCAGCCCAGGCCGGGCCGCACCACGATGTCAAGATCCTGATCGACGATGTCGACGCCGGTCACCTCGCCGTCGTCCCAGCGCACGCCGGGTTCCTCGAGGTTGACGTACCAGTTGGTGAACGTGTCCGAGTCGTCCCGGAACCACCACACCGAGTGGCACGCACCGGGCGGCAGCAGCTTCAGCACCCCTGGCCCCTGCCACGACCGGACGACGAGCTTGTACCGGGTACCGACCCACTCGGCGAACGGCATCGCCCGCATGCCCCGCCCGTCGGCGGCGACCTCGTTGACGACGGCACTGCCCCGGGCCAGCCACAGCAACAGACCCCGCTCGTCGTCCGACACGACCCGGGCCGGGCGCACCCAGCCGATTCGGCCGTGCCGGACGTTGCGGTGCAGAATCAACCGCCCCGGCTCGAACCCCACGGTCAGTACGAGCGAGCCATGATGGCGACGAGCTCGGGCTCGTCCTCCGACTCCGGCACCGAACCATCGGGGCGGATCAGGCAGCGGACGGTGACGGCCTTGCCGTTCGCCTCGGCCTCACCGTCAGCGCCGACAGCCGACCACGGCACCCGGGCCCAGCCGGTCTGAGCCGCCTCGATGGCGTCGCCGAGGGTGGTCACCTCGGTGGTGCTGGCCGTCCGGAACGCGAGGGCGTCGTCGTACAGCGACTTCTGGTCGGCCTCCAGGGCGGCGAGCACCTCGGCCACGACGTTCGCCAGCGGCACCGGCGCCTTCGTCGCGGACACCCGGCGGGCCAGCACGGCGTTGCCGGCGGCGAGGTCGCGCGGGCCGACCTCGACCCGGATCGGGTAGCCCTTGAGCTCGGCGTCGACGGCACGGCGGCCGAACGGCGTGTCGACCCGGTCGTCGAAGCCGACGCGGACGCCCGCGGCGCGCAATCCGTCGCGCACCTCGGCGGCCGCCTCGGCGACACCCTCCCCTGCCTTGACGATCATCACGTGCGCCTGGATCGGGGCGATCCGCGGCGGCACCCGCAGGCCGTTGTCGTCGCCGTGCGCCATGATCAGTCCGCCGAGCATGCGGGTCGACGTGCCCCAGGACGTCGTCCAGGCGTGCTCCTGTGCACCGGACGTGCCCGAGAAGGTGATGTCGAACGCCCTGGCGAAGTTCTGCCCGAGCTCGTGCGAGGTGCCCATCTGCAACGCCTTGGTGTCGCCCATCATGCCTTCGAGCGTCATCGTGTTCGTGGCCCCGGCGAACCGCTCACGGCCCGTCTTGCGGCCCACCACGACCGGCATCGCGAGCACGTTGACCATGAAGTCCTCGTACACCTCGTGCAGGATCCGCCGCGCGTACGCCCGGGCGTCGGCCTCGTCGGCGTGCGCGGTGTGCCCCTCCTGCCACAGGAACTCGCTGGTGCGCAGGAACGTCCGCGGCCGCAGCTCCCACCGCACCACGTTGGCCCACTGGTTGAGCAGCAACGGCAGGTCCCGGTACGAGTCGACCCACTTCGCCATGAACTCGCCGATGACGGTCTCGCTGGTGGGGCGCACCACGACCGGTTCGGCGAGCTGCTTGCCACCCGCGTGGGTGACGACGGCGAGCTCCGGCGAGAAGCCCTCGACGTGCTGCGCCTCACGCTTGAGGTAGCTCTCGGGGATGAACAGCGGGAAGTACGCGTTCTCCGCCCCGGCGATCTTGATGCGGGCGTCCATCTCGGCCTGCATACGCTCCCAGATCGCGTACCCGGCCGGTCGGATCACCATCGTCCCGCGCACCGGGCCGTTGTCGGCGAGCTGCGCCTTGGCGATGACGTCCTGGTACCAGCGGGGAAAGTCCTCCGCACGGGGAGTGAGCACACGAGCCATGACCGGACATCCTAGGCCCCACCGGACGGGACACCGCCGTCGGGCACTGACGGCCTGGGCTCACGCGCCATGTCGATCTTCCCTGTGTGCCGGACAGCGCCGAAGGCCACGCCGCCGGCTCGGTGCGGCGGCTAGCGGATGACCCTGCCGCGCAGGACCATGCGCCCGGGGGCCCGGACCACCCGCAGGTCATCTCGCGGGTCCTCGGGGTAGACGACGAGATCGGCGAGGCCGCCCTCGACCAGGCCCGGGAACCCCAGCCAGTCACGCGCCCGCCAGCTCGCCGCCGCGAGCACGTCGGCCGCCGGGATACCCGCCGCGTGCAGCAGCAGCATCTCCTCGGCGGCGAGACCGTGCTTGATCCCGCCGCCCGCGTCGGTGCCGACGTAGATGGGCACGCCGGCCTCGTGGGCGGCGCGGACCACGGCCGGGTTGCGGTCGCGCAGGGCGATCATGTGGTCGGCGTACCGGGTGAACCTGTCGCGGGCCTTGCCGGCGATGCCGCCGAAGGTGGCGATGTTGATCATCGTGGGTACCAGGGCGGTGCCGCGGCGGGCCATTTCGTCGATCAGGTCGAGCGAGAGACCCGTGCCGTGTTCGATCGAGTCGACGCCGGCCCGGACCATGATCTCGACCGCTTCCTCCGAGAAGGTGTGCACGGCCGCGCGTACCCCCGCGGTGTGTGCGGCCTCGACCGCCGCGGACATGGTGGCCGCGTCCCAGGACGGGGCCAGATCGCCCACGGACCGGTCGATCCAGTCGCCGACCAGCTTGACCCAGCCGGTACCCGCGGCCGCCTGCGCGGCCACGGCCGCAGCCACGTCCGGGCCCTGGACCTCGACGCCGATGTCGCGCAGGTAGCGCTTCGGGGACGCGACGTGGCGACCGGCACGAACCAGTCGAGGCATGGCCGGCTCGTCGTCCAATTCCGGATACGGGTACGGCGACCCGGCGTCACGCAGCGCGAGGACACCCGCCGTCCGGTCCTGGATCGCCAGCTCACGCGCCTCGTCGAGACTCTCGATCGGCCGTGCGCCGTAGGCGATCCCGATGTGACAGTGCGCATCCACGAGCCCCGGCAGGACGAACCCACCGTCCACGATCGTCTCGGCGTCCCGCACCGGCTCGAACGTGACCGTGTCCCCCACCAACCACAGATCCTGGACCTCGTCACCCGGCAGGACGACCCCACGCACATGCAAAGCCATGCGTCAGTCCTACCGGATCACCGCCAGGAACGCGTCCGCGATCACCTGGTGTCCCGCCGCGTTCGGGTGGACGTCGGGCCGGCCGCCAGGCGCCGGGCACATCCAGGTCCACGCGCAGATCCGCGCGACGGCGAGCGGCGCCTCGCCGCCCGCCGGCAGCGGCGCGGGGGAGGTGAGATCCGTGATCGCGTACGCCCCCGCCACGTCCGCCACCCGCACGCCCCCGGCCGCGTACGCCTCCGTCAGGATCCGGTTGAGCATCAGCGCGAGCGGCACCGACTGCTGCGCGAACGCCTGCCCCGCCGGTCCGCGCAGCCACGCCGCGGCGTGCGGGTTGTAGTAGGTCATCCCGACGATCTGCACCTGCGGCGCGGCGACCCGGAGCCGCTGGACGATCCGGGTCAGCCCGGCGCGTACGGTCCCCATGGCCCCGGCCAGGCACGCCTGGTCCACGGTGCCGTTCCCGACACAGTGGTTGACGTCGTTGGCACCGATGTCGACGGTCACCAACCGCACCCGCCGCCCGTACGCCCGCAGGAGACGTTCCGCCGTCACCAGTTGCGGCTCGGGCGTCACACAACCGGGCCCGTCGGTCATCGACGTCGTCGTGGCCCCGCCGCAGGCGACGTTGCGCAGCACCAGACGGTCCTCGACGGAGAGCGCGCGCCGGATCTGCCAGGCGTACCCTTCCCGGACCGGAGCGCCGTTGGGCTGGTACGCGGCCGCAACGGAATCCCCCAGCGCCAGGTAGTACGACGAGTCGTCCGTCGCACCGGCCGGGGCGGCGAGAACCATGACCAGCAGGACGGAGACCGCGAGTCCCACAACTCTGCGAACCATGAGGGCGACGCTACGACCGCGCGGGCGATCACGCCGCCGGGCTCAGTCCGTCTCGGCAGAGCGAGCGCAATCCCGCACGGGTCGCCGCGTCAGTTCTGGTCGTCGGGGCGCTTCGTGAGCTTGTTGAAGTCCAGTTTGGGGAGTTTGAAGCCCGGCGGCAGCCCGTCGCCGCCGCCCAGCGCCCCCGGGTCCAGACCCGGCGGAAGCTGCGGCATTCCGCCGGGGAAGCCGCCTGGCATGCCGCCGCCGACGCGGGGACGGTTGCCGCCTTTGGTGCCCTTGCGCTTGTTCTTCGGGCTCTTGGTGGCCTTACGGCGGCCGGCGCCGGGCATGCCCATCATGCCGCCCATCTGCTTCATCATCTTCTGGGCGTCGGCGAACCGGTTGAGCAGCTGGTTGACGTCGGTGACGGTGACGCCGGAGCCGTTCGCGATACGGACGCGGCGGGAGCCATTGATGATCTTCGGCGTGGCGCGCTCGGCGGGGGTCATCGAGCGGATGATCGCGGTGACCCGGTCGAAGTGGCTGTCGTCGAGCTCGGCGAGCTGGTCCTTGAGCTGGCCCATGCCGGGCATCATGCCGAGGATGTTGGCGATCGGGCCCATCCGGCGTACCGCGATCAGCTGGTCGAGGAAGTCCTCGAGGGTGAACTGCTCGCCCCCGAGCAGCTTCGCCGTCATCTTCTCCTTCTGATCCTCGTCGAAGGCCTGCTCGGCCTGCTCGATGAGGGTCAGCACGTCGCCCATGCCGAGGATGCGGCTGGCCATCCGGTCGGGGTGGAAGACGTCGAAGTCCTCCAGCTTCTCACCGGTGGACGCGAAGAGGATCGGTTGGCCGGTGACGTGCCGGACCGAGAGGGCGGCACCGCCGCGGGCGTCACCGTCGAGCTTGGAGAGGACGACGCCGGTGATGCCGACACCGTCGCGGAACGCCTCGGCGGTGGCGACGGCGTCCTGACCGACCATGGCGTCGATGACGAAGATGGTCTCGTCGGGGTCGACGGCGTCGCGGATGTCGGCGGCCTGCCGCATCATCTCGGCGTCGATGCCGAGACGGCCGGCGGTGTCGACGATGACGATGTCGCGGGCCTGGCGCCTGGCGTGCTCGATGGAGTCGCGGGCCACCTGCACGGGGTTGCCGACGCCGTTGCCCGGGGCGGGGGCGTACACCTCGACGCCGGCGCGGCCGCCGAGGACCTGCAGCTGGTTGACGGCGTTGGGGCGTTGCAGGTCACAGGCGACGAGCAGCGGCTGGTGTCCCTGGCCCTTGAGCCAGCGGGCCAGCTTGCCGGCCAGGGTGGTCTTACCGGAGCCCTGGAGACCGGCCAGCATGATCACGGTCGGCGGGTTCTTGGCGAACGTCAGCCGCCGCCCCTCGCCGCCGAGGACGCCGATCAGCTCCTCATGGACGATCTTGATGATCTGCTGGGCCGGGTTCAGCGCCTGCGAGACCTCCGCGCCCCGGGCGCGTTCCTTCAGGTTGAAGATGAACGCCTTCACCACCGGCAGCGCGACATCCGCCTCCAGCAGCGCGAGGCGGATCTCGCGCGCGGTGGCGTCGATGTCGGCGTCAGTGAGCCGGCCCTTTCCGCGGAGCTTGGTGAAGATCCCGGAGAGCCGGTCGCTCAAGGTGTCAAACACGGCGCAACATCCCGTTGGTCAGCAGGCAGGAAACGGCCTCAAGCCTAGCCCGCCGCCACTAGGCGTGCGCTCAGCGGTTGCGCATCCGGTACGTCTGCTTCGCCGCCTCGAGCCGGTAGCCGTTGCGGGTGCCCGGCGCCACGGAGCGCTTGACCTTGCCGTACACGTACATTCCGCCGCCGATCACCAGGGCGCCGACGATCAGGTACGCCAGGATGCTGATCAGACCCGACAGCAGGTTGATGGCGATCCACCCGATCCCGGCCACGGCCACGATCCCCACGGCGATCCCCGCGACTGCACGACCCATCACAGACCTCCCACGTTCTCCGACACGCTCAGTCTCCACCATGCGCCACCCGCGCAAGCGACGCATCAGCGATGACCCGTAGGGGTCCCGCAACTCTTCTGAGCGATCACCCGTTGAGACGGAGGTAGAAGCGCGGGCAAAAAGGGAGGATCAGGGCATGCCGGTACGGCGGATCATGCGGCTGGCCCCTTTCCGGGTACGGATGCGCTTTCTGGACTCCGTCGAACGGCGGGTCGTACGCTTCATCCCCCAGCAACGCCGGCTGAAGGTGATCCGCCGCGCGACGCCGATCACCGCCCGCCCGCGCCGGCTGGAAGCCGTCTACCTGCGCACCAGCGCGGGACGGGCCCGGCGTGAGGAGATCGCGAGTCCCGTCGCCGTACGCAAGGTGAACCTGGACAAGGTCGTGAGCGCACTCGGCGCGGTCGGGGTCCGGTACCGGCGGATCCCGGCGCAGACGGCGGGCCGCACGGCCGTCGCGGTGGCGGCGACCGACCGCGCGGCCGTCCTGGCCGTCCTCACCGGCTGGGAGGAACTCGGCGGCGTCCGGATCGACGTCGTGCTGCCGCGGCCACGCCGGTTCCGCCGGCCGAAGGACGTCCGGGTGCTGACCGTCTGGTGGCCGGTCACGGACCCGCGCGGCGCGATCGTGCTCGGGCAGGAGTACGGCTGCGACATCGAGTTCTGGGTCGACGGGAAGGCACCCCGGCCGAACCCGGTCGCCGACGAGATCGACCCGGACGGGCGCTCGGTGAACGTACCGGAGACGGTGTTCAGCGCGTTCGCCTCGGCGACCGACACGGCGGCGTACCCGACCGATCCCGTGTTCGCGATGACCGCGCCGGACCGCATCCGCTACCCGATCGACGTGGTCTACACCTGGGTCGACGGCGGCGACCCGGCCTGGCAGGCCCGCAAGGCCGCGGCACTCGGCGCGAACGGCTGGATCACGGACGCCAGCACGCAGACGGCGAACGACTCCCGGTTCGTCTCCCGCGAGGAGCTGCGGTACTCGCTTCGCTCGCTGCACGCGTACGCGCCCTGGGTTCGGCGGATCTTCCTCGTCACCGACGACCAGGTGCCCGGCTGGCTGGACACCTCGCAGGTCACCGTGATCAGCCACCGGGAGATCTTCGGCGGCACGGGCACCCTGCCGACGTTCAACTCGCACGCCATCGAGTCGCGGTTGCACCACATCCCGGGGCTCGCCGAGCACTTCCTGTACCTCAACGACGACGTGTTCTTCGGCAGGCCGGTGACGCCGGACCTGTTCTTCACGCCCGGCGGGCTGACGAGGTTCTTCCCGTCGAAGGCGCTGATGGGTTCGAGCCCGAAGTCGGGCACCGACCTGCCGGTCAACGCCGCCGGCAAGAACGTGCGGACGCTGATCGAGCGGACGTTCGGCTGCCGGATCAGCCAGAAGATGATGCACACGCCGCACCCGTCGCGGCGCAGCGTCCTCGCCGAGCTGGAACGGCAGTTCCCGGCGGAGGCGGCGGCGACGGCGGGCCACCAGTTCCGGCACCCGGACGACATCGCGATGCCGTCCTCGCTGCAGCACTACTGGTCGTGGCTGACCGGTCGCGCGGTTCCGGCACCGATCGCGTACTCGTACGTGGACCTGGCGGAGCCGAAGACGCCGATCCGGCTGGCCCGGATCCTGCGGCTGCGGCACCTGGACGTGTTCTGCCTCAACGACACCGAGTCGGACGAGGCCGTGTCGCACGAGCAGGCGGCGCTGCTGCGCGAGTTCCTGCCGGCGTACTTCCCGTTCCGGTCGCCGTACGAGATGTCGGACACCTCGCTGCCGACGTACGGGCTCGCGCCGGTGGAGATCCCGGGACAACCGACGCCCGCGGCCCCGCCCGTCCTCGTCAAGCGCAAGGCCACGAACGAGCGACGGGCCCGCGGCAAGAAGGCGCCCACGCAGAAGACGACCGAGAATACTTTCCATTCCTGACGGTCCGGAGGAATTCGTTGTTCAAGGTCTCCGTCATTCTGGCGTGCCACAATGTCGAGGAATTCATCGACGAGGCGTTCCAGTCGCTGGTGAAGCAGTCGGCGTTCGCCGATTTCGAGGTGATCCCCGTCGACGACGGTTCGACGGACGGGACGCGGCGGATCATCGAGCGGTACCGGGAGCGGTTCCCGGACAATTTCTTCCCGATCTACTTCGACACGGCGTCGGGTGCGGCGGGCCGGCCACGCAACGTCGGCGTCGACGCCGCGCGCGGGCAGTACCTGGTCTTCCTGGACCCGGACGACCGGGTCCTCGACGACGGCTACACGACGATGCTGCGGGCGATCGAGCGGTACGGCAGCGACATCGTGATCGCGGCCCGGGTGGGGGTGCCGAAGCACGAGGGGCCGCGGCAGAAGCTGTGGACGGACTTCGTCGTGGACGACCCGTACGTCAACGACGACAGCTACGCGGTCAAGGTCGACCTGCTGACCCGGCGCCCCGGCATCCTCAAGTCGATCTACCGGGCCGACCTGGTCAAGGACAACGGGATCCGGTTTCCGGAGGAGATCTCCAGCAGCGAGGACGAGATCTTCGACATGGCATGCGTGCTGCGGGCCGAGAAGCTCACGAAGATCAACGACATCGTCTACCTGCACACGGTCGGGCGGGTGGACAGCCTGACCACCAAGATCAAGATCAATCTGTACGAGGAGCTGCCGCGCGTATTCCGCGGGCTCGACGACGTCCTGCTGCCGTACTTCGATCAGGCCGTCGTCAGCTACCGGCTCGTTTCGTTGATCCGCAACTTCTACCTGCCGAAGCTCGTCCTCATCGAACCGGACGAGGCCGACCGGGCCATCGACGTCATCAGGGCGGCCTGCGAGGGGTACGGCTTCGACCGGCTGCACCGTACCGAGAACCCGGCGTACCAGAAGCTCATGGAGCTCATCGAAGAAGGTGACCACACCAAACTGGTCCTGTACTTCATGTCCCAGCGCGCCAATGAGCTCTCCCACCAGGTGCGGGTCCAGCGTAAGCGGCTGCACACCCTCGGCGGCCGGGCGGGCCGCGGCGCCACCCGGGCGGTCGAGATCGCCCGGATGACGCAGGCCGCCGTCCGCGGTCGCGAGGTCCGCAAGTACCTCACCGCCAACACCGGATCACGGCTGATGGGCAACCGGCCCAACGGCCACTGGGTCTTCGGCGACCGCTTCAACAAGGCCGCCGACAACGGCGAGGCGCTCTACCGGTACGTCCGCGACAACCGGATCCACGACAGGATCGCGTTCGTCGTGAGCAAGGACTGCCCGGACTGGGCGCGGCTCGAACTCGACGACTTCAACCTCGTCGGGTACGGGACCATGGAGCACTGGAAGCTCCTGCACGGCAGCGCCCAGTTCTTCACCTCGCACGTCGACGACATGTACATCACGCCCTGGAAGGAGTACGGCCGCGCCATCGACGCGTCGGCGTACCGGCTGAACTTCCTGCAGCACGGCATCATCCGCTCGGACCTGTCCAGCTGGCTCGGCACGCGGACCTACCACACGTTCTGCGCCTCGGCCCACTCCGAGTACAGCGCCCTGCTGCACCACCTGCGGTACCGGCTCTCCCCCGAGGTCCTCAAGCTCACCGGGCTCGCCCGGCACGACCTGCTGACCCGGCGCGACGACGACTACATCCTCGTTCTGCCGACGTGGCGGTCGTTCCTCGCGGACGCCTCGCCCGAACGGTTCGCCGCGTCGGAGTTCCACGCCGCGTGGCAGCGGCTGTTCAGCGACCAGCGGCTGCTCGGTGCGCTGGACGTGGCCGACCTGAAGGTCAAGTTCGTGCTGCACCCGCGGCTCACCCAGTTCGCGAAGACGTTCCGGTTCGGCGAACAGGTCGAGATGCTCGGGTACGAGGACATCGCCAGCTTCGCCGACCTCATCTCGGGCGCGCAGATGCTGGTCACCGACTACTCGTCGGTCTCGTTCGACACCCTCTACCTACGCCGGCCGGTCGTCTACTACCCGTTCGCCGAGCGGCTCGTGCACAGCGCCAACGTGGGGCAGCGCTTCGACGTGTACCCGTCGCTGGGCGCCAGCGTCGAGGATCACGAGTCCGCCGTCGAGGCGATCGTCACCAACGTGAGCCGCAAGTTCAAGGTGGACGACGACCGGCTGCGGCGGATCGACGCGTTCTTCGCCTTCTCCGACGCCGGGAATCGGAAACGGATCATCGACGCCGTCCTGGCGAAGATCTGACGCCCGGAGCCCACCCGTCCGTCCACCGTCGTGTCGTTGGAGCTAGACCGCGGGTAACGCCCGGGACAGCAGGGGCGCCAGCGCCACCGCGAACACGGTGGTCAGGTGCTCCGCGTCCCGGTAGGCCAGGACGTTCCCCAGGACCGGCGGGCAGCGGTCGCCACACATCCACGGAATCGGATCGATCACGGGGCCCGCGGCCCGCTGGCCCGGTCCACGCAGAACCGCACCGCGCGGCGGGGCGCAGGAGCCGGGACTACGGCGCGACAGGCACTCCGGCGCCGCCACCGGCAGGTACGGGGTGTCCCCGATCGTCACCACCCGGGCGCCCGCATCGAGCAGCTGCTGCTGCGTACGGGCCCAGCCCGTACGCCACCGCCGGTCGGCGTCGCCGGCGCCTGCCGGGCGGTAACCGGTGCCGCTCGCGAGGACGACCAGGGCCGCCTCCAGCTTCTCGATGCGCTGCAGGGCGGCCTTGCGCCACACCGGGCAGGCGGCGTCGCCGAGGGTCACCGGCAGGTCGGCGGCTGGACAGCCGGTGCGGGTCCACGAGATCAGCTTCCAGTGCCGCTGACGGGCGATCAGGTCGAGCGCCGGGAACCACTGGGCGGCGTGCGAGTCTCCGAACAGGACGACGGTGGTCTTCGCCGCGGGGTCGCCGTACGTGCACGGGAGCGGGACGGCGGTCGTCTGGGAGTCGACGTGACAGTGGTCTGCGTACACCCGTGGTCTGTCGGAGCCGGCCTGGGCGACGGACGGTGTCAGGTTCGACGGCAGCTCGCCCACGGCGCCCGCCGCGGCGACCACGACCGCCATGGTCCGCGTGGGATCGGCGGCACCGGCGACGACCGCGCGCAGATCCGGGGCGCGCGGCGGCGCCTCGACCGCCGGTGGCCACACGGCCCCGACGACGGCGGTCAGCCCGGCTACACAGCACAGCGCGGCACCGGCCTTGAGCCCGCGGACCGGCTGGTCGCGCAGTATCCGGCGGCGCCGGATCGGATCCTCCACCAGGTGGTACGTGATCACGGCGAACCCCAGCGCGCCCCCCGCGAGGAGCACCCTCGTGGCGAGCCCCGCGGCGACGCCGAGCGCGGCCGGCCCGATGACCAGAACCGGCCAATGCCAGAGGTACCAGCCGTAGGAGAGCCGCCCCAGCGCCTGCAACCGGTGATGTCCGAGCAGAGCGGGTACGCCGTGCCGCGGCGCGTTGGCACCCGCAGCGATGAGCAGCGCCGTCCCGGCCACCGGCAGCAATGCCTCCGGCCCGGCCCGCAACCCGAACGCCGAACCCGCGACCAGGCCGACACCGACCCAGCCCAGTGCCGCCGCCACCGACCCCCCGAGCCGCGCCAGCCGCCGCGAACCGAGCGCCAGCAGTGCCCCCGCGCCGAACTCCCACGCCCGCGTGCCCAGCCAGAACGACCCCGCGGTGACCACCGCGAGCACGACAGCAGTGCACTGGCGGCGGTGCAACGACCCGATCCGGTTCCCTACCCACCCGGCAAACATGATCAGCAGCGGCCACAGCAGCAGGAACTGCTCGGTCACCGCGAGCGCCCAGAGATGATGGAACGGCGACCCCGGTTCGGCCCGTAGGTTGCCCGCCCCGAACGCGGCGGCCAACGCGTCGTACGCGTACCCCCGCACCGCCCCAGGCGGCAGCCACAACCACGCCGCCACCACGGTCAGCATGATCACCAGTGCGGCCGACGGCAACAGCCGGACCGCCCGCCGCGCCCAGAACCGCGGCAACGACGCCCGATCCAGCATCCCGGTGATCAGGAATCCGGACAGTACGAAGAACACCTCGGCCCCGGCACGCCCGCCCCCCAGCCCCGGCACCCCCACGCCCGCGGCCACCACCAGCAGAATCGCCACGCCCCGCAGGCCCTCGAGATCCGCCCGGAACGGCGTACGCCCGGCCCGCTGCACAGGCACACGCGGCCGCGTGCGGACGCCGGGACGCTCGGCGACGGCGGACGGGCTGCCAGCCCGGATGTTCACAGGTCGGTCTCCTCCGGTTCCGCACCCGGTGAAGATCAGCCCGAGCACGCATACCGGCCAACGGCCGCCGCCCCTTCAGGTGACGGGCGATCTCGGCTTTCCACCGCACGGCCGCGCAGCCGCCCCGCCGGCCGGTGCGGCCCCGGGTCCTGCGAGGGACACCGGCCTCAGCCCGCCACGGCCAGCACAGCGTCGCGGACGCGGTCGCGGGATGCGTCGTCCGCCCAATCGCCGACCAGATAGAAGGCGTCGACGACGTCGCCGCCGAGCGTGGAGATGCGGGCCGCGCGGATTTGAGCGCCCGCCTCGTCCAGGGCGGTCGCGACCCGGTACAGGAGCCCGGCCGAGTCGGCGGCACGAAGTTCGAGGACGGCGGCGTCGGTCGCGGCCTCACGGTGCCACATGACGCGGGCCGGGGCGCCGGAGCGGGTCGCGGAGGCCCGCGCGCGTAGCCGCTGGGTGACGGAGACGTCGCCGGTGGCGACGCGGCGGAGGTCGGCGGCGAGCGCCACCGGGTCGGCGGGGGTGCCGAAGCGTGGCTGCACCCGGAATTCGACGATCGCGCGGCCGTCCGCAGTGGCCGTGTCCGCGGCGACGACGTCG
Source organism: uncultured Micromonosporaceae bacterium (assembly GCA_966211315.1). Taxonomy (GTDB): domain Bacteria; phylum Actinomycetota; class Actinomycetes; order Mycobacteriales; family Micromonosporaceae; genus CBIHNN01. Next base: position 32,883 of record CBIHNN010000018.1, on the reverse strand, counting down.
AGGCGGTGCATGGCGAGGCAGGCGGCGACCGCGCCGAGCAGCCCGCGCCGGTCCGCCGCGGCGACCGCGACACGGTCACCATCCAGGTGTACGGCGGGAAGTTCACCCTCGAGCAACGTGGGGTCGGGCTCGCGCAGGGCGGGCAGCGCGCCGGTGTCCAGGTTGGCGCTGACGCGGCGGACGAGTTCCGCGATGAGCCGGCCCTTCCAGTCGGACCAGGCGGCGGGCCCGGTGGCGTGGGAGTCGGCACGGGTCAGGGCGTGCAACAGGTCGAGGGTCGGTACGTCACCGACGGCCTCGGCGACCGTGGAGATGGTGACCGGGTCGGAGAGGTCCCGGCGGGTCGCCACCTCGGGGAGCAACAGGTGCAGCCGGACCAGCTTCTCGATCCGGTCGACGTCCTCCGGCGGCAGGCCGATGCGGTGGGCGATCTGCGCGGCGATGGGGGCGCCGACGATGCTGTGGTCGCCCGGCAGGCCCTTGCCGACGTCGTGCAGGAACGCACCGATGAGCAGCAGGTCGGGCCGTTCCACCTCACGGGTGAACGAGCTCGCCTCGTAGGCGGCCTGGACCAGGTGCCGGTCCAGCGTGTAGAGGTGCACGGGGTGGTGCTGCGGGAGGCTTCGTACTCGGGCCCACTCCGGCAGCCAGGCGTCGACGAGCCCGTACCGGTCGCACGCCTCCCACGTCGGCAGCAGCCCGGCTCCCGCGCCGAGCAGCGTCACGAGGGCGGCGCGGGCCGCCGGGGGCCACGGGGTCGGCGGGGGCGGGCAGTACGCGGCGAGCCACTCGCAGGTGGCGCGGGCGATGGGCAGCTTCGACGTGGCGGCGGCCGCAGCGACGCGCAGGGACAGCGAGGGGTCGGGCCGGGGACCGATGGCGGTACGGGCGAGGACCAGTTCCCCGTCCTGTTCCACGACGTCCCGTGCGACCGGGCGGCGTACCGGTTGGCCGGGTGGTCCGCCGCGGCGGCGGCCGCTGCGGAGGCGGTCCGCGGCCCGCCAGGCGTCGTCGAGGGCGTGGGCGATCGTGCGGGCGTCCCCGGCGACGCGGCGCAGCAGGACGTCCGGGTCGTCGACGTCGAGCAGCCGGGCCACCGTGTCGCGTTCCTGGGCGACGAGGCGGTCGACGCGCCGCCCGACGGCCAGGTGCAGGGCGTCCCGGGTGTCGAGCAGGTGGGAGTTCGCGGCCCGTACGGCGGGGCGCATCGTGTCGGCGACGCCCGCGAAGCCGATGCCGCGCAGGATGGTCACGTCCCGCAGCCCGCCCGCGGCCTCCTTCAGGTCGCCCTCGAGCAGGAACGCGAGTTCGCCGTGCTGCGTCCAGCGTTGCTCGGTGATCTCCCGCAGCGACGGCAGGAGCCGTACGGCGGTGCGGCGCCACTGGTCGAGGGCGGCGGAGATGAGTTCGTCAGCGAGGTTCCGGTCGCCGGCGAGGTAGCGGGCGTCGAGCAGGCCCAGTGAGACCTTCACGTCGTCGTGGGCGACGCTGAGCGCCTCCGGCAGCGTACGGACGGAGTGGTCCAGGCCGAGCCGGGCGTCCCAGATCGGGTACCAGATCGACGAGGCGACCTGGTCGATGCCGGGTGTGCCGCTGTGCAGGAGGACCAGGTCGAGGTCGCTGTGCGGCGCGCACTCGCGTCGTCCGAGCCCGCCGACGGCGAGCAGCGCGACCCCCGGCAGCCCTTTGGGGAGCAGCGTCGGCAGCCAGGCGTCGAACGCCGCCGCCCGCTCGTCGCGGGCGGCGGCGCCGATGTTGTCCTGATGGACAGCGGTGCTCTGCGTGACGGCCGGGGAGCCGCCCTTCACGTCCTGCTGCTCCCCGATCACGTCCACGACCTTCCGATTGTTACAGGGCGTCCAAGCCACGCTCGCCGGTACGGACGCGGATGACGTCCTCGACGGCCGTGACCCACACCTTGCCGTCACCGATCTTGCCGGTCCGGGCGGAGGTGATGACGGCGTCGACGACCTTCTCGACGTCGATCTCGTCGGTCAGCACCTCGACCTTGATCTTGGGCAGGAACTCGACGGTGTACTCGGCACCCCGGTAGACCTCGGTGTGGCCCTTCTGGCGGCCGTACCCCTGCACCTCGCTCACGGTGAGCCCAGCGACGCCCAGGGCGTGCAGCGCCTCCTTCACCGCGTCGAGCTGGTACGGCTTGATGACCGCGGTCACCAGCTTCATGCTCAATCCCTCCATCGGAGAAAACTAACCGGCGACCTTCTCGCTGGCCGGCGCGGCGGCCGGCTCAGTGCTGCTGCCTGTGGCGATCCCCGCCATGGCGAACGCGCCGCCACTGCCGCCGGTCGACGGCGACAGGTCGTACGCGCTCTCCGCGTGCTCGGCCACGTCGATACCGGTGACCTCGGCGTCCGCGCTGACCCGCAGGCCCTTGGCGAGCTTGATGAGGTACGCGAGACCCGCGGCGATGGCGAACGAGTACACGGTCACGATGCCACTGGCGAGCGCCTGGCGGCCGAGCTGGGCCAGCCCGCCACCGTAGAAGAGGCCCTCGCTGGCGCCGAGGATCTTCTCGTCGGTGATGCCGGAGTTGATCTGGGCGGTGGCGAAGAACCCGATCGACAGGGAGCCGATCCAGCCACCGACGAAGTGAACCCCGACGACGTCGAGCGAGTCGTCGTAGCCGAGCTTGTACTTCAGGCCGACGGCCAGGGCGCAGACGGCACCGGCGACCAGGCCGAGGATGATGGCCGAGATCGGGGCGATGAAACCACAGGCCGGGGTGATGGCGACCAGGCCGGCGATGGCGCCGGACGAGGCACCGACCAGGGTGGGCTTGCCGTCGCGCAGCCATTCGACGATGACCCAGCCGAGCAGCGCGGCCGCGGTGGCGACCTGGGTGTTGATGAAGGCGAAGACGGCCGTGCCGTCGACGGTGAGCTCGGAACCGGCGTTGAAGCCGAACCAGCCGAACCAGAGCAGACCCGCGCCCAGCGCCACGAACGGCACGTTGTGCGGCTTCATGCTCTCCCGCGGCCAGCCGACCCGCTTGCCCAGGACCAGGACGAGGCCGAGTGCGGCCGCACCGGCGTTGATGTGGACCGCGGTGCCGCCGGCGAAGTCCAGCGCGTGGAGCTTCGCGCCGATGAAGCCGCCACCCCACACCCAGTGCGCGACCGGGATGTAGACGATCGTGAACCAGCCGAAGGCGAAGAACATCCAGCCGGCGAACTTGAGCCGGTCGGAGACGGCGCCGCTGATCAGCGCGACCGTGATGATGGCGAACATCATCTGGAAGACGAGGAAGGCGTAGGTGGGGATGCCGGTCTTGGCACCGAAGAAGAGCCACTCCTCGGTGATCGTGCCGGGGCCCGTACCGAAGTACTGCGTGAAGCTGCCGATGAAGTCGTTGGCGGGGCCGTCGGTGCCGAACGCCAGTGTGAAGCCGTAGATGACCCAGAGAACGGAGATGAGCCCGATGCACGAGAAGCTCATCATCATCATGTTGAGAACGCCCTTGGACCGGTTGAGGCCGCCGTAGAACAGCGCCAGACCGGGCGTCATAAGCAAAACGAGCGCAGACGACAGGAGCAACCAGGCGGTGTTACCGGTATTGATCTCCACGCTGCCTCCTCTCGGAATAGGTAGCCTCCGTCACGGCCCCGGGGGCAGCGTCGCTCCGTCAGCCGATACGGGCGGAAGCCTCCCGGCCCGCTGTTTCGAGCACGGTCTACGGGCGATTTCCGCAGCGTGACGCGTTGTTTCGTACGTGTGAAGAAACCCTCACAGGGGTACCAGAGGATGCGTCGCAATCGGGCGAATTGGCGCTTCCAATGACCCGTTCGGGTGACACCAACTGTCGGCTTCCCGTCAGAACGACCCCCGCATCGACCGTTATCGCCTAGGCCTCCGACGGACGGCGGGGCGCGCGCTACGCGCATCTGCGGGCCCGGACCGACGCGTCACGGCACGCCGCGATCCTGTGACGCGCCTCCACGCGGTCGCGGTGCATCAGCGCAGCGCTTGCTCGAGGATGTGCCGTTCGTAGTCGAGCAGCCGCAGGTCGCGCATGGGCCGGCGCAGATGACCCTTGTGCACGATCCGGACGAAAGCCGGGTCGCCCGCGGCGGCCATCCGCCGGATGCCCTCGACGTGGTCGACGATCCGCTTACGGATGGTCCGGATCAGCCGGTGCCGGTCGCGCGGGATGAGCCCGTACGCGTCGGCGAACATCCGCAGCCGCCGGGGCCGGTTCGGGCGCTTCCAGCCCAGCGTGTACGAGTCCCGGTCGGTGAACAGCGGCACCCAGGTCCACGCCGCGTACGCCACGTCGTAGATGCGGGCGCCGGGTGACGCCAGGTCGAAGTCGATCAGGGCCAGCGTGCCGTCGGGGCGCCAGACGACGTTGTGCGGGGCGGCGTCATGGTGGCAGATGACCTCGGTGTCGGGCGGCGGTGGCCCGAAGGAGCGCCACACGGCGCCGGGCGGGGGCTGGAAGCCGTACTGGGCGTCGTGGAACATCCGAAGCATGGTGGCGACGGTGACGAGCGCCTCGTCGGTGACCCAGTGCGGGGCGAGCGGATACTCCCCGCACTCCCCCTCCAGATACTGCAGGACCTCCCGGCCGCGCTCGTCCATGCCGTACACGTGCGGGGAGCCGGTGAAGCCGACCCTCTGCAGGTGATGGAGGAGGGCGTGCACGGCGGGGGTCCACGGGCCGACGTTGCGCCGGACCGTGTCGCCGAGCTTGGACACCGTGCTGACGTTGCCGCCGTGCAGCGGGATCTCCCGCGGAGGGTCGGCATGTGTCACGTACGGCCTCCCTGATTGCTGCGACACCCGAGCCTACGCGTCCCCGCCAAGCAGAGCCTCGACGAACGCGGCCGGCTCGAACGGGGCCAGGTCGTCGGGGCCCTCGCCGAGACCGACCAGTTTGACGGGAATCCCCAGCTTGTTCTGCACAGCGATGACGATGCCGCCCTTGGCGGTGCCGTCCAGCTTCGTGAGGACGACACCGGTCACGTTGACGACCTCCATGAAGACGCGGGCCTGTTCGAGGCCGTTCTGTCCGGTGGTGGCGTCGAGGATGAGCAGCGTCTCGTCGACCGGGCCGTGCTTCTCGACGACCCGTTTGACCTTGCCGAGCTCGTCCATGAGGCCGACCTTGTTCTGTAGCCGGCCGGCCGTGTCGATGAGAACGGTGTCGACGCCGGTGTCGATGCCGCGCCTGACGGCGTCGAACGCGACGCTCGCCGGGTCGGCCCCCTCCGGGCCGCGGACCGTCTCGGCGCCGACCCGTTCACCCCAGGTGGCCAGCTGCTCGCTGGCGGCCGCGCGGAACGTGTCAGCCGCGCCGAGCACCACGGTCCGGCCGTCCGCCACGAGGACCCGAGCGATCTTTCCGCAGGTGGTGGTCTTGCCGGCGCCGTTCACCCCGACGACGAGGATGACCGCGGGGCCGTCGGTCTTCAGCGAGTTCAGCGAACGGTCCAGCCCCGGCTCCAGGGCGGCGGTCAGCTCCTCGGCGAGTTGCGCGCGTACGTCGGCGACGGTCCGGGTGCCCAGGACGCGTACCCGCTCGCGCAGCCGATCGACGAGCACCCGGGTCGCCTCCACGCCGACATCGGCGCTGATCAGGCCGTCCTCGATCTCCTCCCAGGCATCCTCGTCGAGGTGGTCACGGGAGAGGACGGCCAGCAGGCCCTTGCCGAAGACGTTCTGCGAGCGGCTGAGCCGGGCCCGGAGCCGGACCAGGCGACCGGCCGTGGGCGCGGGCGTCTCGACCGGGGGTGCCGCCACCAACGGCGGCAACTCCTCGGGAACCGCGGGCGGCGAAGGCTCCACTGGCGGCGCGGTGGTGACCGTCGGCGGAGTCTCCACCGCGGGCGGCTGCTGAAGAAGGGCGGTCTCGGGAGGACCGGCCGGTGGCGCCGGCGGGAGCCCCCGCCTGCGCATCCGGGGGACGAGCAGCCCGAGGCCCCCGAGGACCAGCACACCGAGCAGGATGAGAGCGGCGACGACGTAGTCCATTCCGAAATCCTGACAGATGGCGCGCCGGGCGTACCGCCGACGGGTGAGTGTCCGCCCCACTGGCGGATCGCGCCTCGGCCGGAGAGGATGTATCACCCCTGCAACCCGGAGGCTTTCCATGATCCTGACGACGCCGCGGTGACCGCCCGCCTGCTCATCGGGCCGGTCCTGCGCAGGGTCGTCGGGACGCGGGCCACCGTCTGGATGGAGACCACCGCCCCGGCCACCGTCCGGGTCACGGCCGCGGGGGGCGCCGAGGGCCACGCCTGCACCTTCACGGTGTACGGGCACCACTACGCCCTCGTCGTCATCGAGAACCTGGCGCCGGACACGGCCCACCCGTACGAGGTGTTCCTCGACGAGCTGCGCGTGTGGCCGGCGGCTCAGTCGGCGTACCCCCCGTCGGTGATCCGGACCCGCGCGGACGGTGACCGCGACGTCCGCCTGATCTTCGGGTCGTGCCGCCAGACCACCCAGCACTCAAGGGGCCGCCGCCTGCCCCCGGACGCCCTGGACGCGTACTGCAGGCGCCTGGCCGCGGAGCCGGACAACCCGGCCCACCGGCCCGACCTGCTCCTGCTGCTCGGCGACCAGGTCTACGCCGACGAGCCGTCCCCGGTGATCAAGCGATACCTGCGCCGAGGCCGCCGCAAGGGTCCCGGCGACCAGGTCGTCACCTTCGACGAATACACCAGGCTTTACCTCGAGTCATGGCGGGATCCGGAGATCCGCTGGCTGCTCTCCACCGTTCCGACCGCGATGATCTTCGACGACCACGAGATCATCGACGATTGGAACACCTCGCTCGCCTGGCGGCACGACATGTCGGCGCAGCCCTGGTGGGCGGAGCGGATCACCGCTGGAATCGCCTCGTACTGGGTCTACCAGCACCTCGGCAACCTGACCCCGGACGAGATCGCAGCCGACCCGGTCTACGCGAAGGTCCGCGACGCCGACGACGCCACCGAGGCGCTGCACGAGTTCGCCGCCGCCGTCGACCTCGACTCCGACACCGGCGACGACCCGCGCCGCTGGCAGCGCCGTGGATACCGGTGGAGCTACGCCCTCGACATCGCCGACACCCGGCTCGTCGTCCTCGACAACCGGTGCACCCGCGTCCTGGAATCCGCGCACCGGGCGATGCTGCCCGCCGAGGAGTGGAACTGGTTCCTCGACCAGGCCCACGGCGCGTACGAGCACCTCGTCGTCGGCTCGTCCCTGCCCTGGCTCATGCCGCCCGCCATCCACCACGTCGAGGCCTGGAACGAGGAACTCGCCGGTTCCGGCACGCCAAGGGTCGCGGCACTGAGCGAGAGGATGCGGCGCGCCTTCGACATGGAACACTGGGCCGCGTTCCGCCGATCCTTCGACGCCCTCGGCGAACTCTTCCGCCGCCTCGCGAACGGCTCCGTCGGCGAGGGCCGCATCGGCGCCGGCGCCGCGTACGCCGCCCCCGCCTCGATCAGCGTCCTCTCCGGCGACGTCCACCACTCGTACGTCGCCCGCGCCCTGCTCGGCCCCGACGCGACGAGCCCCGTCCACCAAATCACCTGCTCCCCGATCTACAACCAGGTCCCCGCCCCGATGCGGCCCCTGATGCGCCTCGGCTGGGCCCGAGGGCCGGCGATGGCGATGCGGGTGCTGGCGCGTTCGGTGGGCGTACCGCGGCCGATGGTGCGCTGGCGCAAGATCGCCGGGCCGTACTTCGGCAACGCCATCAGCACCCTCGAACACCGGGGCCGCACGGCCCACGTACGCGTCGAGGGCACCACCAAGGACGGCCGGCTGCGCACCGTCGCGGAACTACCCCTGACCTGATGGGCCGGTCAGGTCAGCAGGTTGACCAGCGCCGCGATGCCGACCAGGACGATCACGGCGCGCAGGGCCGCCGGGGGCAGCTTGCGTCCCCAGCGGCCGCCGACGAGCCCGCCGGCCACGGAGCCGACTGCGATGAGCAGCGCGGGCAGCCAGGCCACCGTACCGAGCGCTGTGAACACGATCGCGGCGACACCGTTGACCACGCCGGAGAGGAGGTTCTTGACGCCGTTCACCCACTGCAGGTCGGTGGAGAGCAGCACGCCCAGCAGGCCGAGCAGGAGAACACCCTGGGCGGCGCCGAAGTAGCCGCCGTAGACGCCGGTGGCGAACACACCGAGCAGCAGCGGCGGCCCGACCGGCCGGGGGCGGCCGTCGGCGCGTCCGGTCAGGCGGCGCGACAGCCAGGGCTGCAGGACCACCAGCACGAGTGCCAGCATGATCAGGACCGGCACGACGATCTGGAACGCGCCCGCAGGCAGCCACAGCAGAAGCAGACTGCCGGTGATCGCGCCCAGGATCGAGGCGGTGCCGAGCCGGATCAGCAGCGGGCCGTGCCCGGCCAGATCCGTGCGGTAGGTCCACGCCCCAGCCAACGTGCCGGGCACCAGCCCGACGGTGTTCGACACGTTCGCCACGACAGGCGGGTAGCCGAACGCCAGCAGGACGGGAAAGGTCACCAGTGTGCCGGAGCCCACCACCGCGTTGATCGCGCCCGCGGCGACTCCGGCGGCCAGGATCGCCAGTGCCTCGCCGACGGTCATCGCCGGGTCGAAGCGAACGCGACACCGTCCACCACGACGACGGCGGCTGTGTCCGTTGGGGAATCCGGCGGCGCGAGGACGCCGATGAGCTCGCCGACGACGCCGGCCGAGGTCAAAGATCCAGGGCCTTACGCAGGTACGGCAGACTGTCCGGGCCCGTCCACCGGTACCCGAGCAGCTTCCCTGCCCGGGCGGCGCGGATCACCCGGTCGTCGTCGTCCACGAACATCGTCCAGCCGGGTACGGTGCCGATGGCCCCGCATGCCTGGGTGAAGAACCCCGGGGCCGGCTTGTGGATCCCGATCACGGAAGAGTTGACCACCACGTCGAACGCCCTGTCGAGGCCGAGCGCGGTCAGCTCGGCGGCCAGCCGGTCGGTGCCGTTGGTGGCGAGCCCGACGGGGATACCGGCGGCGCGTACGTCGGCGACGAACGCGAGGACGGCGTCGTCGACGGTTCCCGGGTCAGCCTGCCAGTCGGCGACGGCCTTGGCCGCCTCCTCGGGATCCGGCAACGGACCCGCCGCGAGCGCCTCGGCGGTCAGGGCCATCCACTCCTCGTGACTGATCTCCCCGGCGATGGCGGGTCGGAGCAGGTGCCAGGCGTACGCGGTGTCGAGCACCTCGGGTACGGCGGGCGGCGCGACGTGCCGCACCACCCCGTCGAGGTCGATGAGCAGCGCCCGGGGTGGCTGGCGAAGCATGGGGGTCTACTCCTCTTCGCGGTTGATCCGCTGGCTGATCACCTGGGTGACACCCGAACGCATAGTGACGCCGTACAGGGCGTCGGCGACCTCCATCGTGCGCTTCTGGTGCGTGATGATCAGCAACTGCGACTTCTCACGCAGCTGCTCGAAGAGCGTAATGAGGCGGCCGAGGTTGACATCATCCAGGGCGGCCTCGACCTCGTCCATGATGTAGAACGGGCTGGGCCGGGCCCGGAAGATCGCGCAGAGCATGGCGACGGCGGTCAGGGACCGTTCCCCGCCGGAGAGCAGCGAGAGCCGCTTGATCTTCTTGCCCGGTGGCCGGGCCTCGACCTCGACGCCGGTGGTGAGCATGTCCTCCGGGTCGGTGAGCACCAACCGGCCCTCGCCGCCGGGGAACAGCACCTGGAAGACGCCTTGGAACTCGCGGGCCGTGTCCTCGAACGCGGACGTGAAGACATCGAGGATCCGGTCGTCGACATCCTTGACGACGGTGAGCAGGTCCCGGCGGGTCGCCTTGAGGTCCTCGAGCTGGTCGGAGAGGAACTTGAAGCGTTCCTCCAGTGCCGCGAACTCCTCCAGCGCGAGCGGGTTGACCTTGCCCAGCAGGGTCAGCTCCCGCTCCGCCTTGGCGGCCCGCTTCTCCTGCGTGGCCCGGTGGTACGGCATCGGCTCAGGCGGTTCTTCCCCGGCGGCCTCGGCGGCGGCCACCTCGACCTGGGTCGGCGGGACGGGCTGCTCGGGGCCGTACTCGCCGACCAGGGTGTCGACGTCGAGGGAGAAGTCCTCGGCGGCCTTGGCCTCCAGCTGCTCGATGCGCAGCCGCTGCTCGGCGCGCGCGACCTCGTCGCGGTGCACCTCGCTGGTGAGTCGTTCCAGATCCGACCCGAGGCGTTTCGCCGTCGCGCGTACCTCCTGAAGTTCGGCCTCGCGGGCGGTCCGGGCGCGCGCGATCTCGTCGCGGGTCCCGGCGGCCGCGGTGATCGAGACGGCGATGCGTTGCAACGCGGCGCGGGCGCCCACGGAGACCGCGCGGGCGATCTGGGCGCCGCGGGCGCGGGCGGCGCGGCGGGCCGCGGCGCGTTCGCGGGCGGCGCGTTCGGCCTGGGCCTGGCGCAACAGCGAATCGGCGCGGCCCGCGATGGACGAAACCCGCTCCTCCGCCGTCCGGACCGCGAGCCGGACCTCCATCTCGTTCTGCCGGGCCTGCGGAACCATCGCGGCGAGTTCGTCGCGCTCCTCGGTGGAGGGTTCCTCGTCGAGCGGCGTCGACTCGGCCGCCTCGAGGCGTTCCTCCAGCTCGTTGAGACGCATCAGGTCCTGCTCCCGGGCGCCGACGGCCTTGGCGTGCGCGGCGCCGAGGCGCTCCGACTCGGCCTTCGCGGACCGGGCGGCGGCGCCGAGTTCGGCGAGGCGGCGGGCGGACGCGTTGCGTTCGCTCTCGGCGGCGCGCTTCTCGCGGGCCGCCAGGTCGACGACCTCCTTGCGCTCCGCGACGACCGCGCGAGCCTCGGCGAGCTGGTCCTTCAACGTCGAGATGGCGTCCTCGGCGGTCTGCCGCTGCGCCGCGGCCTCGTCGACGGCGGCCTGGACCTCGATGTAGCTGGTGGCCTTAGCCGAGCCACCGGCGGCCGCCCACGCCCCGATGACGTCACCCTCGGGTGTGACCGCGCGGAGCTCGCTGTTCGCCGCGACGAGTGCGGTCGCGGCGGCGAGGTCCTCGACCACGACGACGTCCCGTAACGCCCGGTAGACGGCGGGCCGGATGCTCTCGGGGCACTCGACGGCGTCTGGACCCCAGACGGCGCCCGCGGGCAGGTCCGGTCGGAGGGCGTCGGGCGAGCCGTGCATCCCGGGGCCGGCCGCCGCGGCGACCAGGAGGTCCGCGCGCCCGGCGTCGGTGATCTTGAGGGTACGGACCGCCTCGACCGCTTCGTCGATCCCGCTCAGGGCGACCGCGTCGGCGAGCCCGCCCAGCGCGGCGGCGAGCGCTGCCTCGTGGCCGGGCCGGACCGTCAGCATCGACGCGAGGCTACCGAGCAGGCCCGGTACCTGATCCGCCTTGGCGAGCAGCGCCCCGGCGCCGTCCTTGCGGCGCAGACCCATGGCGAGGGCCTCCTCGCGCGCCTTCCAGCTCGCGGCGTCCTTCTCGGCCTTCCGTTCGGCGTCGGAGAGCTCCCGGACGACCGCCTGCGCCTGCTCCTGCGCGGCCACCGCCTCGGCGTGCCGGGCGTCGAGGTCCGCGTTGTCGCGGTCCGCCTCGGTGGACTCGGCGGACACCTCATCGACGGCCGCCTGGGCCGCCTCGGCGCGGGCGAGCGCGTCGGTGTGCGCAGCGGCGAGCCGCTCGATCTCCTCGCTGGCGCTGCCCGTACGGGCCCGGGCCGCGTTGACCTGGCCGGTCAGCTTCGCCAGGCCTTCGCGCCGGTCCGCGATCGCTTTCGCCGCCGTACGCAGCGCAGCCTCGGCCGCGGCGAGACTGCGTTCCAGCTCCTGCCGGTGCGCGACCGCCTCGGCGAGGCGTACCTGGTCCTCCGTGAGGGCCTCGCGGAGCTCCTCCTCCTGCTCGCGGACCCGGTCGGCCTCAGCCACCAGCTGCTCGGGGTCGCGGCCGGGGCGCTCGTCGTCCGGGGCGGCCGACATGTGCCGGTGGCGTTCCGCGGCGAGCTGCTCCGTGGAGCGGAACCGCTCCTGCAACGAGGAGAGCTTGTACCAGGTGTCCTGGGCGGCGGCGAGCAGCGGCGCGTCCTCGGCGTGCGAGGCCTCCAGGTCGGCGAGCCACTTCTGGATCTCGCCGTACTCGCCCTCGATCGCGACCCGGCGTTCCCGTAGCGCCGACTCGTCCGCGATCTCCTTGTCCAGGGTCGTGCGCAGCGTGAAGAGGTCGTCGGCGAGCAGCCGCAGCCGGGCGTCGCGCAGGTTGGCCTGGATGCCCGCGGCCCTTCGCGCCACCTCGGCCTGCTTGCCGAGCGGCTTGAGCTGACGGCGTAGCTCGGCGGTGAGGTCGTTGAGGCGGTTGAGGTTGGTCTGCATCGCGTCGAGCTTTCGCAGCGCCTTTTCCTTGCGCTTGCGGTGCTTCAGGACGCCGGCCGCCTCCTCGATGAACGAGCGGCGGTCCTCCGGCTTGGCGTGCAGCATCGCGTCGAGCCGGCCCTGACCGACGATGATGTGCATCTCGCGGCCGATGCCGGAGTCGGAGAGCAGTTCCTGGATGTCGAGCAGGCGGCACGTGTTGTTGTTGATCTCGTACTCGCTCGCGCCGTCGCGGAACATCCGGCGGGTGATGGAGACCTCGGTGTAGTCGATCGGCAGGGCGCCGTCCGTGTTGTCGATCGTCAGCGTCACCTCGGCCCGGCCCAGCGGGGCCCGGCCGGCGGTGCCGGCGAAGATGACGTCCTCCATCTTGCCGCCACGCAGCGCCTTCGCGCCCTGCTCTCCGAGCACCCAGGCGATGGCGTCCACGACGTTGGACTTGCCCGAGCCGTTCGGGCCCACCACACAGGTGATGCCCGGCTCCAGCCGCATCGTCGTCGCGGAGGCGAAGGACTTGAAGCCCTTCACCGTCAGGCTCTTGAGGTGCACGGATCTCCGGGGGGTCGCGGGGGCGGATGCCTTCCGAGCAGGGTACCTGCCCCTCAGGGCAGCGCAGCCGTACGGCGCGCAGGCCCTCTTTCGCGCTGGATGTCCGAGTTGACGTGACCCGCCGCGTCCGACAAAAACTGCGCGCCAACACTGAGTGTCGGCGCGCTTGGGGGTGGTGCGATCTGCGGATGTGTGATCTGCTAGGCGCCTGTTGGCGCCTGAAGGATCAGGTCAGCGCCGGCTCGGTCAGCCGAAGCAGATCGTCGTGATCGGCGGCCGCTGCGGCCAGGCGATCGTTCTCCGCCCGCAGGCGGGTGACCTCAAACTCCAGATCCTGCACCCGTGACCGCAGTCGGGTGACCTCGTCGATCAGGCGCCGATCGGGCGCCATGCCTACGTGGCCGTAGAGAGCCTTCGCCATGTTTGTCTCCTTGTAAAGCGCTGCCGGAAAGCCGGCCTACGCGCACCCAGTTGTTTCGCACCTGCACCCACGGTCGTTCGGTGGGCACAAAGGGGCGCGACTGGCGACTCCTCCATAGTCCGCGCCCATACGACTTCCGTCAAGCTGACGACAACCGCATTACCTCCACCATGCAGTGAGACACGCCACGCAGGGGCAGTTATCCCGGACTTATTTCTTGCTTAGCCCGTTTGCCGACCATCGAACGTCCTGCATACGGTCATCCGCGGCTCGGAACACACCCACCCCCGCGGAGGCACGACCTTGTACGGGCACGTCCAAACGACCCCCGAGCACCCGACCGCCGTCGATCGGGGCGAGCACCAGCCACGGCACCGGAGACGCACGGTGACGGCCCCCATGGCACTCGGCCTGACGGTCGCCGGCCTGCTCGGTGCGTTCGGCCTCGGCGCGGCCCTGCTGCCCGACAGCGTCACCGGCAAGGGCGTCGCCGCCGGCCGCGGCCCGGCCACGGTCCCGGTCCCGGCGGGCGAGGCCAGCCGCGAGATGATCAGCGTGGAGCCACCGCCACCGGTATCTCCCTCCTTCGCCGGCTCCACCGAGGCGCCGTCGCCGGCACCGCCGCCCAAGGCCAAGCCCAGCAACGCGCCGCCGCCGCCACCGAAGCCGAAGCCGAAGCCGAAGCCGGCCCCCGCCAAGCCCAAGGTCAGGACGCCCGAGGTCGGAGCCGACCAGGAATCGCAGGAGAACGAGGTCATCCGGCTCGTCAACCTCGAACGGGGCAAGGCCGGCTGCGGCACCGTACGGATGGATGCGAAACTGCGGACGGCGATCCGGCTGCACGTGCAGGAGCTCGGCACGCACGGCGACCTGTACATCAGCCACGACAGCGACGACGGCCGCACCTTCGTCGAGCGGGCCAAGGCGCAGGGCTACACCGACCCGGGCGGCGAGAACGTGGCCCGCGGCCAGAACGACGCCGCCGATGTCATGCAGGGCTGGATGACCAGCGACGGACACCGCGCGAACATTCTGAACTGCTCGTTCAAGGCGATCGGCGTAGGCGTGATCAAGGGAGTCGACAAGACGCTGGTCTGGGGCCAGATCTTCGGCCGCAGCTGATCATCCGGTGCTGATTAGTCCGAAAAGGCGGGGTCGTGTCAAGTAGCTGACACGATCCCGTTTCCGTATCGCGGTACGTCGTTGGCCCTGGCATGCGCGTCGCACTCCTTACCGCGGGTGGGTTCCCGTTCCGGCGCGACGCGCTGAGCACCTGGTGCCGACTGCTCGTCGACGGACTGGACCGGCACACGTTCCACCTGCGGACCCTGACCGACCGGCCCTCGGGCACCACGCTGACCCGCCCACTCGGCCCCAACGTCGCCAGCGCCGAAGCAGCCCGCCTGCCCGTCACGTCCCGCCGCAGGACCGGCCGGCGGGACGACGACGCCACCGCCGGCGCTGTCCTGGTCTGCCGCGGGATGCTCTCGGGGGACGCGCACGCCGCCACCATGCTGAGTGCCGGGCTGCGCCGGCTCGCCAGGGTCGCCGCCGACCAGCCCGATCCGTTGCGCGACGTGCCGCTCGCCGACGTCCTCCTCGACGCCTGGCGCACCAGCCGGGCCGCCGACCACGCCGTGCAGCGGCCCGTGTCACCGCCACTCACCGCCGCCGAGGCGGCCACCGCCGCCGGGTTGCTCCGGCGCGCGTGCCGGCCGCTGGGCGTACGAGTGCCCGACGTGGAGCTGGTGCACAGCGTCGGCGGCACCGCCGCGCTGCTCGCCGCGCTGGGCGTACACCACCGCGAGGCACGGCCCTTCCTGGTCACCGAGGCCCGTACGCCGAGCGCGCCCCGCCCCGGCGAGGAGCGGCTGGCGCCGGGTGTACGGGCCGTGCTCCGCCTGTTCCGGCAGTCCGTCGCCCGGGCCGGGTACGCCGAGGCCGCTCTCGTCGCCCCGATCAGCGCGTACCACCAGGGCTGGGTGATCCGGCACGGCGGCCACCCGGCGAAGCTCGTCACCGTGCCCGCGGCGGCCGATCCGCAGCGCCTGCTGCCCGGCCCCGACCTCGTCGGACGACCGTCGCTGGTGTGGACGGGTTCCCGGGCCGGTGAGCAGGTACGCACGGTGCTGGAGGCGTTCGGTGCCGTACTGGCGGCGGTGCCCGGAACCGTGCTGCATCTGGTGGCGCCCGAGAACCAGCGGGCCCGGCTGCGGGCGTACGCGGACCAGGCGGGGCTGACGAACGCGGTGCGGATCGAGCGACCGCCGGCGGATCATCGGTGGGCGTACACCAGGGCGCAGGTGGCGATCGTCGCGCCCGGGCCGGACGAGCCGCCGCAACGGGCCGCGGAGGCCATGTTCGCCGCCTGCGCCGTGGTCGGGGTCGACGTCGGGCCGGTGGCGGAGACACTCGGCGATGCGGGGTTCGTCGTACCCGCGAACGACCCGGTGTCCCTCGCGAGCGCGTGCGTCACGCTGCTGCGCGACCCGGCCGAACGGCTCGCCCTCGGCGCGGCCGCCCGCCGGAGGGCCCTCGCGCACCTCACCCCCGGCCACCTCGCCCGGGCGTACCAGGCGATCTACGAGGACGCGGCCGCGGCACCGCAGCACGAACTGGAACTGGCGATCCCCGCCCCGCGCGGGACTCACGACCTAGGCATGGACGCTTGGAGGGTGCCGTGAGAACCCTGTTCCCGTGGTGGGCGCACCCGGCGCCCGGCACGCCCCTGGATGAGGAGACCTGGTTGATCCTGGATCGGCCGGAGGACCATCCCGAACCGCCCGAGCGTTCCCTGGGCCGGGTCGAGCTGGACCTGGGTTCACGGTCGCTCGCCGACGTCCTGACCGACATCGACGAGTGGTCCGCGTACGGCGTCGGCGGCCTGTTCCTGGACCGTGCCCCCGTCAACCGGTACGCGGTCGGCCCGATCGGCCTCGCGGTCCGGGTCGCCCGGCGCCGCGGCCTGCACCGAATCGTGCTGAACCCGGGCATGGCCACCGACCCCGTCTACCGGGATCTGGACGTCGGGATCTGCAGCTTCGAGGGGACGTGGGCGGCGTACCAGCGCTGGTCGGGCGACGGCGCCCGCCCCGGCGACGGCCACCTCGTGCACGGCGTGCCGACGGGGCTGCTGACGGCGGCCCGGCACCTGCTGTCGCACCGCGGCGCCGGCTGGGGTCTGGCCACGGACACCCCGGCGCCCGAGCAGTCACCGGTGCGACCCTGGTGAGCCATCGACCGAGATCCTCGCCTGCGATGTGCGCTGCCTCATGGGGAGCCGACGGGGGCGCGGCCGCGACGGTCGACGGGACGGTCAACGCGCGTAACGCGGGCGGGGCTGGCAGCGGGGGCAGCTGAAGCTGCTGCGGTTCATGAAGGACTCGCGGCGAATGGGGGCGCCGCACCGTGCGCACGGCTCGCCCTCGCGACCGTACGCGTTCAGCCGGCGGTCGAAGTAGCCGCTCTGGCCGTTCACGTTGACGTAGAGTGCGTCGAAACTGGTGCCCCCGGCGACGATCGCTTCAACGAGCACCTGGCGGACGTGGCCGAGCAGCCGCCGAGCCACCGCGGCGGTCAGCCGGTCGGCCGGCCGGGCCCCGTGCAACTGGACCCGCCAGAGCGCCTCGTCGGCGTAGATGTTGCCGACACCGCTGATCAGGGTCTGATCCAGCAGGGCCCGCTTGACCTCGGTCCGCTTACGACGTAGCGCGTCGACGAAGCCCTCGTCGGAGAAGAGCGGGTCGATCGGGTCGCGGGCGATGTGCGCGATCTCGGCGGGGAGTTCGGCTCCGCCCTCGGAAACGGCCAGACCGCCGAACGTGCGCTGGTCGACGAAGCGCAGCTGCGGGCCGCCGTCGTCGAAGCTGAACCGGACGCGCAGGTGCGTCTCGTCGGGGGCCTCCGGGGGCTGCATGAGTAGTTGGCCGCTCATCCCCAGATGGCCGATGACGGCGTCGCCTGAGTCCAGCGGCAGCCACAGGTACTTTCCGCGGCGGGCCACGTCGACGACGGTGCGCCCCGCGAGGACCGCCGCGAAGTGGTCCGGGCCGGGTAGGTGGCGGCGGGTCGCCCGCGGGTGGTGCACCTCGACGGCGCCGATACGCCGGCCGGCGACCCACTTCGCGAGGCCCTGGCGGACGGTCTCGACCTCGGGCAATTCGGGCACGGAACCGTCCTCAGATCGTGTAGGGCCAGACCACGAGCATGTGCGCGCCGTACCAGACGCCGAACAGGGCGTAGGCCACCAGACCGGCGACCGCGGTGCGCGGCCGGGCCCGCGCGGCGGTGTAGGCCGCGGGCAGCAGGAGCAGAAGTACGGGCACCAGCAACCGGATCTTCGAGTGGTAGAAGCCGGACTGGCAGACGACGAGCACGAACGCGACCAACCCGTACAGGACGAGCGGCGGCCACGGGCGGCGGACGATCGCGACGACGATCGCCACGGTCGCGGTGATGAGCAGGAACGCCGTACTCACGGCGACCCACGAGCCGTCGTGCGAGAGCGTGTCGTCGAGGAACCTGAGCGTGTTGACGCCGCCGTCGAGTGACGTACCCCAGCCCGCGGTCTGGATCTTGAACCAGGCAGTGAGGTCGCCGGCCCGCAGCGCCACCCAGCCCAGGTATGCCGGAACGCCGGCGAGCGCGACCAGCGCCGCGGCACCGGCCCGCCAGCGTTCGGCGCGGTCCGCGCCGCGGAACGCGAGCGCGACCGCGAGGGCCAGCGCGAGCGCGACGGCCGCGCCGTTCGGCCTGGTCAGCGACGCGCCGAGCCCGCACAGCCCGGCCACCGCCCAGGACCGGCGATGGGCCGCGACGAGGGTGCCTGCGACGAACGCGATGAACATCGGTTCGGAGTACGCCATCACCAGCACCACCGACATCGGCTGGGCGAAACAGAGCACGACCAGCGCCCAGCCGACCTTCCGGTTCGCCAGGCTCGTGCCGAGCAGATACAGGACGACCGCGGCGGCGGCCGCGGCGATCCAGCTGACGACGAGCCCGGCGACCGGCGCCTCCAGCATGGTGATCGCCGAGACCACCCGGATCGACAGCGGATACAGCGGGAAGAACGCGAGCCCGTTGCCGTCCAACGCGCCATGGTCGTTGTACGAGAAACCCTGCGGATAGCCCTCGGTCGCCACCCGGACGAACCAGCCGGAGTCCCAGGCGGTCAGCCGGCCGAAAAGATCCCGCCGGTCGGTGCTGTCGTGCATGAGCCATTCGAGCGCGAGCAGCTGCAGGATCCGGGTCGCGATGAAGATCCAGAGCGCGACGCCGACGCCTCCCCAGCCCCCGGCCAGCTCCCACAGCGGCGTACGCGCGGCCTTGTCCTCGGACTCCACCGCGACGTCCGTCTCAGGTACGACGGTCACGGCTTGTCCGAGAGCATGCGCCAGGCCGCCGCTGCGGCGCGCTGCTCGGCCTCCTTCTTGCTGCGGCCCTCGGAACCCCCGTAGCGCTGACCCGCCACGACGACCCACGCGGTGAACGTCTTCGCGTGGTCCGGCCCGGCGTCCTCGATCAGGTAGTCCGGTACACCGAGCCCCAGCGCCGCGGTCAGTTCCTGCAGGCTGGTCTTCCAGTCCAGGGCCGCGCCCCGTACGGCTGACTCCGCCATCAGCGGATCGAACAGTCGGTGGATCACCTTGCCCACGACCTCCAGCCCGTGCTCCAGATAGATCGCGCCGAGCAGAGCCTCCAGGGTGTCGGCGAGGATACTCGCCTTATCCCGGCCGCCGGTAGTCTCCTCGCCCTTGCCGAGCAGCAGGTACGCCCCCAGCCCACTCGGGCCGAGTCCGCGAGCCACCTCGGCGAGCGCCCTCATGTTGACCACGCTGGCGCGAAGCTTCGCGAGCTGCCCCTCGGGCAGATCCGGATGGTTGTGGAAGAGCGCGGTCGTCACCACGACGCCGAGCACTGAGTCGCCCAGGAACTCCAGCCGCTCGTTCGTCGGCAGGCCGCCGTTCTCGTACGCGTACGAGCGGTGGGTGAGGGCACGTTCGAGCAGATCCGGTTCAATCGACACCCCGAACGCCGACTCGAGATGCCCGACGTGCGGGCGTTGCCGGTCAGTACTCATAGGACACCTCGGGGATCCGTGCGGCCGACATCAGGCGGCCGGCCCGATCAGGCCGGCCAGCGCCGCGACGGCGGCGTTGCGGTGCAGGTGAGCGGCGAGCGCGATGCCGGAGGCCAGGTCGGCCCCGGCGGCGGCGCCGTGACACACGACGACGGTTCCGGCCACCCCGAGCAGCACCGCGGCCCGGGTCTCCTGTGGCCCGGGGGCCTCGCCGAGCACGTACGCCGCCTCCAGGCCCTTGAGCAGGATGTTGCCGGTGAAGCCGTCGGTGACGATCACATCGGCCCGTTTCCCGAGGACGACGTCGTCGCCTTCGACGAGGCCGGTGTACCGGCCGTTGCAGGGCAGCTGGTGGGCGGCGATCAGCGGATCGGCCGCCTTACGGACCTTGTCCCCCTTGCCGGGCTCGGTGCCGATGGTCAGCAGCCCGACGCGCGGGGCGGCGAGCCCGAGCGTGATCGCGGCGTAAGCCGTGCCGAGATGGGCGTGCCCGACCAGCGTCGACGGGCCGGGGTCCACGGACGCGCCGACGTCGAGCAGGACGAGACGGCCCGCCCGGGTCGGCAGGGTCGCCGCGAGCGCGGGCCGCCGTACGCCGGGCCAGCGGCCCAGCCCCAGGGTGGCCGCCGTGACGGTCGCCCCGGTCGAACCGGCGGAGACCACCGCGTCGGCGAGCCCGGCGACCACGGCCTGGACCGCGTCGCCGATGGAGCCGGGCAGCCGGGCAGCCCGGTCCCGGTCGGCCGGGTCGAGGGCATCGAAGACCGCGCCGGCCACCTCGGAGGGGCCGACGAGCAACAGCTGCAGACCGGGATCGGATCGGTACGCCTGCAGAGCGCCGTCAACCACGACGGCGGGCGCATGGTCCCCGCCGAGGAGGTCGACGGCGATCCGCACGGTGACCTGCTCTCTCATCCCGGCGGAACCGGGATCCCCGGCCGACTCGACGTTCTCGGCTGAATCGGGGTGAAACCGAGCAGGCACACCGGGCAGTCGCCGCTGCGCAGCTACGACCCAGCCGGTGGCTGGATGCGTCACGTTGTCCGATCAGACCTCGATGACCTGGCGGCCGTTGTAGGTGCCACAGGTCGAGCAGGCGGCGTGCGGCAGCTTCGGCGACCTGCACTGGGGGCAGGCCACGGTCGACACCACGGTCGCCTTCCAGTTCGCCCGGCGGGACCGGGTGTTGCTGCGCGACATCTTGCGCTTCGGGACGGCCACGGTTACTCCTCAGAATTCGACAGGTTGCGCAAAGCGGCCCAGCGGGGGTCGGTGAGCTCGTGGCTGTGGTCGGCTGGCAGCTCATCGAAGTGCACCCCGCAGTCGGGGCACAACCCTGGGCAGTCCGGCCGGCAGAGCGGATTGGTCGGCAGTCCGAAGACCACCGCGTCCCGCACTTCGGGCTCCAGGTCGATCAGGTCGCCCCGCATCCGGCCCACTTCGTCCTCGTCCGTCGTCTCGACCGTGGTGCTGTCCTCGTACGCGTACAGCTCCTGGACGGTGACGACGATCGAGTCCGTGATCGGGCGAAGGCAACGCCCGCACTCGCCGGTGACGGAGCCGCTCACGGTCCCGTCGACGAGCACGCCCTCGGACACCGACTGCAACCTCAGGTCGAGGCTGAGATCGGACCCCTCCGGTACGCCGATCATCTCCACGCCGAGGTCCGCCGGTGCCGGGACCACCCTGCTGATTTCACGCATGGCACCAGGGCGGCGCGGCAGGTCCCTCGTGTCGAGGATCAGCGGCAGCCTGGGGTCGAGGTGGTTCGCAGAAGGCTTAGGCATAGTGAACTCCGGCCGCGAGAAGGGCCAGCCGAAAAGGTTACCCGAGCTGGTGGGCGGGCGTCGAACCGGGTTGGTCCTGGCGCGGATCAGAACGGCAGCGGCCGCTCGTGCTCCTCACCGACGAACGTGCCGATCTCCCGCAGGGCGTGCATCTTGTCCCGGCCCCGCTCGATCGACGCAAGCGCGCGGGTCAGGAACTGCTCGAAGTTGGCAAGGGCCGTGTCGACGTAGTCGTCGACCTCGTCGCGCAGCCGCTGGGCCTCCGCGCGGGCCTCCGCGATGATCCGGGCGCCCTCGTGCTCGGCGGACACGGTGATCTCGTTCACCGAGACCAGACGGGCATGCTCGGTTTCGCCCTCGCTGATGATCCGGTCGGCCTCGCGCTTGCCCGCATCGATGATCTTGTCACGCTCTTCGAGGAGCGCCGCGGCCCGGCGCAGATCACCCGGGAGCTCGGCCCGCAGCTCGTCCAGGATGGCGACCATCTCCCCGCGGTCGAACATGAAGTTGGTCCGGGACATCGGAACGGAGCGTGCCTGTTCCACCATGGCGATGATCTCGTCGATGCGGTCGAGCGGATCCACCGGCGCCTCACTACTCCCCTGTCGTCCACGACCACACCCCACATGCCGCCGCGCTACGGCCACACGTTACTGCTCAGCGCCGCCGTGCGGCTGATCCCCCGCCGTCAGCTTTGCCGCAGCCTCGCCACCAGCCGCTCACCCACCACGTCAGGGATGTGCGCGGAGACGTCACCGCCCCACTTCGCCACCTCCTTGACCAGGCTGGACGAGAGAAATGAGTACAGCGGGTTGGTAGGCATGAACAGCGTCTCCACGCCGGCCAGGCCGATGTTCATCTGTGCCATCTGAAGCTCGTAATCGAAGTCACTGACCGCGCGCAGACCCTTGACCACGACGGCCGCCTGTTGGGTCCGGCAGAAGTCGACGAGCAACCCACGGAACGAGTCGACGCGCACGTTGCCGTACGAGGCGGTGACCTCACGGAGCATCTCGATCCGCTCCTCGATGGTGAACAGACCCGACTTCGCCTGGTTGATCAGCACCCCGATGATCACCTCGTCGAAGAGCCGGCTGGCCCGGCCCACGATGTCGAGATGACCATTGGTGACCGGGTCGAAGGAGCCTGGACAAACCGCACGTCTCATGATCGGCGACCGTACCAAAGGGTGGTCTCGCCGTACCGCCGACTGCGGACGGCGGTGACACCATCCACCCAGGTCAGCGCGGGACCATGAGTGCCGCGTTCGATGACGACGACGGCGCCGGGCGCCAGCCAGCCGTGCTCCACCAGGGACTGCTGCACCACAGCCAGCTCCTCCTGCGTCACCGCGTAGGGCGGGTCGGCGAAGACGACGTCGAACGGTCCGCCGTCCGGTGGCGTGGCCACCACCTGCGCGACCTTCGCGGTGACGAGTACTGCGCGGTCGCGTACCCCCAGAGACGTGATGTTGCCGCGGACCGTGCGGCCCGCGCGGGCGTCGTTCTCCACGAGCAGGGTGTACGCGGCCCCGCGCGACAACGCCTCCAGTCCGACCGCCCCGGAACCGGCGTACAGGTCAGCCACCCGGGCGTCCGTGAGATCGGTCATCGCCTCCAGGGCGCTGAACAGCGCCTCACGGACGCGGTCCGACGTAGGCCGGGTCCCGGAACCGGGCGGGGCGGTCAGCCGTCGCCCGCCGAGATCCCCGGCGATGATGCGGGTCACGAACGCCCGGCCAGGTGGGATAGCACGACAGCACGCTACGGCACCCGCGCCGACCGGCCCATCCCGCCGGCCGTTCATCGACCGGAAACTCACGGCCACCTTCCACCATGACACCGCGCATACATCCAACATCACAGATTGGCGTCAAGCTCCAGACCGGCGACGCTGACGTCGGCCCGAACACCCGCGGCAGGTTCCGCCACGGGCACAACCCCTACGCGAACCGCGAACCGGCCTGTCGCGGCGGCGCTGCGGTGGTGGACTACGGCGATGGACGTCCTGGTTCTCGGCGGCACCTGATGGCTCGGGCGCGAATCCTCCCGCGCCGCACTCCACCGTGGACACGAGGTCACTTGCCTGACCCTACGAAGGTGCGGGATCATCCCTTCTCCAGATATTCAGCGCGTTCCTCGTCGACGAGGGCGGCGACGGACGCGGCGAGGGCCGGAAAGCCGGTGAGCGAGGGATCGTCGGCGATCAGCTCGGCGGCCTCGGCGCGGGCGTCCTCGATGAGTTTGGCGTCCCGTAGCAGGGACAGCAGCCGTAGGTGGGAGCGGCGGCCGGACTGGGAGGCGCCGAGGACGTCGCCTTCCCGGCGCTGTTCGAGGTCGAGTTCGGCGAGCTTGAAGCCGTCGGTGGTGGAGGCAACGGCGTCGAGGCGTTCCCGGGCGGCGGAGCCTTCGACGGCCTCGGTGACGAGCAGGCACAGGCCTGGCGCCGAGCCCCGGCCGACGCGTCCGCGGAGCTGGTGCAACTGGGAGACGCCGAACCGGTCGGCGTCGAGGATCACCATGACGGTCGAGTTGGGGACGTCCACGCCGACCTCGATGACCGTGGTGGCGATGAGGACGTCGAGGTCACCGGTGGCGAAGGTACGCATGACGGCGTCCTTCTCGTCGGGAGGGAGCTTGCCGTGCAGAATGCCGATGCGCAGCCCCGCCAGGGGCCCCTCGGCGAGCAGCGGGCCGACCTCGGTCACGGCGAGCGGCGGGCGCCGCGCCGACTCGTCGTCTCCGGGTGGCTCCTCGTCGGCGTCGGACGTCACCGCACCGATCCGCGGGCAGACCACGTACGCCTGGTGGCCGGCTGCGACCTCCTCGCGGATGCGGTGCCAGGCACGGTCGAGGTACGCGGGCTTCTCCGCCGCGGGTACGACGTGGGACGCGATCGGGGACCGTCCCCGCGGAAGCTGGGACAGTGTGGACACTTCGAGGTCGCCGTACACGGTCATGGCGACGGTACGCGGGATCGGGGTGGCGGTCATGACGAGGACGTGTGGGGGCTGACCGGCCTTGGCGCGCAGCGCGTCCCGCTGCTCCACGCCGAACCGGTGCTGCTCGTCCACGACGACGAGCCCGAGGTCGTGGAAGTCGACCCCCTCGTACAACAGGGCGTGGGTGCCGACGACGATACCGGCGCTGCCGTCGGCCACCTCGGAGAGGACGCGGCGCCGGGCGGCGGCGCCCAGCGATCCGGTGAGCAGGGCGAGCCGGGTGCCATGGGGGTCACCGTCGAGTTCCCCCGCCCTGCCGAGCGGGCCGAGCAGCGACGCGATGCCGCGGTGGTGCTGGGTGGCGAGGACCTCGGTGGGGGCCAGCAGCGCGGCCTGGCCGCCGGCGTCCACGGCCTGGAGCATGGCGCGGACCGCGACGAGGGTCTTGCCGGAGCCGACCTCGCCCTGCAGCAGCCGGTGCATCGGATGCGCGCCGCCGAGGTCGCCGGCGATCTCCTCACCGACGCGGGCCTGCCCCTCGGTCAGTTCGAACGGCATGACCTTGTCGAACGCGGCCAGCAGCCCGTCGGCGCGGCGGGGGCGGGCCAGAGCGGGCGACAGCGCGGCCCGGGCACGCCGCTGGGCGAGCGTCACCTGCACGGCGAACGCCTCGTCCCACTTGAGGCGGCGTTTCGCCTTTGCCAGGTCTTCCTGCGAGGTGGGCCGGTGGATCTCGGTGAGCGCCTTGCCGAGCCCGACGAGCTTCCGGTTGGCCCGCACCCAGCCCGGCAACGGGTCGGCCGGCGGCTGGAAGGTGTCCAGGACGACCCGTACGCAGCGGGCGATCACCCAGGTCGGCACGGCCGCGGCGGCCGGGTAGACCGGGATCATCGCCCCGGCGAACTCCTCGATCTCGTCGTTGGCCGCCGAGGCGTCCGCGCCGAACAGCATGTACTCGGGGCCGTTGAGCTGCCGATTGCCGCGAAACTCCGTCACCTTGCCCGCGAACAGGCCCCACCGGCCCGTCTTGAGATCCTTCTCCCGCCACGCCTGGTTGAAGAACGTGCAGGTCAGTGTCGCGCCGGAGTCGTCACCGACGGTGATCTCCAACATGGTGCCCTTGCGGGCCCGCATCGGCCGTACGGTCGTACGCTCGACCCGGGCCATCAGCGTGACCTGCTCGCCGACCTGCAGCGAACGGATGTCGGAGGCCGCCCCGCGCTCCTCGTACCGGCGGGGGAAGTAATAGACGAGGTCGCCCGCGGTGTGCAGGTCGAGATGGCTGCCCAGCGCCTTGGCGGTCTTGCCCCCCAGCAACGTCGTCAGGGGTGTGTCCACTGTGGCCGGCAGCGCCGGTGTCTCCGTCACTCCACACCCACCAGCAGCGGGAACCGGGGCTGTCCCCCGGGAAAGCTGTTCACCTCGGCGAACGGCCAGTTCTGCGCCACATGTGCCCGCAGGTCCGCGTCGAATCCGGGCGGCACGTCCGCGCCGATCAGCAGGGTGACGAGTTCACCGCCGCCACCGAGCATCCGGTCGAGCAGGTCGCGCCCGACATCGAGCAGGTCGGCGCCGATCAGGTGCACCTCGCCCTCGACCAGCCCGAGGACATCACCCGGACGGCAGCGGCCCGCCACGGTCAGGGCCTCGCGGGTGGCGAGGCCGACCTCTCCGTACCGGCAGGCGCCGGCGGCCTCGGCCATCGCGATCACGTCCTCGGAGAACGCCCGGTCGGCGTCGCGCACGGCCAGCGCCGCCAGGGCCTGCACCGGGGATCTCGTGGGGACCACACTGACGCGTACCCCCACTGTCGCGGCCTCGCGCGCGGCGGATGTGGCGACCGCGTGGCGGTTGCGGTCATCGGGCAGCAGGACGACGCGCGCCGCGCCGGTGGCCCGGATCACGGCCAGGATCTCGGCGATCGAAGGGTTGGCGCCGACGACGGCCGCGCCCTCCGCCGCGAACAGCTTGGCCAGGCCGTCACCGTCGGCGACGACGACCACGGCCCGCCGGTGCTCATCGAGCCGGGGTCGCGCGGCCTGGTCGGCAAAGCGCGTCACCGATATCCGGTACGGGCGCCCCGCCTCGACGCCGGCCTCGATCGCGCGGCCGACGTCGTCGACGTGCACGTGCACGTTCCATGTGGGCGGGTCGCCCACCACGACGAGTGAGTCGCCGAGCGTGCCCAGCTCGGCCTTGAGGGTCTCGACCGCGGCGGCATCCGCCTCGAGCAGGTACTGCACCTCGTAGCCGTAGGTGGACGACTCGGCATGCCGGACCAGCGCGGACGGCGTCACGATGGAGCCCGCGGGCTCCACGGGCGCGCCGGCCAGAGCCTCGACCAGCGCGTCCAACAGGACGCACAATCCCCGTCCACCGGCGTCGACCACCCCGGCGGCCGCGAGCGCGGGCAGTTGCGAGGGGGTACGCGCCAGAGCGGTCGCCGCGGCTGCCGCAGCCGCCCCGGCCCCCGTCACCGGGTCGTCCGAGCCGTACCCGGCGGCGGCCTCGGCCGCCGCAGCGACCACCGACAGGATGGTCCCCTCGACCGGCTCGGCCACCGCCGCGTACGCCGCCTCGGTGGCCGTACGCAGCGCGGCGGCCAGGTCCTTGCCGCCGAACGGCCCGTCGCCGGGGAGCCCGTCGGCGAGCCCGCGCAGGATCTGCGCCACGATGACACCCGAGTTGCCGCGCGCCCCGAGCAAGGCTCCCCGGGCGATCAGCCGCAGTACGCCGCCGACCGACTCCCCCGCGCCGCTGTCGTCGCCGGCCAGCGCGGCCCGCGCAGAGCCCATCGTGAGCGCCAGGTTCGTGCCTGTGTCACCGTCGGGGACAGGGTAGACGTTGAGTTGGTCGATCTCGTGCTGGTGCGCCCGCAAACCCACCAGGGCGGCATCGCACCAGCGACGGACCGCGGTAGCGTCGAACGCGGCGTCCAGGGCGATGTTCGCCGGGGCGGCGTTGGACGTTGCGTCGACAGTGTCCGGCACATCGCAGAGCGTACTAACCGCCCCTGACAATCGCTGGGCGCCTGGGCGGCCACCCGCCCGATTCGCGGGCCCACCGCGACATCGGGTACTCTGGCCCGGTTGCCCGGGCTCGGTCTGTCGGCGACTTCAGTTACCAACAAACCCAGGAGTATCCCGTGGCAAGCGTGTGCGACGTCTGCGGCAAGGGGCCGGGCTTCGGCCACAACGTGTCCCACTCGCACCGGCGGACGAACCGTCGCTGGAACCCGAACATCCAGTCGGTGCGCACCCCCGCCGGTGGCGGTACCACCAAGAAGCTGAAGGTCTGCACCTCGTGCATCAAGGCCGGCAAGGTCACCCGCGCCTGATCGCTATGTGCTGACGAAGCCGCCGCGTCGTTGACGCGGCGGCTTCGTGTGTTGCGGCCCCCGCGCTGCCGGAGTTCCTGAATCGCGAGCGCGGCTACCGGGATGCGGGCCAGTGCTCCGGCCTTCAGGCCGGGGGTGAAGGCCCGCGCCGGGAGGGCCGCCAAGGCCCGAGCAGTGCCGTTGACCTAGGCGCGACAGCTCCTGGTACGGTGACCGGAGTGCGGGACGAAGGGCCGGAGTACCGGTGCTCGCCGGAAGCCCCGAAGTGCCAGGACGGACACAGCCTGGTTGTCGCCGCAGGGCTTGCGGAGACGTTCAACGCTCGTGGAGTGGACGTAAGACCGGGGCTTGCCTCGGCGGACTGCGGTGAGGCGAGAACCCGCTCGGACCTTGCGCATGTGTTCCACGCGCAGCGTGGAGGGAATCTCCGTCCTTCAGGGCGGAGAGGATGTCAAAGCTTCCGGGCGAACGACAGCACGCCCCGGTGGTCCCTGTAGTACCCGAAATCGCGAATCCGCTCGTAGCCGGCGCCCGTGTAGAGGGCAATGGCTTCGGGCTGTCTGTCGCCGCACTCGAGGATCAGCCGCTGCGCCCCGGCGAGGCGCGCCGAGTCCTCGACGGCGGCGAGGATCTGCCGGGCCACCCCGCGGCGGCGGGCGGCGGGCGCCGTGAACATGCGCTTGAGCTCGGCGTCCGCCCCGTGCCGCCGCCAGCCGCCGCATCCCGCCGGAACGCCGTCGAGGTAGGCGATCAGAAACTCGCCGGCCGGCGGCACGAACTCGGCGGCGGCGACCGGGGTGTCGTCCCCGGTACCGCCGTAGCGGGCGGACAGGTCGGCAAGGGTCGCGCTGATCAGCGCCGCGGCGTCGGGGTGGTCGAACGGCAGGGCGCGGATGTGGAGGCCGGTCACGCCGTCATCTCTACCGGAAGTGATCCCAGCCGGTGCGGCCGGTCCAGGGGCGGCTGTCCACGGTCACACCCGCACCGGCCCGGACCACACCGATCCGCCGCCAGGTCGCCGGCAGTCCCACGTGCGGCGGGAACGTCGCGGCGAGGGCGTGGTCATCGCCGCCCGCGAGCACCCAGGCGTACGGGTCCACCCCGAGCGCGGTCGCCGCGTCCCGCATCTGCGCCGGGATGTCGAAGGCCTTGGTATCGACGTCGATCGCGACCTGGCTCGCCTTCGCCACGTGCCCGAGGTCGCCGAGGAGGCCGTCCGAGACGTCGATCATCGAGGTGGCACCGAAGCGGGCCGCCGCCGGCCCGGCCGCGTACGGCACCTCGGGGCGGCGGTACGCCTCGACCAGCAGCTTCGGTGTACGAAAGCCCCGGGACAGCACGGTGTACCCGGCGGCCGCGTAGCCGACCCGGCCGGCGAGGGCCACGACGTCGCCGGGGCTGGCCCCGCCGCGTACCACCGGGGTGAGCCCGCGCAGGTCGCCGAGGGCGGTGACCGCGACCGTGAGCGTCGGACTGGCCGACATGTCGCCGCCGACGACGCTCGCTCCGAGCTTCGCGGCCTCGGCGGACAGGCCGTCGGCGAGGTCCTCGGCCCAGGCGGCGTCCATGTCCGGCGGGGCGCACAGTGCGACCAGCAGCGCGGTCGGGGTGGCGCCCATCGCCGCGATGTCGGCGAGGTTCGCCGCGGCGGCGCGGTGGCCCACGTCGACGCCGCTGGACCAGTCGCGGCGGAAGTGCCGTCCCTCAACGAGGACGTCGGTGCTCGCGACCACCCGGCTGTCCGGGGCGACCACCACCGCGGCGTCGTCGCCGGGCCCCAACAGACACGTCGGTCCGATCTCAAGACGCGAGACGACCCGGGAGATCAGCCCGAACTCGCCGGTCTGCGCGACGCTCATGCCGTTGTCTGTTCGGTCATCGGCCGACCTTCCGTGTCGAGTGCGGTAGTTTCACGTTCGGGCCGGCTGCAGCGGCGGACAGGAGACGGCACGTGGTTCAGGCGTACATCCTCATCCAGACCGAGGTCGGAAAGGCACGTGACGTGGCCGCTGCGATCGGGGAAATTACGGGGGTCGTCCGCGTGGACCCCGTGACCGGCCCGTACGACGTGATGGTCCTGACCCAGGCGCACACCGTCGACGAACTGGGCGACCTCGTCGTGAGCCGGGTTCAGCACGTGCCGGGTATCACTCGGACCCTGACCTGCTCCGTGGTTCATCTCTGACCTCTGGTACACCTCTGGCATGCCGACGACCCGTTCCGCCGCCCTCATCGCCACGGCTGTCGCGGTGCCGGTCGCGGTGCTCGCCGGATTCTTGATGATCAATTCGGTGGGCGGTACGCCGACGGCGGCACCCGCCCCGGCGCCGTCGCGGATCCAGTCGACCGACGCCGTGAGCGTTCCGGCGCCGAAACTCGACGAGCGCGCCGCCGTGGTGTGCCTCGCCCTGACGTCCCAGCTGCCGGACCAGCTGCGCGACCTCGCCCGCCGCCCGGTGACCGAGGGACCCGAGCAGAACGCCGCGTACGGTGACCCGGCCATCACGGTGACCTGCGGCGGTCCGGCGCCCTCGATCGGGCCCACCGACGAGCTGACGCTGACCGACGGCGTGTGCTGGCACAGCGCCGTCCTGCCGGACGAGCGTGCCGCGTTCACAGCCGCGGGCCGCGAGGTGCCGGTCGTCGTCACCGTGCCGGCGGCGTACGCCGGCGCCGGGGAGTGGGCGTTCGAGTTCTCGGACACCATCGTGCAGACCGTACCGTCATCGACCGCCGCGCCCGCCGGTTGCAGAAACTAGTGCAGTCCCGCGCCGCGGTTCAGGGCGGTGCGGATGAGCCGGTCGACCACCTTCGGGTATTCGAGGCCGGTGGCGGACCACATCTGCGGGAACATCGAGCGTGGCGTGAAGCCCGGCATCGTGTTGATCTCATTGAGGAAGACCTCTCCGGCGTCGGTGACGAAGAAGTCGACGCGGGCCAGGCCGGCGCAGTCGAGCGCGGTGAACGTCCGGCAGGCGTACTCCTGGACCTTGCGGGTGACCGCGTCGGACAGCGGCGCGGGAATCGTGCACCGAGATGCCTCGCCGAGGTACTTCGCCTCGAAGTCGTAGAAGTCGTGGGCGTCGGAGATCAGTTCGACCTCGGCGAGCACGGACGCCTCAGGAGCGCCGCCGGCCTCACCCTCCAGCACCCCGCACTCGATCTCCCGGCCCACCATCGCCGCCTCGACGAGCACCTTCGGGTCGATCCGCCGGGCGTACGCGACAGCCGCCTCCAGGTCCGCCCAGTCGGTGACCCGGGAGATCCCGTGCGACGAACCGGCCCGGGACGGCTTCACGAAGACGGGCAGGCCCAGACGTTGCTTGTCGGCCTCGGTGAGTGACATGCCGGAGCGCAGCACCACGTAGTCGCCGACCGGGATGCCGTCGGCGGCAGCGAGCTTCTTGGTGAACTCCTTGTCCATCGCCGCGGCCGACGCGAACACGCTCGCCCCGACGTACGGCACCCCGGCGAGCTCCAGCAGGCCCTGAATGGTGCCGTCCTCGCCGTACGCGCCGTGCAGGGCGGGGAACACCACGTCGAACGTGCCGAGCGGCTGGGCGGTGTCCAACAGCCGCGGACCGTTGGCGGTCGGGTCGGCGGGCAGCACGACGGCGGGCCCGTCGGCGACCTCGGGCAGCTCCCGGTCGGCGATGACGAGGTCCGCCGGATCACCGGCGCTCAGGACCCAGCGGCCGGCGCGCGTGATGCCGATCGGGACGACCTCGTACTCGTCCGGGTCGAGGGCGGCGAGGATGCTGCCCGCGCTGACGCACGAGATCGCGTGTTCGCTGCTCCGGCCGCCGAAGACGACCGCGACGCGTGTTTTGCGGGGGGTTGTCATTGCCCGTCTCTCCTCCGCGGCCGCCGGGAACTCTCCCTCGGCCGTGTGATCGCTAGGCCGCCTGCTTCGGCGCAGTGTTTGCCCAGCGTGCGCAGCGGTCAGCGGCGCCTGCTCTCATGTTCACCGGACGTGACCCTACTCTGCGCGGCCCATGTTACGAGGACGTGCAATCGGCCACTGCCCGGTCGGAACGGAAAGCCGATGAGGGCATCACTCTACGAGATCAGTTGACCCGGTCCCGGGCGGCTCGCCACCATGGCCCACCCCCGAGGGGCGGCCACTGGCTCAAGGACGAGATGAACGCCCCGTCAGACATCCTGGTCTCGGCGATCACCACCGACGAGCGGCAGGGACTCGTCCTCACCGGACGGCCCGACGCCGCCGCCGGGATCGGCAGGGGCGGCATTCTCGCCTCGATGACGCTGAGTTCTCGAACGGGCCGGCTCCGCCGAGGTTCAACGGCCCGGCGTCGGCGGCCCGCGATCAGCGCCAACAGACTGGCCTTTCCGGATCCGTCGCGGCCGTGGCCGCAATCCGCGGCCTCTATCGGAACCGCTGCGGGAGGAGGCCCTCGTCCCAGAGCCGGTCGAGATGCCCGAGGAAACCGACCACGGTGCACTCGATGTCGCGGCGCTGGGCGACGTTCAGCTCGGCGAGCGGATCGGTGAAGGTCAGACCGTCCGGGCACGCCGCCCGGGTGCCGACGAAGCGACGGCACCCGGCACACCAGACGTAGGTCACCAGCGTGGGGCGCCGGGCCTGCGCCGGAACCGACAGGTACGCCCGCACGGACCGCTCGCCACAGGCGGGGCAGTCCCGTTCGCGGGGCTCCTCCGGGAAGCCTGTCGCCTGCGCGAGGGCCTCGACGTGCTCGCCGCTGAAACTGCTCCACTGCATGCGAACCAAAGTAAACCACTCGCTTTCGCCCCTGGCGTCCCGCAGTACACGCCTGGCCTACGCGAGATCAACCAGAAAATCTATGACCACGGTGCTAGACATCCTCAGCAGCAGCGGCTGATGTTCCTGGGGTCGAGAACGGAACAATAACGACGCCGACGGACCGCCCCGACCGAGGGCGAAGGAGCGGGGCCAGAAATCGATCCACGGCCCGGCCGCAACACCAGCAGTAGCGCAACACCAGCAGTAGCGCAACACCAGCACCAGCAGCTGGGGCCGACGAACGGTTCGGGGCTCCAGCTGAGAACGAGTCCGTGACACGTGCGCGGGGCCATGACGTTTGCGTGGGGCCCCTCGCACCGGCGGGCGGCACGAGGTACCACGAGGTACATGGCATGTGAGAACGCAGAGGAAAGGGAGGGCCGTACACCGTTTCGGATCGCCCGCATCCAGCCAGTTTTCGGGCTGGGCGGTCGCCGCTGCATCCATCGAACGAGAGGTGGTCTTCGGTCACGCATACGCGATCCTCGCGCCCGACGCCGTCGTCGACGGCCGGTGCGAATACGAGAACCCGACGAACCTGTCGGCGAATGGTGTTAGTCCCGTAAACCCTGGGCCCCGGGGCGGGGGGGCCCGGGGGGCGCGCCCCCGGGGGGGGGGGGGGGGTGGGGGGGGGGGGCGGGCCCCCCCGCCCCGAATGGGACCCCCCCCAT
>CBIHNN010000017.1:0-73618 GCA_966211315.1 uncultured Micromonosporaceae bacterium | reverse complement strand
GTCATCGGCCCGGCGACCGCCATACCGTTCCTCCCTCACGCCGCTGCGCTCCCACCTCAGTCCCGGTGGCCTCGCACGAGAAGCAACGCTAACCCAGCGGAACCCGCCGGTTGACCGGCCCCGTGCCATGGACGGCACGAGGTCGCCGCCACCGTGGCCGCGTGCTCGCCGTCTCCGGGATGGCATCAGCGGACGACCACCGCCTCGGGCCGGCCGCACTGCGCCCCGCCGCCGGTACAGCAGAATGGGGAGAACCGATGACGGCCAGCCCTCAGTGGCCGCTGGGACGGGGCCGGCAACTCCGGCCGGGCCAGTGGACCCGAGGGTGGATCGGCGACGTCGACGGCGGACCCGCTCACCTCGCCTACACCGATGACACGGTCCTGCTGGAGGCGCCGAATTGGACGCCCGACGGCCGGGCCCTGCTTCTGAACGGTGACGGGCACCTCTGGCGCCTGGAACTGGGCGCACCTGCGGAGATCCGGCAGCTGCCACGACACAGCCGCGTACGAACCCCGGACGATCACGTCGGCCGGCTCCGCGGGGTGCGCCCCCAGGTCGGCATGATCGCTGGTATCACCTGCGGCCCCCTGCACCCACTGATGAATGATCCCCACGTGAGATGGATCAGTTCGGGGCTCCGCCACAGCTACTGTTCGCTGACATCCTTCAGCGGTAGCGGGTCCGCGGCGTTCGCCGGGGCGTTCCACATCTGCAGCGGGGACTCGGCGCAGGGGACCATGACGATCTTGCCGACATTCGTGCCGACTGTGAACAGGTCGGTCGTGCTCGGGGCCAGGCAGAACCCCCGGTAATCCACGATGTGGTATCGGGTGTCGGGGTCGTAGGTTTCCCCGTAGACGGTCCAGGTCATCTTCGCCGGCGGCGCGCCGGCCGGACACATGTCGATCGCGCTGACGTAGAGACCCGGGGCTGTGGAACCCGGGCTCTGCAGGCAATAGGTGCCGACCGGGGTGGTCTTGCCCGCCGGAGCGACGACGGTGATGGTCCCCTTCCCGCAGGGGACGGCCTGCGCACCGCAGGTGGCGGTGTCATAGGAGGGCACCGGCATGACCCAGACCTGGTTCCAGCCGACGTAGGACCCGTCGGGTGACTGCTTACAGGGCCATGCGATCAGGAACCCGTTGTTGACACGGCCGCCGGGAATATCCAGGCAGCGGCCGAACTGCTCGAAGTTCACGAGTTGTCCCGTGGTGTTCGGGGGATTGGCCATGCCGGCACCGGCGCGTGCGTCGGGTGAGAACGACTGCCTGTTGTCGGGGGGCCCGGAGCAGGTGCCGTTGTCGTCATCGCCGAGCACCACCGGACTACCCGGCCAGCCCGGGAACTGGACGTTGAAGCAGTAGCCGTCCGGTGCCGTCCCGTCCGTAGTGCCCTCGAAGTTGGAGCTGCCGTTGAGGCTCCACTTGTGCCCGGCCGGAGCTGGTGCCACGCAGTTCTGCAGCCGTACAGGGTTGTTCACCGCATGGACGGCGCCGGCGTCTAGGCACAGGCCGCCGGGAAGGACCGTCGTCTTGGAGGAGACGAGTTGAAGGGTGAGGTCACGGTTGTAGGCGAAGGTCTGCTGGGGACTGCCGGCCGCGCAACGCTGCATGGTCAGACTCCTGTTCGCGGCCCACGGGGACGGACCCGCGTCCAGGCACAGGTCGAACGCCCAGAAACCCGACTTGAAGATGTGGATGAGCCCGCCGGGCGGGGGCGAGTTCGTCGTACGGAACGCATAGGTGGCCCGCATCGTACGGTTCGCCCCGGGCTCTGCCGGGCCCCGGCTGTACCCCTTGGCGATGACCAACGCGTACGCGGGTGTGCTGGTGGGCGTACCGCTGCCGCACATCGCGTTCGCTGTGGCCCATTGTTCCGACTTCCCCTGCGGATCCACCGTGAGGTAGTGAATGGTGACCTGATAGGTCGCGGCGCTACTGCCGACGCCACCGCTCAGCGTCCCTTCGCATGGGGGCAGTTTCGTGAGATCGCCGGTCCTGCCGTCGGCCGCGACGGCCGCGCGGATGTGGCCGATCGCCACGTCAGTCCCGGCCATGGCCGCGTGCAGGGCCTGTGTGCGCTGGAGCTCCTGGCGTGTGGAACCGATCTGGGTGATGACCGTGGGCAGGAGCAGGGAGCTCAACGCGACGCCGACGAGTGTCAGGAGCATGGCCATCGTCAACGATCCGGAGTCGTCGCCCTGCCTCGGCCTGCGGGGGAGACCTGCGGTCACGACGTGGGCCGCCCTTCAGTGCACGTCGTGTCGCTCGAGGTGGCGGGCGATGTGTTCATCGCCGTGAACATGATGTCGATCTCCCGCGGCCGGCCGGCCGGGCCGCCGGTGGCCGACAGACTTACCGCCAGGCGCTGGAATTTCACCCCGGGGCCGGCCAGGACCGGGTAGCGCGTGAACGGGTTGGTGCCGCTGACCCCGGAGGCCAGCTGGACGAATGGCGGTGGCGTCGCGCCCTCATCCCACCGGCGGTGCTGAAACAGCCCGGTCTCGGTCGATCGCAACTGCGTGCAGACCGGGGTGCCGGTGAACGTGCTCAAGTACTCGACGTACCAGTCCTGGCCCACCTGGCCCTGAACGCTGATGCCGGATGCGTACCGGATCTCGGTGTCCAGGCGCTGGAAGGCCATGTGGATCTGCGATTGGGCAGCGGACAGCGCCTCGCTGCTGTTCGCGGAGCGAAACACCTGAAGGACGCCGGTGGTGAACAGACCCATGAACACCGACATGATGGTCATGGCGACCATTACCTCGATCAACGTGAGTCCGCTGTCGTCACCGCCGCGGACACAGCGGCCGTCGGGCCCCCGTACGGCGGCACCCGGCACCGGACCGTTGCGCGGCGACCTGGGATGTGACGTCATCATGGCGCGAAGACCGGTTCACCGGCTGCCGCGCTGACCAGCGTCGATGTCATGTAGGAGCAGGTCGCGCCCACGCAGCGCCGATCCGGCCACGACACCGTGACGACTACCCGCAGGAACGGCACGTAGCCGGCCACCTGGGCGCCGCAGTTCCCGCCCGCGAGCGGCTGCCAGCAGGCACTCACCGACCAGGTCCTGCCGAACAGGACGCCATGACGTTCCAGTGGCGTCGGATCGCTCGGCGGGTTGCCCAGCAGCGTGGTGCCGGGCAGGGCACGAGCCATTTCGACACCGTCCGTGGCCAGCTGGGCGGCTGTCTGCTGGTTGCCCTGGAGGTTGGTGACCTGCAGGGTCGAGATGAAGAACGAGGTCAACGCGGTCATGACAACAGCGATCAGGGTTGTCGCGACCACAACCTCGACGAGCGTGAACCCGGCGTCCGACGAGGGTTTCCGTACCGACAGTGGTTTCGGGGCAGACGACGAAGAAACGCCATGCACGCTCGCCTCCCGATGACCCGGCTGTCCCCTGCCCCTCCTATCGGCAGCCGAGATGTTCGCCTTAGAGCGACACAGGCCTTCGGCGAGGAGGCCTTCGAAGTCTCGGGAACGGCCCCGGGCGAACCCGTCGTGCCCTGCCTCCCGGCAGGACCTTCGTCAGCTGCCGTCTCAGATATGCGAACGTGCGATGTCGTACCTGCTGGGAGTTCATGCCGGAAATGCGGAACTACAGGGGGACGCGCTATGGCCTTCTGAGGCTGGTGTCGTGCCGCAGATGACGGACGGCCCGGCCGAGACGTTCGGCCGGGCGCGTCGCGACAGACACTCCGACGGTGGCGTCTCAGCAGCCGCAGCGGCAAGTCGGGTCGGTGCATTCCGGGTCGTAGTCGTACGACAGGGTCACGTTGAGCATGGTGGTCACCTCCCCTCGGTGGGTGGGCACCAGGTGCCCGGGACGGGCGGCGGGCAGGCCGCCGCGGGTAGCGCCTCGACCATCGCGACCATCTGCTCGCGCAGGGCGGCCAGCCGCGCCATCTCCGCGTCGAGCTCAGCCAGCCGGCGGCGCAGCAGCTGCTCGGCAGGCTCGCACGGACACACCCCTGTATCGCGGATGGCCAGCAGGTCACGGATGTCGCGCAGCTTCAACCCGAGGCGTTGCGCGCCCTGGATGAACTGCAACCGCTCGACCGCCCCGGTGTCGTAGGCGCGGTATCCGGCCGGGGTACGCGCGGGCGCGGGAAGGAGCCCGGCCTTCTCGTAGTAACGCACCGTGTCCGGCGCGACTCCGACGGCGTCGGCCAGCTCGGCGACCCGTAACCCTCGCGCGGTGGTCGTGGCTTCCATGACACCGACGGTAAACCTTGGACCACGGTCCAGGGTCAAGCGTTCGCCCAGGTCTATTCCGTCGGCGTTGGGCGCTGTTCGGGTGGGCAGGTGACAAC
Organism: uncultured Micromonosporaceae bacterium; assembly: GCA_966211315.1. Classification (GTDB taxonomy): domain Bacteria; phylum Actinomycetota; class Actinomycetes; order Mycobacteriales; family Micromonosporaceae; genus CBIHNN01. The sequence continues at coordinate 69,297 of CBIHNN010000017.1, read as the reverse complement.
GATCGTCAGTCGTGCGGCAGGACGATCAGTCAAGGCAGAATCTCGACGTACCCGCCGGTTCCGTGCACGCGGATCCGCTGCCCATCGGGGATCAGCCGGGTGGCGTCCACCACACCGACGACGGCCGGCAGGCCGTACTCCCGTGCGATCACCGCGCCGTGTGTCATCAGTCCTCCGACCTCCGTCACCAAGCCTGCGATGGCGACGAAGAGGGGCGTCCAGCTGGGGTCCGTGTGGGCTGTCACGAGGATGTCGCCCGGTTCGAGATCGGCCTGCGCCATGTCCTGGATGACGCGGGCCCGCCCTTCGATCGTCCCGGCGGAGACCGGTAGGCCGACCAGCGCGCCGGTCGGCACGTCGTCGCGCCGGTACGCCCCGGCGACGGCCTCGCCGTCGGAGGTGAGCACCCGGGGCGGCGTGAGCGCCTGATACGACCGGAACGCGTCCTTGCGCCGGTCGATGAGCTGGTCATCCACGCGGTTGCTGCGCACGACGTCGTGGAGCTCCTGGAACGTGAGGAAGAAGATGTCCTCCTTCTCACGAAGGACGTGGGCCTGCACGAGGCGCTCGGCTTCTGCCAACAAGGCCTGCTTGTACACGAAGTAGCGGCTGACCATGCCGTACTTCGGATACTCCCGATACCCGATGAAGGTCCGGACCCGGTCGATCATCCGCTTCGTCTCTTCGGCCTTGCGCTCCCCGTCCGGCAGGGCCCGCAGGCGTTCCAGCAGCTCCTGCTCCCTCTTCCTGGCCTCCTGCCGCCCTTGTTCGAAGCGCCGCTCGCCGGCTCCCGGATCGAAGTTCTTGATATTGCCGAGGATCATGGGCACGAGCGTGGAGGGGCGTTCGCTCCAACGCGGCCGCGTGATGTCGATCTCGCCGACGCAGCGCATGCCGTACGTGTCGAGCCAGGCTTCGATGGCGTCTCGCGCTTCCCGCCCGCCCGCGAGCCTGGGCAGCTCGTCCAGGAAGGCCTCGTCCCCGGCGTGCTGCAGGAACGCCACCACGTCCGGATGTTGACGGATCACGTCGGCGACGTCGAGCAGCGCCAGTCCCATCTCCGACGTGACGTTGTGGGGCACGGACTGCGTGAGCGTGTCCGCCGCGTTCTTCTCGCCCAGCCACGCCTCCAGTCGCTCGTTGAGCCACCACGTGGCCTCCATCGCCGACATGAACACCTGATGGCTCCGCGGATCGAACAGGATCCGCCTCAGCTCCTGGAGGTCCGCCCGGATGAAGTCGAGCAGCGCCTCTCCGGACTTCGTCCGGATGTCGCGTTTCGCGGCGGCGACGGATGCCTCGCTGCGCCCGATCAGCTCGGTGACGACGGCCGGATCGGTCTCGATCGGGGCTGGCGTACCGCCGAACAGTGGCCCGGGGGGATCCTCGTCAGGCAGCGGCCGGATGAAGCCGTCGCGTTCGAGGACGGTCTTCAGCGCGTCCCCGGTCAGCGGATCGGATTTCTCCATGAGCTCCAGGAGGCCGGCGCGGCTCGTCGGCGAGGCCAGCCTTTGGGTGGCGTCGACGAACAGGCGGCCGCCGGCCTCGGCCATGGGCGCGGGGGTCGTCATCTGCCAGAAGGACAGTCCGAGGGGCTTCATGGGATCGGTCATCATCTGCTGATGGCCGACCGAGAGATAGACGTGGTTCTCCCCGTCGCGGGACTCGGGGATGGGGAACAGTGTGGTGATCGGCCGGCTCTGGACGATCTGGAAGCCGTCGTCGACCAGGCACCATTCGATGTCCTGGGGGCGGCCGAAGTGTGCTTCGATCCGCCGCCCGAGCTGGACGAGCCGCACGACCTGCGCATCCGTCAGCGCCGGCTGCTCCTGCCGCTGCGGGTCGATCACCTGTTCCTGCGTCCCGCCGGCCGGCGAGGCGTGAACCGCACGCCGCTTGGCGGCGATGGCCTTGGCGACGACCTCACCGTCGCGCACCGTGAAGACGTCCGGGTTCACCAGGCCGGAGACCAGGGCCTCGCCGAGGCCGAAGCTGGCCTCCACGGAGGCGACCTTCCGGTTGGACGTGATGGGGTCGGCCGTGAACAGGATGCCGGCCGCATGCGGGAAGACCATCTGCTGCACGACCACGGCCATGTGGACCGTACGGTGGTCGATGCCGTTGCGCTGACGGTAGGTCACGGCCCGCTCGGTGAACAGCGACGCCCAGCACCGGCTGACGTGCTGGAGGATCGCCGCCGGCCCCACGATGTTCAGGTACGTGTCCTGCTGGCCGGCGAAGGAGGCCGTCGGCAGGTCCTCTGCCGTCGCGCTGGACCGGACGGCGTGGGCGGCCTGCTCGCCGAGCTGGGCGAGAGCCCGAGTGATCGTCGCCGCGAGATCACCCGGAATGGCGATCCCTTCGATCCTTCGGCGGATCTCCGCGCTGAGCGTGCGGATCTCCTCCCGGTCGTCCGGGTTCGGGTGCGACAGCTGATCAAGTAGACCGTCGATCGACGGCGCTTCCGCCATGATCCGTCGGAAGGCGTCCGTCGTCACGCAGAAGCCGGGCGGCACGCGGACGCCGTCGACCCGCGACAGCGCCCCCAGGTGCGCGCCCTTGCCGCCGACGACCGCGACCTGCATCTCGTCAATCTCCTGGAGACCCAACACGTACTGCTCGATCATCGCGATACCTCCGGGGCGGCCGTGCTCCGTCGCCCTGCACTGGCCGGTCGAATGACCGGCGCCTCCGGCTCGGTCGAACCTGGTGTCGGGCACGTCCTCATCTTCCGTTGCCTTCCCGTGACAAGTCGGCCGGCCGCTCGGCCCAGTCGGGCGGCGCGGCGCGTGTCTTCGTCCGTTCTTGGTCCGGCCCGACGATTCTGCAGCGCGACCCGGGTCTTACGGCAAGCCCTCCAGCTCGCTATATCCTCAGTGCGCGCTCTTGCCGCTTTCGCCGATGGTGACGTGGTTACCCGGTTCCTGCCGGCTCGTCATCGTTCGATGATGTGATGTAGCGGGCTTGGCTGGTGCGGCACGCCCGCGCCGCGTAGCTGCCGGTCATGGGTGAGCGTGCCGGGCATCCGAGTGATCTGTCCGACCGGCAGTGGGCGTTGATCGATCCGTTCCTGCAGGCGTGGACGGCGAAACGGCCGTCGCCGTTCGGTATCGCTACGGCGCCCCGTCGACAAACCCGAGGGTCCACGTGACGAGCCCATCCAGCTGCCGATCGCGGCGATCGTCCGCCGGCTGATCCATGAGCAGGGGCGGCGTCGCGCGGCGGCATCAGGGTGAATGACACGATGGAGCGATGCTCTGGCCGGTCCTCATCACCACCCATCCGCGCGACACCACATGGTCACGAGGTGAGCGGGTGTCGACCCGCCTACGGTGGCTCGACAACCCGGATCTGCCCGGCGATCTGGTGCTTCACCGGAGGGCCGTGCAGGCCAGCACGTTGATTGATCACCACGGGCAGCCGTGGGCGCAACTCATCACGTCGAGCGGTCTGATCGCGGTCCGGGAGGGCGACCATCGGGCCGGGGACGTCACGCTCGACGGGTGCCTGGGCTTCGACGCGTACCTGGGGCTCATCGGCCAGCTGCCCGTCACGGTGGGCGTCGTCCGGCGGGTTCGGGTCGTGCATGACCTGCATGACCGCGGCACCGATGGGTGGATCCGCCGCCCCGGGCACCCGCGCCTGACCGACGTACCCGACGCCTCACCCGAACGCCTGCAGGATGACCCTTCCCTCGTCGAGCCGACGCCGCCCGACTGGGAACCCGAGCCCGGCACCATGCAGATCCTCAGCCCCGAGCAGTATTTCCAGATGTTCCGCGACCGGCTGCCCGCAGAGCAGTGGCAGGCCCGCGGGTTCCTCGTCGACCTGGACGTCGGCGATACGTTCCTCTGACATCCCCTGGCGACTCACATGACGTCGGCGTGCTTGTGCCACTCGTCGGTCAGCCGGTCGAGAGTGTCGTGGTCGAGGCTCATGCCGCCGAAGTTGGCCAGCGTGCTCATCGGCATCGTTCCGATCACATCGATCATCTCTTCCTTCAGCATCGCGGCCGGCTGCCCGTTCGCCACCTCACGTTCGATCAGTTGCCGGCCGATCGGGTCGCTCATCCATTCCTGCAGGGTGGAGTCGCGGGTCAGCGGGGCGGCCAGGGCGGGCGCGTCGACCATGACGGTCTCGGTCAGCGGGAGATCGCGGGAGTTGGCGCCGACCGCGATCACGAACTCGCCCGCCTCGACCGCCCAGCCGTGGTGCCGGTTCGACCAGAACGCGAAGGCCCGCTGATCCAGCTCGATCGTCACCTGCTCCGACGCCCCGGCGGCCACCGAAACCTTGGTGAAACCCTTCAGTTCCCGGACCGGGCGGGCCACGCTGGATTCCACATCCTGGACGTAGACCTGCACCACCTCGGCGCCGCCGACCGCGCCGGTGTTCGTGACGGTCACCGTGACGGTGGCTGCCAGGGTGCCCTCGGCGACCGTACCGCGCGTGGTCACGTTCAGGTCTGACAGCGCGAAGCTGGTGTAGGACAGCCCGAAGCCGAACGGGTAGGCGACGTCCTGGTGGCACTTGTCGTACCCGCGGTAGCCGATGAACAGGCCCTCCCCGTAGCGCACCACCTGTTCGTCGCCGGGGAAGTTCAGGTAGGACGAGTTGTCCTCCAGGCGGTGCGGGAAGGTCTCGGCCAGTCGGCCCGACGGATTGACCGTCCCGGTCAGCACATCGGCGATCGCGCCGCCCGCGGCCTGACCGCCGAGCCAGGCCTCGACCAACGCATTGGCGTGCGGCGTGACCTCGCCGAGAACCACCGTCGAGCCGTTGACCAGCACCACCACGACGTGCGGGTTGACCGCCGCCACCGCTGCGAGGGCGGCCAGCTGGTTCGCCGGCAGGTTCATGTGCGTACGGTCGAAGCCCTCGGACTCGTCGGCCCCGGGCAGACCGATCACCACGACCACGACGTCGGCCGAACCCGCCACCTGCTCCGCCTCGGCCAGCAGGGCCGCATCGTTCCCGGTCTCGCCGATGCCGTATCCGGCTGCGAACGGGACCTCGCCGTAGACCGCGCGCAACTCATCGAGCAGCACGTCGACGCGGGTCGGATTCACCTGGGACGATCCGGCACCCTGGAATCGGGGGGTGCGGGCGAACTCGCCGACGACGGCGATCCTGGCGTCGGCCGCCAACGGCAGCAGGCCGTCGTTCTTCAGCAACACGACGGACGCGGCGGCCGCCTCGCGAGCCAGGGCATGGTGGGCGTCCTGGTCGAACGACTCGTCCAGGTCCAGTACGGGCATGCCCTTCGCGACCAGCTCCAGGACTGTGCGTACCCGGGCGTCGAGCACCTCGATCGGCACCTCGCCGGCCTCCACCGCGGCGGCCACCGCCTCCGGGCTTCGGCCCAGGGCCGGGGGCATTTCCAGGTCCAGCCCGGCCAGTAGCGCGGGTACCCGGTGGTAGACCGCGCCCCAGTCCGAGACGATGAGTCCCTGGAACCCGAACTCCTCCCGCAGCACGGTCGTCAGCAGCCAGGTGTTCTCCGACGCCGACTGCCCGTTGACCTTGTTGTAGGCGCACATCACCGTCCACGGCTGTGCGGCCTTGACGACACGTTCGAACGCGGGCAGGTAGATCTCTCGCAGGGTGCGTTCGTCGATCTGGGCGTCGACCCGGAGCCGGTCGGTTTCCTGATTGTTGGCGGCGTAGTGCTTCACGGAGGTGCCGACACCGCGGGACTGGATGCCGTCGACGATGCCGACGGCGAGCTCACCGGCCAGGAACGGGTCCTCGGAGAAGTACTCGAAGTTCCGTCCGCACAACGGCGACCGTTTCATGTTGACGCCTGGTCCGAGGATCACCGACAGGTTGCACGCCCGGGCCTCACTTGCCAGCGCCTGGCCGATCCGACGCAACAGGTCAGGGTCCCAGGCCGACGCGACCGCCGAGGCGGTCGGAAAACAGGTCGCCGGCAGCGAGCCACCCAGTCCGAGATGGTCGCTGTCCTCCGGTTGGGCGCGCAGGCCGTGCGGCCCATCCGACACCATGATCTTGGGAATGTTCAGCCGCTCCACCGGTGCCGTGAACCAGAACGCGGAACCGCTGGTCAGTGAGGCCTTCTCAGCCACGGTGAGTTCGGTCAGGAGACGGTCGATGTTGAGCATTCGAGTCACCGCACCTTCTTGATCGGAAGCACCACCAGGGCACCAATGAGTGACGCGACCCCGGCGGTGTAGAGCAGCAGGTCGTAGTTCTGGTTGTTGACGCTGGACACGGCGAGCAGCGTGGCGCCGAACACCGGGGCGACGGTCTGCGGCAGGGCGTTGGCCATGTTGAACACGCCGAGGTCCTTGCCGGAGTCGTCCGGGTTGGGCAGCACGTCCACGACCAGCGCCAGGTCGACACCGACATAGATTCCGTACGCGACACCCATCAGCGCCTCGACCAGGTAGAACTGGCCGACGGTGGTGACGTGTGCCAGGGCGACGATGCCGATCCCGAACAGCACGGTGGAGCCGGCCACGAGGAACTTGCGGCGGCCCGTACGGTCGGAGATCTTGCCGGCGACCCAGCCGGAGGCGACCAGCGCGACCGTGTAGACCAGCACGCCGATGGTCACCGCGGCGGGTGCGTCCTTCTCGGCCAGACCCAGCTCGTCCTCCAGGAAGAACAACCGGAAGGTGGTGAACATGAACGTGGCCAGAGTGATCAGGAACCGGGACCACCAGGCGAGCGCGAAGTCGGGATACTTGCGCGGGCTGAGCCAGAAGGTGGTGACCCACTCGTAGAGGTCCATCCTGGGCGGGCGGGTTCTGAGGTGCTGGTCGGGCAGGATGACCGCGAACAGCAGCATCGCGCCGATCGCCAGGATGGACGGCACCACGAACAAGATCACCATGTGGTTCTGGAACAGCTGGGCAACATAGGTGCCGCCGAGGATGCCGACGTTCTGCGCGATGCCCAGCAGCGAGGACACACTGCCGCGCTGGAACTTCGGCACCTGGTCGGAGATCGTGGCGATGAACGGCGCCAGGGTCGCGTTGGCGCCGAGCTGGGCCAGGCACCAACCGGCGGTGACGATGGGGACGGTCTGGCCCAGGGCCATCACGGTGAACGCGATGGTCATGACGATGGTGCCACCGACGATCCACGGACGGCGCCGGCCCCAGCGTGCGGTGGTGCGATCGGAGAACCGGCCGAACAGCACGTTGCCGATGACGGCGAACAGCGCGCCGAAACCGGCCACCGTACCCAGAGCCGAGGTTTTTTGGTCATCCGGAACGATCTGCTGGACCTTGACCCCGATGCCGATGATCGCCGGGCCCAGCAACGCGACGAAGAACACGAACTGCGCGAAGACCAGACCCGTGACGTATTTCCAGCTGACCGGCGTCGTCGGCTCGGCGAACCAGTGGTGCTCGTGCCGATCCTTGACGTCGAGCGCGACGGCCGCCTCGCCCGTCGGCGGCAGTTCGCCATACGGACTACCAGATGTGCTCATACCAACCTCCCTGTGTGGCAGGTCCCGGTCTCGGCGCCGACGGCGATGTCCGGCGGATTCACCACGCGATTGACCGCCAGAATGATTCGCGCCGCCTGATCGGTGTCTACAACCGCGGAAACCTGTAGTCCGTGATCGGGACGCAGACGAACAGATCGGCGTCGAGGACCTTGCCGACGTCACTCGGCAGGATCGGGTCCATGAAGCTCGTCTGCCGCTCGACGTGACGGTTGTGCTCGACGTAGCGGAGCTCGACGACATCCACCTGGTCCTGCGACGAGGTGATATCAGACGTGTCGATGGTCCGGTAGCCGCTCAGGATCTCCCTGATCGGATCCTCGTCCCGCTGCCGGACATGAGCGATCGGGTCGCCCGGATCGAGGAGCGCCACCGCCGTGTCCAACACGCATCCGTACTTCTCGAATCGTTCGCCGGCGTGGGTGACGATCGCGTCGCGAGGAACCGGACCCAACACGGCGACCTCACGACTCAGGGCCGTACCCTCATCAGTCATCGTCATCACCTTCCGGACACCTCGCCATCGCACCGCGATTGGGCACAGTTCCCCGATGTGCTCGCACCTTTGTCAGGTGGCATGCGGACATGGTGGCGACATCGACAGCCGGCGGGACCGCATTACGCACTCCCGCGCCATGCACCTGTCTATGCCCGGCCACGGTGCGGCGTCACTCCGCCTTCCGCCCAGTGGAGCGGGCTCAGTGGAGCGGGCTCAGTGGAGCAGGCTCAGTGGAGCAGGCTCAGTGGAGCAGGCTCAGTGGAGCAGGCTCAGTGGAGCAGGCTCAATGAAGCGGGCTCAGGGGAGCGGGTTCCGCGTACGGCCGTCGAAGGCCGTGTCAGGCACACGTGATGTTCCGTCGTGAGAAGCGCTCGTGTCCCTCAACGAAACCGCAGCCTCGCGGCGCCCCCTGGGTGAAGTCATGATCGGGTGCACGGACACGGCGCTGATCACGATCGGTCGGCGTCCGCGGTGACGGCGGGCCATGGCCTGTCATGGGGGCGGCACGGATTGTCCTTGCGCCGGCTGCGATGACCGGGACGGCCGCTCGGTCTGCACCCGGCGCCAGTGGTAGACGTAGACGGGACCGGCGATGAGCAGCAGCGTGCCGGAGCCGACCAGACCGAGCACGGCCTGACGTCGCTGCGAGTCGCGTGCCGCCTGCTCGCGGCGCCGCTGTTCCTGCGCGCTGAGGCCGGGTTCCTTGGCCGGCGCCTCGAACCCGTAGTACCCGGGATCGGGGTAGAGCAGTTCGACCGCGCTGCGAACGACATTCACCATCGCGAAAATGGAGATCACCAGCGTGATCAGGCAGACCAGGTACAGGTACAGGTTGCGAAGGGTTAGACGGTCCTGGATGGCCACGGCGGTTCCCTCCAGCAGCCGATGAACGGCCACCGGCTCCGCACATCATCATGCTGCCCGTACCGGCGCCTGCTCAAGTGTCTACGGAAGGGTGACGTGGGGGTCATGTCAGCTCCCCGGGTGTGGTGGGTGACTGCTCGAGTCGTGCGCGTTGACGGATGAGCCGAGCCCGGTGAGCGCGGGCCCTGGTCAGGACCGTGCCGGCGCAAGCTGTCAGGACGGCGCCGAGGATGGCGCCGGCGATGATGCCGGCGACATGGGCGCGGGCGGCGGCGATGGTGACGGTGCCGACCGCCGTGATGCTGCTGGCGAGCAGGCTGAGCCAACCGGCCACAACGCGGTCCAGCGCGAAGATCGGTCCGCGGGACAGCGCCCAGCCCGCCCAGCTCGCCCAACCAAGGCCGATCAGGACGAGGACGCCGAAGGCGGCTTGCGTACGGGCCGGCAGTCCAGTGGGCTCGGTGGCCCACAACGCGGCGATGAGAGCGGCGTCGGCGGCACCGGCAAGGCCCACGGTGAGCTGGGCGACTCGGCGGGGCAGCGACACCCCGCGTAGCAGCCGATCGATGTGGTCCGGGGGGCGACGGGTCACGATGTGTACCCCTTCCGCGCGAGTCGGTCGCGCACCATGCGGCGAGCTCGGTGCAGGCGAGACTTCACCGTTCCCACGGGGACGGCGAGGATGTCGGCACACTCCTCCACGGCCAGGTCGTGCAGGTAGAACAGCGTCAGCACATCCCGCTCGGCCAGTGGCACGGCCGCGAGCCCCTCCGCCACCTGTGCCCGGTCCAGCACGGCGGCGAGCTGGTCCGCTGCCGCCCCGTCGGTGAGTTCGGCCGGGCTGGGCTCGGCGTAGCGGTCCCGGAGATGGTTGAGCACTGCACGACGCACGATCGTGAACAGCCATGGGCGGAACCGCTCCGGTTGCTCCAGGCGAGGCAACGCCCGCAGTACGGCTACCCACGCCTCCTGACTCACGTCCTGGGCCGCGCCGAACGCTCCCAGCATGCTGCGGACGTACCGCAGCACCGGCTCATGCCAGTGGGTGACCAGTTCGTGCAAAGCCGTGCGCTTGCCGAGCTGGGCCTGGACCACCAGCAGCGCATCGACCCGTGCCTGCTCCTCCGCATCTCCGGTCACACCAGAACAGTCGCGCACGAGCACCACCGGGTTCACGGCGAATGGCCGGTCGATCTGCGCACCGCGCCAATTCCGGAGCAGGTTGAGAACCAGCCACTCAGGCTGATCGTGATGAGCGGCCCGGCTGCGGTGATCGGTTCAGACGCGAAGCGGCTGTCGCGGCCACGGCGCGCGTCCCCGCCCATCGGCTGGGCCGCCGGTGTGCTGCCATATGCCCATGACGATCATCCGGTCCATCGCGCTGTTCCTGCTCGCCGCGCTCGCCGAGATCGGCGGTGCCTGGCTCGTCTGGCAGGGCGTACGCGAGCACAAGGGGTTGTGGTGGATCGGCGCCGGCGTCGCCGCCCTCGGCGCCTACGGCTTCGTCGCCACCTTCCAGCCCGACCCCCACTTCGGCCGCGTCCTGGCCGCCTACGGCGGCATCTTCGTCGCCGGCTCCCTCGCGTGGGGCATGGTCGTCGACAGGTTCCGCCCCGACCGATGGGACATCATCGGCGCCGCCGTCTGCCTGATAGGAGTCGCCGTGATCATGTACGGCCCCCGCACCACCGGCTCCTAGCGTCGACAAGCCATGTCTTCCTGAAGATGGATCGAAGGGCGGGGTGCTCAGCGCTTCGCCGTCATCCAGGCCGCCACCTGGGCCCGGCTGGTGGCGCCGAGTTTGGTCAGGATGTGCTCGACGTGGCTTTCCGCGGTGCGTTGCGAGATGACCAGCTTCGCGGCGATCTCCTTGTTGGACAGGCCCTGGGCGACCAGCTCGGCGACCTGCTGTTCCCGGCGGGTCAGCGGTATCGACGCGTCCGCCGGTGACGGCACCGCGGGTGGGAGGGGGAGTGGTTCGTCCAGGGCGTAGGCGACGGCCTCGTCGAGGGACAGCCGCTCGCCTTGGGAGAAGTCGGCCTGGTAGGCGTGCTCACCGAGTGCGGCGCAGGTGCGCTGCTCGTACTGCTCATGATGCGCCGCCAGCTCCGGAACGACAGCCGGGCGAGCACCCATGTCGCGGGCGAGCCGGGTGACGGCGCCGAGCAGGGTGGCCGCCCGCTCGGGCCGGCCCTCGTCGTAGGCGATCCAGGCCAGCGCGTCCAAACACCAGGCGGTGCCGACGGTGTCGTTGACTGTGCGCAGGCGCCGCACGCTCTCCCGCAGCCGAGCCGCGGCGCCCTGGAAGTCGCCGTGCTTCCACAATCCGAGCCCGAGAGTCCACAGCGAGAATCCGGCGTGCCACGTCTCGCCGCGTGGTTGGCAGATCGCCAGGATCGCTTCGTGGTCGGCGGCCGCGCCAGGTGCGTCGCCACGCATCGCCCTGGTCATGGCGAGCCCTATGAGGGCGTTGACCCGCCACATAAGGTTTTTATCCCCTGGCTCGGCCGCAAACCCGGCTACAGCACGCTGCCAGTCCCGCAACGACTCGGCGAGATCCCCACCCATCTCCGTGACGCCTCTAGTGGCGTCCGCGAACGCGTACCCGAGGGAATCGCCTCGCTGGGCGGCGACCTCATATCCCTGCCGCACACGGGTCCTCGCGGCAGGCAGATCACCCTGCAGGATCGCCAGTGCGGCGCCGCCGTAGATCGCCTTGAGACGCGCCACGGTCGGACCGGCCGGGCGGGCCAGGGCCCGGTCCACCCAGGAACGGCCTTCGCGGTGCCGGCCATAGATGACCCAGTAGAGAAACGAGCCGGTGGATATGGCCAGCGCCGCCTCGGTCCCGTCCGGATCGGCCAGGCTGTCCTCCAGCGCGGCCCGCAGGTTCGGCAGTTCCCAGTCCAGGCGAGCGAGGCAGTCCGGCTGACGCGAGCTGATCCAGTCAGCCTCGAACCGGCGTACCAGAGACGTGTACCAGTCACGGTGCCGGCGGCGCAGCTGCGCCTGTTCCCCGGCCGCGATCAGCCGTTCCTGGCCGAAGTCGTGCAGGGTCTCCAACAACCGGTACCGCCAGACACCGCCGGCGTTCTCGCTGATCAGAACCGACTTGTCCACCAAACCCGCGACCAGATCCAACAGGTCCGCAACCGGCAGTACCTCATCGGCGCAGACACCCTCGATGGCGTCCAGCTCGCACCCACCGGCGAACACCGACAACCGCGCCCACAACAACCGCTCCGGCTTGGCACACAACTCGAACGACCAGTCCACACACGCCTGCAGGGTCTGCTGCCGCTCCGGCGCGCTACGACTCCCACGGGAGAGCAGCGCGAACCGCGCGGCCAACCGCTGCAGGATCTGCCCCGGCGCCAACAGCCGCACCCGGGCCGCGGCCAGCTCGATCGCCAACGGCAGCCCGTCCAGCCGGGCACACAGCTCAGCCACCGCCCCATGATTGTCCGCGGTCAGCTGGAAGTCCGGCGCCACCGCCCGCGCCCGGGCGACGAACAGCGCCACCGCCTCACTGCGGCCCACCTCGGCCACCCCGCCCCGGGTCCCCGGGGCCGGGGTCGGCAGCGGCGGCACCGCAAAGATCGTCTCGCCGCTGATCGTCAACGGTTCCCGGCTGGTGGCCAGCACCCGCAGCCGCGCACAGGACGCCAGCAGGGTGCCGGCCAGGACCGCGATCGCCGGGATCAGCTGCTCACAGTTGTCCAGCACCAGCAGGGCCCGCCGATCGGCCAGATACCCTGCCAGCTGCTGGGTCGACGAACCCGCACCCGGCTGCTCCCGCACCCCCAACGCGACCAGCACCAGATAGGCCAGCACGTCCGGATCCTGGACCTGCAAAATCAGCAACTCCGGCGCCCGCAACGCGGTCAGGTCCACAAACCACACCCCGTCCGGGAACGCCCGCCGCAGCTCACCCGCGACCCGCACCGCCAGCCGGGTCTTGCCGGTGCCGCCCACCCCGGTCAACGTCACCAACCGCGCCTCACCCAGCAGCCGCCTGACCTCGGCCAGCTCCCGCCGCCGACCCACGAAACTGGTCAACTCCACCGGCAGGCTTCCAGCGGCTGAAGGATCTGTCCTCGGCATGACGCCCACCCTTTCGCGGCCCCGACCGAATCTGAGGCTCCCCTCCATCGCACCTTCGCAGCCCGACAGCGTCAACACCCGCCGCCATCCCGGCACCGGTCCACCCGGACGATGGCGTCGAGCACGCGCGTCACCCCGACGCGTAGATCGTTCGCTGTCGGCCGTGGTGGTGCCGCAGCGGACGCTGTCAGCCCAGTCGCGCGAACTGCGCCTTCACCGCGACGTTCGTCGTCGCGCTGACCCAGCACAGCTTGGCCTTCACGTCCGGCCGCGGCGGCGGGTAGCCCGCTGGCCGTGAGCCGTTGCAGCCGGTCCAGCCGACGAACCGGTACCCCTTTGCCGGGGTCGGATACAGCCAGATCATGCTCCCGGCCAGTACGGTCGTGGTGCACGTGCTGGTAGGGCAGCTCAGACCTGTCGATACGTCGTCGCGCAGCGCACCGGAACCTGCGGCCAGCCCCGAGGCCAGCGTGCCACGCCCGGAGCGCAAGATCTGCACCTGGTGACTGCGCGACGTCATGACCGAATACTCCGTGGTCTGATGTCCGTTCACGTAGTGCCCGTGGAACAGGAGCATCCGTCCTTTGACGATCGCGGAGGTCGGGTCACCGCCGGGGAGGTCGGCTGCGGCAGCGCCCGGGAAGGTCGCGGTGGTGCGAACCGGTCTGGGCGTTGTCCAGCCGGTGCCGGTGAAGGTGGTGGACATGATGCCGTTGTACTTCTTCTGGTCGGACGGCAGCTGCGGACCCGGCGACCAGAAGAAGGCACGCACGCTGCCGTCCTCCCAGATGACCGGATCCGGGGAACTGGCGTAGCCGTCGAAGGTCGCCTTGTTGCGGCTGTCGGCGGCGATCCCGCGGGCGGTGTAGTTCAGCCCGTCGGCGGACGTGGCCCACACGACGAGCTCGGTCTGTCCGCTCGACGAAGCCCCCTTCGGGTTGAATCCTCGGCCGATGTTGTAGGCCGCGAGCATCAACCACGTGCCATCGAGCAGCCGCACCACGCCGGGGTGTGACACCTGGTATCCGCTGCCGTCGGAGGGAACAAGCTGTGTAAAGGTCGCCGGGTTGAGGCGGTGGCCCGTCTCGACCGTCCAGTGGATGCCGTCATCGGAGATGGCGCTCTTGACCGAGCGGTGCTGGCCCGGCGCCAGATCCGGATCATCTGAGGGCGTGTAGTACATGCGGAATCGCCCGTCGGGCAGCCGAACCACGTCCGCCGGGCCCCACGCTCGGCCGACGAGGTTGGTCTCCTCCGGCGTCCACATCCTGCCGTCCGACGAGATCGACGATGTGATCCGCCACGAGTCCGAGCCGCCGACCCCGAGGCCGTAGTACATGCGTACGTGGCCGTCCGGCAGCACCACCACATCCGCGTCTACCGCGCCATCGATGGCGAGACCACCGTCCCGCCAGCCCTGCCAGGCGGCCTGCGCGTGGTCGCGACGGGTGAACGAGAGCGTGGACGTGCCTGTTGCGCAGTTGACTGCAGGCGCGGAGTACGTGAGCCGGATTGTGCCCCGTGTCGAGGTCTGGAAGGTGCCGGCGACCTCGTACGGGGTCGGAACCGAAACCGACGACGTCGGTGTCCCGCTGTGCCCGAACCGGCCGTTGGTTACCGCGGTGTTCGTCGTGACCGATACTCGCCCGTCGGTGCACCGTACGGGGCGGAAGGAAAGTGCACGAACGGCGCGGTTGCTCACCAGGAAGGTGCCGGTGCAGTCGCTGCCAGCGGCGTTGCAGCCGAAGGCGTAGGAACCGTCCTGCGGTACGACGGAGGTTTTCGCCATCGAGCGCGCCGCCGCTGACACCGGTGAGACGGTTGACACGACAGTCAGGGCCCAACCAACCGCTGCCGCCCACATCCTCAAAGTCACTGCCGTCTCCCCACGCAACACCCGCTAAGCCCGTCTGGGCGCTCCCCGTCGCATCGGCAGACGGAAGGCCGGCCTTAAGCCTGTCAAGACCGGACAGCTCCGGGCCGGTGCGTCGGGACGTCGTCGCCGCGGTCCAGCTGGCCGAGCGGTTCTGGCCGAGTAGCTGGGTCCGCACCACGGCGGTGTTGTGGCAGCGTGCCGTGACCGGCCACTCCGAAAAGGTCTCCCGACCCAGGCCAACGGGCCACGTCAGCCGACCTGCCGGTGCTGGCACGGTGCGCAGAACGGGGTCTGCGGCAGGATTATCAGCCGTTCCAGCGGGATGCGGGCAAAGCAGCGTTGGCACGTCCCGTAGCTGCCCTCGGCCATGCGCCGCAGCGCCTGCGCGGTGTCGGCCACCGCCTGGCGGGCCGATCGGATCAGCGTGGTCAGGGTGTCGCGGTCGTAGCCGCCGCGGCCCGGCTGACGGCTGTACACGGTGAGTTCGGTGAGCTGCTCGGTGGACTGCTGGAACCGTGCCTCCAGGCCAGAGCTGAGCAGGTCGATCGGGTCCTGCACGGTACTGGTCACCTCACTGGTCCTTTCCACGATTCGAGTACGAGGTCGATTCGAGTACGAGGTCGGATGGCCACCTACGTCGAGCGGCTGGCTGTTCGGGTGCGGTGCGGAACGTCGCCTGGGACCTAGCCTGCGCCGCGCTGGCAGGGACGGCACCGGCCGTCACCGGCCAACAACCATCGGGCGTGATTGCCGACCGTCAGCAAGCACTGGGCGCCCCATTGGCGAGGTCAACGCTCCGTTGGTTCGTCATAGGTCGAGGTCAGCGAGCGCAGGCCGGTGTCAACAGGTCCTACCCCCAGAGGCGATGGCGCCGATCGGGATGACCGATCAGGCAGGTGTTGCCGGGCACCGGCAATCTGTCACGCCGCACGGTGCTGGCGACATACCTGTCCAGCGGTGAGCGTCCGGACGAGCATCGCCGGTGAAACCCCTGTCCTGGCCGGCAGCTCGCCGCCGGCGACCCGCGCCGACAACATCGAGGAGGATCGACCCATGGAAGGGCAGGTGCGGCTCCGCAGGGTCTACGACGACCCGTCGCCCGCTGACGGCGCTCGTGTGCTGGTCGACCGGGTGTGGCCGCGGGGTCTGACCAAGGCCGCGACTCAACTCGACGAGTGGATGAAGGGCATCGCGCCCTCCACCGAGCTGCGCCGATGGTACGGCCACCGGCCGGAGCGGTTCCCCGAATTCCGTCGCCGTTACCTTGCCGAGCTCCGTGCCGCTGAACCGGCAGGCACCGTCGACCGGCTCCGCGAGCTCGCCCGTACGAGGCAGGTCACGTTGCTGACCGCCACCAGGGACGTCGAGCACAGCCACGCAGCCGTACTCAGCGAACTTCTGCACCAAACCTGACTCGACGCCGCGGCCGCTGCTGGCAGGAACCGTCGATCCTCAACACTCGACCGTGCCCCGGACACACCGGGTCGTGGACATGCGCTGTCCGGGCGGAACCAGCACGCTGGGTTCGCGTACTCCACAGACCGCCAAGGTGCTCAACGGGCCGCAGGAGCCGCTGCCCACCACTGGGTGAACGGGCTCCACGTGCGTGAGGGGGCAGGCGGCAGCGCGTGATCGGGTGATCGGTTCCTGCTCTGTGGGTGCGGACGTCAGTCGTGGTTGATCGTCCCCCGGTCAGGCGGCGTCGGGCCCCTGCCCGGCCACCCATGCGGCGATCTGTGTGCGGCTGGTGAACCCGAGCTTGACCATGATGTTCTGCACGTGGGACTCGACGGTACGCCGGGAGATCACCAGCTGGGTGGCGATCTGGTTGTTGCTGAGCCCTTCGGCCACGAGCTGGCAGATCTCCTGCTCGCGACGGGTGAGGGCCGTCGGTTCGGCGGTGCCGGCACGGCGGGCTGCGGTTGCGGGGGAGGACGACGCCTTCTCTGGCAGGTCGTTGAGCGCGTAGGCGATCGCATCGTCAAGGGTCGAGGCGGCCCCGTACGCGACGGCCGCGACGAAGCCCGCATCGCCCAGATCGCCACGTGCCCGTCGTACGCACTCCTCGTGGTAGGCGCGGAGGTCCGAGTACGTGGAGGTGGCTGCCGGTGCGCCGACGCTGTGGGCCAGCGCCTGGGAGGCTCCTAACAGGACCGCTGCCCGGCGCGGCTGGTCTCGGCTGGCGGCGATCCAGGCCAGCGCTTCCAGGCACCAGGCGCTCCTCATCGCGTCACCTGTTTGGCGGGTGAGCCGCAGTCCCCGTTCGATCCGCTCGGCTGCCCGGTCCGGTTCGCCCTGCTTCCACAGTGCGATGCCCAGAATCCACAGCGTGTGCGGGCGCAGCCAGGCCTCGTCCCGGTGTTCACTGACGGTGAGCACCTGCTCATACAGGGCCGCCGCCTCCGCGTGCTCGCCCAGGAATGCCCGCACCGTCGCCTGCCCCGTGAGCGACAAGGTGGACCAGTTCCGGTCACCCAGCGCCTGGAACGAGGCCAGCGCTACCACGTGGCAGGCCCTGGCACGTTCAAGGTCACCACTGTGCACCGCGACCGCCCCCTCGGCCAGGAGCGCGATCGCACGGCTCCACCGATCGCCAAGCTCGGTGGCGATGGCGTCAGTTCTCGCGACCGCGGCGTTCGCGGCGGTGAGATCGCCCTGGAGCGCGGCGAGAATCGCGCTGGTCCAGGCGGCCACCACCGCCTCTGCGCTGGCGCCGGTGTCCCGCGCCAACGCCCGGTCCAGCCAGTACCGGCCTTCGCTGGTCAGTCCCCGCAGGACCCAGTACGGGTGGAGCGCGCCGGCCATCGCGAGTGCGGCCCGAGCCTCGTCCGGCTCGGTCAGGCTGAACACCAGCGCGGCGCGGATGTCAGGGTGTTCCCGGTCGATCCGGTTGAACCAGTCCGGTTTCAAGGAACCCAGCCAGTCGGCGTCGGCCCACCGGATGGACTGGGCGTATCGGTCACGGTGCCGGCGCCGCAGGGTGGCCTCCTGACCCATCTCGCGCAGGCGTTCCGCCCCGTACGCGCGGACGCTGTCCAGTAGCCGGTACCTCTCGACGCCATGGTCCTCTTCGCGTATCAGGATGGACTTGTCGAGCAGCGACGCGGTCAGCTCGACCACCTCCATGGGGCCGGAATCGGAGTCGGCGCACACGTCCGTCGCCGCGTCCAGGTCGAAGGCGCCGGCGAACACCGACAGGCGCGCCCACAGGCGGCGTTCCGGTTGAGTGCACAGGTCGTAGCTCCAGCCGATGCTGTTCCACAGCGTTTGGTGGCGTACGGGTCCGGCGCGGGGTCCTCGGCGCAGCAGGTTCAGCCGGTCCTTCAGCCTGTCGCGTAGCTGCTGGGGGGAGAGCGTCCGCAGCCAGGAAACGGCCAGCTCGATGGCCAGCGGCAACCCGTCGAGGCGGTGACAGATCTCCGCGATCGCGACGCGGTTTTCGGGGCTGATAGTGAATCCGGGCACCACCATGGCCGCTCGTGCGACGAACAGCGCCACGGCTTCGCACGTATCCGGGAGCGGCAGTTCGATCGTCTGCGCTGGATCGGGTGCTGACAGCGGGGGAACGGCTATCGCGAACTCTCCGTCGATGCCGAGCGCCTCCCGGCTGGTGGCCAGAACGTACAGGTACGGGCTCGCCCGTAACAGCGAGTTGGTCAGCTTCGCGACGGCGTCGACCAGGTGTTCGCAGTTGTCCAGTATGAGCAGAAGCCGCCGGCCGGCGACGTACTCGATCAGCGTCTCGATGGGTCCGGTGCCGCTCTTACCCACGATCCCGAGCGTGCGCGCCACGGTCTGGGCGATCAGCGCCGGATCGTGGAGCTTGTCCAGCTCGACCAGCCACACCCCGTCCGGAAAGGCGCGCTGGTGCATGCCGGCGATGCGCAACGCGAGCCGCGTCTTGCCGACGCCACCGGTGCCGATCAGCGTGACCAGGCGAGACTCGTTCATCCGGCGCCGTACGTCGGCAACTTCACGACGGCGTCCGACGAAGGTTGTCAGTTCCGGTGGAAGGTTGCCGGGCCGTCCGGACGTCATCGAGCGCGCCGAGGATTCGTTGGCGCCGCCCGCTCGCGTGGCCTTCGACTGGCGACGAACCGAGGGACGATTGCCCTGTTCAACGGCACCAGTGCACCTCCCGAGGATCGCTGGGGCGACGCCGCCGCAGCTACGGTCAACATTTGCACGCCGGCGTCAGCAGGAGTTCCAGGCCGCGTTCGCAGGGCGGGCGCACGACGATCGCGGAAGCGACCGAGGACGTCAGGCAGATCGCCGACCGGGCTGGTCATCTCGTCACGGACCGAGGAATACGTTCATGGGGTTCTCAACCGACCATAGCTCTCAGCACGCTGAGCTTCATCAATCGGACAGGTTGTTGCGTCCATGGTGTAGCAGCCGGGGAGGTGGCACCGTCCGAAGTGAGAGGGCCGATCAGCACCCGGCCGGGCGGATCCCGCGATCAGCGCGCGATACCGTGCAGCGGCGCGCCCGGAGCCACGACCGCACGGCGGGACGTCCCGCGCAGCGCGAAGACCGCCACCGCCATCCCCACGCAGGCCATGGCCACCAGGTACCAGGCCGGGGCCAGCCGGTTACCGGTCCGGTCGATGAGGAACGCGGACACGTACGGGGCGGTGGTGCCGAACAGCGTGATCGTGACGTTGTGGGCGAGTCCGGCTGCGGTGTACCGCATTTCGACCGGGAACTGCGTCTTGGTGAGCGTGGCCCCGAGCGTCGCCGCGATGCCGAGACACAATCCCCACGGCGCCTGTCCGGCGATCGCCGCCACGACGCTGCCCTGTCGGATGATCATGAAGCCGGGCACCACGGTCAGTGCGATGCCGAGTGCGGCCGCGAACCCCACGATCCAGGGCGGGTACCGGTCCACCAGGACTCCGCCCAGGATCGCGCCGGTGGCCAGGATGGCGACGGCGGCAAGATTGGCCCCGAACGCGCCGGCGGAGTCCATGCCGACCACGGTCTTCAGGTAGCTGGCCATGTACGTGTGCAGCACGTACCCGCCCAGCCCCACCATGGTGATCCAGCCGCCGTAGACCAATATGCCGCGCCGGCCGTGCCGCAGCGCAGCGCCCAGCGGAAACCGGGGCCGGCCCGCCCCGGCCTGCCGGAAGTCGGGGCTGTCCGGGATGCGCAGCCGCAGATAGAGCCCCACCGCCGCGAGCGGCAGGGCGAAGAAGAACGGCAACCGCCAGCCCCACGACGCCAGCTGCGCCTCCGTCAACGCCGTCGCCAGCAGCAGGCTGGTGATGCCCGCGGCGGCGATGCCCACGTAGCCCGCCACGGAGTTGGCGGACACCCGGCGGCCGGACCGCTCCTGCGAAGCGTGCTCCAGAATCAAGACGTTCGCGCCGACGTACTCGCCGCCGACGGAGAACCCCTGCAACAGCCGGCATCCGAGCAGCAGCGCGGGCGCCCACAGCCCGATGCTGGCGTAGGGGGGCAGTAGACCGATCCCGAGCGTGGCCACCACCATCACGAGAATGGAGGAGACCAGCGCTGGACGCCGCCCCATCCGGTCACCCATGTGACCGAAAACGATGCCGCCCAGGGGCCGCATCACATATCCGACCGCGAAGATCAGGAACGTGTTGATGAGCCCGGCGGTCGGGTTCCCCGGCGGGAAGAAGAGGACGGCGAAGACACTGGCGAAGTAGCCGTAGAGCAGGTTGTTGTAGCCCTCGATGAAGGTTCCGACGCTCGCGGCCAGCGTTACGCGCCGGGAGTCGCGTTCGGCATCGATCGCTCTCGGTTGCCCCATCGCCACAGCCTGGCACGGGTGCTGGGCGCATGTCGACATCCCAGATAGATCGGTACCTCTTCACGAACCCGGCCGGCCCGGCGAACGCCGACCGGGTGCATCGGCCCGCAAACCTGCTGGGTCACCCGATGACAGGGCGGTGCCGGTGGGCTAAATTGATGGCAGCTGTTATCGCTAACAATGGCTTGCTATGGCAGCCGAGCGCCTCTGGTGACCCGCTGACTGTGATGGGACGGGTGTGAGGATGGATCTGAGGCATGGTCGCGGCCCCGCCATGACGGACGTGGCCCGCCTCGCGGGCGTCTCACATCAGACGGTCAGCCGGGTTCTGAACGACCATCCCAACGTGCGCGAGCAGACCCGCCTGAGGGTCCGCGCGGCGATCACCCAGCTGGGCTACCGGCCGAACAAGGCGGCGCGCGCCCTGGCCACCGGCCGTTCCCAGATCATCGGCGTCGTCGCGCAGAACACCACCCTGTACGGGCCGACGTCGCTGCTCAATGCGTTCGAACAGGCCGCGGCCGAGGCGGGGTTCGCGGTGAGCATCGGCAGCGTCAGCAGTCTCGACCGGCAGTCGGTCTCGGCGGCCGTCGAACGCCATCTCGACCAGCGTGTCGCGGGACTGATGGTGATCGCTCCCGTCGCCTCCGCGGGGCAGGCGCTGGACGCGATGCCCGCGGACGTTCCGCTGGTGACCATCGACGGTGATCCGCAGCGCAACACCGCCCTGGTCACGGTGGACCAGGTCGCGGGGGCGCGCGCCGCCACGCAGCACCTGCTGGAAGCCGGGCATGACACCGTCTGGCACGTCTCGGGCCCGGCGGAATGGTTCGACAGTGCGGGCCGGGTCCGAGGCTGGCGCGAGGCGCTTGAGACCGCCGGGGCCAAGGTGCCGCCCCTGATACCCGCTGACTGGAGTGCCGCGTCCGGCTACCGGGCCGGCCAGATGCTGGCTCGCATGCCCGAGGTGACCGCGATCTTCGCGGCGAACGACCACCTCGCGCTTGGCGTGCTGCGGGCATTGCACGAGCGGGGTCGGCGGGTGCCTGACGACGTGAGCCTCGTCGGCTTCGACGACGTGCCGGAGGCCGCGTACTTCATCCCGCCGTTGACGACGGTGCGGCCCGCCTTCGATGCGGTCGCGAAGGCGAGCCTCGGCCTGCTCCTGCGGCAGATCGAGACCGGCGAGGCCAATGTGGAACGGGTCACCGTCGAGCCGACGCTGATTCACCGGGACAGCGTCGCCGGGCGTTGACGCTTCGCGCATGCCGGGTGGGCCGTCGAGGTGCGCTGAGCCCGCCTCGCGTCCGCCGTTGCGCTACGGGCCACCGGGCCGGCTCGTGTTGCGCGCTTGATCGTGTCGAGTTCATTTCCTTCCGGTCGCCGAGCATTTCCTCAACGTTTCCTTTGGTTGCCAACCGCTGTTGACTCCTGACATGTTAGCGGTAACAATCGGTGCCACGGCTGAATCGCCGTCTCCCGCTCACAGCCCTTCCCGGAGGTGCCTTCATGGCTGTTCCACGTGCCGATCTCGTGATCGGTGTCGATTTCGGCACGCTCTCCGGACGTGCTGTGGTCGTCCGGGTAGCCGACGGGGCCGAGCTCGGATCCGCCGTCCACGAGTACGCGCACGCGGTGCTCACGGACGCGCTGCCCGACGGCACCCGGCTCGGGCACGACTGGGCGCTGCAGGTACCCGACGACTACCGCGACGTGTTGCGGGTCGCCGTACCTGCGGCGCTGCGCGCGGCAGGCGCGGATCCGGCGCACGTGATCGGCATCGGCACCGACTTCACCGCGTGCACGATGGTCCCCACCCTCGACGACGGCACCCCGCTCAACGAGCTCCCGCAGTTCGCCGGCCGGCCGCACGCGTACGTCAAGCTGTGGCGTCACCACGCCGCTCAGCCGCAGGCCGACCGGATCAACCAGCTCGCCGCCAAGCGCGCCGAGGCGTGGCTACCGCGCTACGGCGGTTTGATCTCCTCGGAGTGGGAGTTCGCGAAGGGGTTGCAGCTGCTTGAGGAGGATCCCGAGGTCTACGCCGCGATGCGGCGCTGGGTCGAGGCCGCCGACTGGATCATCTGGCAACTCACCGGCCGCTACGTTCGCAATGCCTGCACCGCTGGGTACAAGGGCATCCGTCAGGACGGGCACTACCCCTCGCGAGAGTTCCTCGGCGAACTGAACCCCGCGTTCGCGGACTTCGTCGCGGACAAACTCGACCAGCCGATCGGTGAGCTGGGCAGCGCCGCCGGCACGCTGAGCGCCGAGGCCGCCGCGTGGACCGGCCTGCCCGAGGGCATCGCCGTCGCGGTCGGCAACGTCGACGCGCACGTCACCTCCGCGGCGGCCAAGGCCCTCGATCCGGGGCAGTTGGTCGCCATCATGGGCACCTCCACGTGCCACGTCCTGAACGACACCGAGGTCCGTACCGTGCCGGGCATGTGCGGCGTGGTCGACGGCGGCATCGTGCGGGGCCTGTGGGGGTACGAGGCCGGGCAGAGCGGCGTCGGCGACATCTTCGGCCACTTCGTACAGACCTCCGTCCCGCCGTCCTATGTGGCGGCGGCCGAGGCCGACGGCGTCTCCGTGCACGAGCACCTGACCCGGCTCGCCGCCGCGCAGCCGGTCGGCGGGCACGGTCTGCTCGCCCTCGACTGGCACTCCGGCAACCGGTCGGTCCTGGTGGACCACGAGCTGTCCGGACTCCTCGTCGGGGAGACCCTGGCGACGCGGCCGGAGGACGTCTACCGGGCACTGATCGAGGCCACCGCGTACGGCACCCGGACCATCGTCGAGGCGTTCCGGGGCGCGGGCGTGGCGGTGGACGAGTTCATCGTCGCCGGTGGCCTGGTCAAGAACCCGCTGCTCATGCAGATCTACGCCGACGTCCTGCGGATGCCGCTGTCGGTGATCGGCTCGGCGCAGGGACCGGCACTCGGCTCGGCGATCCACGCGGCAGCCGCCGCGGGCGCGTACCCGGACGTCCGAGCCGCCGCGGCGGCGATGGGCCGTCTCGACCGCAACGTGTACACGCCGAACGACGCCGACGCCGACATGTACGACGAGCTGTTCCTCGAGTACACCAAACTGCACGATCACTTCGGGCGCGGCAGCAACCCGGTGATGCGTACCCTGCGGGCGATTCAGCGCCGCGCGACGAACGGAGCGACCGCATGACCCTCACCCTCGCCGTCGAGGCGACCGTCCGTACGTTGCGCGAGCAGGTCGCCGCGCTGCACGCCGAACTTCCCCGCAACGCCCTGGTGGTGTGGACCGCCGGCAACGTCTCGGCCCGGGTCCCCGACGCCGACCTGCTGGTGATCAAACCGTCCGGGGTGAGCTACGACGACATCACGCCCGACAACATGGTGGTCGCCGACCTGGACGGGCGGCTCGTCGACGGTGACCTCACACCGTCCTCGGACACCGCGGCACACGCGTACGTCTACCAGCACATGCCCGAGGTCGGCGGAGTCGTGCACACGCACTCCACGTACGCCACGGCGTGGGCCGCCCGGGGCGAGCCGATCCCGTGCGTGCTCACGATGATGGCCGACGAGTTCGGAGGGGACATCCCCGTCGGGCCGTTCGCGCTCATCGGGGACGATTCCATCGGCCGCGGCATTGTCGCGACGCTGCGGGACCATCGCTCGCCTGCGGTCCTCATGCGCAACCACGGGGTCTTCACCATCGGGCGGACCGCCCGCGCCGCCGTCAAGGCGGCGGTGATGTGCGAGGACGTGGCGCGGACCGTGCACATCTCGCGGCAACTCGGCACCCCGGAACCGATCCGCCCTGCGGACATCGACGCCCTTTACGCCCGGTACCAGGGCGCCTACGGACAGGACTCCCCGAAATGACCACATCGCAGATCTGGTTCCTCACCGGCAGCCAGCACCTCTACGGCGCCGAGGCGCTCGCCCAGGTCGCCGCCCAGTCCGGGCAGATTCAGCGTCTGCTCGCCGACGGGCTGCCGTCCGTGGAGCTGGTCGGCAAGCCGGTGCTCACCGACTCCGGCGCGATCCGCCAGGTCATGCAGGAGGCCAACACCGACCCGGCCTGCCTGGGCGTCATCGCCTGGATGCACACGTTCTCCCCGGCCAAGATGTGGATCACCGGCCTGGACGTGCTGCGTAAGCCGCTGTTGCACCTGCACACGCAGCTCAATGCGAGCCTTCCGTGGTCGTCCATCGACATGGACTTCATGAATCTGAACCAGGCCGCGCACGGCGACCGGGAGTTCGGCTACATCCAGACCCGGATCGGCGTGGTCCGCAAGACCGTCGCCGGGCACGCCGCCGACCCGGCCGTGGCCGAGCGGATCGACGCCTGGGCCAGGGCCGCGGCCGGTGCGGATCGCTTGCGCGGCCTGCGGCTGGCGCGCTTCGGCGACAACATGCGCGATGTCGCGGTCACCGAGGGCGACAAGGTCGAGGCCGAGTTGCGCTTCGGCGTCTCGGTGAACACGTACGGCGTCAACGATCTGGTCGAGGTCGTCGACGCGGTGCCCGACGCCGTGGTCGACACGCTCGTCGCCGAGTACGCCGACGCGTACACCCTCGCACCCGAACTGGCCCGCGGCGGCGAACGGCACGATTCGCTGCGCTACGCGGCCCGGATCGAGGCCGGTCTGCGGCAGTTCCTCACCGATGGCGGGTTCGGCGCTTTCACCACCAACTTCCAGGACCTCGGCGGGTTGCGGCAGCTGCCGGGCCTCGCGGTGCAACGCCTGATGGCCGAGGGCTACGGCTTCGGCGGTGAGGGGGACTGGAAGACGTCCGCGCTCCTCACCGCCGTCAAGGCGATGGGTACGGGCACCGGGCGCGGCACCTCGTTCATGGAGGACTACACGTACCATTTCGGGCCGGGTGAGCCGAAGATCCTCGGCGCGCACATGCTGGAGGTCTGTCCGAGCATCGCCGCGGCCCGGCCGTCATGCGAGATCCACCCGCTCGGTATCGGTGACCGGGAGGACCCGGTCCGCCTGGTCTTCGACGCCACACCGGGCTCCGCCGTGGTGATCGGCATGGTCGACCTCGGTGACCGGTTCCGGTTGGTCGCCAACACCGTCGAGGTGACTCCGCCGGACGAGCCGCTGCCCAACCTGCCGGTGGCCCGTGCCGTCTGGAAGCCGTCGCCGTCGCTGACCACCAGCGCGGAGAGCTGGCTCACCGCCGGGGGGCCGCACCACACCGTGCTCACTCAGGCCGTCGGCGCGGAGGCGCTGCGCGATTTCGCCACCATGCTGCGTACCGAACTGCTCGTCATCGACGACGCCACCACCACCGCCGACTTCGGCGACCGGATCCGCTGGAATCAGGCCTACTACCGGCTCGCTCAGCACCTCTGAGCGCATTCGCCCGTCATCGGTGAAGGTGCTGTCAACCGCCACCTTTACGGCACGACGGAATGTTAACGATAACATTTACATATACGCGCATCGAGTCCGGCAGCGAATTTGCGGGACGTTACGGGCTTCGGCTCAGGCGCCGGTATCCTGATGGTGGAGTGGCAACGGCCAGGTAACGCTCAAGACACAAAGTTGTCTTCGGCCCTTGACTTCACTGGCGGGAGTGGCAAGACTCACATGTCTTGTTAACGCTAACATAACAGCTACGGCGCTGGCGCGCCTCAGATTAACTAAGGAGTTCGGATGTTGAAGAAGCTCGCGACGGCGGTCCTAGCGACCGGCCTCGCGTTGAGCGCGGCGGCCTGTGGTGGTGGCTCGACGACGTCGCCCACCCCGGCCGGCAACAAGAAGATCACCCTCGGCTTCGCCCAGGTCGGGGCGGAAAGCGGCTGGCGGGCGGCCAATACGGCGTCTATCCGGGAGTCGGCGAAGAAGGCTGACATCGACTTGAAGTTCTCCGACGCGCAGCAGAAGCAGGAGAACCAGATCAAGGCGATCCGGAACTTCATCGCCCAGAAGGTCGATGTCATCGCCTTCTCCCCGGTCGTCGAGAGCGGCTGGGACGCCGTACTGGGCGAGGCCAAGCGCGCCAACATCCCCGTGATTCTCACGGACCGGGCCGTGGACTCCAAGGACACCTCGCTCTACAAGACCTTCCTCGGCTCCGACTTCGTCCTGGAGGGCAAGAAGGCAGGCGAGTGGGTCGCCACCGAGTTCAAGAGCGCCACCGGCCCCGTCAACATCGTTGAGCTGCAGGGCACGACGGGCTCCGCGCCGGCGAACGACCGCAAGGCCGGCTTTGCCGAGGCCATCGCGGGGAACCCGAACCTGAAGATCGTGGCGTCGCAGACCGGTGACTTCACCCGCGCCAAGGGCAAGGAGGTCATGGAGGCCTTCCTGAAGTCCCAGCCCAAGATCGACGTGCTGTACGCGCACAACGACGACATGGGACTCGGCGCGCTCGAAGCGATCACGGCTGCCGGCCGCACCCCGGGCAAGGACATCAAGGTGGTCACCATCGACGCGGTCAAGGACGGGATGCAGAAGCTGGCCGATGGCCAGATCAACTACATCGTCGAGTGCAACCCCCTCCTCGGTGACCAGCTCATGGAGCTGGTGAAGAAGGTCAAGGCGGGCGAGACCGTCCCGCAGCGGGTGGAGACCAAGGAGTCCACCTTCACCCAGGAGCAGGCGAAGGCCGCCCTCCCCACCCGTCAGTACTGATATCCAGACAGATCGCCGGGCCGGCCAGGAGACGCGCGAGCGCCAATCCTGGCCGGCCCTACCACAGCAGCGCGATTGAGTTCATTCGAGGGCGTCGCCGGCGCCGACACGTAGTTGCAGCGGCCGACACGGCCCGGCGCACCCGACAGAAGACGGCAGAGGACATGACACCGCAGCCCATCCTTCACATGCAGGGCATCGTCAAGGAGTTTCCGGGCGTCACCGCGCTCGACGGCGTAGACCTGCGGCTCTTCCCCGGCGAGGTCCACGCTCTGATGGGCGAGAACGGCGCCGGCAAGTCGACCCTGATCAAGGTCCTGACCGGCGTGTACGTGGCAGAGCGAGGCGACATCACGCTCGGGGGAGCGCGGGTCAGGTTCGGCAGCCCGCTGGCTGCCCAGCAGGGCGGGGTCAGCACGGTCTACCAGGAGGTGAACCTCTGCGCGAACCTCTCCGTGGCCGAGAACATCTTCATCGGCCGTGAGCCCCGCAAGCTGGGCCGCATCCAATGGCGGGAGATGCGGCGCCGCGCCCGCCGGGCGCTCGAGCTTGTTCAGCTCGACATCGACGTGTCGGCGCCACTGTCGTCGTACTCGCTGGCTGTGCAGCAGATGGTGTCCATCGCGCGGGCGGTCGACGTCCGCTCGCGCGTCCTCATCCTCGACGAGCCGACCTCCAGCCTGGATCAGCAGGAGGTCAACCAGCTCTTCACCGTCATGCGGCGGCTCAAGGAGCAGGGGATCGCGATCGTCTTCGTGTCGCACTTCCTCGATCAGATCTACGCCGTCAGCGACCGGATGACGATCCTGCGCAACGGGCGCCTGGTGGGGGAGTACCTCACCAGTGAGCTGCCGCAGTTGGAACTCGTGGGCAAGATGATCGGCAAGGACCTCGCGACGCTGGAGGCGATCGAGGAACACGAGAGCCCGTCGTCGGCCCGGCTCGAGGCCCAGGAACCGCTGGTGCGGACCGAGGGGCTCGGGCGCAAGGGCGCCGTCTCGCCGTTCGACCTGCAGATCCACAGGGGCGAGGTGGTCGGTCTTGCGGGACTGCTCGGGTCGGGGCGTACGGAACTCGCCCGGCTCCTGTTCGGTGCCGACCACGCCGACTCGGGCACCGTTCAGATCGGCGGACAGCCCGTCGCCCTACGCTCACCCCGCGTCGCGACGTCCCACGGGATCGCCTTCTGCTCGGAGAACCGGCGTACCGAGGGCCTCGTACCCGAGCTCACCGTCCGGGAGAACATCATCCTGGCCCTGCAAGCCGCGCGCGGCTGGTTGCGGCCCATCGCACGTAAGCAGCAGGACAAGTTCGCCGATCGGTACATCACCGCGCTGGACATCCGGCCGGCGAATCCCGAACAGCTCGTCCGCAATCTCAGCGGCGGCAACCAACAGAAGGTCCTGCTCGCCCGTTGGCTCATCACGCAGCCGAAGTTGCTCATCCTGGACGAGCCGACGCGCGGTATCGACATCGGCGCGAAGGCCGAGATCCAACGGCTGGTCGTCAGCCTGGCCGACGAGGGTATGTCGGTCGTCTATGTTTCCGCCGAGCTCGAGGAAGTCCTGCGGCTGAGCCACAAGGTCCTCGTTCTGCGCGACCGCAAGGTTGTCTCCGAGGTCTCCAACGACGAGGGCCTCACCCTGGACCGTGTCCTCGAAACCATCGCAAGCGGAGCGACAGCATGACCTCGCTGCTCAAACACCGGCTCGTCTGGCCGGTCGTCATTCTCCTCGTCCTGCTGGTCAGCAACGTCTTCTTCACGCCATCGTTCTTTTCGATCGCCATGAAGAACGATCACCTGTACGGCAGCCTCATCGACATCCTGCGCTCCGGAGCGCCGCTGATCATCGTCGGCATCGGCATGACCGTGGTGATCGCCACGGGCGGCATCGACCTGTCCGTCGGCGCGGTGGTAGCCCTGTCCGGCTCCATCGCCGTGTCGCAGATCAGCAAGCTGGGCGACCAGAACAGCACGGCCGGCGTCCTCGGGGCCTGCGGCATCGCGGTCGTCATCTCCATGCTGTGCGGGCTGTGGAACGGCGTACTGGTCGCCGTGCTGGGCATTCAGCCCATCGTCGCCACGTTGATCCTCATGGTCGGTGGGCGCGGCCTCGCGCAGCTGATATCCGACGGCCAGATCGTCACGATCGTGAGCTCGCCCTACAAGCTCATCGGCGGGGGATACTGGCTCACTGTGCCCTTCAGCGTCATCGTCGCCGTCGCCATCGTCACCCTCAGCGCCGTGGTCTCGCGCCGTACGGCCTTCGGACTGCTCCTGGAGTCCGTCGGCGGCAACGCCGAGGCCAGCCGGCTGGCGGGTATCCGTTCGCGCAGTATCGTCCTCCTGGCGTACGTCTTCTCGGGCTTCTGCGCCGGGATCGCGGGCCTGATGATCAGCTCCAATGTCTCCAGCGCCGATGCGAACAACATGGGCCTCTGGTACGAGCTGGACGCGATCCTCGCCGTCGTGATCGGCGGGACAGCGCTCATCGGCGGCCGGTACCTCCTCGCGGGGACCGTCGTGGGCGCTCTCGTGATCCAGACGCTGACCACCACGATCTACACCATCGGCATCCCGCCGGAAACGACATTGCTGTTCAAGGCGCTGGTCGTCACCGTCGTCTGCCTGCTGCAGTCCCCGGCATTCCGCGCGAAGGTCTTCCGCCGGCGCTCCCGCCCGAGCGGCGCCACACCCAGACCTCCGGCCACCACCACTGTCCCGGCCCAACCAGATCCGCAGGTGAACGCATGAGCACCTCGACCCTGCCCCGAGCGAGCACCCCGAGGCGGAGCCAGTCCCGGGTACCCCGTAAATATCTTCCTCTGCTGGCCACGCTCGCCCTGCTCATCGTGATGTTCAGCTCCGCGGCCGCGCGTTACGACGGCCTCGCCAGCGGGCAGGTCATCCTCAACATCCTCATCGACAACGCGTTCCTGCTCGTCGTCGCGGTCGGCATGACCTTCGTCATCCTCACCGGCGGCATCGATCTGTCCGTCGGTTCGGTGGTGGCCCTGTCAACGATGCTCTCGGCGATGCTGGTGCAGCAACAAGGCTGGCCGCCGCTCGTCGCCATCGCCGCCGTACTCGCCTTCGGCACGGTTCTCGGCCTCGTCATGGGCTGCATCATCCATTTCTTCGACATCCAGCCGTTCATCGTGACGCTGGCCGGGATGTTCCTCGCCCGCGGGCTCTGCTACACGATCAGCACCGACTCCATCCCCATCAACCACCCCTTCTACGTCGCGATGGCCACGACGCCCATCCCGCTGCCCGGCGGCACCTCCGTGACGCCGAGTGTCGTCATCGCCGCGGTCGTGGTGTTGGCCGGCGCGTATGTGCTGCACTACACGAGGACCGGCCGCAACGTGTACGCCGTCGGTGGTAGTCAACAGTCCGCGATGCTCATGGGCCTCCCCGTCGCCCGGACGAGGATCACCGTCTACACGATCAGCGGATTCTGTTCCGCTCTCGGCGGTGTCCTGTACTCCTTCTACACGATGTCCGGATACGGGCTGAACACCGTCGGCCTGGAACTCGACGCCATCGCCGCGGTCGTCATCGGCGGCACACTGCTCGTCGGCGGCTCCGGTTACCTGTTCGGCTCGGTGCTCGGCGTTCTGGTGCTCGGGCTGACCCAGACCATCATCACGTTCCAGGGAGACCTCAGCTCCTGGTGGACCCGCATCGTCATCGCGACGCTGCTGTTCGTGTTCATCGTCCTTCAACGGCTCGTCTTCGCCCGGCGTACCTGAGGCCGGGCACGTCGTCGGGATCCGGCGAACCGCCTGAAGGGCAACGGCTGCCGTTTGTCCGGCGGCATTCCTCAGGAAGCCGTACCGGTGCGAATCCCTCAGGTCGTGACGCGTACAGGTGCGGGGGCCGGCCCCCGCACCCGTGGCGGCCACCGGCGGTCGGCAGCGTGGTGATGGGGCAGGCTCAGCCGCCCGTCAGGTGTCCGAGCGCCGGCGTGAGGTCGCTACGTCGGAGGACGCCGTCGGCAACGAGTACGCGGTGGCTGCGGGTCAGCGTCTGCCCGCTGTCCAGGTTCAACGGTTCCTCGAAGGCCAGGGCGACGCAGATCCCCGGATAGCCTGCGGCGCGCACGAACCAGCGGTCGGCACCCGACAGGCCGGTGAACACCAGCGTGTACGGACCACCGTCGGGAGATTCGGCGCTGAAGCTCAGCCAGGGACTCGCGGATCCGTTCACGAGTTCCTCGCCGTCGGCGTCGGCGTCGCATACGGTCGCTGTGCCGGTGGCCACGGCGCGCCAGAAGAATCCGCCGTATCCGGCGCCGCCGGGGCGGCCGTTCGTGGCCGGACTTCCCAGCGAGACTGGGCGACCGGCCACGTTGGTCAGGCGGTACCCGAAGTCCAACAACCAGGCGCTGTCCAGGTCGGGGACGAGCCGGGCGCATACGGTGCGCTCCTCACTCAGGAGGGTCTCGCCGTCGGTGCCATGCCAGTGCAGACGTTCGGTGAGGGCGTCGGCGGAGCGCCGTTGCCAGTCCACGTGCTGGATCCGTCCGTGGTCCGCCATCCACGTGTATCCCTGCTCGCGGACGTACGTCCGTCCGCCCCACAGGTTCGTCCCGTCGACGTCCTGCACGGCCAGGCCGACGCCGAGGTGCCAGCGGTGGTCCTCAGGCAGGGCATCGCTGACGACCGTGCCGTTCAGTGTTCGCACTGGATGGAGGTATGGCCGCGGGGAGAGCTCTGCGGGCAGTTCGGGATGTGTCACATAGCTCGCCACCTCCCGTCCGGAGATCCGGATGGGAACGGTGTGTTCGGCGGTGCTCACTCGTGCTTCCTTTCGGACGGTCGGCGTGCCCGGCACGGCGTCGAGCCGGTCGGGGGACCCCGGTTGCATCTAGATTGACCGAAGTCAATCTGCTGAGTGGGGGGTGATCCGGGCCGGGCACCCGCAAGGTTCCCTCGCCAGGATCCCGAATCCGGCGCAACAGCAGAAGGTCCGGCGTCGTAGCGCTCGGGTGTCGAAGGGTCCTTCGCCGAATGCCGGTTGGTGCCCGGCGGCCATTGACGGAACGAACCATGCGTGGAACGGTATCGCATGGAAAGCGCTTTCCTGAGTGGTGGTTGGCCGTTCCGGCCACCGGCCGCCGCTCACGGCCGTACCACGGGCGGTCGCCGGGACTGCCGATCCGTACTCTCGCTGAAGGAGGAGCGCATGCGCGGACGCGCTCTGGCCGCGATCGCACTGTGTGCGGCCGTCACCATCGGCGCCGCCGTCGTCACATGGCCGGCGAACGCCGCCACCAAGCCCGCCTACTCACCCGCTGCGCTGCAGATCGCGCGGCAGGCGATTCCCGCCGGTGACGGGTGGGCCGCCTCCGGTGCCGGTACCACCGGGGGCTCGCCGGCCGACGACGCGCACATCGCGGTGGCCCGCAGCCGATCGGAACTGATCGCAGCGCTGGGTGGCGACAACACCGAGAACGGCAGCAACGCCACGCCGAAGATCGTCTTTGTCAGCGGCCGGATCGATGTCAGCGTGAACGCGGCGAAGGAGCCACTCACCTGCGCAGACTACGCCGACCCCGCGTACCGTCTGGACGCGTTCCTGGCGGCCTACGACCCGGCGCTCTGGGGACGCGCCGCCAAGCCCACCGGCCCGCTCGAGGAAGCCAGGGTCCGCTCGGCACGCCAGCAGACCGACCAGATCCGGATCAACGTCGGCTCGAACACCACGATCATCGGCATCAACGGTGCCCGCATCGAGCACGCGAACCTCAACCTGGCGAACGTCACCAACGTGATCATCCGCAATGTCGAGTTGACCGACGCCGCCGACTGCTTCCCCGCGTGGGATCCGACGGACGGGACCGAGGGAAACTGGAACTCGATCTACGACCTCGTGACCCTGACCGGCGCGACCAACGTGTGGATCGATCACAACACGTTCAGCGATGGCAACAACCACGACGCGAAGCAGCCGCTGTACTTCGGCCGCCCGTACCAGGTGCACGACGGCGCGCTCGACATCATCCGCGCATCGGACCTGGTGACCGTCTCGGCCAACAACTTCTACGACCACGACAAGACGACGCTCATCGGCTCGTCCGACACCGTCGGTGCCGATGTCGGCAAGCTGCGGGTCACCCTGCACCACAACCGGTACGGCAATGTCGCCCAGCGGGCGCCCCGGGTACGGTTCGGCCGGGTCGACCTCTACAACAACTACTACGTGGCGACGGACGAGGACCCGTACTCGTACTCCATCGGCGTCGGTGTCCAGTCGGCGATCTACGCGGAGAACAACTTCATCCTGCGCAGCGCCGACGTGCCGGTCGGTGACCTCGTCAAGTACTGGAAGGGGACGAAGATCACCGCGATCGGCACCCTCGTCAAGGTCGGCAGTCAGCCGGCCAAGCCGGTCGACCTGGTGGCCGCCCACAACCTGGCGAACGACCCCGACCTGGAGGCCGACGCCGGCTGGGTGCCGACGCTGCGGACGAAGGTGGACGCGACCGTCGACGTCCCGAGGATCGTGGACGCCACGGCCGGCATCCGTAGACTCGGCATCTGATCCCCGGGTCTCACCGGGGTGAGGATGGTTGACGACCGTGTTGTCTGAGGTCGATCGGCCGACGGGCCCGCGACGGTGACCTTCGTCGAACGCGGACGGCGCAGTGTTAACACGGCTGACCAATGTTGTCATGGGAGCGCTTCCATGTCACGATGACGGAATCATCGATGATGATGACTGCGTCATCCGGTAGTCCCGGTGGGCGTCAGCTGACTCCGGCCGGGTCACCGTTCGACACACGCTCCCACCACGTCGTCGCATCCATGGCCACGACGCGACCGCCTGAGGAGTCCGCCGCCATGACACTTCCTTCGCTCCGCCGCACCGGACGCTCACGTCTGCGTCGCGCGGTCGCCGCCGCCGGCGCCGTCGCCATCGGTGCCGGACCATGCCTCGTATCGGCCGGTCCAGTCCTCGCGGCCGCCACCTGCAAGGTGGTCTACACCAAGCAGAACGAATGGTCCGGCGGCTTCACCGCCAACGTCGGCATCACCAATCAGGGCGCCCCCCTCACGTCGTGGAAGCTGGACTTCGACTTCCCGCACGCCGGGCAGAAAGTCACCAACCTGTGGAACGGAAAGGTCACCCAGACCGGCCAGCACGTCACCGCCACCAATGAGGCCTGGAACGGCAACGTCGGCAGCGGCGCCACGGTCAGCCTGGGCTTCAACGGCGTCTTCACCACGGCGAACCCGGAGCCCACGGCATTCAAGCTCAACGGGGCCGCCTGCAACGACACCGTACCCGCCCCGACGGTTCAGATCACCGCTCCCGCCCGCAACGCCCGCTTCACCGCTCCCGCCACCATCCCGATCACCGCGACGGCCGCCGCCCCGGCCGGCGGGCAGATCAGCAGGGTCGAGTTCTTCCACGACGGCCTGCTGCTCGGCGCCGACCCGGCGGCGCCGTACGCCTACGACTGGACCGGCGTGCCCGCCCAGACCGCGGCGTACCGCGTGCAGGCCATCGCCTACGACGCGGCCGGCACGCCGAGCGAACCCGCCGAGGTCCCGGTCTTCGTCGACCCCAGCACCGGCCCGTCGGTGCTCACCGACGCGTCCGCCGTGACCATGACACCCGGCGGGACGGCGTCGTTCACGGTGACCCTCTCGAAGCAGCCGTCCGCCCAGACCGTGGTCACCGTCGACCGCACCGCGGGCGCCACCGGCATCTCCGCCACGCCGGCGACCCTGACCTTCACGTCGGCGACCTGGAACGTCGCGCAGACCGTGACCGTGTCCGCGACGGCCGCGACGGCCGCGAACTCCTCGGCGACCATCACGCTGGCGGGCACCGCAGTGAGCCCCACCAACGTCACGGCCACCGTGATCCCGGCCGATGGCGGCACGGACAGCCGTTTCATCCAGCTCTACAACATGATCAAGAACCCTTCGAACGGCTACTTCAGCCCCGAGGGGGTTCCCTACCACTCCGTCGAGACGCTGATCGACGAGGCGCCGGATCACGGCCACGAGACGACGTCGGAGGCATTCAGCTACTGGCTCTGGCTGGAGGCCGAGCACGGGCAGGTCAGCGGAGACTGGGCGCCGTTCAACAAGGCGTGGGCGACGATGGAGAAGTACATCATCCCGTCGACCGCCGACCAGCCGACGAACGCCAACTACAACCCCGCCAAGCCCGCCACGTACGCGGCGGAGTACCCCCAGCCGAGCCAGTACCCGTCACCGTTGGACGGCGGTGTGCCGGTCGGTAGTGACCCGCTGGCCGCCGAGCTCAAGAGCACCTACGGGACGTCCGACATCTACGGCATGCACTGGCTGCTGGACGTCGACAACACCTACGGCTACGGCCGGTGCGGCGACGGCACGACCCGGGTCGCGTACATCAACACCTTCCAGCGCGGCACCCAGGAGTCGACGTGGGAGACGGTGCCCCAGCCGTCGTGCGACACCTTCAGGTTCGGCGGGCCGAACGGATACCTCGACCTGTTCACGAAGGACAGCTCGTACGCCAAGCAGTGGAAGTACACCAACGCCCCCGACGCGGACGCGCGGGTGGTCCAGGTGGCCTACTGGGCGCACACCTGGGCGACCGCGCAGGACAAGGCGTCGCAGATCTCGACCGCGGTCGCCAACGCCGCCAAGATGGGCGACTACCTCAGATACTCGATGTTCGACAAGTACTTCAAGAACCCCGGCTGCCACTCGACGTCCTGCCCGGCGGGCAGTGGCAAGAGCAGCTCCAATTACCTCATGTCCTGGTACTACGCGTGGGGAGGCGCCTACGACACGAGCGCCGGTTGGGCCTGGCGCATCGGATCGAGCCACAACCACGGCGGCTACCAGAACCCGATGGCGGCCTGGGCGCTGTCCAACGTCTCGGCGCTCACGCCCAAGTCGGCGACCGGCAAGAGCGACTGGCAGATCAGCCTGAACCGTCAGCTCGAGTTCTACCAGTGGCTCCAGTCGTCGGAGGGCGCCATCGCCGGCGGCGCCACGAACAGCTGGAACGGCAACTACTCCACGCCGCCCGCAGGCACGCCCACGTTCTACGGGCTCGCCTACGAACCTCACCCGGTGTATTCCGACCCACCGTCCAACCAATGGTTCGGTTTCCAGGCGTGGACCATGGAGCGGGTCGCGGAGTACTACTACGTCACCGGTGACCTCAAGGCCAAGTCGCTGCTGGACAGGTGGGCGGCGTGGGCGATGTCGAAGACGACGGTCGGCGCCGACGGGGCGTACCGGATCCCGTCGACGCTGACCTGGACCGGGACGCCTGCCACCTGGAACCCGAGCGCCCCAGCGGCCAACACCGGCCTGCACGTCTCGGTCGTCGACTACACCAACGACGTCGGCGTGGCCGGCTCGTACGCCAAGGTTCTGATGTATTACGCCGCGAAGTCCGGGAACACCGCCGCGAAGAACATGGCGAAGGGGCTGTTGGACGGTGTCTGGGCGCACCGCGACGCCAAGGGCGTCTCGGTGTCCGAGACCCGCCGCGACTACGACCGGTTCGACGACGTGTACAACGCCGCGACCGGCCAGGGTCTCTACATACCGCCGGGGTGGACCGGCACGATGCCGAACGGCGACGTGATCAAGCCCGGTGCCTCGTTCCTGGACATCCGTTCCTTCTACCGGAACGACCCCGACTTCCCGAAGGTGGACGCCTACCTGAAGGGCGGCCCGGCGCCGGTCTTCAACTATCACCGGTTCTGGGCCCAGGTGGACGTCGCCACCGGCTACGCCGACTACGCCCGGCTGTTCCCCAACGGCTGACCGGGTGGGCGGCCATCCGCCGACCCCGGCGCACCCATATCGACCTTCGGGCATCGACCTTCACCCCCGGGGCGATGCCCGCCGGGGGGTGGTGCTCAGGACGTCGTCGGCTTGAGCACCACCCGGTCCGGCGCGACCGCCCACGGCACCGACAGCTCGGAGAACAACGCGCGTCCAGCAGCGGCTGCCCGTACCGTGCGATCGATGTCGGCGATCGCCTGCCCGTCGCCGTCGGGATGGCGGAGAAGATGCTCCTGCGGCACGAGCGTCGGCGTGGGCGCCGCGAGCAGCGCCTCCAGAACGGCCGTGAAGAATCGGACTCGCTCAAGCGGCGCGATCAGCGGTGCCCCGGTGGAACGGTGCTGCAGGAGGTCGTCCAGCAGCGCGACTCGCCCGGGGACCTCCCGCCAGCCGAGATCACCGGACACCATCAGCTCGTCGGTGGTGTACCGCAGGGTCGCACCGTCGACCACGATCGTCGGCGGGCCGAAAACCACCGAGGCCAGGGTCACGGCAACGAAGACCGTCACACCCTCCGCGTCGGTCATGCGCAGGCACGTCGTGTCGTCCACCTCGATGTCGCAGGTCCGGTAGCGCTCCAGCTCGAGCGTGACCGGGCCGCGCGGCCAGCCGGTCAGCCCGTCGGCGACGGCCAGCGACTGCATGAGCGCATGGGCGAAGGGATTCGCGAGGGCCCCGTCGACGACGGCGCGGCCACCGAGCCAGCGACGACCCGCCCATGCCGATCGCTGCCAGTACGAGTCCGGCCGCCACCAGGCGCCGTGTGCGGCGACGGCGCCGCTCCGGCTGCCGGGCACCGCACCGATCAGTTCGTGGAGGGCGGCCGAACCCAGAGCCTGGAAGCCGACCTGGCACACGCGCCCGTGCCGGCGGAGAGCATCGAGCAGCAACCTGTGTTCGATCAGCGATGCCACCGGCGGTTTCTCCAGCAGCACGTCCGCCCCTGCGCCGACTGCGTCGAGAGCGATCGGCAGATGGGTGTGCGGTGGTGTCGACACGATGACCACGTCCGGCCTGGTCGCGTCGAGCATCGTGCGGTGGTCGGTGAAGACGGGCACGTCACCGGCGTCCTCGATCGGCCGCACGTCGCACAGTCCGGCCACCGTAAGCTGACCAGCCTCCGCCAGCTGTGCCATCGACCGCCGGTGCGAGATGCCGAATCCTGACGCGCCGACGAGGGCCACTCGGGCGCTCACCGGCCACCCACCGCGTTCTGCAGCGCACCCGCCACGCCGTGCCGATCCAGCACGACCAGCCAGTCGACGACCCCGGCCCGTACCTGAGGGTCGGCGCCCAGGTCACCGAAGACCTCGACCAGGCCGAACAGCGCGTCGGCCACGCCCTGCGCGGTGTCCGCCGCATCCGCCAGCGCGGCCGCGATCGCGGGCGCGAGTGGATCGTCCAGGGGGAGCCGGGCGCCGTCGTCGGCGTACCCGCGTACGAATCGCATCCACGCTGCGACGACCAGCAATGCGTACCCGGGGTCGGCCCCCGCTCTGCGGCGGTCCGCGATAGTGCCCAGGATGCGTTGGGGCAGTTTCTGGCTTCCGTCCATGGCGACCTGGAGGGTCCTGTGCCCGAGCGCCGGGTTGGCGAAGCGGGTCAGCACGCTCACGCCGTACTCCTGCGGTGTCGTGCCGGATACGGGCGCGATCGTCGGGGCGATGTCCGTCATCACGAGGCGATCGAGGAACCCGGTCATCCCCGGCATCGAGAGCGCTCCGGCAATCGTCTCGCGGCCCGCGAGGGCGCCCAGGTACGCGATGGCCGAGTGCACCCCGTTGAGGGTCCGCAGCTTGAGTTTCTCCCAACCGTCGACGTCATCGGTGAAGGTGACGCCGGCCTTGTCCCACGCCGGTCGTCCGCCGGCGAAATCGTCCTCGACGACCCACTGCCCGAACGGTTCCGCGATGACCGGCGCGAGGTCGTCGACACCGATCTCCTGCCGCACCCGGGCCAGGACCGGCGGTGTCGTCGCCGGCACGATCCGGTCGACCATCGTCGACGGGAAGCTGAACGTGCGGTCCAGCTGCGCCCCGGACGTGTCGAACGCCTGTTCCACCGCGGAACGCAGCAGCCGCCCGTTGGACGGCAGGTTGTCGCAGCTCACCACGGCCATCGGCGCCGACCCGGCTCGCGCTCGGGCCAGCAGGCCGCGGACGAGCAGGCCGATCAGCGTCACCGGCGGCCGGTCGGTGGTCAGGTCGGCCCGGAGCGCGTCGTCCACCCGCAGGCGTCCGGTCGCCGGATCCAACCCGTACGCCTTCTCGGTGACCGTCAGGGTGATCACCCGGATCGACGGATCGGCGATCCGCGCCAGCACGGCCGGCGGATCACCGGCCGCGTGCCGGAGTTCGACGAGTGAGCCGATGACCCTGGGCGAGATCGTCGTCCCGTCCGCGGTCAGCAACGTGTAGAGGCCGTCCTGGGCGGACAGATCATCGATCA
Organism: uncultured Micromonosporaceae bacterium; assembly: GCA_966211315.1. Taxonomy (GTDB): domain Bacteria; phylum Actinomycetota; class Actinomycetes; order Mycobacteriales; family Micromonosporaceae; genus CBIHNN01. The sequence goes on along the minus strand of CBIHNN010000017.1, from coordinate 29,797 downwards.
CCCGGCGATTGCGCGGTGCGACGCCGATGATCCCCCAGTCGCCACCGGCCGCCGCGATGGCGTCCTCGGTGTACACGGCCTGATGTGCACGGTGGAACGCGCCGAGGCCCAGATGCAGGATGCCCGGCCGGACCTGGTCGGGACGTACCGACGGCCGGTAGGCGGACGGCAGGCGATCCAGCGTGGCCAGGCTCAGCCGAGCCGCGGTCATCGCCACGCCGGCCCGTTCGGGAACGAGAACTGCTCCACCGACTCCGCTCTCATCGCCACCGAGTATCCGGGTTCCGTCGGTACCGCGTAGCGGCCGTTGACGGTGCGGACCGGGTCGACGAAGTGTTCGTGCAGGTGATCGACGTACTCGACCATCCGGCCCTCCAGCGAGGTCGAGACGCGGAGGAAATCGAAGATCGACAGATGTTGTACGTACTCGCACAGGCCGACGCCACCGGCATGGGGGCACACCGGCACCCCGAACTTCGCGGCCATCAGGAGTACCGACAGCACCTCGTTGACCCCGCCGACGCGGCAGGAGTCCACCTGGCACACGCCGATGGCGTCGGCCTGCATCAGCTGCTTGAAGATCACCCGGTTGGCGGCCGCCTCTCCGGTGGCCACCCGGCAGCGGTCATCGGAGAGATTCCTCACGGCGTCGGCGATGCTCGCGTGTCCCAGCACGTCGTCCGCGTGCGTCGGCTCCTCGATCCAGTACGGGTCCACCTCGACGAGCCGTGCCATGTTGGCGATCGCCTCGTCGACCTCCCACACCTGGTTGGCGTCCATCATGAGCAGGGTGTCCGGGCCGATCTCCGTACGGATGATCCTGGCTCGGCGGACGTCGTCCGCGATGTCGCCGCCGACCTTCATCTTGACGGCCTGCCAGCCCTCCGCGACCGCCTGCCGGGTCAGCTCACGCACCTTCTCGTCCGGGTAGCCGAGCCAGCCGACCGACGTCGTGTACGAGGGGTAGCCGTCCTCCTGGAGAAGGCGCAGCCGCTCCTCGTAACCGACCTGGCCCTTGTCCAGGATCGCCCGCGCCTCGTCGGGGGTCAGCGCGTCGCTGATGTGACGGAAGTCGATCGAGGCCACCAGCTCCTCGGTGGGCATCTCGGCCAGGAACTGCCACATCGGCTTGCCGGCGAGCCGGGCTCGCAGGTCCCACACCGCGTTGATCAGCGCCCCGGAGGCCATGTGGATGACCCCCTTCTCCGGGCCCAGCCACCGCAGCTGCACGTCCGCGGTGATGGACCGCCAGAACGCCACCTGATCGGCCGCGATCTCCTCGACCTGCCGGTCGGCGACGTGATGGGCCAGTGCGCGGACGGCGGCGCAGGTCAGCTCGTTGCCGCGCCCGTTGGTGAACGTCAGGCCGGACCCGACCACGCCTTCGTCGGTGTGCAGTTCGACGTATGTCGCCGAGTAGTCACCTCTGTTGACGGCGTCGGACCCGTCGCCCGAGGCGGCGGTCGGAAAACGGACGTCGTGCACGTCGATGCCGGTGATGACGGTCATGGAGTCTCCAGTCGGAACACGCGCTTGGGAAGGTCGTACGCCAGATCGGTGATCGTCAGCGCGGCCTCGTCGTACGACAGGAGGTGCTCGGCGACCAGGCGCGCCAGGTACGCCGCGTCGACGCGGCGGGCGACGTCATGGCGTACGGGGATGGAGCAGAACGCCCGGGTGTCGTCGATGAACCCGGCCGTGTTGTAGAAGCCGGCCGTCTCCGTCACCTGCTCACGGAATCGCCGCAGGCCGTCGGGGCTGTCCAGGAACCACCAGGGTGGCCCGAGGTATACCGCGGGGTAGCCGCCGGCCAGCGGCGCCAGCTCCCGCGTGAACGTCGATGCGTCGAGGGTGAACACGACGAGACGCAGTCGCGGGTCGTTGCCGAAGCGATCGAGCAGCGGTGCGAGTGAACGTACGTACTCGGTGGGCGTCGGGATGTCGCCGCCGACGTCACGGCCGTGCCGGTCGAAAAGCGCCCGATTGTGGTTGCGCAGGCACCCCGGGTGCAGCTGCATGACCAGTTGGTCGTCCACCGACATCCGGGCGAACTCGGTGAGCATGTGGCCCCGGAACGCCTCCGCGTCGGTGGCGGTCGCCTCACCGCGCAGACCCCGCTGGTAGATCGCCTCCACGTCCGCAGGGTCGAGGAGACAGGTCGTTGCGCTCGGGTGTCCATGGTCGGTGGACGTGGCGCCGGCCGCCTTGAACGCCGCACGGCGTGCCTCCAGTGCCCGGAGGTAGCCGGTGAACGTTCCGGTGTCCTCGCCGGCGACGGCCCCGAGGAGCATGACGCGGTCCGCCCAGCCGTCCCACTCCATGTCCACCACGTCGTCGGGCCGGAAGGTGGTGATGACCCGGCCTCCGGGACCACCCCATCCGTCTGCGGCCAGCCGGGCGTGCGCCGCCAGGTCGTCCAGCGGCGACTCGGTGGTGGCGAGAACCTCGATGTTGAAGCGGCTGAACAACGCCCGGGGCCGGAACGCCGGTTCGGCGAGCTGATCGGCGATCGCGTCGTAGATCTCGTCGGCGGTCTGCGGCGACAGCCGTTTCTCGATGCCGAAGACCTCGGTGAGGACCTGTTCGAGCCACAGCCGGGACGGCGTGCCGCGGAAGAGGTGCCAGTGGTCGGCGAACGTGCGCCAGATGACACGGCCGTCGGTCTCCGTCCGCGTACCGTCCCGGCTGGGCACGCCGAGGCGCGACGGCGGAACGCCCTGGCTCAGCAGCATCCGGGTCACGTAGTGGTCCGGTGTGATGATGAGGCGCGCGGGGTCCGGAAACGGGCTGTCCTCGGCGAGGATGCGCGGGTCGACGTGACCGTGTGGACTGATCAGGGGCAGGGGGCGGACGATCGCGTACAGCTCTCGGGCGATCGCACGCTGGTCGGGCTGTGCGGAGAACAGCAGGTCCGCGCGATCGGACATCGCGAAGGGCGGAGCAGGCATGGGGTTCCTCGGGGTCAGCTGGTCAGGTCGATGAGGTCGGCGACGGCGACGGCCCGGCCGGTCTCCAGCGACCGGTTGGCGGCGAGGCCGGTCAGGAGTGCCATGGCGCCGTCGCGTTCGGTGGCGGTGCGGCCGAGCCGGTCGGCACGCCCGTCACCGGCCAGGATGGCGGCGAGCATGCGGACGTCCGCCCCGCCATGGCCGCCGCGCGTGTAGCCCGGCACCTCGACCTCTTCGGGACGCTTCCAGTAGGGCCGCACGAGCACACGTGCCCAGCCGTTCTCCACGGCCGCGTCGACACCGTGCAACGCCGCGCCCTTCACCGCACCGGCAGCCCCGGGCGCGACGAAGTCGCTCTCGACGACCTCCACCTCCAGCCGCCCGGCGCTGCCGTTGAACGCGATCCGGTATCCCTCCCAGGGCGCGTACGCCGTCAGGTGGTAGGTCATCGTGGCGCCCGTCGAGTAGCGGACCAGAACCGCCATGTCGTCCTCGATCGTGATCCCCGGTGCGAAGACGTTCCGGTCGCGCAGGTAGCCGTCGACGTGCTCGGCGTCGAGGTACAACCGGCTCAGCCGCGGATTGTCCTTCAGCCGCAGGGCGAACGGGTCGTCCTGGGCCGCAGGTGACCCGTGGGCCCGCTCGTAGTCGCGGGCGTACCCGTGGCGGCGCCCTGCCTCGTCACCGTAGAAGAACAGCCGGCCCTGGGCGAAGACATCGGTCGGCGTGGCCCCCAGCCACCAGTTGACCAGGTCGAAGTGGTGCCCGGACTTGTGCACGAGCAGGCCGCCCGACGCGGACTTGTCCCGGTGCCAACGCCGGAAGTAGTCGGCCCCGTGACGCACGTCGAGCAGCCATTCGAAGTGCACCGAGGCGACCTCACCGATCACGCCGTCGGCGAGCAGCTCGCGGATCTTCTCGTGGACCGGGTTGTACCGGTAGTTGAAGGTCACGGTGACGTCCCGGCCCGTGCGCCGGGCCGCGTCGAGGACCCGTCGGCAGCCGGGGACGTCGACCGTCATCGGCTTCTCGGTGATCGCGGAGCAGCCGTTCTCGAGGGCGTCGACGATGTAGTCGTCGTGGGTCCGGTCGACGCTCGCGACGATGACCGCGTCCACCCGTTCCCGCTTCAGGGCGAGGCCGAAGTGCTCCGGCCCGTAGCTCGGCACCTGGCCGGCGCCGAGCTCGGCGAGCAGCTCGTTGTGGGCGGTCATGCGTACCGGATTGACATCGACGAGGGCGGCGAGTTCGGCCCGGTCGGCGTGATCGACGGCGAGCGCCCGTACGTACAGCTCCGCCCGGGCGCCGGTACCCACCACGGCGTACCTGATCCGTTCCACCATCTGTGCCTCGCTCGACAGTCGGTCTGCAAACGTTTGCAGACAGAGACTATCGGGGGCGGCTCAGGGATTGTCAATGCGTCAACCGGTCCCGGGTGGTGGGCTGGGCCGCCGCGGCGACCCGCCGTGATCCACGGAGCGGCGCACTGACGAGCGGCCTGCACTACTGTGCGAGCGGGCGGGCACCGAAGGAGCGCAGGTTGACCATCACGATCAGGGACGTGGCTCGCGTGTCGGGTGTCCACATATCGACCGTGTCGCGGACGTTCTCCGCCCCGGACATGGTCCGGCCGGAGACTCGGGATCGGGTGCTCGCCGCAGCGTCCAGCCTCGGCTACCGCCCGAATCGCGCCGCACGGGCACTCATCACGGGCCGGACCCACAACATCGGTCTGGTCGTGCCGGACATCGCCAATCCGTTCTTCCCGGCCATGATCAAGGCCGCGGAGGGCCAGGCGAGGCAGCACGACTATCACGTCTTCGTGGCCGATACCCACGAGGACGCGGCAACCGAGGAGGAGGTGGTACGGGCCCTCGCGCAACAGGTGGACGGCATCGTGCTGTGCAGTTCCCGGCTCCCCCTGCCCACGTTGGAGCGTTTGCGCGGTGACGTGGCCATGGTGACGGTGAACCGGCCCGTGACGGGGATCCCCGCGGTGGTCATGGACGTCGGCCTCGGTGCCCGCCAGGCGGTGGAGCACCTGGTCGCGCTGGGGCACCGGCGCCTGTGTCTGCTGGCGGGTCCGCACCGCTCCTGGTCCGACCGGCAGGTGCGCCGGGCCGTAACCGCGGCGGCCCGGCGTACGGGCGTCGAACTGACGGTGCGCGGACCGAACGAACCGACTGAGGAGGCCGGCATTCGCGCGGCGGACGACGTCCGCCGCAGCGGCGCGACCGGCGTCCTGGCCTACAACGACCTCATGGCGCTCGGTCTGATCAGCGCGCTCGAAGCGCAGGGCGCATCGGTGCCCTCGGAGATCAGCGTGGTGGGAATCGACGACGTGATGGTCGGCCGCTACTGCAAGCCGCGGCTGACCACCGTGGCGATGCCGACCTCGGAGGCGGGCCGTATGGCCGTGGACATCCTGATGGCCGCCCGGCGCGACGGCGAGAGCCCCGTCGTGAGCCTGCCGACCGCTCTGGTCGTCCGGGAGTCCTCCGGGCCTGTCGCAGGGTGAGTGCAGGTGCGCCCGTTGGCAGCGGGCGTACCGGGAGACGAGGCGGCCCGGCAACTCGTCGTGCGCACCCGGTCGGCCTTTGCTGGTCAACCCGCCGCCCCCCGGATCGCACCGGCTAGACTGCCTGGTTGCACGACCGGGCTCGACGACGCGGCCGGCCGTTCGACATGCCGGCGACCGAGCGCTCAGGTTCCGATGGAATCCATGCCGTCCATGCCGGTGGCGGCCGTACTGTAGAGAGACCGAGAGGACACCATGGCAACCGACCGGCGATCGACAGGGCGGCCGACCCTGGACCAGGTCGCCATGCGCGCCGGCGTGGGGCGTGGCACGGTATCCAGGGTGGTCAACGGGTCGGATCAGGTGAGCCCGCGTGCTCGCCAGGCTGTCGAACAAGCCATCGCTGAGCTGGGGTACACCCCCAACCGGGCAGCGCGGTCCCTCGTCACGCAGCGAACGGACTCCATCGCCCTGGTCGTTTCCGAATCGGGCGAGCGGTTCTTCTCGGAGCCCTTCTTCGGCCGCATCGTGCAATCGATCTCGGCCAGTCTGGCCGGCAGCGACCTTCAGCTGCTGCTCATGATCGCTCAGACGCCGGCGGAGCGACAGCGCCTGGAGAGCTACCTGACCCGCCAGCACATCGATGGCGCCCTGCTGTTGTCCCTGCACGGTGAGGATCCGTTGCCGGCGCGGCTGGAGGAGCGGGGCATCGTCACGGTCCGTGCCGGCCAGCCCGCCCATCCCGAACCGGCGTGTTACGTCGACGCTGACAATCGAGGCGGAGCGGTCACCGCCGTCTCCTATCTGGTCGACAAGGGGCGCCGGAGGATCGCCACCATCGCCGGGCCGCTGGACATGGCGGTCGGAATGGCCCGGCTGGACGGCTACCGCGACGTTCTCGGCGCAGGACCGGTCGCCATCGGTGACTTCAGCGAGGAAAGCGGAGTGGCGGCCATGCGGTGGCTGCTGCAGCGGTACCCCGATCTCGACGCGGTCTTCGCGGCATCCGACAACATGGCCGCGGGAGCCATGCAGGTGATCAAGGCGAGCGGCCGGCGCATCCCGGATGACGTCGCGGTCATCGGCTTCGACGACTCGGGGATCGCTCGACACACCGATCCGCAGCTCACGAGCATGTACCAACCGGTCGAGCAGATGGGGCAGGAGATGGTCCGCATGCTGCTGGCCCAGCTCAGCGGGGAAGAACTCGACCGGTACGAGGTCATCTTGGATACGCACCTGGTGACCCGGTCCTCCGCGTAGCGTCGCCGCCTCGACCGCCGGGCCGTAGGTCCCATTGACAGCGCTGGATTCGACATGAACGATATGGGAGCGCTCCCGTTTGGGAGCGCTCCTAAGGAAATCCACACGGCCTGAGAGGGGTCTGGGATGGGTGTCCCCTCGCGGCGACTGCGTCGGAACGCAGTCATCGCCCTTGCCGCGGTCATGGTCATCGGCCTGTCCGCCGGCTGCAGCAAGAAGAACGACCAGACGACCGGGGAGAACGGCGGTAAGACCACGCTTGTGGTGGACACGTTCGGTGACTTCGGATACGACGATCTGTACCGCGAGTACGAGAGCACACACCCCACCATCAAGATCGAGCCGCGGGTCATCAACAAGCTCGACGACTACAAGCCCAAGCTCGTCCAGAATCTGGCGGCCGGCACCGGTGCGGGCGACGTCGTCGCACTCGAGGAGGGCATCCTCGACGAGTTCAAGGCGCAACCACAAAACTTCGTCGACCTCGGTCAGCAGGGGGCCAACGACCTTGCGGGCGACTACCTGGCCTGGAAGTTCAACCAGGCCAAGCTGGCCGACGGGAAGCTGATGGCCCTGCCCACGGACATCGGCGGTCTCGCCACCTGCTATCGGCGGGACATCTTCGAGAAGGCGCAGCTGCCCACCGACCGGGCCGAGGTCTCCAAGCTCTGGCCGACGTGGGAGGCCTTCATCGCGACCGGCGGGAAGTTCAACGCGGCCAAGCCCGGCGCGGCGTTCCTCGACTCCGCCACCGTGGCCAACAGCGCGGTCCTCGTCCAGGCCGGGCCGACGAACTACTACGACGAGAGCAACAAGCTCATCGCCGAGAGCAATCCCGGGGTCAGGAAGGCCTGGGACACGGTGATGGCCATGATTGACAAGGGCATCACCGCGAAGGTGCAGACCTGGAGCGACCCCTGGAGCGCCGGCTTCAAGAACGGCACCTTCGCGGTTACCTTCTGCCCGTCCTGGATGCTCGGCATCATCAAGACCAACTCGGGCGACGCCAACTCCGGCAAGTGGGACGTCGCCGACGTACCCGGCGGAGGCGGCAACTGGGGCGGCTCGTTCCTGGCGGTTCCGGCCCAGAGTAAGCACCCGAAGGAGGCCTACGATCTGGCGAAGTTCCTGACCAGCAGCAAGGGTCAGATCGGGGCGTTCAACAAGTCCGGGCCGCTGCCGAGCAACCTCAAGGCGCTGGACGACGCGGGGTTCAAGGCCAAGACGGATCCGTACTTCAACAACGCTCCGATCGGTCAGATCTTCGGCGCCGGCGCGAAGACGCTGCAGCCGGTGTATCTCGGTCCCAAGCACCAGGCGGTGAAGGAGCGCGCGTTCGAACCGGCGATTCAGAGCGTCGAGCAGGGGAAGGCGACGCCCGAACAGGCCTGGAACAACGCTTTGGAAGCGGCGAAGAAAGAAGCGAAGTAACCCATTGAGCGCTGCCGGTGGCACCGGAGTCGAGTTCTCGTGCCGCCGGCAGTTCTTTTCGCCGGGAGGACCGTTCTGATGAGCCTGCACACAGCGGCACCCGCAGTGGTTCCACCGGTCGACACTCCACCGGAGCGTCACCGGCACCGCCCCACCGGACATCGCCTGAGCCGCTGGGAAACGAAATATTCACCCTACCTGTTCGTCGCGCCGTTCTTTGTCCTGTTCGGGATCTTCGGCGCGTACCCGCTGGTCTACACGGCCTGGGTTTCGCTGCACGACTGGAACCTCATCGGCGCCCACCAGTGGGTGGGTCTGGCGAACTACCACGAGCTGATGGCTGATGCCGACTTCTGGAATGCGGTCGGCAACACCCTGGGAATCTTCGTCATCGCCACCGTGCCGCAGATGCTGCTGGCGCTGGGGCTGGCCAGCACCCTGAACCGGGAGATCCGGGCGCGAACCATGTTCCGCATGGGAGTGCTGGTACCGAACATCACCTCGGTGGCGGCGGTCGCAATCGTGTTCGGACAGCTGTTCTCGCGAGATTTCGGCCTGGTGAATTTTGTTCTGGGTCTCGTCGGCATCGATCCGGTCGACTGGCAGGCGGACAAGTGGTCGTCCTGGCTGGCGATCGCCACGATGGTGGACTGGCGGTGGACGGGATACAACGCGCTCATCTTCCTGGCCGCCATGCAGGCCATTCCGAAAGACCTGTACGAGGCGGCCGCGATCGACGGTGCGACGCGGGTCCGGCAATTCTGGAGCATCACCGTTCCGATGCTTCGTCCCACGATTGTCTTCGCGGTCGTCATCTCGACGATCGGCGGCCTGCAACTCTTCACCGAGCCACTCCTCTTCGGTTACGGGAAAATGCAGGGCGGAACGCTCCGGCAGTTTCAGACCGTGACGATGTATATGTACGAGAACGCATTTCAGCGGTTTCACTACGGGTACGGGTCCGCCATAGCGTGGATGCTGTTCATGCTGATCGGGGTGATATGCGTTGTTAATTTCCTGGTCGTCCGGCGCACGACGAGGTGATCAGGCGATGATGCGCACAGGTTCTCGGCGACTGTGGCGGACCAGTCCGCTCACGTATGTCGCCTTGGTGCTGGCCGTCGCCTTCTCGGCCTTCCCGATCTATTGGATGTTCACGGTTGCCACCCGCACCAACGACGCCATCAACGACCTGCCCCCCTCCTTGACGCCCGGTGGCGACCTCTCGTCGAACGCCGGGAGGGTGTTTTCGAACGATCACGCGGCGTTCGTCTACGGGCTGGTCAATTCCATGGTCGTGTCGGGGGCGGTCACCGTCTCTGTCGTGTTCTTCTCGTCCCTCGCCGGCTTCGCCTTCGCGAAACTGAGATTCCGCGGCCGGGGTGCACTGTTGATGGCGATCATCGGCACGATGATGGTGCCCGTTCAGCTGGGCCTCATTCCGCTGTACATGCTGATGGTCCGGTTCGGATGGAACGGCGAACTGAAATCGGTCATCGTCCCGTTCCTGGTGACCGGGTTCGGTGTCTTCATGATGCGTCAGTACGCCAGTCAGGCCGTGTCCGACGAGCTCATCGAGGCGGGCCGGGTCGACGGCTGCTCCACGCTTCGGGTGTTCTGGAGCATCGTCCTCCCGGCCGTCCGTCCGGCAGCCGCCGTACTGGCGCTCCTGACCTTCATGCAGACCTGGAACGAATTCCTCGTCCCGTTCACCCTGCTCAACCAGGACACTCCGACGGTTCAGCTGTCGTTGAGTCTGCTCGCCACGGCCTATTACACGGACTATTCGCAGGTGTTCGCCGCCACGGCGATCGCCACGTTGCCGCTGCTGGCCGTCCTCATCCTGTTCGGTCGCCAGATCATCGGCGGCATCATGGAAGGTGCGGTAAAGGCGTGACCATCGACCGGCGGCAGGAGATCCCGCTGCCTTCCCTGTTTCCCGCCGATTTCCGCTGGGGCGCCGCCACAGCGGCCTACCAGATCGAGGGTGCCGCCGAGGCCGACGGCCGTGGCAGATCCATCTGGGATGTCTTCGCGCACACGCCCGGGAAGGTGCTCAACGGCGACACCGGTGACGTCGCCATCGACCATCATCGGTGTTACCGCCAGGACGTCGCCATGATGGCGGATCTCGGTCTGACCGCGTACCGATTCTCGGTGTCCTGGCCCCGGGTGCAGCCGACCGGTCGCGGCGCACCGAACCAGGCGGGCCTCGGCTTCTACGACCGGCTGGTGGACGAGCTTCTGGCGCGTGACATCGAACCGTGGCTCACTCTCTACCACTGGGATCTGCCGCAGGCGCTTCAGGAGGACGGCGGATGGCCGGAGCGGGATACCGCGGCCCGATTCGCGGACTACGCCATGCTCGTCCACGGTGCTCTGGCCGATCGGGTCAAGCGCTGGACGACCCTCAACGAGCCCTGGTGCTCGGCGTTCCTCGGCTATGGTTCCGGCGAGCACGCCCCGGGCCGGCGCGACGGCGCGGCGGCGGTACGCGCAGCGCACCACCTGCTCCTCGGCCACGGCATGGCGGCGAGGGAGATCCACCGCGCCGACGCGGACGCTGAGGTCGGCATCACGCTGAACCTCTATGCCGTGTCGCCTTCGTCATGCGCCTCAGCCGATCACGACGCGGCCCGGCGCATCGACGGCCTGGCGAACCGCTTCTTCCTCGACCCGGTGCTCCGCGGCCGGTATCCCGCGGACGTGGTCGAGGACCTGGCGGACGTCACGACCTTCGACCACGTTCGTGCCGACGACATGGCGATCATCAGTACCGACCTGTCGATGCTCGGAATCAACTACTACACCCGGCACGTCGTCGGTGACGCCGGATTCAGGGCCGGCCACCGATCGGCACACGGGAGTGCCTGGCCCGGCAGCGAGCACGTCGTCTTCAGCGATCGCGGGCTGCCTGTCACCGCGATGGGCTGGGAGATCGACGCGGACGGGCTTCGCGAAGTACTCCTGCGGGTCGCCTCGGAATATCCGGCGATACCCCTGTATATCACCGAGAACGGGGCGGCGTTCGCCGACCAGCCCGGTCCGGACGGCGCGGTTCATGACTACCGGAGAATCGCGTACCTGGACGACCATCTGCGCGCCTGCGCCGATGTGATCGGCGCGGGGGTGCCGCTTCGCGGTTACTTCGCGTGGTCGATGTTCGACAATTTCGAATGGGCCTGGGGATACTCCCGGCGATTCGGCCTGGTGTACGTCGACTACGAATCCCAGCAGCGAACGCCGAAGGCCAGCGCCTTCTGGTACGCCGAAGCGATCAGACGATGGAGTGGGACGGCCTCCCCGCTCGCCGGCGCGTGAGCCGGAACCGGCCTGGACGGGTGAGCCGGGAACCAGCCTGAACCCGAACGCGCGAACCTGGACCGGGAGATGACGTCCGCGAACGATGGGACCGGCCGGTTGACACGGCGGCCGGTCCCATCATGGTCACGGCACGGACGCCCGGTATCCCCGGACAGCGGCCGCCAGGACCTCCGCGCCCGGGCGTTCCCACAGTGCCGTGTTGAACACCTCGACCTCGACCTTGCCGCGGTACCCGGCCGCATCGACCGCCGTCCACAGGCCCCGCAGATCGATGCAGCCGTCACCGGGTAATGCCCGCCCGGTCAGCACCCCTTCCGGCAGCGGCGTGGTCCAGTCCGCCAGCTGGAAGGAGGCGATCCGGTCCGCTGCCCGGGCGATGTCGGCGAACGCCCGCTCGTCCCACCAGATGTGGTACGTGTCCACCACGACCCCGACCACGTGGGGCGGGTGCGCCTCGGCGATGTCGAGAGCCTGCCCCAGTGAACTCACCACGCACCGGTCGGAGCAGTACATCGGATGCAGCGGTTCGATTCCCAGGGTCACCCCCGCCGACTCGGCGTGCGGCGCCAGGCGTGCGATCGCTTCCGCGACGCGCCGGCGCGCCTGCGCCAGGTCCCGGGACCCCGGCGGTAAACCACCGGCCACCAGGACGAGGACCGGCGCACCGACGGCGTTCGCCTCATCGATCGCCCGGCGGTTCTCGTCCCACCAGTCGTCCGCGTCGAAGAACCCGCCGCGGCACAACGTCGTGACGGACAGCCCGGCGGTGTTCAACAGCTTGACCGTGCGGGCCTGCCCGTATTCCGCGATCGGCTCGCGCCACAGACCTACGTGACGGACACCGGCCGCAACGCACCCGTCCACCAGGTCGGGCAGTGGCCAGTACTTGGTCGTGGCCTGATTCAGCGAGAACCGGTTCACTGGGCTACTCCCGCCACGGTGAAGTATGCCCGGGCACGCGCCGCCGCCAGGTCGGCGTCCGGGAGGAGGCCCGCCGCGTCGGCGAGCGCCATCAGGTCACCGAGGTGCGCCGCGCTGCGGGCGCTGTGCAGCCCACCGACCATCGTGAAGTGATCCTGATGACCGGCCAGCCAGGCAAGGAAGACGACGCCTGTCTTGTAGTGATAGGTCGGCGTCCCGAAGATGTGCCGCGACAACGGCACCGTCGGGGCGAAAACGCGATCGTAGGTCGCCAGGTCGCCGTCGTCGAGAGCGGCGAGCGCGGTGGCGGCCGCAGGTGCGATGGCGGCGAAGATGCCGAGCAGCGCTTCCGAGTGCCCCTCAGCGTCACCCCGGATCAGCTCCGGGTAGTTGAAGTCGTCTCCGGTGTACATGCGGACGCCCGCCGGCAGCTGGCGACGTAACCCCACCTCCCGGTCGGCGTCGAGCAGCGAAAGCTTGATGCCCGCTATCCGGGACGAGCGCTCCTTGATGAGGGCCAGGACCGTTCTGGACGCCTCGTCCAGGTCGGCCGCCCCCCAGTACCCGTCGAGCGCCGGATCGAACGCCGGGCCGAGCCAGTGCAGCAGCACCGGAGTGGCCGACCGGTCGATGAGCTCGGCGTAGACGGCGACGTAGTCGTCTGCATGCCGCGCGGCCGCGGCCAGATGCCGGCTGCACATCAGCACCGGCTCCGCGCCGGTCTCCTGAACGTGTTCCAGCTGTTCCAGATATGCCCGGCGGACGTCGGCGAGGCTTGCCGGACCGGGTGGCAACTGATCGGTGGCGACGCCGGCTACCACCCGGCCGCCGCACGCGCGTGCCTCCGCCGCCGACCGGGAGATCAGTTCCCGAACCACCGGGTAGTCGAGTCCCATGCCACGCTGGGCGGTGTCCATCGCCTCGGCCACGCCGAACCCGTACGACCACAGATGCCGGCGGAACGCCAGCGTCGCCTCCCAGTCCAGGACGGCGGGGGCGCCGGGCGTGGTGTCCGAGGTGGGATCGGCGACCACGTGCGCGGCCGCGTACGCGGTGCGGCTGCGGCAAGGGCCGGCGGGCGGGGCGTACCCGTCTGCGCCGGACAGCTGGAGCCGGTGACCGCCGGGCAGCGTGACGACGTGGCTCATTCGACCGCCCCGACGAGCTGGGCCGGCTGCTTGAGCGGGCTGATCTGCGGCGTGGGCGCGAGGGGAACCTCGCACCGGCGGCCCTCGACGGTCGAGCGCAGCGCCAGCTCGGCGAGCAGGACGCCGCGGGCACCGGCGGCAAGATCCCACGGGAACGGGCTGCCGTCGACGACGTGGCGCAGGAACAGCTCCCACTGCGCCTTGAAACCGTTGTCGACGACCTCGTTGTCCGGAACGTCGATCCACTGCGCGCGGAACGCGTCGGTGACCGGAAGATCGGGGTTCCAGACCGGCTTCGGTGTGTGGGCGCGATGCTGGATGCGACAGCTGCGCAGCCCGGCGACGGCGCTGCCGTGCGTGCCGTCCACCTGGAATTCGACCAGCTCGTCGCGGTTGACCCGGACGCACCACGAGGAGTTGATCTGGGCGATGATGCCGCCGTCGAGTTCGAACGTCGCGTACGCCGCGTCGTCCGCGTCAGCCTCGTAGCGCCTGCCCTGCTCGTCGTGGCGCAGTGGGATGTGGGTCGCGGTCAGACAGCTCACTGCCCGTACCGATCCGAACAACTGTTCCAGTACGTAGCTCCAGTGCGGGAACATGTCCATGACGATGCCGCCGCCATCGGCGGACCGGTAGTTCCACGACGGGCGCTGGCCGGGCTGCCAGTCGCCCTCGAAGACCCAGTAACCGAACTCCCCGCGCACGGAGAGGATCCGGCCGAAGAAGCCACCGTCGATCAGCCGTTTGAGCTTGCGAAGGCCCGGCAGGAACAGCTTGTCCTGCACCACCCCGTTGCGGCACCCGGCCCGTTCGGCCGTCGCGGCGAGGTCGAACGCCGCATCTGCCGACTCGGCGATCGGCTTCTCGGTGTAGATGTGCTTGCCTGCCGCGATGGCCGCGCGAATCGCCTCCTCCCGCCGGGGCGTCACCTGGGCGTCGAAGTAGATGTCCACGTCCGGCCGGCGGAGTGCCTCGCCGAGATCGGTGGTCCAGTCCCGCAGGTCGTGCAGTTCTGCGAGCTCGCGCAGCTTGTTCTCGTTTCGGCCGACCAGAACGATCTCCGGCCAGATGTGGCTTCCGTCGGGCAGCGCCACACCGCCCTGCGCCCTGATCGCCAGCAGCGAGCGGACGAGGTGCTGTCGGTACCCCATCCGCCCGGTCACTCCGTTCAGCGCGATGCCGACGGACCTGCGTGTCATGGTGATGTCCTCTTCTGTAACAGTCCAGAGCCATAGGAAAGCCCTTTCCTGACAACCTAACGGCGATCTGTGCAGCCTGACAAGGGCGGCGGCCGGTGGCGTCCTACACTTGTCCGGTGGACCGCCGAATCCGGTGGGTTGTCCGTGGGCGGAGGAACAGTGGCTGCTAGGGAGGGTTTCTCCGGAGCGGTGACCCTGGCCGACGTGGCCAGGCGAGCGCGGGTCTCGCCGGCCACCGCCTCCAGGGTGATCAACGGCAGCGCCAAGCTCGTCAACGAGGACCTCCGCGAGCGCGTCCTGAAGGCGGTGGCGGCCCTTCGTTACGTCCCGAACGCGAACGCGCAGAATCTTGCCCGGTCGCAGCGAACGGCGGTCGGCGTCATCGTCCACGACGTGTCGGATCCGTACTTCGCCGAGATCACCCGCGGGTTGCAGCGCGTCGCGACGGATCGGGGCCAGCTTCTGGTGATCTGCAACAGCTACCGGGATCCGGACCGTGAGCTCGCCTACATCGACCTCCTGCGGGCTCAGCAGGTCAATGCGCTGGTCCTGGCCGGCTCGGGTTACAACGATCTTCCGCGCACCAACGACCTGCGCGCCCAGCTACGCGCGTACATCGACGCGGGGGGCACGGTGAGCGTCATCGGCCGGCACAAGATGGTCGGCAACGCCATCCTGCCCGACAACGAGGGGGGTGGATACATCCTCGCCTCGAAGCTGTACGAACTCGGTCACCAGCGGGTGGCCGTGATAGCCGGGCCGGCGGCACTCACCACCACGTCCGACCGGCTCGCCGGGCTTCGCCGCGCCGCACGCGACAGTGGCCGCGCTCTACCTGCCCGGCGGATCACCTACGCCGACTTCACCCGCGACGGCGGGGCCGCGGCCGCCGCCGCGATCCTCGACGAGGACCCGTCGGTGACCGCGATCGTCGCGCTGAACGATTCCATGGCCGTCGGTGTGCTCGCCACGCTCCGGCAGCGCGGCGTGCGCGTACCCGACGACGTGTCCGTGGTCGGCTTCGACGACATGCCGGTCGCCCGGGACGTCTGGCCGTCGCTCACCACGATTCGCCTGCCACTGGTCGAGATGGGGGAGCGGGCGATGAACCTGGCGCTCGACGTCTCCGTCCAGTCCAGCGCCGAGACGGCGCCCGCGACGCTGGTGTGGCGGGAGAGCTGCGGGCGGCCCAGGAAGTGAGAGCGCGGGCTGCCCGCCTCGTGCGCCGGCGCGCCGCCGCCTCGGGGATCGGGGCGTCCGGACAGTGAGCCCGCTGAGCTGAGTCGAGTACGGCGCGCCGGAGACCGGCAGGCCGAGCACCGTCGTTCGCAAGGCTTTTGCGCAGGTACGCGCTTTCCTAAGGGCGTCTGACCCCGAGGGCCATTGACACCACGGCAAACGTTTGCATTAATTGGCCTCCGTCACACGGCTGCGAGTCCTCGGAGGGATCGTTGGGAGCGTCACCCACCACCCTCCCGGACGCTGCCGGCGCGAGCACGCGTCGCGTACCCGCGTCGCCATGGCGCCGCGGCCGGTACGCCGCACGTGGACGATCGCCCCGCGCCGCGGGGCGCCACGCGATCCGTGTGCCGGCGGTGGGGGTGGACGCGTGGTTGCTGCGAACGGTCATGGCGCCATTCTTCGCTGTCGCGCGGCACGGCGTACCCGATCGCTGAACGCGCAGGCGGGCGTGGTCCGGTCGCCGCCGCAGCCGGTACGTGCCGAACAAGAATCGCCTTTCTCTGATTCTCGATCGCGAGTGATTCACCTCTTGAGGAGGACATTCCTGTGAACCAGGCATCAACGTCCGTACCCGGATATCGGAGCGTTCCCAGGCTCCCGCTGCGCAAACTCGCGGTAGCCGCTCTCGCGCTGCCCCTGGTGCTGCTCGCGGCCTGCAGCGCCGACACGTCCGGCGGCAAGGGAGACGCCAAGGTGGAGCTGTCGGTCTTCTGGTGGGGCGGCCCCGAGCGGGCCAAGACCACCGAGGAGGCCCTGGACCTCTACACGAAAAGGCACCCCAACGTCACCTTCAAGAAGGAGTGGCAGGGCAACGCCGGCTACTTCGACAAGCTCTCGACCCGCGTCGCCGGGGGCAGTGGCGGGCCGGACATCTTCCAGATCGATGACAACTACCTCACCGAGTTCGCGGACCGCGGGGTCACCCTCGACCTGACCGACGCGGTGGCGAAGAAGACCATCGACGTCAGCAAGTTCCCGAGCAGTCTCGTCGAGTACGGCAAGGTGAACGGCAAGGTGGCGGGCGTCGCGGCGGCGGAGAACACGCCGGCCCTGTACTACGACAAGACGGTTACCAAGGCCCTGGGTCTTGACGAGCCCGAGACGGGCATGACCTGGGAGGAGCTCATCGGCTGGGCGGAGCAGGTCACGAAGAGGAGCCAGTCCAAGACCTGGGGGACCATGGATCCGAGCGCCGACTACAAGGCGCTGTGGGTCTGGCTCCGGCAGCAGAACAAGGAGCTCTACAGGGGGAATCAGCTGGGTTTCACCGCTGAGGACCTGACCGGCTGGTTCGAGCTGTGGAAGGGCGCCCGTGACCGGACGGCGGCGCCGGTCGCCGATGTCATTCACACCGCCAACGACGGCAGCGTGACCAAGCAACTGGTTGCCACCAAGGTCGGCGCCACCTCGTTCATGTGGTCCAACCAGTTCCCCGAACTGCAGAAGGCCACCACGAACGAGCTCGGGATGGTCGCCTATCCGGGCGATCCGAAGGGGCAGTGGGCGCGGGCGTCGATGTACTGGTCGGCCTTCCGCGGCACCAAGCACTCGGCGGAAGCCGCCAAGGTCATCAACTTCCTGGTCAACGACGCGGAGGCCGCCAAACTTCTGGGCACCGACCGGGGCCTGTACTCCAACACCGAGATCCGCACGGCGATGGCGGGCAGCCTGACACCGGAGATGCAGAAGACGATCACGCTCGAGAACGAGCTCACGCCCAAGTTCGGCCCCGCGCCCGCGCCGCCGCCGAAGGGTCACTCCAAGATCAAGACGTCCCTGGTGCAGGCGGCTGAGGCGGTGCAGTACGGCAAGGCCACGCCCAAGAAGGCCGCAGAGGACTTCGTCAACCAGGCCGGCTCGGCGCTCGGCAGCTGATCGCGGCATCGAGAGGAGTCCGGGCGTGGCCACCACCACCACGCCGGCCATGAGCACCAAGCATCGGCACGCCGACTCGCCTCCCTCCGTGACGAGGGGGGCGAGACGGCGGCACCGCCGCGAGGATGTGGCCGGATACGTCTTTCTGTCGCCGTTCCTGCTGGGTCTGATGACCATCACGGCGATCCCCATGCTGTATTCGCTGTACCTGAGTTTCACCGACTACGACGTGCTCTCGCCGGACTTCGAGTGGGTGGGTTTCGCCAACTACGTCCGGATGTTCACCGAGGATCCACACTACTGGCGCTCGGTGCAGGTCACGGTGACCTACGCCGTCGTCGCGGTGCCGCTCAAACTCGCCGCCGCGCTCGGCGTGGCGCTGCTGCTGAACCGCGCACGGCGTGGCGTCGGCCTCTTCCGGGCCATGTTCTACCTTCCCTCCCTGCTGGGCGGCAGCGTCGGCCTGGCGATCATCTGGCAGGCCATGTTCAGCCGGGACGGCTCGTTCAACGCCCTGCTGGCCATGGTCGGGATCGATGGCCGGCCCTGGGTCAACGACCCCGACACCGCCCTGGGCACCCTGATCCTGCTTGCCGTCTGGCAGTTCGGTGCGCCCATGGTGATCTTCCTCGCCGGTCTCAAGCAGATCCCGAACGAGCTGATCGAGGCCGCCTCCGTCGACGGCGCGGGGACCTTGTCGCGATTTCGCAACATCACACTGCCGATGCTGTCGCCCGTCATCTTCTTCAATCTCGTGTTGGAGACCATCCACGGCTTCCAGGGCTTCACCGGCGCCTTCGTGCTCAGCAACGGTACCGGCGGCCCCGCCGACTCCCTGCTGATGTACACCGTCAACCTCTACGTCAAGGGCTTCGGCGAGTTCGAGATGGGTTACTCGTCGGCGATGGCCTGGGTCTTCCTCGTCACCATCGCCGTCGTGACGGTGGTGCTGTTCAGCACCGGGCGGATGTGGGTCCACTACGGCGACGAAGGAGGAGACAAGCCGTGACGGTTGTGATCACCGCGTACGGCCGGCCCAGGCCGCAACGCGGGCGCGGAGTCCTGCGGGTCGTGCTGCTGCTGGCGTTCCTCGCCGTGGTGCTGTATCCGCTGGCATGGATGGTGGGTACGTCCCTCAAGTCGCCGGCCGAGGTGGTCAGCAACCTCTCCGTGCTTCCCGAGGTCGTCACGTGGCGCAACTATCTCGACGGCTGGTCCGCGCTACCCGACATCACCTTCGGCCGGTTCTTCTTCAACAGCACGGCATTGGCGCTCGCGACGGTCGTGGCGAACTGCGCCTCGTGCCTCGTGGCAGCGTACGCCTTCGCACGGCTGCGCTTCCGGCTGCGCACGTTCTGGTTCTCGTTGATGATCGGCACACTGTTGCTTCCCGGGCATGTGCTGGTCATCCCGCATTACGTGTTGTTTCAGAAGCTCGGCTGGATCGGGACCCCGCTGCCGCTGATCGTGCCCAAGTTGCTGGCCACGGAGGCCTTCTTCATCTTCCTCATGGTGCAGTTCATGCGGGGCATTCCGAAGGACCTGGACGAGGCGGCCAAGATCGACGGCTGCAGCCCGTACAAGGTCTTCCGGCACGTCATCCTCCCGCTCAGCAGGCCCGCGCTGGTGACGACCGCGATCTTCTCGTTCATCTGGACGTGGAACGACTTCTTCACGCAGCTGGTGTACATCAACGATTCGTCGCTGTACACCGTGCCCATCGGGCTACGCGTCTTCATGGACTCCGGCGGTCAGAACGCCATCGGCCCGATGTTCGCCATGTCGGCGCTCTCCCTGCTGCCGGTGTTCCTGTTCTTCCTCGCCTTCCAGAAGATGTTGGTCGAAGGCATCAACACCAGTGGTCTGAAGGGGTGAGGACCATGGCGGCGGAGTCGGGCCGGATTGAGCGCGGCAACTGGCGTGAGCAACTACGCGATGCCACGGACATAGCGCTCATCGGCTTCGCCGTCGTCATCCTCGCACTACCTGTCGTCACCGCGCCGGCGGCGCTGGCCGCCGGTAGTGCGGCCGTCGACCGCTGGCTCGAAGACGGCCGTCTGCCGACGGCCAGGACGATCGGGTCGTGGCTCGTCAGGGCTCTGCTACCCAGCCTGCTCGCACTCGTCTCGGTCGTCGTCGTCGGAGTCATCCTCGCGACCAACGTCTGGGCGATCAGATCGGGCCGGGTTCCCGGTTGGGCCGTCGCGGGCGTCCTGACCGGCTGCGCAGCGGTCGCGTTCATCGGTTTCCTGTCGGTCCTGACGGTCGTCATCGGCCGCACGCGGTGCCGTACCTGGTGGCCGGCCGTACGGTTGACGATCGGGCTGGCGGCTGGCCGGCCCGTCATCCTGCCTGCGGCTGCAGGCACGACCCTCATCGCCGCCCTGCTGGGCTGGTTCATGCCGGCAACCGTCCCGTTGATCATCGGATTCGGGCTCTTCGCACTGCACGTCCTGATGCGCAGGATGGCACCGGCACGCGATTGAGTCCGGCCGCGACGATCAACCGGAAGCTGGCCGCGTTGTCAGCTGTTTCACCGCCGGCTGGATGCGCCCACGTCTCCGTCAGCGGGCGTCTGCGTGCGAGCGGACCGCGATTCGTCATGTGACGCGCCGCGCGCACGATGCGCCGTCCGCTCGCCCGCGGTCGTGCGGCGGCTGCGGGCGGTCGAGCGCGGCTGCGCCCACGAGCGGAGATGCGCCCGGTCGAGCGCGGCTGCGCCCACGAGCGGAGATGCGCCCGGTTCGGTCACCGGCGCTCCCGCCTGGCTTCACGTATGGAGAGTGCCCCCGCCGTGAACGGTGCCGAGGGCCCCGCCGTGAACGGTGCCGAGGGCCCGCGTCGTGTACGACGACGACGGTGTCGCCTTCGTGTCACAAAATTCATCATGCGGTAACACTTATGCTGGGAGCGTTCCCATGCCAAGATAGATGAAGTTCGATGATGTGATATCGCCGCTGGTCAGGCTCGATGGCCGCCGCCGTCGGTGAGATCTGGAAGGCGGGTGACCGGTGCCAGCTCTCGCCCGGGTCAGGGCGGGCGTCCCCAGTCGGTCCGCGCCCACGGCGTGGCCCATAGCTGTCATCGGCGCCAGCACGACCCCACTCCGAGGACCACAGAAATACGGCCTGTGAGGAGCGATCTTCATGACATCACACTCTCACTCCGACGGCAGACAGCTCGATGACGGCAGACACGACGATGACGGCAGCGGCAGGCACGCCGGTGTCGGCTGGCACGACGATGGCGGCTGGCACGCCGGTGGCGGCAGACGTCCTCTGCGTACCAGGCGAGCACGCATCGGTGGGCTGGCGGCCGCCGGAGTCGCCCTACTCGGCTCGGCGGGAATCGTCGCAGTCGCGGCTCCGGCCAACGCGGCCGCCGGCTGCCGGGTTACCTACACGGTCAATGACTGGGGCAGCGGGGGCTTCGGCGCCAGCCTCACCGTGACCAATCTTGGTGACCCCATCAACGGCTGGAAGCTGGAGTGGGACTACCCCGGTAACCAGCGGATCACACAGAGCTGGAACGGGGTGCACACCCAGAGCGGCAGCCGCGTCACCATCGAGAACGCCGCCTGGAACGGCACGCTCGGGACCAATGCCACCGTCAGTCCGGGGTTCAACGGCGGTTACACGGGCAGCAACCCCGCGCCGACGACGTTCAAGCTCAACGGTGTGACGTGCACCGGCGCCACCACGCCCACCAGCCCGCCGACCAGCCCGCCGGTGCCCGGGACGCGGGTCGACAACCCGTACCTCGGTGCACGCGGATACGTGAATCCGGAGTGGAGGGCCAAGGCGGACGCGGAGCCCGGCGGCAGCCGCGTCTCCAACAATCCCACGGCGATCTGGATCGACCGGATCGCCGCCATCAACGGCACACCGAACAGCAGCTCGAACGGTAGCATGGGCGTGCGCGCCCACCTCGATGCCGCGCTCGCCCAGGGCGCCGGGTACATCCAGTTCGTCATCTACAACCTGCCCGGACGCGACTGCGCCGCGCTGGCCTCCAATGGTGAACTCGGTGCCACCGAGATCGACCGCTACAAGACCCAGTACATCGACCCGATCGCCGCGATTCAGGGCGATCCGAAGTACGCCGCCCTGCGGATCATCAACATCGTCGAGATCGACTCGCTGCCCAACCTCATCACCAACGTCAGCGGTCCGGCGGGTACCGCGGCATGCGCGACGATGAAGGTGAACGGCAACTACCAGAAGGGCATCGCGTACGCGCTGAGCAAGTTCTACGCGATCTCGAACGCGTACAGCTACATTGATGCCGGTCACCACGCCTGGCTCGGCTGGGACAGCAACTTCGGGCCGGCCGCCGAGCTGTTCGCGAGCACGGCCCAGCTCGCTGCGGGTGGCTTTTCCGCCGTGCACGGGTTCATCGTGAACACCGCGAACTACTCCGCTCTGTCGGAGCCGTACTTCACGATCAACACCTCGGTCAACGGCGCATCGGTGCGCCAGTCGAAGTGGGTCGACTGGAATTTCTACGTCGACGAGCTCAGCTTCGCGCAGGCGTTCCGCCAGAAGTTGGTCTCCCTCGGATTCAGCTCCTCGATCGGCATGTTGATCGACACCTCCCGTAACGGCTGGGGCGGCGCGAACCGGCCCACTGGTCCGGGCACCTCCACCAACGTCACCACCTTCGTCGACCAATCCCGCCTGGATCGTCGTATCCACGCGGGCAACTGGTGCAACCAGAGCGGAGCCGGTCTCGGCGAGCGACCGACGGCCGCTCCGGCGCCCGGCATCGACGCCTATGTCTGGGTGAAGCCGCCGGGCGAGTCGGACGGGTCCAGCAGCCAGATTCCGAACGATGAGGGTAAGGGCTTCGACCGGATGTGCGACCCCACGTACACCGGCAATGCCCGCAACGGCAACAGCCTCAGTGGTGCTCTGCCGAACGCACCGATCTCCGGTGCCTGGTTCTCCGCACAATTCCAGCAACTCATGCAGAACGCCCATCCGGCTCTCTAGAACCGGGCAATCACACCAGTTTCCGAAGGCTGCCGCCGCCCGCTCGGTGCCCACTGTGAGTGCCGGGCGGGCGCGCCGGAGGCCATTCCTCTGACTGTGGGCCGCCCTCGAGTGGGAGCCCTTCCAGCGTTCCGCACGAAGGTGCCGCATTACATCGTCTGCAGCCGCTCTGCACGCGAAATAGCCCACGCCTCGCCGCCGGATGTGGAGGGTGTCATGAATGGATATCGATGGTCTTCGCTGGCAGCGGTCTGCGGTGTCGTGACTGTCGCTGTCGTCGCCGCTGGAAGCCTTATCGACGACACTGCCCAAGCCGCCGCCGGTGGCACGGGTACGGGCCACCTCAGCACGCGAGGCGCGCAGATCGTCGACGCCGAAGGGGTGCCCGTCCGGCTGACGGGACTCAACTGGTTCGGCATGGAAACGGACGACAAGACATTCCACGGACTGTGGTCGCGTTGATACCGCGACATGGTCGACCAGATGGCCGGACTCGGCTACAACACCCTTCGCGTGCCATTTTCCAACGATGCTCTCAAGCCCGGCGCAGTATCCGCCACCATCAATGCGGTAGCCAATTCCGACCTGGTTGGGCTGTCGCCCCTGCAAATTCTCGATCGCATCATTCAGTACGCCGGCGGCAAGGGGATGCGGATCCTGCTCGACCGACACCGGCCCACGGGTGGGGGACAGTCGGCTTTGTGGTATACGGCGGCCACGCCGGAAACCACCTGGATCGCTGACTGGAAAATGCTCGCCAAGCGTTATCAGGGCAATTCCACCGTCATCGGGGCGGATCTGCACAACGAACCCCATGCGGACGGCACCGATCCTAACGGCGTCGGCTCCTGCTGGGGTTGCGGTGACCCGGCACGGGATTGGCGGCTGGCCGCGGAGCGGGCCGGCAACGCCATCCTGGCGGTCAACCCCGACTGGCTCATCGTCGTCGAGGGGGTCAGCTGCGTCACCGGCGGCAATCCGCATTCCGGGGACGGCGTTCCGGACGAGCACTGCGGCTGGTGGGGTGGCAATCTCTCCCGGGCCGGGCAGTTCCCGGTACGGCTCAGCAAGCCGAACAAGCTGGTGTACTCGGCGCACGAGTACGGCCTGTCGGTTTACCACCAGCCCTGGTTCGACGAACCGTCGTTTCCGGCGAATCTACCGGCGATCTGGGACCGGCAATGGGGTTACCTGGAGAAGCAGGACATCGCCCCGGTCCTGCTCGGCGAGTTCGGCACCACACTGGCCGAGCCGAAGGACGCGGTGTGGCTCCGCGAGCTGCTGAAGTACACGGGTGCCGGGGTCACCGGCATGGACTTCACCTACTGGTCCTGGAACCCGAACTCCGCCGACACCGGAGGCATCGTCGGCGACGACTGGACGACGGTGAATCAGGCGAAGCAGGTCATCATCGGCCCGTACCTGATCCCGCCCGCCAGCGGCGGCCCGAGCGGTGGCCCGAGCGGTGGCCCTGCCAGCCCGTCCCCCTCGCCGTCGTCGTCCGGCGTGGCGACGTGCACGGCGACTGTGCGGATCGACAACAGCTGGCCGAACGGCTACCAGGCGGCAGTCACGGTGACGAACACCGGTAGCGCCCCGGTGACCCCGTGGCGGCTGACCTGGACGCTGCCACCCGGCGTCACGCTCGGCAGCGGCTGGAACGCCACGCTCGCCCAGAGCGGTCCGACGGTCACGGCTGCCGCGCCGAGTTGGAATCAGGTGCTGGGTGTGCGTGCCTCGGTCACGATCGGCTTCACCGCCAACGGGGCCGCGTCTGCACCGCCGACCGCCGTCACGCTGAACGGCGCGAGCTGCGGCTGAGTGCGTCCGAAACCGGCCCTGCGATTCCCTGACCGGCACATGTCGTAGCCGAACCGAACTCGTGAGCCGGGATCGGGACATGGATGCGCTCCTGCGTGGCGGCGCAGGAGCGCCATGTCCACGGCGGCGCAATTCTTGTGAGCTCCCTCGCCCGAGGCATCGCCGTGGACGACGTTCCGCCCCTTCGGGGCGCAGGGCGTTCGTCGCCGGGCTCCTCATGGTCGGCGCGCGTCCGCCGATGGAGTAGGGAGGGTGAAGAACCCCGTCGTCAGGTGAGGGAGTCGCGGTGCTGCACATGTCGTCCGACGGAGGTCGTCGGCTCCGTACGGCGGCGGTAGCCCGTGAACTGATGCTGCGACGCGATCCGGTCCTCCTTGGCCTGCTCTTTGCGCTGGTGACAATCGGTGCGGTGTACCTGAGCGGGGGAGTGGGCATTCGGCTGCAGCTAACCGGCTTCTGGTTGATCTGCGGTGTCCTCGACGTCATGTTGTGTGTCCTGGCCTGTCGGTTCGCGCGGGTGCCGGGTCTGCCCGCGGGAACCCGGCGGTTCGGGCTGGCGTTCGGCTATAGCGGGCTGATCTACGCGGCGGCGGAGGCCACCCAGATCGTGCTCAGCGCGGCGCAGCCGGCCAGGTACGGGACCATCTCAAGCCCTGTGCGGGACATCCCGGCGGCGGTCGGGGGCATGTTGCCGGTCCTGGCGATGTTGACCTATCCCACGGGGCTGGCGGGACGGCGCGATCGGGTCCGCTTCTGGTTGGATGCCGCCACGGTGATGACGGCGGCTGTGATCTTCGCCTGGTACTTCGCGGTCAGTCCGGGGGTGGCCCAGCCGGATCCGGCCGCCGTCGCGGGCACGTTGTCGATCGTGGGGATGAGCCTGCTGGCCACCTTCGCGGTCGTCAAGATGTTCCTGATCCGGGCACCGGGTTTCCTGCCGGAGGCCGTCGCGGTGAGCGCGATCGGCGTCACCACGCAGGGCGTCATCAGAGCTGTCACGCCGGCGCTGGTCGGGTTCACCGGCCTCGCGGTCCTGTTGCTGGTCCAGATTGCCGCCTCCACGTTGATCGTGGCTGCTCCCCGGATTTCCGAACTGCGCATCCGTGCCAACCCTCGGGTACTGACGCGCCGGCCGGTGCGGCCGTACAGCCGGGTGCCTTACGTCGCGGTCGCCGCGGTGCTGGCGCTGCTCGTGCTGGTGCTGGCCCGCGGAGCGCCGAGCGCCCGGGTCTGGGGCGTCCTCGGCGGCCTGATCATCATCATTGCCCTCGTCGTCGTACGTCAGCTCGGCGCGTTGACCGACAACGCCCGGCTGCTCCGCGAGCTCGATGCCAGCATGCTCGAGCTGCGTCACCACGAGCAGCTGTTCCGCTCTCTCGTCCAGCACGCCTCGGAGATCACGCTGATCACGGCGGGGGGCCAGATCCGCTATGCGAGTCCGGCACTCGAACGCATTCTCGGACTCGAACCCGCCGACGCGGTAGGTCAGGCAGTGCTCGAATGGGTGCATCCCGACGACCGGGCACACGTCGAGGAGGCCCTGACGGCGATGCGGCGTGAGCCCGGAGCGACCGTCACCTACCAGGCGCGCGTGCGACACCGCGACGGCTCATGGCGGTGGCTGCAGATGATCACCACGAACCTGGTGGAGGATCCGGCCGTCAAGGGGGTCATCACCAACGCCCGCGACATCACCGAGAACCACCAGTACCAGGAACTGTTGCGGTTCCAGGCCGCTCACGACCCGTTGACCCGGCTGGCGAACCGGACGCTGTTCAACGAACGCATCAACGCGGCGGGCCACGACGAGGACATGGCGGTGCTGCTGCTCGACCTCGACGACTTCAAGGTGGTCAACGACACCCTTGGCCATCATGCCGGCGATGCGTTGCTGGTGGCGGTCGCGGAGCGCCTCCGCGGGTGCGTGCGGCCCACTGACACCGTGGCCCGGCTGGGCGGTGACGAGTTCGCCATCCTGCTACCCGGAGCCGCCGACGTTCACGCGGTCAACGTCGCGGAACGGATCGCTGCCGCCTTCGAGGCGCCGATCCCGTTCGAGGGCCAACTGCTACGCGTCAAGGCGAGTGTGGGCCTGGCGTGCGGGGTCCCGGACCCGCCGGAGGAACTGCTGCGCGCCGCGGACAGCGCGATGTACGACGCCAAGCGCAACGGCAAGGCACGTACGCCGGCCACTACCCCCATGGCGGTTCCTTAGGTCCATGATGGACAGCCGTCAGGCCCGCGATCGATCCACGTCCCTGCCGACGCGTCGTCCCCGATGTCCTCACCGGTGGTCAGGGAGTGGGCACAGCGGGGCCTACCACGGCCACGTACCGGGTGGAACCGTGGTGGTGTCCTGTACCCGTTGGAGATCGCCACGGTCCGGTTGAATCGCGGGATTACACCGACGATCCCCGGGTATGCAGCGGCCGTGGCGGGCCGTCGCCTCTCCTCGCGGAAGGTGGTGCTCGCGGCGCGATAGACCACTGGGCGCTGGACTGGGCCGGCAGACGCTCAATCCGGGTCGGCAATGCCGTCGTGCACGACCCGGCGAGGCCAACCGCCCTCGACCTTGAGGTGGAGGAACAGCTCATGCAGGCGATGGTGTACCGCGGACCGTACAAGATCCGGGTGGAGGAGAAGGACACCCCACCCATCGAGCATCCCAACGACGCGATCGTACGCGTGACCCGGGCGGCAATCTGTGGCTCCGACCTGCATCTTTACCACGGGATGATGCCCGACACCCGCGTGGGCATGACGTTCGGGCACGAGTTCATCGGGGTGGTGGAGGAGGTCGGGTCGTCCGTGGAGAACCTCAAGCGCGGCGACCGGGTCATGGTGCCGTTCAACATCTTCTGTGGGTCCTGCTACTTCTGTGCCCGGGGGTTGTACGCCAACTGCCACAACGTGAACCCCAACGCCACAGCGGTCGGCGGCATCTACGGGTATTCGCACACCTGTGGCGGGTACGACGGGGGCCAGGCCCAGTTCGTACGCGTGCCGTTCGCCGATGTCGGGCCGAGCATCATCCCGGACTGGATGGAGGACGAGGACGCCGTTCTGCTGACCGACGCGCTGGCCACCGGGTACTTCGGGGCGCAGCTCGCCGACATCGTCGAAGGTGACGTGGTGGTCGTCTTCGGCGCCGGCCCGGTGGGGCTGTTCGCCGCCAAGTCCGCGTGGTTCATGGGTGCCGGACGGGTGATCGTCATCGACCACTTGGACTACCGGCTGGAGAAGGCCAAGACCTTCGCCGACGCCGAGACGTACAACTTCACGGAGTACGACGACATCGTCGTGCACATGAAGAAGATCACCGACTACCTGGGCGCCGACGTGGCCATCGACGCGGTGGGCGCCGAAGCCGACGGCAACCTCCTGCAGCACGTCACCTCGTCCCAGCTGAAACTGCAGAGCGGGTCACCGGTGGCGCTCAACTGGGCGATCGACTCTGTGCGCAAGGGCGGGACGATCTCGGTCATGGGCGCGTACGGCCCCCTGTTCAGCGCCGTCAAGTTCGGCGACGCCCTCAACAAGGGACTGACCCTGCACATGAACCAGTGTCCCGTGAAGCGCCAGTGGCCCCGGCTGTTCGAACATGTACGCAGCGGCTACCTCAAGCCCAGCGACATCGTGACGCACCGCATCCCGCTCGAGCACATCGCCGAGGGGTACCACATCTTCTCCACGAAGCTGGACAACTGCATCAAGCCACTCATCGTCCTGAACAGCAACTGAGGGAGGACGGGCGACATGACGTACACCGCCGACAAGCCGCGCCTTGCCCCGAGTAGCGACGAGCTTCGCGCCCGCATCCCCGGGTGGGGTGTGGACCTGGACCCGATGGACCGCCCGTCCGTGCCGAGGGAACAGTTCGACCCCCGCCTGAACGGCGCACACTGGGATTTCCCCGACCGGCAGCCCGAGAACCGGCCGCGCGAACGATCGATCGAGCACAAGTTCCTCACGCCCGTCTTCGGCACCGCGTGCCCGCCGAAGGGACTCTCGGGCAAGATGCGCAGGCACGCCTACCGGCGGTACAGCGAGGGCCGGGCCGCGCACTGGCTGATCCTGCTGGCAGCGGACCGCGTCGACGCGGTGGAGAACCACCTCCGGTCGTTCGCGAGCCTGCATCCGGACAACCCGATCACCGAAACCGGCGTGCTGAGCGAGTTCACCCACCACGGCATCGCGTCCCGCTTCGGCCGCAAACGCACCGACCTGGTACACCAGGCACTCGACCCGATCATCGTCGGCGCCCCGTGGGTGATAGCCGGGACCGTCGCGTACGTCGCCATCAAGGCAGTGGCGGGGACCCGCTCAGCTCGTTCAGGTAAGAGCGACCGGCAATAGGTGTCACTTGAGTCTGCGGGTGGTGGGCCGGGTGTCCCAGCGGTAGAGGGTCCGTGCTCGTCGAGTAGGTCACGGGTACGTCTGCTGTCGTAGCCGCGGTCCAGGTGCGCGGTGACCTGCTGCGGCCAGTGATGGCGCAGTTGGCGGCTGCATTGCTCGAAGGTGTCGCGCAGCAGCGGGGAATCGTGCCGGTTGGCCGGGGCGCCGGTGATCCCGAGCGGGATGCCGTAGCCGTCGACGCCGGTCGAGCGTTTCATGCCGCCTTTGCCGCGGTCGACCGGTGACCGGCCGGCCCGGTCGCCGCCGCACGGTGCCTTGGTGATCGCGCCGTCGGCGCTGACGTCGGTCAGGTCCAGGCCGATCATCCGGTCGTAGGCGTCCAGGGCCAGTTCGTGTAGTCGCTCACCCGGCCCGGCCTCGGCCCACAGGCGCAGGCGCCGGCGGATCGTGCGGTCCGAGCACTGGTCGGTGGCTACCCGTTCGTAGCCGGATCCGTGGACCAAAGCGGCGATGAGCAGCTCGAACACGACCCGGTTCGGGACCGCTCGGCGGTGGCAGCCCAGAGGATGTCCCGGGTCGAACCCGGGTCGCTCGGGACACAGCACGGCGAACTGGACGAAGATCGGTTCGAGCAACGATGATGGCAGGGCAGGCACGGGACTCCATCGATCACTGAGCGTAGGAACCTGATGATCGATTCCCGTGCCTGCTTGCTACATCGGAGTGCCCGCCTGTCCGGATCTTGGACGCCTACTGCCGG
>CBIHNN010000016.1:0-78090 GCA_966211315.1 uncultured Micromonosporaceae bacterium | reverse complement strand
CGAGGTCCTGCACGTCCTCAACGCCGACGGCCAGATCATCCACACCCTGGACCCCGCCCCGTTGGCGCCGGACTGGTTCGCTACCCGCGACGGCGTGGTCAATCCGGAGCGACCGTTGCCGCCGGCCCTCGTGGACGACCAGCGGCCCATGCGCCTGGCCACCACCGTCGACGACGGCCTCATCACCGCACTGCGGAAGATCGGTCTGGACGTCGGCGGCCACCGCGACAAACACATCCGGATCCACCTACACCGGAAAACGGCGCACATCATCACCATCACCGACGACAAGACCATGGAGGTGGAGGTGACGGTTGACGGCAGGGCCGCCGCGGCCTTCGCCCAGATCTCCGGCGTCACCAACACCAACAACTTCACCAAAATCAACGTCGACCCACGCGAGCCGATGCACACCACCGCCGCCAAAACGGTACACAACGGCGGCACGGTCCGGGTGGGCAACCTGCAGTTGGGGGCCGGCATGCGCCACGCCGGGCGGCCGGTCATCGTCCGGCTCGAGGCCGACCGGTTGCACCTGATCGTCGACGGCCAGATCGCCAGGACGTACGCGCCCAGCCCGATCCCAGCCCGACGCTTCGCGCAACTGCCGGGCGTGGGCAACACCAACCAGCCGCTCGCGCCCGCACACGCGGACCACGACACCCTCACGCCGCTGCCCCCGGCCAACCCCGCCCACCCGATGATCGTCACCGATCGCACCGTTCATGAGAATGGGACGATGTCGGTCGGCCCGGCAAAGGTATTCGTCTCGGTTGGTCTCGCGGACCACCGCGTCCCGGTGCGGATGGACGACGACGTGCTGCACGTCCTCGACGCCGACGGCCGGATCATCCGCACCCTGGACCCCGCCCCGCTGGCGTCGGCATGGTTCGCCGTGGTCCCGGGCGCGCAGAACACCACCCAACCGCTCCCCGCCGCCATCGTGAACCACCGGCGGCCCATGCGCCTGGCCACCACCGTCGACCACGACCTCATCACCACACTGCGGGCGATCGGTCTGGACGTCGGCGGCCACCACGGCCACCCGATCCGGATCCACCTGCACCAGAAAACGGCGCGCATCATCACCGACAAGACCGTGAAGGTGACGGTTGACGGCAGGGCCGCCAAGGCCTTCGCCCACATCTCCGGCGTCACCAACACCGACAGTTTCGTCGACAGCGACGTCGACCCAGGCAAGTCGATGCACCTCACCGCCGCCCAACCGGTACGCAACAGCGGCGCAATCGGGGTGGGCAACCTGCAGTTGGTGGCCGGCGTGCGCCACGCCGGGCGGCCGGTCATCGTCCGGCTCGAGGCCGACCGGTTGCACCTGATCGTCGATGGCCAGACCGTCAAGACGTACGCGCCCAGCCCGATCCCGCCCCGACACTTCGCGCACCTGGCCGACGTCAGCAACACCGACCAGCCACCCGCCCCACTCCACCCGGACCACACCGTTGCCGAGCCGGGCGACCACCACCACGGCTCCCGCATCACCGGGCGGCCCGCCGCCGACGACCACACCGCAGCCCCGCCCCCCGCGCACAGCGACGTCGGCCTCCCCGACGGGCACCACCGGTGGCCCAGCCCGACCCCACCCATCGAGCAGGCCGGCTCGGGTCACCTGTCCCCCCGCACCCGGCAGCGGCTGCGTGAGCTGGAGCCGCAGATGCTCGACTCCCGCGACGACACCGACCCGCACCGGCAGCCGTGGCCATCCTCCAACGCCGGGACGATGCACGACGCCGAGGCGATGGACGCCGACTGGGTGATGGACATCGACTGGGTGATGGACGCCGACCAGGCGATGGACGCCGACCAGGTGATGGACGCCGACCAGGTGATGGACGCCGACCGGGCGATGGACGCCGATTGGGCGATGGACATCGACTGGGTGATGGACGCCGACTGGGTGATGGACGCCGACCGGGCGATGGACGCCGACCGGGCGATGGACATCGATTGGGCGATGGACGCCGACCAGGCGATGGACGCCGACTGGGTGATGGACACCGATCGGCCCGAGGGATCACCCGCGGGGGGCCTCGACGTGCCGGGCGACGCCGCGGCCCCCACCCGGCTCGTCGCCACCGCCGTCTCGCCAGTCCGGCGGGGGCCGCAGCCGTCATCCGGCACCTACCCGGCCGGCGCCGCGCCGCTGGAGGTCGTGGACGTGCCCCGTGACGGCGACTGTCTCTACACCAGCCTGCTCATCGCCGACCCGCAACTGGCCGCGACCACCGACGCATCCGTACCCGCCCTACGCGCCCGGGCCGCCGCGCTGCTCTGGCACACCTTCCACAGCCCCGAACCGTGGGCCACCGCCTTCCGGGCCACCGTCGCCTACCACGACGACGTGCCGCCTCCCGTGCAGCACTGGCAATGGGCCCACGAGATCGCCACGTCCGGCCAGTGGGCCGGCCAGAGCGGCGACTGGGCCCCCTGGCTCCTCGCCGAGGCCTACGGCATACCCCTACGCATCATCACCGCACCCACCACCGCCGATCAACGCCCCTTCACCGTGGACCTCGGCCCACCCGGCACCGTCCGCATCACCCTGCACCGCCACGGCGACCACTACCTGGCCACCCGGCCCGCCTCCGGCAACGCCCTACCCGAACCGACCCACACCACCCCCCGCGCCCCTACCCTTGAGCGACCCGAACGGCTACTCACCGTCTGGGCCCCGCACCTACACGCCCTGCACCACCGCTACACCACGGCGCTACCCGGGTTACCCGTGCCGGACCAGCACCAGATCAACGACACCACCGCGGGCCCGGTCAACACCATCCGGCAGGCCTTGGACGCAGTCGGCACCGACCAGGCGGCCCGCTACGACAATCCGCCACTACGCGACCACCTGCGTGACGCCTACCGCGCGCTGCACCGCCTGATCGACACCCTCGAGGCCACCACGGGCACCACCGTCTCACCGCCGGCCCTGAACGCCGCGGCGAGCGCAGCTTCCACCCACTGGACCGTGACCGGCTCGGAGCAGCGGGCTGCGCCGGCATCAACCCTCGATGCCGGGTCGGCCGGGTACGCCGATGCGGGTGCCGCCGCGCCTGGGTGGCTCGCCGACGACCGTGCCGCGTCCTGGCCCGCCACGCATAGCGAGCAGGGCGAGCGCAGCCCCCTCGACATCCCGGACGACCTGTGGCTCACCCCGACCTCACCGTGGAGCCTTGACCCGGTCCCGCCGATCGCGTACGCCGGCCCTGGCCACCCCTCTCCCTACGTGGGGCAGCAGCCACGCGAGCTGGAGTCGGATGTGCTGGACTTCCTGGACGACGATCAGCCGGAGCCGGGCAGCGCCGGTGTCGTCGGGCAGAGCGGCCCCGACGTGGACGTACTACCGCCGGGGCAGGACCCGCCCACCCCGGTCTGGACACCGCAGGCGCTCGACGCGTTCCTGCAGTTGCCCGAAACCGAAACCGAAACCGGTACCGGTGCCGGTGCCGGTGGGGTGTCGGTGACCGATTGGTGGGCGGGGGAACCGTCGTCGTCCGCCGGTGCGGGGGGTCAGTGGTGAGGCCGCTGACCGGTCGTGGGGTCGGGCCGGTTCCCCGCTGCGGGTGAACGGCGACGACGGCGATGACGGGGGCTTTGGGGCGTTCTTCCCGGGGTGCGCACCACCATCGTGCCTGAGGCGGTGCGCCCGGCGATGACGGACGCGGCGGAAACCACCCCGGGGCGGCCACGGGCTCCGACCCGTCCGAGGCGGCGGGCACCGTGATCGCCGACCAACGGTCGGCCACGATCCCCGCCCACCCCGCCGGAAACGGTCTCGGCGTCGGTGACAGCTTGACGCCGACGGGTACCGGCCGCTGCGTCCTTCGGCCGTACCCACCCTCGACTGATCCGCCCGGCCGGCGCCGTGCCGGCGTTCTACAGCAGGCTGCCGATCCATTCAGCCGCAGATCTCGGCGGCTTCGGCCTGGGGCAGCCCGAGCCGTCTGCATCGCTGAAAAGTTCTCAACCGCAGGATGGCGACTGTTCAGTTGGCGTGGCGGCCTCGCCGGGACGGACCAGGCCGGTCTCGTAGGCCAGGATCACCAGCTGGACGCGGTCTCGGACGCCGAGCTTGGCGATGGCCCGCGTGATGTGGGTCTTCGCTGTCAGCGGGCTGATCACCAGGTCACCGGCGATGTCGTCGTTGGACAGGCCGCTCGCCACGAGCCGGACGATCTCCCGCTCGCGCTCCGTGAGCGCGGCGAGCCGCGCGCCGCCATCGGTGCCGGCCGCTGGCCGATGAGCGAGTTGCCCGACCACACGGCGGGTAACGCTCGGTGAGAGCAGCGCATCGCCGGCAGCGACGACCCGGACGGCCTGGCGCAGGCCGTCCGGATCGACGTCCTTGGTGAGGAATCCGCTCGCCCCTGCCGCCAGGGCGGTGAAGACGTACTCGTCGGTCTCGAAGGTGGTGAGGATGACGACCCGGCAGCCGTGCAGTTGCGGATCGGCGACGATCTGCCTGGTGGCGGCGATCCCATCCATGCCGGGCATCCGGATGTCCATGAGGACCACGTCCGGCCGCAGCGCACGGGCGGTGCGGACCGCCTCGTCGCCGGTCGACGCCTCACCGAGGACGACGATGTCGCGGTCCCGCTTGAGAAGGCTGCGGAACCCGGCCCGAACCAGGTGTTGGTCGTCAGCGAGCAG
Source organism: uncultured Micromonosporaceae bacterium (assembly GCA_966211315.1). GTDB lineage: Bacteria > Actinomycetota > Actinomycetes > Mycobacteriales > Micromonosporaceae > CBIHNN01. The sequence goes on along the minus strand of CBIHNN010000016.1, from coordinate 73,422 downwards.
CACGGAGATCGCCACGGTCACCCCGCTACCGGAATCGAGGCCTGGACCGTGAATCCACCCCCGGCTGGACCAACCTGTAGTGAACCGCCGAGCGCACTGACGCGTTCGCGCATCCCGGCGATGCCATGCCCGCCGGTATGCGCGCGGCCGGGTTCGCCGGTCGGCCCGCTGGTCGCTGGCGGCCTGGATCGCCAGCCGTGGAGCCGACCCCGGCACTGGTGCCGTTGTCCGTCACGGTGACGGTGACGTGGGCCGGTTCGTGGCGCAGGGCCACCGTGGCCCGGGTTGCCCCAGCGTGCCGGACGGTGTTGGTCAACGCCTCCTGCACGATCCGGTAACTGGCCAGCGCTACCGGGGCGGGCACAGCCGACCGGTCGCCCGTCTCGTGCAGTTCCACGTCGATCCCGGTGGTACGCACCTGCTCGACCAGGCTGGCCAGCCCGTCCAACTGGGGCGGCGGCGACTCGATCGTCGTCGCGGATCCGTCGCGCAACACCTCGACCAGTGCGCGCAGGTCCGTCATGGCTTTGCCGCGCACGTCCTGGGCGAGATGGAGCGCGTCTCTGGCCTCGTCGGGTGCGGACTTCAGCGCGTCCAGGGCCACGTTGAGGTGTACCCCGACCACGGCGAGGGTGTGCGAGACGAGGTCATGCAGCTCGTGTGCGATCCGTACCCGTTCCTCCGCCCGCCGGCGCTGGGCGTCGAGCTCGCGTTCGTGTGCGGATCGGATCATCCGGGCGGCCAGCTCCTGCTGCCAGCCGCGCCGGTTGCGGTGGGCGACGCCGATCGCCACCACGAGAGCCAGCCAGAGCGCGTCACCACCGACGCGGCCGACGACCAGATCCGGGTTGTGTCCGAGCACCGCCCACTCCCAACTGGCGGCGTACGCCACGACGACCGTGCCGGTGCCGGCGGTGCCGGTGCCGGCGGCCCAGCCGATGCGTCCGATCATGACAGCGTGGGCGAAGAGGGCGGTGGCCGGCCAGATCCAGCCCACCTCGACCAGGTCGGCGGCCCGCATCACCGTCACCGTCGCCGTCGCGGCGAGCAGAGCGGCGACGGGCCATCGTCGGCGCAGCATGACCAGGATGGCGAGGGTCTCGGCCAGCGGGAGCGCCCCGTACAGGGTCACGCTGCCGCCGGTGAGCGCCATTCCGGTCGGCACGCCGACCAGGGTCGTGCCATCGGAGGATTATCCTTCCCGTGCGATCCGGCGCAGCCCGCCCGCCGCGACGGCGAGCCAGCAGACGTAGGCCCACACCATGACCCGCTCGGCGAGACCGGTGACCGTTTCCCATGGTCCGACCGCTAGCGCGGGGCCACCCATTACGTCGAAGAACGTGATCATGAAGAGTCCGAACGCGGCCACCGACACCACCGCCATGACGGCCAGCGCACCGGCGACCGGACGCCACCGCGGGTCCCGGCGCCACACCCGACTGAGTACGACAGCCGCTGCGGGCAAAGTCGCGAACGCGAGCAGACCGGCGACGCCGTGCAGCACCCCGGCCGTCGTCATCGGTCGCTCCCAGTGACCGGGCGGGTCGGTGGGTACCGGCGACGTACGGGTCGGATCGGTGCTGAACATGGAGCCTCCTCATTCGGGGATGCTCAGACGTTATGGGCGTCCCGACCCGTGCCGCGTCGTCCAGCTGATGTCACCTGGATCGACGCCGATCGAGTACCGCCTACACCGATTGGTGTAGGCGTCGCCCCCAATCGGCAGCGGGCCGCCGGCGACCGCAGCCGCCGTCCTCGATCGAGTCGTATCCTCGGCCCTCATGGACCGTCGCGCATTCCTGCTGTTCACCGGATCGACCGCCACGGGCCTGGCCGCTACCTGGAGCGGCACGCCGGCAGGGACGTTCCCCGACGTCGACCAGCCCCGGGTGACCGCCGAGACCGTCGAGCACCTCCACGCCCGGGTCGAGCAGCTGTGGCACCTGGACGACGTCCTCGGCGGCGGATCCGTGCTCGACGCAGGCGCCGCCGACCTGCGCCTGGCCCAGCACCTGATCCGGCACGGCAGCTACGACGCCGCGATCGGCGTACGGCTCTGGTCGCTGGCCGCCTCGCTGGCCCGCTTCGCCGGCTGGGCTGCGTTCGACGCGGGGTTCGGCGCGGCCGCGCAACGGTACTGGCACGCCGGGCTGCGCGCGGCCGCCGTCGCCGGCGACACCGACCAGGGCGTCTACGTGCTGTCCAACCTCGCGTTGCAAGCCGCGTACGCGACCGACGGACCGACCGCGCTCGGCCTGCTGGAGGTAGCCCGCCGCCACGTCGACCCGGCCGCCCGTACGGTGCTCGCCATGCTCGACACCTGGGCCGTGCGCGGGTACGCAGTCGCCGGCAACGCCAAGGCGGCGTCCGCCACCCTGAACCAGGCCGACGATCTGTGGGGCCGTCGCGTCTACGGCGACGATCCGGGGTGGGTGTACTGGATGCCGCAGCCGTCGCTCACCGCCGAGGCCGGGACCGCCCTGCTGGAGATCGGCGACCTGGACGCCGCCGAGCGGACCCTGACCGCCGGGCTGGCCACCCTGGACGGCGACGCCGCCCGCGACCGCAACCTGTACCTGACCCGCCTCGCCGAGGTGCAGCTGCGCGGCGACCGCCTGGACGAGGCCGCCGTCACCGCGCGCGCCGCGATCGACGCCGCCGACAGCATCGACTCCGCCCGCGTCCACCAGCGCGTCGACGCGCTGCTCGACCAGCTGCCCGCCGATGAGCCGGTCACCGCCGAGCTGCGCGACTACCGCCGCGCCCGGTCCATCGCCTGACCCACCGGGGGATCGCGAGGAACACGCCGCATCAACGCACCAGCACCTGGTCCGGCGCTGGCTTGTCCTTGACCAGCGTGTCCTGGGCGGCGCCGGCCACCCCGGTGGGACGCCACAGTCCGAGGTGCACCACCACGGCGATCACGAAGTTGACCACTGTGCTGATGGCGGCCGGTACGGCGGCGAACTCCACTCCCGCGTTCACCGCCTGCAGCCATCCTTCGAGGAAGCTCTTCACGGCGGCGAACGTCAGCAGGACGAGGGCCTGGACGCCGGGCCGGGTGGACCGTTTGGTGACCAGCCCGACGAGCAGGGGCAGCACCACGGTGATGATCAGCGACAGGATGCCGGACAGGGATTGGGGGTTGAAGCCGTACACCGGCAGGGCCGGGATGCCGTCGGGGGTCATGGAACTCTCCTGCACGTGGCGCGGGAACGTCGGTGTTGTGGAGAGTGCTCGGTGGGCGAGCTGGGCACTGTCAGGTTTCGCTCACGAGGTGATGTCGGGTTCCGGCTCGGGACGGATGGCGGCGGCGAGAATCCGCCGGACGTTCTCCTCGGCGAAGAACTCCGACGGGGCCGTGACCCCGGCGTTGACCCGGGCGAAGGCGTCCATCGCCTGCTGGTTTCCACGCATGGCGGCGAGTAGCCGGACCATGTCGGGGGGTGGAGGTTCGAGCGCGGCGATCGGGGCCGTCATCTCGTACATCGGCAGGACACGGTCGTCGCGGGCCACCTGGTAGCCGGCCATGGCCGCGTCGAACGTCCGGATACCGGTGAACGCGGCGTGCAACGCTCCGGCGCAGAGTTCCGCGTCGCGGAAGGCGTCGGTGATCTCCTGGGCGGTGATGAAGTCCGTGTTGTGGCCGGCGCCGCCGACCAGCGCCCAGCCGGGCCCGTACGGTTTGCGGACGTAATTGGGGACGGCCGTCCCGACGAACCGTTCCTCGCGCCGGGCCCCACGCAGCCGCTCGGCAAACGCCGGAACCTGCTCGAACATCTGTTGAAACGTGCCCTCGACGTCCGTACGGCCGGCCGCGAACTCCGCGTACGGCCAGCCGCCGACCACCAGCGTGAGGTCGTCGTGGGTTGGACAGGCCGCCCATCCGCGCCGCGGCCGGTTGTAGATCTCGAAGCGTCCCTCAACCGGAAGGCCACTCCAGTACGTGTAGCCGCAGATGAGGCCCGGCCGCTTGCGGTACTGCTGGGGGCGCACCGTCCGCGCAACGGTCGAGTGCACGCCGTCCGCCCCGACGACCACGGTCGCGCGTTCGGTGACGAACCTCCCGCCGCGGTCCCGGCCCCGTACGCCGACCACCTTCCCGCCGTCCACGACGACCTCCTCGACGGTGAATGCCTCCCGCACGTCGGCCCCGGCCGACGATGCGGCGTCCAGGAGGATCTTGTCGAGAACGATTCGCCGGGGCGCGTACGCCACCGGAGAGTCGTGGGTACCCGGCGCGCCCGCGATGGTGATCGGGCCGAAGTCGAAGGTGTAGGTGTGGATCGGCGGGCATCGGGTGCGCGTGAGCCGGTCGAGTAACCCCCAGTGGCGCAGTGCGGCGACGCCCGGCGGATGGATCACATGGGTGGAGACCGTGTCGCTCGGAAAGGTCGCCCGGTCGGTCAGCAGGACCCGGTGACCGTGGCGGGCGAGCAGCATCGCGATCGGTGACCCGGCGCAGCGCGCCCCGACCACGATCGCGTCGTACGCGGGCTGATACTGCATGGCAAATATATTGACATGCGTCACTAGAACTCGTAATGCTGCCGCTTTGTCGTCCGTCTCCTTGCTGCCGGGATCGTCCGGGGGAGGCCGGGTGCGACCGTCGGATGGCGGGGTGGCGTTGACGATCTCGTCGTAGATCCGGCCGACGTCCTGGCCGTACAGGGCGCACCGGGGGGTGGTGCGGCACCAGTCCGCGAAGCGGTCGAAAACGTCCACGGTGGAGGTGATCTCATCGGCCACCATGGCGACGTCGGGCGGGCTGTGTTCGAGGGCGGCGTCGAGGACGAACGCGCGGACCCGCTTCGGGAACATCTCGGCGTTCTCGGCGCCCAGCCGGGTGCCGTACGACAGTCCGTCCGGTGCGCCGTGGACGACATCCGAGGCCGGACACCCGGAGCGGCGCGCCGCCACGTTCGGGTGACATCGCGCTCCAGGTCGGTCACGGCAGTACGTGACGTCCATTCCCGTCTATCCTCTTCGCGAGGGTGGTTGGCCGTCTTGTGCGCCTCCCTCGTCGATGCCGCTCTGGCCCCCGGCGGTACGCCCGATCCTTGGACGTCAACCGAAGGGCCACCATGACCGTCACCGACCATGTGGACCGCCTCGTGTCCCGGATCGCCTCGCGCGACCGAGAGGCGTTCCGTTCCCTCTACGGCTTCCTCGCGGTGCAGGTCTGGCGCTCGGCCGCGTCCGCCCTGCCCGGCGGCGACGCCGATGCGGCCGTCGTGACCGAGTCGACGTTCCTCGCGGTCTGGCACGGCGCCGGCAACGCCCCGCGCCACGACGCCCGGGCCTGGATCGGCCGGATCGCTGCGGCACGCATCGGCGAACGGTGCCGCTCGACGGCGCCCCGGGGCGGCGTGCTCGAGGTCTACGACGAGCACACCCGCCTCGAGGTGGCCGGTCTGCTCGGCGCCGGGCCGGGCACCGTCCGGACCGGGCCGGCGACGTTCCGCCGCGTCGACCCCCTGACCGGCGCGCTCGACCTCGTCGGCGCGCCGGGTCCCGCCTGACCGATCAGCGTTCCGTCACGGCCACGCGGGCGGCCGGATTCGGCCGGCCCGACGAGCTGACCTCGGCGCCTACGACTCAAGGGCGTACGGATCGTCACGACCAGGCAGGGCCAGGACGGGACGACCGTCGCCCAGGTGGGCGCGTCGACGGGCGAGGGCTCCGCGCCGCCTCCCGGTGGGGTCAGCGCGGGTCAGTGGATCAATGGGTTCCGCGGAGGACGTCCGCCACGCCGGCGTGCAGGTCGGCCTGGGTGATCGGCGGTGACGGGACACCCGTACGCGCCTCCTGCATGGCCTTCGCGAGTTGTACGCGGCGCAGCGCCTCGCGGATGTCGGCGCCGGTCATGCCGGCGCTGACCCCGGCCAGTTCGGTGGCGTCCACGTCGTCGGCGAACATCTTGAAACCAGGTTCGTCGTGTCCCTCGGCGAGCTCGGCGATCATCTTGCCGATGATGTCGGCGCGGCCCTGCCGGTCCGGTACCGGCACGGAGATCTTGATGTCGAAGCGCCCCGACCGGATCAGCGACTCGTCGACCCGCTGCGGGAAGTTCGTGGTCGCGACGACGATGACGTTCGGGTTCTCCTCGATGAGGTTGTTCATCTCCTGTTTGAAGATGCCGGCGACCGCGTTGATGGCCTGGCTGGCAGCGTCCCCGCCCGAACCGGTGTAGCTGATGATGCTGTCGAACTCGTCGAACAGCATGACCGTCGGCCGCCGGTAGTTCCGGGCGTCGCGGAAGATCCGCTTGATGTTGCGCTCCGAGCCGCCCAGCCACTTGTCCAGGATCTCCGGCGTGCGGATCTCGACGAAGTCCGCGTTGATCTCGTTCGCGAGGGCGCGAGCCAGCATGGTCTTTCCCGTACCGGGCGGGCCGTACATCAGGATGCCCTGCGGGCGCCGCGCACCCCAGCGCGCCATCGCCTGCGGATGCCGGAACGACAGGGCGATCTCGCGCATCTCCGCCACCACGCCCGGAAGACCTCCCACCTGGTCGAGGGTGACGTTTCCGGTGGTCCGTGGCTGCCGCGGCACCGGCACGGCGTGCAGCACGTATCGGTCGCCGAGACTCGATTCCGGTACGAGCTCCAGCGCCAGCACCGCCATCGCGCGCAGATGGCGGGGCCCGGCCTCGTCGGCCGGCACCTCGGCGTGCAGCCGGATCACCCGGCCCCCGGCCGTCTCGTCGTACGTCACTGTCGTGTCCCCGACCGTCGCGTCGTGCAGCACGGTGGGCCCACCCGGGGCTGTCGGCGGCCGGCCCAACCGGCGCTGGACCGTGGTGAGGACCGTGTCGACCTGGTCCACCACCTGCACCGCCCAGCGGTCACCCGCGGCGATCCGCCAGGACAGCAGCGAACCGACCGGATCCCGTCCGAGGACCCGCTCCCACGCCCGCGTCACGATTTCGGCGTCGAGGTGCAGCCGGGCCTCGACGACCGCGACGCTCAGCTGGATCGGCGCATCCCCCAGCCGCAGGTCGACCCGGCGGTGGAGGGCGGCGGCCAGGATCCCGGCCGGGTCGACGGTCTCGATGTGTGGTGCGGAAACGGACATGAGGGTCCTCGCAGGCTCGAACGGATGTCCTAGGGCCGAGTCTGACACGCAGTCGGCGGACCGGCCATCCGCGCGTCAGGCGCACGCGGTGAGACCCTCGAGCACCCCCTGACGAAATGCGGCGATCCGGTCGAAGGCGCTCGCCTCCGTGCTGTCGGCGCTGCGCCCGAAGGTCAGCAGCGCGGCGACGGCCTCGTCGAGGTCACCCGGCGACAGCCGGACGGTCGAGCCCGCGGGCCGGTGCAGCAGGTCGTACGTCCACGACCCGGCCAGGCAGTCCACCGCCATCTGGCCGGCCCTGTCCTTCGCCGGTGTGCCCCGCCGCGCCTGCACCGCCCGGGCGAACAGGTCGCCGACCAGCATTCCGACGGCGTTGTCACCGATCCGCTGGTAGAGCGCCGGTCCCAGCCACTGGTTGTCGAAGGCGGCGAAGTCGCCGGCGGTGCAGTAGAACGCCGCACCCGAGACCGTGTCCGAACGGCGGTCCCGGTCAGGGCAGGCGGGCGGCGCGGACTGGTCGTACGGCACGACCCGCAACGGCGCCCACGGCTTCCCGGCCAGCTGCGGATAGGTTCGGGCCCAGTACTCCTGGGCGTCGTCGCGCAGGGTGGTGACGGCCTGGGCGTACGACGGCAGCTCGCCGCCCGTCGCCGCATCCCGGGGGTTGCTGAACGGCACCTCCGTGACGGGCAGGTTGTCGGCCCGGTACGTGGCGCACCGCTTGACGCCCTGCTCGACGCCCTCCTGGAACGCGCGCACCCGGTCGAAGGCGTTGCCGTGGGCCTGCGGGGCCAGCGCCGACGTTCCGGGCTCGTCGCGCAGTAGGAGAATCCCGCCCACGGTGCTGTCGAGCTGCGCCGGTTGTATCCCCGTGAACGCGGTGGACCGACCGGCGAGCGCGTCGCCCACCCACGCCCCGGCGTAGCAGTCGGCCTGCTGTTCGAGCACGACGGTGGGCTGGTCGGACACTCCGAGCCGGGTCTGGACGGCGTGGCCGTACTCGTGGGCGAAAATCACTCCGACGAGCAGCGGGCCGAAGTCGGCCTGCAACTGGGGGACCAGCACGTCGGCGTCCCACGCGATGAAGTCGGCGGCCTGGCAGTAGAAGGCGTTCGGCTGGTACTCGGGGGGATCCGTTCCGCAGGTCGGTGGCGGCTGGGTACGCGTGTACGGGTGAACTCCGCCCCGTACCGGCTGGAACGCCTCGCCGCCCGTGAGCGCCGGGTACGCCGCCGTCCAGAGCCGTTCCACATCGCGGGCGTCGTCGTCACGAGCGACGCCTTCCCGAATGTTCCTCGCCAAAACGCGACCCGCAGGCACACGTGACCGGCGTCAAAGATGGGGCGGGCGTTCCCGGGCAGGTATCTCATCGCGCGCAATGTTGTACTGACGGCAACGCAATGCGGCTGCGAGGACCGGAGATGCTGATGGACGAGCAGAACGGGCGACGGCACCGGGTGGTCATCGTCGGAGCGGGATTCGGCGGGCTGTTCGCCACCAAGGCCCTGCGTAAGGCGCCGGTGGACGTGACCCTCATCAACGGCACCGCCTACCACCTCTTTCAGCCGCTGCTCTACCAGGTGGCCTCCGGCATCCTCTCCGAGGGCGAGATCGCCCCGCCGATCCGCGAGATCCTGCGCCGCCAGGACAATGTCGACGTGAAGCTGGGCTGGGTCACCGACATCGACGTCGAGTCCAGGATCGTCACCGCCAACGCACTGGGGATCACGTACACCGTGGAGTACGACTCGCTGATCCTGGCCGCGGGCGCGTCCCAGTCGTACTTCGGCAATGACCAGTTCGCGGCGTACGCGCCCGGCATGAAGAGCATCGACGACGCGCTCGAACTGCGGGCCCGCATCTTCGGCGCGTTCGAGCTCGCCGACCTGGAGACCGATCCGGCGGCGATCGACCGGTGGCTGACCTTCGTCATCGTGGGGGCCGGTCCGACCGGTGTCGAGATGGCCGGCCAGATCGCCGAGCTGGCGCACCGGACCCTGCCGGGCCAGTACAAGCGCATCGACCCTCGTAAGGCGCGCATCCTCCTCGTCGACGCCCTGCCGTCCGTCCTCAGCGCCTTCGGCGACCGCCTCTCCACGCAGGCGTTGCGCCAGCTGCACAAACTCGGCGTCGAGGTCGAACTCCAGACCAGGGTCGTCGGGGTCGACGAGACCGGCATCGACGTGGAGACCGAACGCGGCCGGGAACGCATCGGCTCCATGACCAAGATCTGGGCCGCCGGTGTGGCCGCCCCCGCGCTGGCCCGTAAGCTCGCCGACGCCGCGGGGGCCAGCACCGACCGGCCCGGCCGCATCAAGGTCAACCCCGACACCACGGTCCCCGGTCACCCGGAAATCCATGCCGTCGGCGACGTGATGGCCCTCGACGACCTCCCCGGCGTCGCCCAGGTCGCCATCCAGAGCGGCCGGCACGCCGCCGACCAGATCAAACGCCGTCTCGACGGCCGCGCGACCGGCCAGCCGTTCCGCTACGTCGACAAGGGCAGCATGGCGACGATCTCCCGGTTCTCCGCGGTGGCCAGCGTCGGCAGGTTCCACTTCTCCGGGTTGATCGGCTGGTTCATGTGGCTCGCCGTACACCTGCTGTATCTGGTCGGCTTCAAGAACCGCGTCACCGCCGTGCTGCACTGGTTCGTCAGCTTCATCGGGCGCGGCCGATCGGAACGCGTTTCCACCGTCCAGCAGGCCCTCGCCCGGCGGGCCCTGCAGGAGTACGACGGCCCGTACCCCGGCGACCGGACGCTGCGCTGATTCGGCGCGTGGGATCGGGGCGGGCGGTCCATCCAGTGATCAGCTTCAGGGAGTTGACGTGAGCACCGAACGACCACAGAAGATCTGGTCGACGATCGACGTGGTCAAGATCATCGCGGGTACGCTCGCCGCCGTGTCGGCGGCGGTCGCGTCGTCGACGTTCGGCGTCGCAGGCACACTGGCCGGTGCGGCGCTGGCGAGCGTCGTCGGCTCGATCGGTACGGAGCTGTACACCCATTCGCTGAACCGGGCGTCGACGCGGCTGCGCAGGCTCCGGCCGGGTTTCCTGGCGGTGCCCGTACCGGATGCGGTCGTCGACCCTGACGTCCCTGCCGCGGTACCCGTGACGACCGACGTGACCGAGGCGCAGGCCGACGAGGACGAGGAGCCGCCGCAGCGCCGGTGGGTCAGGATCGTGGGCTTCGCGGGCGGCGCGTTCGTCGTGGCGATGCTGATCATATTCGGCTTCGAACTCCTGGCCGGACGGTCCCTAGCGGGTCTGTTCGGTGACGAGAAGGCGGGCTCGACCACGATCGGCAGTGTCATCGGGGACAGGGGCCCGGCCGCCGACGCGACCCCCACGCCGGCCACGACCGCCCAGGTCCCGTCGTCCTCCGCCACGCCGTCGGGGTCCACGTCCGCGGAGCCGTCGCCGTCGAGCACGGCGCCGAGCCCGTCGGCCGCGGTCTCGGTGGCTCCGGTCCCGACACCTGCGCAGGCAGGCCAGCAGGCCCCCGCAGAGGACGCCCCGGCGGGTCAGGGCGCTGCGGCGGGCCGGGACGGCCGGTCACGAGACGCGCAGGACCGGCGCTATGACTTCCTGGTACGCCGGGTCGGCTCGGCCGTCGTCGGGTCCTCGGGCCAGGGGTGGCGGGGATAGCGTCCGCGCAGCTCGGCCCGGACCTGCCGGTAGCCCGTCGCCCAGAACGAGGCCAGATCGCGGGTGACGGCGACCGGCCGCCCGGCCGGTGAGAGCAGGTGCAGCAGCACGGGTACGCGTCCGTCCGCCAGCCGGGGCGCGTCCCGCCAGCCGAACGCCTCCTGTACCTTCACCGCGAGCACCGGCGCCTGCGGGTCGGCGTAGTCGACGCGGACCCGGGATCCGCTCGGTACGGGCAGCCGTTCGGGCGCGACCTCGTCGGACCGGGCCGCCTGGCCCCAGTCGAGCAGCCGGCGCAGTGCGGTGGCGACGTCGATGCGGTGCAGGTCGGCCCGGCGCCGGGCCCGGCCGAGGTCCGGCCCGAGCCAGCTGTCGGCACCGTCGAGCAGCGCCGTGTCGTCGACGGCGGGCCACCGGTCGCCGAACGCGTACCGGCAGAACGCGAGCCGTTCCCGTAGCCCGGTAGCGGTCCGCGACCAGTCGAGCAGCCCGAGTCCTTCGCGCCGGAGCCCGTCCATCAGCGCCGCTCGCACCAGGGCCGGGTCGGGATCGGTCAGCCGTCGTTCGACCAGGGTGATCGCGCCGAGCCGTTCGATGCGCCGGGCCACGACGTCACCGTCCGACCAGGTGATCTCGGTGGTGGTGCCGAGCATCGCCGCGGCGGCCAACCGCGCGCCCGCCTCGTCGAGCGGGGCGGCGGCACGGATCCGAGCGGTCCGCGCCCCAGGCGCCCGGTCCGCGTCGGCGACGGCCAGCCACGCCGACGTGGCCAGGACACTGCCCGGCGCGAGGTCCGCCGCCGTCCCACCGGCCATGAGGTACGCCGACCCGCCCGCGTCCCTCGCCCGGGCCACCCGCTCCGGGTACGCCAGCGCCACCACCAGCCCCGCCGCCAGATCATCGGGCAGACCAGCCTCACCACCACCTCGCCGCCCGGCCCGGCCGGTGCGTCCGGCGGCGGCTGTGAGGCGGTCGGCCTCGGCGCGCCAGGTGACATCGCCGCGCCGCTGGCGCCAGGTCGCGACAAGGTCGTCGCCGCCGTGGGTGTTGTCGAGGAGGGCGACGATCTCGGCGGCCCGCCGGACGCCGACCGCGGCGGCGCCGTCGAGCAGGGCGCGGGCCAGCCGCGGGTGCAGGCCGGCATCGGCGAGGGACCGTCCGCGGGAGGTGATCCGGCCGGTGTCGTCGACGGCGCCGAGGTCACGCAGCACCGTGGTCGCCGCCTGTAGGGCGCCGGGTGGGGGAGTGTCGGGCAGGCTCAGTCCGGTGCCGTCGGGGTGGCCCCACAGTGCCAGGTCGAGCGCGAGACCGGTCAGGTCCGCCGTCGCGATCTCTGGCTCGGGATGGGCGGGGAGCCGATCATGCTGAGCCTGTGACCAGCACCGGTACACCCGGCCCGGTGCCTCACGGCCCGCACGCCCGGCCCGCTGTGTCGCGGATGACCGGGACACGGCGACCGTGGCGAGGGATCCGAGGCCCCGGGCGTGGTCGGTACGCGGCACCCGGCTCAGCCCGGCGTCCACGATAGCCCGGACCCCGGGCACGGTGAGGCTGCTCTCGGCGACGGCTGTGGCGAGGACGACGCGGCGCCGCGGCCCGGGCCGCAATGCCGCGTCCTGGGTGGAGCCGGACTGGCGGCCGTGCAGGGGGACCAGGTCCACTTCGGCACCGGCGAGGCGGGATGTGACGAGCTCGATCTCGCGGGCGCCGGGCAGGAACACCAGGACGTCACCGTCGCCGTCGGCGAGGGCGCGGCGCACCGTGGCGGCGACGTGGTCGAGCAGCCGCGGGTCGACGCGCAGACCGTGCGGTGCGGTGATCGGACCCGTCGGCGGGCACCACTGCACGTCCACCGGACAATGCCGGGCCTGAGCCTCGATCACGGGGACCCGGCCGAGGATCTCGGCGAGCCGGTCGGCTGCGGCGGTCGCCGACGTGGCGAGGACCTGCAGGTCGGGGCGGAGTGCGGCGCGTACCTCGGTGAGGAAGGCGACGGCCAGGTCGGAGTCGAGGTGCCGTTCGTGGCACTCGTCGAGGATGACCACGGCGGTGCCTTCGAGTTCCGGGTCGCGGTGCAGGCGGCGTACCAGGATGCCTGTCGTCACGACCTCGACCACGGTGGCCGGGCCGGTCCGGCGGTCGCCGCGCACGGTGTAGCCGACGCGGTCGCCGACCTGCTCGCCCAGCAGGTCGGCCATCCGCCGGGCCGCCGCGCGGGCGGCGACCCGGCGGGGTTCAGCGACGACGACCTTCTTGCCCGATCCGGCCAGCGCGAGGGGTACGAGCGTGGTCTTGCCGGTGCCCGGCGGCGCGACGAGTACCGCGGCCCCGTGTGCGGCGAGGGCCGCGGCGACGTCGGGCAGGACCGCCCGGACCGGTAGGTCGGGCGGGGTTGTCAGCACGGCAGGCCGAGATACCGGGCGATGCCGGTCATCTGGTACGCGAAGAAGTCCCGCCGTGCGTTGATCGTGTTGTTGAGTTGGCCGAACAGTTCGAAGCTCACCGCGCCGAACAGCTGTATCCACGCGGTCACGCCGCGCGCGATCAGCTGTTCAGGGGCGCCCGGGGTGACCTGCGCGCCGATGAGGGCGAGCTCGGCGCGCAGCGGACCGGTGATCGGCTCACCGGCATCGACTCGCTCGGTCGCGAACCCGTCGCGCACGATCGCGCCGATGAGCAGGGCCACCCGTACCGCCGGCGCGACGGTGTCGCGCGGCGCCTGATACCCGGGTACGGGGCTGCCGTAGATGAGCGCGTACTCGTGCGGTCGTTCGAGCGCCCAGTCCCGTACGGCGTGGCAGAGGGCGAGCCACCGCCCGGTGAGGTCGTCTCGGTCGACGGCGGCCTCGGCCTGTTCGGCGGCGGTGCCCAGCGCGTCGTACGCGTCGATGATCAGTGCGGTGAGCAGCTCGTCCCGGCTGGCGAAGTACCGGTACACGGCGGACGAGACCATGCCGATGTCGCGGGCGACGGCGCGCAGCGACAGGTTCGCACCGTCGACGGCGAGGTGCCGGCGGGCGGCGGCCTTGATCTCGTCGGTCATCTCGGCGCGCACTCGGGCGCGAAGGGAAGCGGCTGTCATGGAGTCAGTGTGTCACAGATTGGAGCGATGCCATCTTTGGAGAGCACCGCTCTTGACGGCGCCCACCGTTCCATGCGACTGTTGATCCGGTCAGAGAGCACTGCTCACGAGGAGATCGAGATGTCGAAGCATGTGGTCGTGGGTGCCGGCCCCGTCGGTTCCGCCGTGGCGCGGCTGCTCGCCGAGCGGGGGGAGACGGTCGTCGTCGTCACGCGCAGCGGCCGTGGGCCCGTCCACCCTCTCGTCGAACGCGTCCGGGCCGACGCCACCGACGCGCGGCGGCTCGCCGAGATCACCACCGGCGCCGTCGTCCTCTACAACTGCGCGAATCCGTCGTACGTGCGCTGGGAGCAGGACTGGCCGCCGCTGGCCGCATCGCTGCTGGCCACCGCCGAGGCCACCGGCGCCGTCCTCGCCGTGACCGGCAACCTGTACGGCTACGGCCCCGTCGACGGCCCGATGACCGAGCGGACCCCGCTCGCCGCCACCGGACGCAAGGGCCGCGTCCGCGCGAAGATGTGGCAGGACGCCCTTGCCGCCCAGGCCGCCGGGAAGATCAAGACCTTCGAGGTACGCGCCGCCGACTATGTAGGAGCCGGGGCGGCGTCGATCTTCTCCGCCGTCCTCCTGCCCGCGATGCGGCGCGGCCGCACCGCGTTCGCCCCGGCCGACATCGACGCGCCGCACAGCTTCACGTACACCGGGGACGTCGCCCGTACCCTCGTCGAGCTGGCCACCGACGAACGGGCGTGGGGCAAGGCCTGGCACGTACCGTCGCCGCCGGCGCTCAGCATCCGTGAACTCGCCGCCCGGTACGCGGCCGTCGCCGGCCAGCGTGGCGTGACCGTCCGCAGCATGCCGCGCTGGATCATGCGCGCCGCCGGCCGATTCGTGCCGATGGCCCGTGAGCTGGCCGAGATGGACTACCAGTTCTATGCGCCATTCGTGCTGGACGCCTCTCTGACCGAACGCACCTTCGGGATTCACCCGACCGACCTGGACCTCGCCCTGCGCGAGGTCGCGGACGACGCCGCCGCCACGGGCGCCCGCACGATGACCTGACCCACCGCACGGAAACGGGCGCTGCTGATGCCGGCGACGCCCGTTCGCGCTCTCCACCGCCGACCGCCGGCGGATCCTCGAACCGGCCGGGCGACCGCGGCCATCAGTTCGGGCGAGGACCGTGGGCAGCTCTGAGAACGGTGCCCCCGGCCGCTGTAGCACCCCTTGCCTGGTCCGGGTGGTCCGCCATCCGGTTACGGCCCGAACGGCCGACGTTTCCGGCCGGACGTGTGTGCCCGGCCGGGTGAATACGCGGCGGGACACCACGATCGGGTTTCTAGGCTCGGGTGCATGAGCGGACACCCGGCGGCGCGCCGCCACGACCTGTCACCGTCGGACGGTGGGGCCATGGCGAGGGGCACGTACCCCATCGGGGGTCCGGTGGCGGCGTACCACCGGCCCGTGCTCCGCCCCGAGGCCCCGGACCGTGCCGAGGTTCCGGACCGCCCCGAGATCCCGGACCGCCCCGAGATCCCGGACCGTGCCGAGGTCCCGGACCGTGCCGAGGTCCCGGACCGTGCGGTGCCCGACCGGAGCGGGGGATCGCACCGGCGCGACACACCGATGGCCGCCCGGGGCCCGGCGCCCGCGGCCGTGGACGAGGGCGGGCGGGACCGGTACTTCGATGTCCTGCGCGCCGTCGCGATCGTCCGCGTCGTGCTCATCCACATGTTCCCGGTGGCCTGGCTGTCGATGATCTTCCCGTCGATGGGCGTGATGTTCGCGCTCGGCGGGTCGCTGATGGGGAAGTCGGTCGACCGGTCGGCGGGGGACGCGATCACCGGGCGCATTCGGCGACTGCTACCGGCGTACTGGGTGATGGGGATCGTGCTGGTCCCGGCCATGTTCCTGACCGGCTGGGAACACATCCCCGCCGTCAAGACGATGGTGCTGTGGATCGTGCCGCTCGCCGAACCGCCCGTCACGGCGTGGGCCGAGCCGGTCACCGGGGTGCTCTGGTACCTGTGCACGTACCTCTGGCTGGTGATCCTGTCGCCGGTCCTGCTGACGCTGTACCGTCGCGCCAGGGTCGTCACGGTCGTGGCGCCGCTGCTGTTGCTCGCCGCGATGGCGTACGTACCGTGGCCGTTCGGCGACCGGGCGGACTCCGTTGCGACGGACCTGCTCACGTTCGCGTCGTGCTGGATCCTCGGGTTCGCGCACCGCGACGGTGACCTGCGCCGCGTACCGACGCCGGTCATCTGGCTCGTGGCCCTGGCCAGCACGTCGACCTCGCTGTGGTGGGTGTGCACCCACCCCGGCGAGGAGGGCGTCGAGCTGAGCACGGCACCGATCGCCTACGGGGCCTACTCGGTCGGGTTCGTGCTGATCCTGGTCCGGATGTCGCCGTCGATGGACTGGCTGGCCCGCCGCAGGCCGCTCGTCGGCGCGGTGAATCTGCTGAACTCCCGTGCCGTCACGATCTACCTTTGGCACAACGCCGCGATCACGGTGGCGTTCCCGATCGGCGACCGGTTCAAGCTGTACGAGCTCACCGGCGACGGGGCGCTGACCAATGTGGCGTACATGGGAATCGCGGTGGTGGTGATCGCGCTGGTCGTACCCGCGATCGGCTGGGTCGAGGACCTCGCCGCCCGCCGCCGCCCACAGCTGCTGCCGTGGGGGAAGAAGGCGCAGGTCAAGCCGAGACCGGTGCAGAAGACCTGGTGGGGCCCCACTCCCTGAGCCGATACGGTCCCGGGATGCGCATCCGGGTCACGATGGGGTCGTTCACGGTTCTGCTGCGCCTGTGACGAAACGCCGGACGAAACCGGTCACGATGTCGTTCCAGACCCGGAACCTGCGCAGCATCGAATGGTCCCCGCCGCGCACCGGCACGTACGTGGCCCCGACGGCTTCGGCGTAGGCGGCGGACAGGCGCGGATCGGTGACGCGGTCCTTCTCGCCGTGGGCGATGAGCACCGTCTTGCCGGCCACCGGCCCGGTCGGCTCAGAGGCCTCCACCCACGGGGCGAGCGCGCAGACCCCGGCGACGGAGGGGTGGTCGGCGACCCGCAGCGCGACCCGGCCGCCCATCGAGTGCCCGACCAGCACGACCGGCGCGCCCGGATGCCGTTCGCGGGCCCGATCGAGGGCCCAGCGGGCGTCGGCGACGGGGTGCAGCTCAGGGTCGTTCCAGCCGCGGTAGCGGTTGCGCAGCAGCCAGACCGCCACCTGCTCGTCGCGGGTGGACCGGACGATCGCCCGGGCGAACGGCACCATCCGCAGGTACGCGACCCCGCGCGGCGCCCGTACCAGGCTGCGGTCCTGCCCGCCGTGCAGCAGGAGCACCACCGTACCGGCGTCGCGGTGGGGCCCCGCCGTCATCAGCTGCGGCTCCGGTGCGGTCACCGACGTGGTTCGGCGGTGTCCCCGGAACGGATGGGTGAACATCGGGCTCCTATCCGCTGATCCGCCCGTACCGAATGGATCAGCACGAACATCATCTCCGACGGCCGCGACATGACGTGCCTGAGGAGGGCAGCCTGAGCGGCGACGCATACGGGAAGGGGCGGTCGTCGCGGCCGGTGACAGTCAGCCGTTCAGGTAGGCGAGGACGGCGAGGACCCGGCGGTTGTCGTCGTCCGACGGTGGCAGGTCGAGTTTGGTGAAGATGTTGTTGATGTGTTTGCTGACCGCCTTGTCGGTGACGAAGAGGCGGGCCGCGACGGCGGCGTTGGAGCGGCCCTCCGCCATCAGGCCGAGGACCTCGCGCTCGCGGGCGGTCAGCTCGTTGACCGGTCCGCGCCGGGCGAGCAGCTGCGCGACGACCTCCGGGTCCATGACGGTGCCGCCGGCGGCGACCCGGCGGACGGTGTCCACGAACTGCGCGACGTCTGACACGCGGTCCTTGAGCAGGTAGCCGACGCCGCCGGTGCGGTCGGTGAGCAGTTCGCGGGCATACAGCTGCTCGACGTGCTGGGAGAGGACCAGGATCGGCATGCCGGGGACCTCGGTGCGTGCGGCTATCGCCGCCTGCAGACCCTCGTCGGTGAACGTCGGCGGCAGCCGTACGTCCACCACCGCCACGTCGGGCCGGTGCGTGATCAGCGCCGGGAGCAGCGCGGGACCGTTGTCGACCGCCGCGACCACGGTGCAGTCGAACGCTTCGAGGAGCCGGGTCAGGCCGTCCCGGAGGAGGGCGAGATCTTCGGCGATGACAACACGCACGGCAGCTCCATGGTGACGACGGTGGGCCCTCCCGGCGGGCTGGACAGCGCCATGGTGCCGTCGAACGCCGCGAGGCGGCGTTCGATGCCGCGCAGGCCGGTGCCGACGGCGGGGTCCGCGCCGCCGGCGCCGTCGTCGCCGATCTCCATGGCGAGGGCGCCGTCGACGTACCGTAAGCCGACCCATGAGGTACGGGCTCCGCTGTGCCGGGTGACGTTGGCCAATGCCTCCGCCACCGCGAAGTACGCCGCCGACTCGACCGGCGTCTCCGGCCGGCCCGGCAGATCCGTCTCGACCGTCACCGGCAGCGGCAGCCCCAGGGCGAGCGCCCGGACGGCGCCGTCGAGCCCGCGCTCGGCCAGCACCGGGGGGTGGATGCCCCGGACCAGGTGCCGCAGTTCGACCAGCGCGACCGCGCTCGCCTCGCGGGCCTCGCCGAGCAGCCGCAGGGCCCGGTCCGGGTCCCTGCGGAGCAGCTCCTCGGCCAGCCCGATCGTCATGCTGAGTGAGACCAGCCGGGCCTGGGCGCCGTCGTGCAGGTCGCGTTCGATCCGGCGCAGCTCGGCGGCCTGCGCGTCGACGGTGTCGGCCCGCGTGGCGGTCAGCTGCCGGACCCGGTTCGCCAGCTCGGTCGCGCGGCTCGGCGCGAGCAGGAGCTTGCCGAACCTGACGTGCAGCCACCGCAGCCACGGCGCGACGATCAGCCCCATCGTGAGGATCAGCAGGCCCTGCGGCACGGTCATGATCGCCTCGGCCGCGTTCACGATCGGCCAGTACAGGCCGTAGGAGTACGAGTCGGTGGCCAGCCAGATCCAGAACGGCAGCACAAGGGCGCCCTGGAGGCCGTAGAGCGGGATGGCGAACGCGAGCAGGCCCAGCACGAACCCGGTGATCGCGCCCGGCAGCAGCCACGCGAAGTCGAGCCAGGTCGCCGTGTCGGTGACGAGCCACCGGAACCGCCGCCACGGGTTCAGCTGCTCCGGCACCGGCCGGTACGGCCGGTTCACGGTGATAGCGGCCTTCGCGGCGAGCCGGCGTTCCAGGTCGGTGCGGATCCGGACGAGCCGGACGACGCCGGAGAAGGCGAGCAACCCGACACCGGGGACGAGCAGCATGACGGTGGCCATGGTGACCATCACGAACAGGACCAGGTTGCCGAATGCCAGGAGAACCATCAGCGGACCGCCGAGCGCGGCCGTCAGACCCGCCCGCAGCCACCGCCGTACCCGCGGCAGGGTCAGGGTCTCCACCGGCCCATTGTGCCCGATGACAACCGTGTCAACGGTGGTGCCAGCACCACCATCGTCCGGGACGTGACTCTCCTGACCAGGCGCTCCTTTGGGGGTTCAATGGAGGACATGACGATGACCATGAAGCCGCCGCCTACGGCGGCCGGCAGTGACTTCGCCATCCTGAACCGACGGATCGTCGCCGCGGGGCTCATGCAACGGCGCCCGATCTACTACGTGGCCCGGATGAGCGTCGTAGGGCTCATGCTGCTCGGCGGCTGGACGGCGTTCGCGCTGCTCGGCTCCTCGTGGTGGCAGCTCGCCGTGGCGGCGTGGCTCGCCATCACGTTCGCCCAGGTCGGCCTCGTCGCGCACGATCTCGCTCACCGCCAGGTGTTCCGCACCAAGCGCCCCAGCTCGTGGGCCGGCCGGTTGGTCGCCAACGTGATCGTCGGCATGAGCTACGGCTGGTGGATGGACAAGCACACCCGGCACCACAACAACCCGAACCACGACGACCTCGACCCGGACGTCACGCCGGAGGTGTTGATCTGGGCCACCGAGCACGCCTACGGCCGCACCGGCATCAAGAGGTTCGTCTCGAAGCACCAGGCGGGCCTGTTCTTCCCGTTGCTGACGCTGCTCAGCCTCGACCTGCGGGTCTCCAGCGTGAAGGCGCTGCTGAACGGCACCGTCAAGGATCGCGTGCTGGAAGGCGCCCTGATGGCCCTGCACATCGTGCTGTATTTCGGGGCGCTGGCACTGGTCCTTTCGCCGCTGCAGGCGATCGCGTTCCTCGTGGTCCATCAGGCGCTGTTCGGCGTCTACCTGGGCATGACGTTCGCCCCGAACCACAAGGGCATGCCGCACCCCACCGCCGACCAGGACTTCCTGCGCAAGCAGGTGCTGACCTCCCGCAACGTCAAGGGAGGCTGGCTCATCGACGCGGCCCTCGGCGGCCTCAACCACCAGATCGAGCATCACCTGTTCCCGGGGATGCCGACGCCGAACCTGCGCAAGGCCCAGCCGATCGTCGAGGCGTACTGCGCCGAGGTCGGTGTCTTGTACGAGCAGACCGGCTTGGTCGAGTCCTACCGCCAGGCCCTGCGTCACCTGCACGAGGTCGGCGCCCCGCTGCGCTGACGCTCACGTCGAAACGCCCGATCCCGGTTCACCGGGATCGGGCGTTTCTCACCTGCGATGGATCAGCTGAAGGGCAGGGTCAGCACGGAGGTGTTTCCCACGCCGACCGTCGTGCTCCCGGTGCCGATGGCGTTCCACAGATCGATCTTCACCGAGCCCCGGACCAGGTCACCGAAGGTGCCGGTGGCCGAGGCGAGGCCCTGGGCAGGGGTGTACTGCTCGTAACCGGGGATCGGGTCTGTTGCGAAGTACCGGTACGTCTCGACCCGGTCCCAGCTGCCGTCGCCGGTCAGGTCGTACGAGATCCGGGCCTGGATGCCGTTGCCCACGACCGTTCCGGCGTCGACGGCCAGCCGGAACTGGGTCGCACCGCCACCGTAGCGGGCGGTGACATTCGTCGCCGTGAAGGTCTTGACCGTCGCGGTACTCGCGGCGCCCACGGTGACCGTGCCCGCCGCGCCCGCGGTCGGGCTGAGCGTGCCGTTGGCGAGCAGGTTCTGTGCCGCCACGAACGTCCCCGGGCTGGATGCCGACGGCGACGGTGACGGCGAGGTGGATGTGGACGGCGATGTCGACGGTGAGACGGATGTGGACGGCGACGTCGACGGGGACTGCGAGGTCCCGCCGGTGGCGTTGCCGCCCGTCCAGTTCTGGGCGCCGGTGGCGACCGTCTTGCCGGCCGGTACGGACACGGTCTTGCCGTCGGAGAACCGGACGGTGATGGCGGCGCTGTTGACGTTCGACGCCACGTACGTCTTGGCGCCGTTCTTCGCGAACACCTTGGCGAGCGGGTGGTCGGCGGTGACGGTCGTGTCGACGAGGCCGAGGGCGGCGAGGTTGCGGATCCAGTGGAACGTGTGCGCCTTGCTCTCGCCCTCCTCGGAGCCGAACGTGTTGTCGGCCCGGAAGTTCGCGAGCGCCTTGTCGGGGTCGCCGAGCGCCAGGTACTGCCAGATCATGTCGCGCCACGTGGCGGGCGGACCGCCGTTGTTGGTGAGGAGTTCGTTGTAGGTGCGGCGGACGGCGTCCGGGTGGTCGCCGTAGTACAGCTGGCCGCCGGTGATCGGCAGCATGTTGATGCCGTAGATCATCGACGGGTCGGCGCTGAACCAGGTGGCGTACGCTGCGCCGGAGCCCCAGACGATGGCAGCGTAGTTGTGGCCCCAGGCCGCCGGGAAGTTCTCACCGGACACGTCGAACCAGTACTCGCTGATGGCGGCGGCCTGGGTGGTGTGGATCCAGATGCCGGCGTCGCGGATCGCGGTGTTGCCGGTGGCCTGGCCCCACTGGATCAGGGCGTTGGCGAAGTTCTGGCCCTCGGACGAGGATTCCTGGTTGTTCCCGGCCCCGAACGCGCCGTGTCCGGACGCCCAGTCGTGGCCGGCGTAGATGTCGAAGTCACGCAGGTACGGGAACTTCGTTTCGGCCCGGTCGTAGTTGTTCGCGTCGCGGATCAGCAGGTCGACCATGCCGCCGTACTGAGTGGCCCACGCCGGGTCGAACTTGGCCAGGGTCGCGGACGCGGCGATGAAGTACCCGTAGTGGAAGTGGTGGTCGTTGAGGTCCAGGTCGGAGAAGTACGAGGCGGGGTAGCCGAGCAGGGTGCCCCAGTTCTTGTCGTAGTAGAAGACCCGGGACGCCTTGCCCGGACTCGCCGTGAACCAGTCGGTGACCCTGGTCTTGATGACGTTCAGGGCGGCGTTGCGTACGTTCACCATGTTGAGCTGGTCGGCGATCTCGGCGATCCGGGCGGCGCGGCCGAGACCCTTGCCGGTCCAGTACGTGTCGTCGCCCCTGAACTGTGCGGGGTCCCCGAGTTCGGCGTTCAAGTAGTTCGTCACGGTGGACAGGTCGGCGCCGGACGAGTCACCGACGGCGGGCACCTCGGGCAGGACCCCGGTGTACGCCATCGTCGTGCGGAACTGCGTACCCGTGAGGATCTTCATGGTGCCGCGCGGCGAGACGTACGTCTGGGCGAGGGGGGTGGAGCCGGTCAGGTAGCGCCACTGGTGCGGGTAGAGCGCCATGACGGTGCCGGAGCCCGACCCTTCGCGCGCGGTCGTCGTGATCGCGTAGGTGGTGTCGACTTTCCCGGCGGTGTACGAGTACGACACGCGGGTGCCGGTCACGTGGTTGTGGGCGTACGGGGCGTATGCGTCGGCCAGCGCCGACGGGTTGGTCGAGTTGGGCAGGACCGCGAGGGAGAAGAAGCCCTTGCCCGCCAGCGTCGACCGGATGGAGTTCCCGTTGACCGTCCACGTCGAACCGGCCGGCCCGTAGGCGACGTAGTCGTGACCACCGATCGAGAAGCCGATCCGGCCGCCGGTGTTGGACCAGACGGCCGGCGGGCCGACGCTGGTGATGAGTGCGTCACCGCCGGTGGTCTGGAAGTACGCGAACGGCAGGCCGTGCCCGATGGTGGCGCGCAGCGTGCGGGCACCGTCGTTCCAGATGGGACTGACGGTCCAGTCGGTCCAGCCGTCGACGAGCGCGCGGGACGCGTTCAGCCCGGCCACCCCGACGACGAGGTGCTGGGCGTACGGGTAGTGGTATTCACCGGGCCCGGTGGCGGTGCCGCTGACCGCGGCGTCGGTCTGGTAGGAGACCCCGAGTCCGCCGGAGACGGGCCGGTACGCGGCGGGGTGGGCGTACAGCGGCTGGGAGAAGGCGCAGTCGTCACCCCTTTTGAACACCAGCGAGGACCACCAGTCATTGGTGGGAATGCCGCCGGTGGGTGCGTTGGAGGTGATGAACTGCCGCGGATTGGTGGACAGGTCGCCGCATCCGGTGGGCAGGGCGGCGCCGGGGGGGAGGGTCTCCGTGTAGCTGCCGGCGCCCACGGTGGCGGCCTCCGCCAACGGGCTGACGGCGACGGCGGTGGTTCCGGAAGCGACGGCGAGCAGGGCGACAGCGGCGAACCGTCGCCATCCTGGCGGTGACGAAAGGCGGGAAACAGGCATCGTGACCTCCGGCAAGAGGGTGTGGGACATCGACCTGGGAGCGGACGCTCCGAGGGTGCGTTGAGAGGGTGCGTTGAGGGTGCGCTGAAGGAATGCGTGGCGAAGGTGGGAGGACTCGGAGAGAGCGCTCTCCGGAAGCAGGACCTTAAACGCCGTTCAGCATTACGTCAATGTTTCAAACTTATTGTTGCGCCATGTCGACATCGGCGAAGACGAACGATTTTAAGTTCACAATCCTTAGCGATGTCGCGCTCGGTTGCCCCTATTGCCGGCGTCGCGATCCGGTGTAGAAGGTCTCGCCGGACAGCGTCTTGCCCGAGAAGTCTGCTATCAGCGGAAATGTGCCTGTAGGCGAATGAATTCATCGACTGTTGAACTCAACGCCTGTTGAGTTATGGTCGGCCCATGCTCGCCACCGCTCTCGTGCTGGACTTCGACCGGATCGACGCCACCATGCTCGCCACTGTCGGCGGCAAGGCGGCAAACCTGGGGGAGATGGCTCGTGCAGGGCTCCCCGTACCTCCCGGGGTGTGCGTGACCACGGAGGCGTACCGCATGGTCGTCTCCGGCGCCGACCTCGACGGCATCCTCGATGCGCTCGACGCCGTGCCGGCCGGGGATGTGCCGGCGCTGACCGCGCTCGCCGGCCGGGCGCGCGGCGCGCTGCTCGCCGCACCGACGCCACCCGCCGTAGCCGACGCCGTCCGCACCGCGTACGGCCGCCTCGGCCAGGACGCGCCGGTCGCGGTCCGCTCATCGGCGACCGCGGAGGATCTGCCGTCCGCCAGCTTCGCGGGCCAGCAGGACACGTACCTCAACGTGGTCGGGGCGGACGCCGTCGTCGACGCCGTCGCGCGCTGCTGGGCGTCGCTCTGGACCGACCGGGCCGTCGTCTACCGCGCCACCAACGGTATCGACCACCGTGCGGTGCACCTCGCCGTCGTCATCCAGCGGATGATCGATGCAGAGGTCGCGGGTGTGCTCTTCACCGCGGACCCGGTCACCGGCCGCCGCCGTCAGGCCGTCATCGACGCCAGCCCGGGCCTCGGCGAGGCCGTCGTCTCCGGCGCGGTCAACCCCGACCACTTCGTCGTCGACACCGTCACCGGCGTAATTCTCCATCGCCGGCACGGCGACAAGCGCGTCTCGGTCCGCGCTTTGCCCGGCGGCGGTGTGGAGTACGTCGACGCGCCGCCGTCCGGCGACGCCTGCCTCACCGACGACCAGGTACGGGCGCTTGCGGCGCTCGGCGACCGGGTCGAACGCCACTACGGATCCCCCCAGGACACCGAGTGGGCGATCGACGCCGCCGGGACGCCGTGGCTGACCCAGGCCCGCCCGATCACCACCCTGTACCCGCCCACGCCGGTCAGCCCCGACGGCGATCTGCGAGTCTATTTCTGCTTCAGCGTCGCGCAGGGTCTCACCAGGCCGATCACGCCGATGGGCCTGGCCGCGTTCCGCCTGATCGGCACGTCCGCCATGCGGGAGTTCGGCCTGCCCGTCGCCGACGCGCTCCGGGGGCCGCGCGGGTTCGCCGACCCCGGTCAGCGGGTGTTCATCGACTTCACCGCCATCATCCGCAGCCGGGTGGGCCGGTTCGCCATGCCGAAGGTCCTGGGCGTCATGGAGGCCCGGTCGGCGGTCGTCATGCGGCGGCTCTTCGACGACCCTCGGTTCTCGGTCACCCAGCATTCCCGCCGCCCGTTCGCCCGTAGCGTCCTGCGCCTCGCCGCTCGGCACCAGATCCCGCTGCGCCTCGTCCGCGCCCTCGCGAACCCCGACCGGCTCCACCGTGAGCTCGACGCGGTCCCCGCGGACATCCGCCGCAGCCTGTCCCTGCCCGCCACCGCCACGCCCGCAGAACGCCTCGACCTGGTCGAGAAGGCCCTTGCCACCGACGTCTTCCCCCTGGCCCCGCGGGTGCTGGGCCCCGCGGCGGGCGGGTTCATCATGCTCGCCCTCGGCGGCAAGCTCGCCGGTTCCCGCCCCGGCGAACTCCAGACCGTCCTGCGGGGGCTGCCGCACAACGTCACCACCGCCATGGACCTGGACCTCTGGCACCTGGCCCATGCCATCCGGCAGGACGAGGCCGCGACCGCACTGCTGCTGACCACCCCGGCCGCCGACCTCGCCGCCCGGTGGCGCGCGGGCACGCTCCCCGAGACTGTCCAGACTGGACTCAACGCGTTCCTGTCGACATACGGCGAACGCGCCGTCGCCGAGATCGACATCGGTATACCCCGCTGGTCCGACGACCCGCAGCACGTCATCGGCGTCGTCGCCAACTACCTGCGCCTGGACGACGACCGCGCCGCCCCCGACGCCGTCTTCGCCCGCGGGGCCGACGAGGCCGTCCGCATGGTCGCCACCCTTGTCCAGCGGTCCGGACCGCTGGCCCGCCCCGTCGTCCGCTTCGCGCTGGACCGGGCACGGCGCCTCGCCGGCGTCCGCGAGATGCCGAAGTACCTGCTGATCGTCGCCCTGGCCCAGCTGCGCGCCCACCTCCAACGCGTCGGCGAAGCCCTGGCCACCGACGGCCGGATCACCGCCCCCGACGACATCTTCATGCTCACCACGGCGGAAGCCCGCTCCGGCCTGACCGGCACCGACCTGCGCGACCTGGTCGCCGCCCGCCGCGACGCGTACGCCACCGAACTGCACCGCCGCCACGTCCCACGCGTGCTGTTCTCGGACGGCACCGAGCCCGAAGCCACCGCCGTGGCCGTCGACGCCCCGAACGGCTCCCTGGTCGGCACGGCCGCCTCGGCGGGGACGATCACCGGCACGGCCCGGGTCATCCTGGAGCCGGTCGGTGCCCACCTCGAACCCGGCGAGATCCTCGTCGCCCCGTCCACCGACCCGGGCTGGACCCCGCTCTTCCTCACCGCGGGCGGTCTCGTCATGGAGATGGGCGGCGCCAACTCCCACGGTGCCGTCGTCGCCCGCGAGTACGGCATCCCCGCCGTGGTCGGTGTCCCGGACGCCACCACCCGCATCGCCACCGGCGACCGGATCACCGTCGACGGCACCACCGGCACCGTCCTGCCCGGCACCGTCCTGCCCGGCTAGCCGGAGGTGTTCACGCGGCGGGCGTACCCGCCCGCCGCGTGAAATGCGCCCCAGGAGTGCGGGTGCGCCCCGACCGCGTGCTCGCGGCCGGCCCTTTCGAGTCTCCGGCCTGTCTTCGCGTCAGCCGCGCGCGTACGTCTCGGCACTTTCGAACTCGTACGCGACCAGCGCCTCGTCGCCCACGACCCAGGCATCGTGACCAGGTTCGATCACGTACGCGTCGCCTGGCCCGACGTCTCCTTCAGTGCCGTCGTCGTGCGCGATGTGCAGCCGGCCGGACACGATCGCCCCCACGTGACGCGCCTGGCACAACTCGGTACGCACGACAGGCTTGACGCACTCGGACCACCTCCAGCCCGGTTGGAACGTGAAACGGGCCGCCGTCGCCCCGCCGAGCCGGACGACCTCGACCTTCGTCTTCTCAGGGGCTCGCGTTTCGTCCGGAGCGTCGAATGACTTGCTGTTCAGACCGGCCATCACGGTCCCTCCGTCACACTGGGGTTCATTTCGCTCAGTCGAGCAGGCCGAACGCGCCTTCGCCACCCGTGTGGCCCCTTTGGCACCCCTGCCGACCCGGCTGGGCTTGGCGATCTCACCATTGGGTGCAGCCGACCCTGTCGAAGTCCGAGGTTCTTTACACGAACCGAGGGGGCCGTGACCAGGCGCCGTGCACGGGAGGGTGAACTTTCCTCTGGCCTGGGCTCGTGTGCACTACGGTCGATTTGCTCCGTACCCCTGTGCACGACAGTGAGTGCACCGCGAGGTCGCCCGCCGGTGCCGTGCCCAGGGTCTGCGGGTGCCGTCGCGAGGCACGCTGGCCTGGCGGGCGGCGAGGCTTGATCCGGTGGACACGACAGCGAGGCAGGGCCCGGACGCTGCGCGGGCGTTGCAGGCCGTCCGTGGGGGCCGAGATGTGATCACGTCACGCAGTACGGCTGAGCTACTACGCTTGGTAGACAATTTCACAGGTTTCTGTAGAACGTCAATGGTCCTCCTTGGTCGACCGTTGCCTGCTCGCGTTCGAGTTGATAAACATATATCCAGGTCAAGGTTGCCCTAGGTGCGGTCGGGCCAACCGGACGTCGGATCGGTTCTACGCTATCGCGAAGTAACCCTGAGTGGTGATGTCGGTGGGTTGTCGCCCCATGACGGCCTGGGCGGCGCGACATCGGTGGGCGTCTCGGAGTCGGCTCGTGCCGCACCGCCACCGCCATCAAAGGTTCGGTGTCCTAACACCCAGCAGATTCCTTGAAGCCTCACCCGGCGCCGGTGCGCGCATGTCGCGGCCGAGGTGGCCCCCGGTGACTCATCCCACCTCCGGCATGAGCCGCTCGCACCAGCCGGGGGTGAGGTGTGGATGTCCGGCCGGGCGGGCCGCTGGGTGCCGTGACATGCGCCGTAGGGATCCATTCATGGGTATGCAGCTTCCCGCCTGGGTGCGGCAGATGTTCCTGGTCGTGACCGGGGACGGGTGGCCGGAGGCCGACGAGGACGCGCTGTGGGCGCTGGCGCGGGCCTGGGTCGGCATCGGCGACACGGTCGACGAACAGCGCCAGAAGCTCGCCGACCTGACGCTGGCGACGCGGGCGACGCGGCGCACCGACTGGGACGGCCCGGCGGCGGAGGCGTACGCGGTGGCCGGTGCCGGGCTGGGCGGGGGCGGGCCGCTGGCGGCGATGGCGCCGGCGGCGTACGCGGTGGCGGCCTTCGTCTACGACACCGGCGTCAACGTCCAGTACATGAAGATCATCGTGCTGGAGGAGTTGGTCCTGCTCGCCGCGCAGATTGCGCAGCTGGTCGCTGCGGCACCCGCCACCGGCGGCGCCTCGCTGCCCACGGTTGCGGCGCTGCAGCGCCTCGGGCAGTTGTACGCGCGGCTCATGCAGAGCAAACTGATCCAGACGATCATGGTGTTGGCGGTCGGTGAGGCGATGCAGCTGGCCCTGGACGCCTTCGCCCAGGCGGCGCAGCTCGCTGCGGGCACCCGCCACCGGTGGGACACCGACCTGACCGAGAACGCCGCGATCGTCGGCGCGATTGGCGGCGCGCTGGGGCTGGCCGGTCAGGGCGCCCTCGCCGGGCTGATGAAGGCGGCAAAGGTGTCGCCGACGCTGTCCGGGTACCTGCAGCACCGCACCGGTACGCTCAGCGACGCTGAGCGTATCCTGCACCGGCGCTCGGTAATCGGCCAGAGCTTCGCGCAGATCCCGGTCGGCGCGGCGCACGAGTACCTCACCTCCGGCGTCACCGGCGCGGTCACCGGCCAGGGCTGGATCGGCACGCCGTGGGATGCCACCGCCGGGGCGACCGAGGGCGTCGTCGATGGTCTGTCCCGCCTGAAGCGCAACCTCCATCCGGCCATGCCGCTCGTCGAGTTCCGTGCCCTGCCGGGCGTGGAGGTCCCTGCTGCGTCGCTCGACCAGGGCAACCACGGTCCGTCCCCAGCGGGCGTCCCACCCACCGGCAGCACCGGCACCGGCGGCGAGCAGACTACGTCGCGGGCACCGGCCCCCAGTCCGGCCCAGAGCCGGCCGGGGGCGCCTACCTCGTCGCCGGAGGCGCCGGCACCGCCCACGCGTCGACACAGCGATCAGCAGCCCGTGCCACAGCACCACGATCAGCAGCCCGTGCCGCAGCGGATCGGGCAGCAGCACGCCGCCGAGACGCCACCACCACACCAGCCGGACTCCCCCGGCCTCGTGGTGCAGCAGCCGGCGAGGTTAGCGGCGGTGCCGCCGGCCCGCGACGGCGCCGGCCTCGCGGCGTGCCTGCGCGGCCAGGACGAACCCCACCGGCAGCCCGTGACGCCGGTCGAGAACGACCAGCGTCACGACGACCCCCCGCCGGTCCGCCGCAACACCGCCGGCAACCAGCAGCCGGTACGACCGCTGGGCACCCCAGCGCCACAGACGTCCACCGCCCCCACCACTCAGCCGTCCCACGCAGCCGACGGGCCGGTCCGGCGGCTACGCATCGACGCGACCCAGACCCAGCCCGACCCCGCGCACACCGTCGTCACCCCGGCACCGCAGACGCAACACGTCGAAATGTTCGAGATCGCCCCAGACGGCGCTGTCCACCACGTCAATCGCTCAGACGGCGAGTCAGCCGTGGTCCCACCTGCCACGACCCCCGCTCAGCTGCCCCATCCGGACAACGCCGCTTCCACCGAGCACCTCGGCCAACCACCGTCCCCCACGGCGCAACCCGATCCGGCATCTCCCACTCATCTCGCCCAACCACCCGCGGCCCACGGCTCGTTGTTCCCCACGGCTATCCGCACCCTCCCTGTGGACAGCACCATCGCCGAGGACAGAGCCGCAGTGCGGGACTACACAAGTCATGCGTACAGGCAGTTGAACAGGTATCTGCGGGATCCCGTAGGTTTCACCGAATTGTTGCGGCAAAAGGTCACGGTCAAGATTGATGCCCAGATACAGGCGAAGAACTTGCGGGTTTCGGCTGGACGTCGAGAGCAGACGATCTCTGCCCGTACGCGCGCGAGGGCGGCGGGGATCCAGGCGCGCGGTGACAGATTGTCCGAGGCGCTGCACAGGATGCCGCCAACCCCGAGCAGGACGTACCGCAGAGTCCGCTACTCCGAGGAGGTTCTCGCCCGTTACAAGCCGCGAGACCTCGTCACCGAGGCTGCCTTCACCAGCACGAGCCGTCATCTGCTGCCACTCGCGCACCCTATTAGCAACGGCGAAAATGACGTCGTCTTCATCGTTGTCGGCGACAACGGGCGCGACATTTCTCACCTCGCGAGATACCCCGCGGAGAAGGAAGTTCTCTACGACAAGGGAACTCGCTTCCGAGTGATATCGAAGATCTGGGAGGGGGACTGTTGGTGGATCGTCATGCGGGAGGAGGTTCCCACCTCGCAGGCGGCGAACCCTGGCGGGTCACCGGTCGGGGTGCGGCCAACGTAAGCCGAAAGCGGCCATGAGTCGTCCGGCGGATCGGCTCGGGCTGGCTGTGCAGTCGTGCACGCTGCGATGGCTGGGGCTTGTGCCGGATGAGGTGCGGTCGGCGCCGCCGGTGGCGGTGGCGCGGCTGGCCGGACGGCGCGGTGTCGGTTCGGTGGTGCTGGCCCGTTGCGGTTGACCGCCCGGCATGTCCCGATCAACCCCGGCGGGTCCATCCACGACCCGGCCGATGCGACGGTGTACCGGGCGATTGAACGGGCGAAGGCCACCCGACAGCGGTCGGTCAGCCGGCTCGGATGCCGGCTAGGGCGGTAGCCACGAGTTGTCGCAGCTCGGTGAGGCGCACCAGGCGGCCGACCGCGACGTACACGGCGGTGCCGATGACGCCTGCCGCGGCAAGCGTGATGAGCGCCGCGCTGTGGTCGGAGTCGATCAGAGGCGTGAGGGCGTGGGCCGTGACGGCGCCGCAGCTGCCGGCGAGCCCCGATGCGACCGCTACCCGCGCGTGGGTGCGCAACAGTCGGTGACCGTCGATGCGGCCCAGCCGGCGGCGCAGGACGGCGGCGGCCGCGACGAGGCCCGCGGTGTAGGCCACCGCGTAGGCGAGGGGGATACCGACGACGATGTCAGCGCCACGCAGCAGCCAGGTCGCGGCAAGACAACCGGTCACGCCGACGACGGTCACCCCGGTGGTGATCAGCGCGGGGGTCTTGGTGTCCTGCAGGGCATAGAACCCGCGTTGCAGGATCATGTAGCCGGTGAACGGCACCAGGGCCACCCCGAAAGCTGTCACCACAGCGCCCAGCAGGGCGATCGTCTGCGGCGAACTGCGGCCGTGGGCGAACAACAGCGTGGCGATCTGCGGGCCGAGCACGAGCATCGCTGCCGCAATCGGGGCGATGGCCGCGACGGCCAGCCGGACGGCCCGCGACAGGTCTTCGGTGATCTGAGCGTGGTCGCGGCGGGCGGCGCTGCGACTGAGCCGGGGCAGCATGGCAGTCATCACCGACAACGCGATCACGGCGAACGGCATCTGGAACACCGCGAACGCGTTCTGGTACGCGCTGATCCCGCCCGGCCCGCTGATCGACGCCGCCCGCGTGGCGGCCGCCAGCAGGACCTGCGCGGCGACGACCGACACGAGTACCCAGCCACCGAGCCGGCCGATACGGCGGATCCCGATACCTCGCGGGTCGAGCCGGGGCCGCAACGCGAAGCCGCTGCGGGCCAGCGCCCACACCACCAGCGCCATCTGCGCGACGACACCCGCGGTGGTGCCCGTCGCCAGCAGCAGCAGGTGCGCGGTCGCCAACGACGCAACGCTGGTCGCGCCGCCGATGACCACGTAAACCAGACCGACGGCGATCACGATCAGGCTGTTGACCAACGGCGCCCACATCGGGGCGGCGAACCGGCCCCGGATGTTGAGCACCGCGCCGGCGGTCGCGCTGACGCCGTAGAAGAGGATCTGCGGCAGGAAGAACCGGCTGAACACGACCGCCAGGTCACGCTGCTCGCCGGTGAAGCCCGGCGTGTATACGTCGACCAACCACGGGGCCGAGACCAGTGCGACCACGGTGACCGCCCCGAGGCCGTAGACCATCAACGACAGCAGCCGCTGGGCGTAGACGACCCCGTCGTCCGGTTCGCTGAGCGCTGCTCGGGCCAGCAGTGGAACCACCACGCTGGCCATGGCGCCACCGACGACGAGCTCGTAGACCGCGTTGGGCAGCGTGTTCGCCACGTTGTAGCTGTCCAGCAGCCTGCCGCCCAAGCCCAGGGCAGAGGCCAGCACCACCAGCCGTACGAATCCGGAGACTCGCGATGCCAACGTCGCGACTGCCATGCCGCGGCCCGCACGCCCGACGGAGGATCTTTCTGCCATGGCGACGTTCATAGCGCATCAGCGCTACCGGCTCAGGAATCCGGCACGCTCTGCGGCCGCCGCTCCTGCGCCCGCCCGAACGGTCAAGTCCGGCGGCGTTGATGCCGCTTCGCCGCGCAGCTCCCGCCTCTGGGCCATGTTCAGGCAGTTCCAGAACGTCGGCACAGGGGAGTGCCGTGCCGTCGCGGGTGCCGCCCGCCGGCCGGAGATTGCGACTCCGCCCGCGGCGCTGCACCTTCGGACGTGGGCAGCGGCCCCCGGCACCGCTATCACGGATGGCATGTCCATCGCGAACATCGTCTTCACGGACCTCGTCATCACACGCACCATGCACGACACGGGCCAGCACTCCGACAACGTGTGCGCGTACGACGGCCTTGTCTTCAACGCCGCCTGCCGCAATGACGGCGATCGGACTACCCGCGCCTTCCACGTCACGTTTCGTCTCGACGACGGCAGGGAGCACAGCCAGCGCGTTCAGGAACTGTCACCCGGCGAGGAACAGTGGGTGCAGTGGGAACACGAGGCGTTGCCGGAAGGCTGGCACCATATTTTCGTCGAGTTCGACGTCAAGGAACGGATCCGCGAATCCGACGAGAACGACAACAGCTACCAGCATGAGTTCTACGTCTACCAGGGCGAGGCCGAGGCCCACAGCATCGACATGGAGGGCGAGACCATCACCGTCGGCCCCGAAGTACAGCAGGCCGGCGGCTGGCGCCAGATCGACGTCACCTTCATCATCCGCGACGCCCTCGGCGCCCCGCTCGACGGCTACGCGTTCCTCACCCGCTTCTTCAGCCCCGAGAAGGAGGAGACCCAGGGCGGTCAGACCCTCGGCGATGCCGAACTGACCACCGCGGGCGTCCTGACGTGCCCCAACGTCTGGCTCAAGCCGCAGGGCTCCGTCCGTCTCGAAGGCATCGCCATCCAGGGCGGCGTGCATGACGGTGGCCCGTTACTCGACGGCGTCCAGTGGTACACCCTCGCGGACGGCGCCACCACGCTCACCTTCGACGTGAGCCAGGGGCGTCGCGAGTTCGAGATCGAAGCATCCAGCGAACATGAGGCCAGCGAGACCGTCAAGGCCGAGGGGAACGTCGGGCTCGAACTCAAGATCTTCAAGATCGGCGGCGGCGGCGGCAAGGAGTGGGGCGATTCCCGCAAGGAGGGAACGGTCGTCAAGTACAAGGTCATCCTCGGGGAACCTGTTCTCACGGTCACGCAGACGCACTGACGCCTGCACCGGCGTCCGCGGCCGCGGCCGGCGTCCTGGGATACGCGCTCATCAGGTCGAACGTGAAGCGGGAGCCGCCCCCCGCGGGGTTGTCGTCCGCTGTGATGGTGCCGCCGTGCCGTTCCACGATCCGGCGGCACACGGCCAGCCCGAGCCCGTTGCCCGGGTACGCCTGGTGGGCACGGTGGAAGTTGTCGAAGATCGCGTCCCGCTGACCGGCCGGTACGCCGATCCCGTTGTCCGTCACCTCGACGCTGACCCGCCCGTCATCCGTACGGTGGGAGGTGATGGTGATCTCCGGGGCGACCCCGGCAGCGGTGTACGTGACGGCGTTGGCGACGAGGTTCTCCAGCAGCTGCCGGAGCAGCACCGGGTCGGCCTGGACGTCGTGCAACTCCCCGACGTGCACGCGGGGGACCGGTGTACCCGTACTC
Organism: uncultured Micromonosporaceae bacterium; assembly: GCA_966211315.1. Taxonomy (GTDB): domain Bacteria; phylum Actinomycetota; class Actinomycetes; order Mycobacteriales; family Micromonosporaceae; genus CBIHNN01. Next base: position 39,490 of record CBIHNN010000016.1, on the reverse strand, counting down.
CCGGCCAGGTCGATGCGGCTGGTGGCGACGTCGGCGACCACGTCGCGCAGAGCGACGTCGGTGATGTGGAGGGCGGCGTCGCGGGCGATCGCGTACTCGAGCAGGCTGTTGATCAGGGTCCGCATCCGGGCTGCCGCGCGGCGGATGCGCACGACGTTGGCCACGGCGTCCTCGACGGCGTCGGACGGCGGCGCGGCGGCGAGTGTCTCGTCGAGCGCTTCGGACCAGCCTTCAACGGTGGTCAGGGGATTCAGCAGGTCGTGGGCGACCACGCCCGCGAACGAGGTCAGCTCGTCGCGGTGCCGCCGGGCGGCGGTGACGTCGTGGACGACGACCACCGTGCGGCGGCTGCCGTCGACCATCGGCGTGGCCCGGACGCTGAGAGTGCGGCCCTGCGGCGCGCCGGGGTTGCGCACGACGACGTCGAGCGTGATGGGTACGCCATCGGCGGCCGCCCGCCGGTGCGGCATGTCCGCGTCGGCGAGGGCGGTGCCGTCGGGCCGGAAGAAACCGTAGTGGCCGCTGTCGACCATCCGGCCGGTGCTGGCCTGCTCGCCGAGCAGGTCGTTCACGGCCGGGTTGCGCAGCAGGAACCGCCCGTCATCCTCGATGACGCCGACGCCCTCACTCATCGAGTCGATGATCGTGCCGAGCAGGGAAGCCTGGGCGGCGGCGTCGGCCTCGGCGGCGCGAAGTCGTGCCACAAGCGCGACCCGTTCGTCGCGGCCGAGCGCCAGGGCCAGCGCGACCACGGCGAGCACCCCCACGAAGAGCTGGGCGAGCAGCGCGCGAGCCGGATGGGATTCGATCAGCGCGAACGGGCCGTCGCCGTGCAGCGTGAACGACACCACCGTCGTGCCGGACAGCAGGGTGTGCACCAGCACGGTCGTGGTGCTGAGCCTCAGCCCGGCCCAGACGGTGAGCGCGAGGAGTGGAAAGGCAAGCGGCAGGCCGTGGTTGTCGCCGAACGCGACCACGTATGCGCCCGCGGACAGGCCGAAGACCGCCATGTCCTCATGCCGGGCCGACAGCCGAGTGGGGAGCCGGGCGGACGCCGACGGGCGCTGGAGCCAGCCGCGCAGGCGGAGCCCGACGGCGGCGATGACCAGGATGCTCACGGTGTTGCGGCTGAGCCAGACGGCGGTTGACGCCCACGAGTAGTGTCCGGATTCGAGCCATACGGTGGTCGGGCCGATAGCGGCGCCGCACACGGTGCTCACCGCGGCAGCGGTCAGCAGCCGGCTCAGGTCGCGCAGGCCGGTGAGGTCCCGCGAACCCCACAGCCGGGCGAAAATACCGGCCTGCACCAGATTCGCCACCACGAACGCGCCGGTGAGCACCGCGGAGGCGCCGGTGGACATGTTGACGGCGACGGTGACGGCGGTGAGCGCGAGCACGTCGGCGGCGCGTTGCTGCCACGTGAACCGGCGCTGCCACGTGAACCACAGCGCGGCGACCCCTGCCGCCGGCCACACCAGGCTGAGGCTCGTGTCGTCCATGACGGTGAGCCGCCCGGCGTAGCCGGCGACGAGGTACAGCAGTGCGAAACCGAGGGTGCGCCCGATCGCACCGGCCATCTGACACCTCCACGGGGGTCTGTGTGCCCATCGGCGCCGCGGACCACCCGCTGAGAGATCAGAAGTGCCATTGGTACGCCGCCAGCGTGAGGAACTCAGGACGGGTGGACTTGGCGACGAGCTCGGCGAACAGGTCCCCGGCACGGCCGGTGAGCAGTTCCCGCACCAGCGCCGGGCGGATGCACCGTACGTCGTCCATCGGGGTGCGGTGCCGGGACCACTGGCACGGCTGGGCGTGGCAGACTTCGGCGGTCGCGGCGTCCTCCATCGCATCGTTGCTGGTCAACGGCCGTTGAGCGGTCCCGGCAACCGTTACGTGTCCTCATGCGCCATGACCGAGGACGAGGACGGTCCGTGCGTGCAGGCCGGCGTCTGCATCCTCGGCGTGTGACGTTCCGGCCCGGCCTTCTGCGGCCCGGCGTTCTGCGGTCCGGCCTTCCGCGGTCCGGCCTTCCGCGGTCCGGCCGGACACCGCCAACGTCGTGCGGGAACCCGCAGCAGGAGGCCGCCGACCACCAGGATCAGGCTCGCAAGCAGCCCGGCCACGACGGGCGGCCCCGTCCGCGGCAACCCGCCGGGTCCGCCCACCGCCAGCCCCATTCCGGGGTACGCGCCCGTAGCGAACGCCACCGACCCGGTAACCGGCGCGAGCCTGTCCGTCCAGGCCGTCGATCGGATCTCGCCGGCGTCTCCGGTGCCGCCTGCGATCCCGTCGCTCGTTCCGCCCTTTGTGCCATCACCGCTGCCGCTGCCGCTGCCGTCGCTGCTGCCGCTGCCGTCGCTGCCGTCGCCGGGTCCGCGCGGCGTCGCGGTGCACGGTGCGGTCGTGTCGCCGAGGAGTGTTACGTGTGCGCATACGTCGGCCCCGGCAGTAACCCCGCGTACGGGACCGGAGAATCCGGCCGTTCCGACGGCGGCGGCTGCACCGGCGTCGGTACGTGCCCGCGTCGGCGCGGCGGCGGCCACTGCATGGGCGTGAGCCCGCGCCCGCGCCGAGCCGGCTCCCGACGCGGTGTCGGAAGGCGACCAGGCCGAACCCGCGGCGGAAACGCCGCCGTAGGCGTCGGCGATCGTGATGGACCGGTTCTTGGCCGGGCGTCCGCCAGCCGGTCGGGCTTCGATGGAGCCGTCGCCGGTAGAACGGGCTCCCGTCGATCGGTGCTCCGTCGATCGCGGTTCTGTCGAGCGGATGGTGGCGCGATGGGTGTTGGTTCGCGAATGCGATGCGGTGGTCGGGCTCGGGCGGGTGCGGTGGGAGGGGAGCAGGTCGGCCGTCAGCCTGGGTTCGCGCAGGTGAACGGTGGTGGTGAGCCCCACCGGGGCCGGGTGGGTGGTGTCGGCTTGAGCTGGAGCGGCGGTGAGGAGCCAGGCGCCGGCGGTGAAGCCTGCGGTGGCTACGCCACGCAGTATCCATCGGTTCATGGGAAGGCCTACCAGTCTGGAGAGGTGGCCGCCGCGGGGCGGCGGGGATGAGGACCGATGACGGGACTGGTAACCGTCATCCGGGGCGGGTCGCCGGGGCGTACGCGGCGTCGAGGGGCGCTGCCGGCCGTTGGGCGCGGACTGGGCAGGCGAGGGTGAGTTGGTCGAGGGGCCTGTTGACCGGGGACACGGCCAGGGCGGTCCGGGCGTCCGTACCGGCGCCGTAGGCCGGGATAGGCGGGGCGAGCGGGCAGTTGCGGCCCGGGCTCGCGGAGGTCGGCTCTCGCCGCTGCGGCGGAGCGACGTCCGACGGGGACGGGAGTCGTTCGGCGAGGCCCGTAGCGGCCGCGTCGGTTGTGGGTCGGAGGATGAGCCGCACGGTTTGGGTCGTGGCCGGGATCGTGCCGACGGCGCCGGTGTCCGTCGTGGGGCGCGCCGCGCCAGAGCCGTGCGGCGTCGTGGTGGGGACGATCAGCGAGGCTACGGGGACCGGCGGTACGGGGACCGGCGGCCGATAGGTGCCCGCCGATGATCCGAACACCGTGCCGAGGACGCCGCGCATCGTGTCGATCAGGGGCCCTCCCGGCGGGTTGTCGACGAGCGGGCGGACGACGTCCACCGGGTGCTCCGCGACCGGGCCCAGCACCGGAAGGGTCCCCGAGAGCGGAGACACCCCGGAGCCGATCAGCTGGACGACCGTCGCCGCGTCACCAGCTGCCGACCGGGCGACCGCAGCCACAACTCCGAGCTGGGCGGAAGCATGCCGCGCTGATCTGGGCTGCGCTGTCGTGGGCTGCGCTGTCGTGGGCTGCGCTGATGCGGGGCGGGCTGCCGCCGGGGCGGCGGGGCGCCTGCCCGTCCGGCCCGAGGGCGCGGTGCCGGTGCCGTTACCGGTATCGGTGCCCCGGTGACCTCCGACCCGGGATGTACCGGTTGGGCTGGTGCCTCGTCCCGAGTGATCGGTGGGGGCGGAGACGGTCGGCCCGTCCAGCGCCGGGCTGGCCTTCGGCGGGCGCGGGGACGAGAGCCGATGATCCGTCGGCAGCACCGTGCGGACCAGGTGGTGGGCGCTGGACGCGACCCGTACGAGGGTGCGGTTCGGCGTACTCGATGGGTCTGCCTGGGCTGCGGATCCGGACAGAAGAGCGGCGACGAAGCCGGCGCTGAGGCCGGCGGCCGCGGCGAGGGCGAGGCGGCGGGCCCGGCGGCGGACGGCCGGGGGCGCGGTGGCCGAGTTCCCGTCGTCCGTCATGGCGTTGCCTCCGCGATCACTACATCTAGTAGCTGATCGTGACCGATATACTCCGAACTGTGCAAGCGGATCCGGGGTTCTGCTCCCGACGCGTCTGGGGCCGCCGATACCAGAATCCCGATCCAGGGATCTTCATGACGATGGCGTCACGTGCCGTCGCTGCCCCGCCCGGTGTTGCGTACGTCAGGTCAGTCGACCATGTGGCGTTCCCACGCCCAGGCGGCGATCTCGACCCGGTTCCGGGCGTCGAGCTTGGCCTGGACGCTGCCGAGATGCGTCTTGACGGTGCCGACCGAGATGAAGAGATTCGCAGCGATCTCGGCGTTGGTGAGGCCGCGGGCCACCAGCATCACGACGTCCACCTCGCGGGGCGACAGGCCGCCGTCGTCGGTGGGCTTCGCCGCAGTGGGTGGCGTGAGGTGCTCCAGCAGGCGCACCGTGACCGACGGGCTGATCAGCGCGTCACCGGAGACCGCCGCCCGGACGGCCTCCACGAGCAGGGTGGGACCGGAGTCCTTGAGCAGGAAACCGCAGGCGCCGTTGCGCAAGGCGGTGTGTACGTACTCGTCCAGGTCGAATGTCGTGACGACGACGACCCGGACGGGGTCGACGACGCCCTGACCGGCGAGTAGCCGGAGGGCCTCCAGGCCGTCCATCCGCGGCATGCGGATGTCCATCAGCGCCACGTCCGGGCGCACCTGGCGGGCCAGCGCGACGGCCTCGACCCCGTCAGCGGCCTCTCCGACAAGTTCCATATCCGGCTGAGCGCCGATGATCATCCCGAAGCCGGTACGCACCATCGCCTGGTCGTCGGCCACCATCACCCGGATCAGCGGGCCACCTCCCGGTCCAGCGGCACGCCGCGTCCACCACCCAGCCGCTGCCACCGACGCCCGGCCGTGATCCGGTCGCCGACCGCGCGGATGCGCTCGTCGAGACCGACCAGACCATATCCTCCGTAGTGGGGACCCTGAATCGGCCGAAAGTCAGACCGCCGTTGAGCCGATACCCTACCCACGCCGTCTGCTCAGGGATCCGGCCTGCTCAGGGATCCGGCGGAAGCGTGAACCAGAAGGTCGCGCCCTGACCCTCTTCCCCCTCGGCCCACAACCGGCCACCATGCCGCTCCACGATGCGGTGCACCGTGGTGAGACCGATGCCGGTGCCGGGGAACTCGGCGGCGCTGTGCAGCCGGGCGAACGGCCGGAACAACTGGTCCGCCTTCCCGGCCGGGAACCCGGCGCCGTTGTCCCGGACGAAGAACCGCGGCTCCGGCCCGGGACCGGTCCAGCCGACCTCGATGGTCGGTGCCCCCGTCCTCCCGGTGAACTTCCAAGCGTTGTTGACCAGGTTCTCCAGGGCGGCCCGGATCAGGCTCTCGTCGCCGTCGGCGATCATCGCGTCCTGCACACTGCACTGCACCGGACGCTCCGGATTGCGCACGCCGACCTCCTTGACCACCTGCCAAGCGGTCGCGGTCAGGTCGAAGCGTTCCCGGCTCAGGTCGCCGCGGCTCGCCCGGGCGAGCCGCAGCAACGACTCCACCAGGTTCCCCATCCGGTTGGCCGCGGCCTGAATCCGCGTCAGGTGCTGCCGCGCCGTCGCGTCCACGGTGAACTGCTCGCTGTCCAGGAGCTCCTCGATGAAGCCGTTGACGATCTGCAACGGTCCCCGCAGATCGTGCGAGACGGATCCGCTGAACGCCTCGAGCTCCCGGTTACGCCACTCCAGCTCCTCGACCAGCGCCGCCCGGGTCTCGGCCAGCTGCCGCGCCGCCCGCTCCCGGGTCGCCGCCAGTTCGTGCCGCAGCAGCTCCTCGCGGATCCGTTTCGCCTCGTCCTGCTGCTGCTTACGCCGGATCTGCGCCCGGACGTGGGCGCGCAGCGTGTCCGGAGCGTCGACCCGGCGGACGTAGTCGTCGGCGCCCGCCCCGAGGCAGGCGAGCAGGGCGTCGTCCGGCCCGCCCGTCATGACCAGGGGGACCTCGGCGATCTCCGGTACCCCCTTGAGCCGTCGGCACGTCCGTACGGCGTCCCGGTCGTCGGCGCCGAGCACGATGCAGTCGACGGGCTGCGCGGCCAGCAGAGCCAGGGCGTCCTGCTCGCTCGGGGCGGGAACCACCTCGTACCCGTCGTCGCGGGACTGCGCGGTGAGCAGCCGCAGCCGCGCCGGGTCCGGGTCGACCGTGAGGACCTTACGGGGGCCGTGGAGGCTGCCGGTCGCCTCGAACGGCAGCGCATCGGCGGTATGTCGCAGGATCGCCGTCAACTTCGCCTTCACCACGGCCAGGTCCTGCTGCTTGCGGGCGAACGCGTCCGCCCCCGCCTCCAGAATCTGCTGCTCGGTGGCGTAGTCGTCGGCGGCGGTCAGGAGCAGGCACGGGGTGTCGCGCAGTGCCGCGTCCAGCCGGATGTGCCGGATGACGGTCGCGCCGTCGATGCCGGGCAGGACGCCGTCGACCACCACGGCGGCCGGGCGCCGGCTCGCGGCCAGGCGCAGCCCCTCCTCGCCGGTCTCCGCCGTCAGCACCGCGTAGCCGTCCGCGGTGAACTCCTCCCTGAGCCGTTCCCGGAACGTGGCGCTGTCGTCGATGACGAGGACGGTCGTACGGTGCGACCCGGCCGGGGCCCGCTCGCCGAGCAGCTGCCTGACGCGGGCCACCAGATACGTTGTCTCGTACGGCTTGCCCACGTACTCGTCGGCGCCGGTGTGCAGCCCCCGTACCCGGTCGGCGACCTCCGCCTCCGACGACAGCAGGACCACCACCGCGTGGCGGCGCTCCGGCAGCTCCCGTACCTCGCTGAGGAGCTGGACGCCGTCGGCGTCGGGCAGCAGCACGTCCAGCACGGCCACGTCGAACGCCTCGTCGGCGAAGGCGGCCCGTGCCTGTTCGCCGGTCGCGCAGAGGACGGTGTCGAACCCGGCGTTCTCGAACGCCTCGTGCAGGTCCATCCGCACGGTGAGGCTGTCGTCGACGATGAGCACCCGGTGACGTCGCTCGCTCACGATGGCCTCACCAGCCGCGGGGCCAGCGTGGCGAGGCGGCCGGCCATCTGTTCGGGGGAGAGGATGTACGCGGCCGCGCCCAGCGCGGCGGCCTCCCGCGGCATGCCGTACACGACGCTGCTCGCCTCGTCCTGGGCGTACGTGCCGGCGCCCGCGCGGCGCATCTGCAGCAGCCCCGCCGCCCCGTCCCGGCCCATCCCGGTGAGCAGGCAGCCTGCCGCGGCGGCGCCCGCGTCCGCGGCGACCGACTCGAACAGGTTGTCCACGGCCGGCCGGCACGAGTGCCGGGGCGCCGCGTCGCTGAGCCGGAGCACGCCGTGGTCCAGCAGCAGATGCCGGTCGGGCGGCGCCAGGATCACCCGACCGGCGAGCGCGCTGAGGGCCTGCCCGTCGCGGGCGTACGCCACCGGCCGGTCGATCTGCCCGCCCAGCCAGTCGGAGAACGCCACCGCGAACGGCTCGCTCGCCGCGATGTGCTGCACGCAGAGGACCGGGACCCGGAATGTGGCGGGCAGTGCACGCAGCAGGTCTGTCAGAGCTCCCGGACCACCGGTCGACGCGCCCACCGCGACGACCCGTAACGGCGAGTCGGACACGGGCGCCGCCACCGGTACGGGTTCCCGCCGGCGTCCGTTGAGCCGGGCCCGCGGATGGGTGATCACCCGGATCCGGGAGACCAGCTTCACGGCGTAGCAGAGGCGCTGTCCCCAGTCGGCGTCGGAGTCGTCGCCGCGTGGCTTCTCCAGCACGTCCACGGCCCCGGCCGCGAGCGCGTTGTACGTGCTGAACAGCTCCTGACGGTCCGCCGACGACACCACCAGGATGGGCGTCGGGTGATCGGCCATGATGTGCTCGGTCGCGGCCAGCCCGTTCATGACGGGCAGCATGATGTCCATCGTGACCACGTCGGGGCGTAGCCGGCCGCACAGCTCGACGGCCTCGGTGCCGTCCGCCGCCTCGCCGACCACGTGCAGTTCGGAGTCGCGTTCCAGGGACGCGCGCAGGTGGTGCCGCATCGTCAGCGAGTCCTCGACGACCAGGACGCGGATCACGGTGCCACCAGCGTGCGGATGTGCCGGAGCAGTTCCTCCTGGTCGAACTCGCCCTTGACCACGTACGCGCTGGCACCGGCGTCGGCGCCGCGCTGCCGGTCGGCCTCCGACGCACGGGAGCTGACCAGGATCGCGGGCACCCCGGCGAGCTCCGGGTCGGCGCGGGTCTGCTCGACGAACTCGAAGCCGTTGAGTCCCGGCATGTCGATGTCGGTCAGGAACAGGGCGTACGGGCGCAGGCGGGCCTTGACGAGGGCCTCCTCGGCGGACGCGGCGAGGTCCACGACGTAACCGGCCGACTCCAGGATGCTGCGTTCCAGCATCCGGGTGGTCAGCGAGTCGTCGACGACCAGGATGGGCAGATCGCGCGGGGCTTCGGTGTGGGCGGTGGCCGTCGCGGCCGCGCCGGTCCGGCCGATGGCGGCGAGCAGCCCGGCGGGTTCGAGGACGGTCCGCGGGTTGCCCTCGACGTCGAGTGAGACGCCGCCGATCACGGGGGTCACCGGGGTGAGCTCGGGAAGCGGCCGGACCACCATCGTCGTGGTACCGAGCAGCTCGTCGATGCCCACGGCCACCCGGCCGGCGTCGGCGCACACCACCGCCGCGAGCCGCGGGCCCGCGCCGGGCGCGCACCCGAGCGCCGCGGCGAGGCCGACGAACGGAACGGCCTCACCCTCGTAGGGCAGGCAGCCGGTGGCGGCGGCGGTCTCCGCCTGCTCGGCGGTGAGCCGCAAACAGGTCCGGACCGCGTCGAGCGGCAGCGTCGTCACCGTCCCGCCCGCGGACACCACCAGGCCGCGCAACGACAACATCGTCAGGGGTACGGCGAGCTCGACCGTACTGCCGACCCCGGCGGTGGTTTGTACGCTGACGTCCCCGCCGACCTGTTCGGCCATGTCCCGGACCACGTCCAGCCCGATCCCGCGGCCGGACACCTCGGTGACGGTCTCGCTGGTGCTGATACCACCGCGCAGCACCAGGTCGACGAGCTGGTCCGGGCTGGGCAGCGACCCGTCGGTCAGGAGCCCCCGGCGCTGCGCGGCCCGCCGTACGGCGTCCAGGTCGAACCCGCGCCCGTCGTCGTGGCAGCGGAAGACGGCGTACCGGCCGCGCCGGACGACCTCGACGACGACACGGCCCTCGGCGGCCTTGCCGCTCAGCCGCCGGTTCTCCGCGGTCTCGATGCCGTGCGCGACGGCGTTGCGCACGACGTGCAGCAGGGCGCTGGAGGCCTGGGCGAGCATTTGCGGGTCCAGCCGCAGGTCGCCGCCGCGGCCCTCGAAGCAGACCCGCTTGGCCTGCTGCTCGGCGGCGTCCCGGACGGCGCGGTGCAGCACGGTGAAGATCGATGAGGCGGCGACGAGGCGGAGTCGTTCGGCGCGGCCGCGTACCTCGTTGAGCTCGCGTTCCACCTGCTCGACGGTGTCGGTGACCCGCCGGCTCAGCGCAGCGAGCTCCCCGGCGAGTCCGGCGGCCGTGACGCGCGCCGAGTCGGGGGCGGGTGACTTTCCCACCGGGGCCCGTAGCTGGTCGGCGAGGGCATCCGCGGTGCGGTGCAGCCGGTGCACCGCCTCGGCCTGGTTGTGCAGGGGCGCGAACCGGGCGTGCGCCTCGCCGATCGCGTCGAGCAGTTCGTCGACGTCCGACGTCGGTGCCCGTCCGATCGTCGCGGGTGCCGCCTGGGCGGCGGCGGGCGCGGCGCGGTCCGGGATGCCGCCGTCGGGCGCGGGTCCGGGCGGCGGCGTCGGCCGCGGCCCTGCCGGCGTGGTGGCCGCGGGTCCCTCGGCGGCGGGCCTCTCGGCGGCGGGCCTCTCGGCGGCGGGTCCGGGCGACGACTCGGCGGCCTGCGCGGGCACGGACCCGGCCGACACGGGGACGGCCGCTTCGGCCGGGGTACGCGCACCCTCAGGCGGCGGGTCGAGCGCCTCGACGCCTGCGGTGATCTCGTCGGTGAGCGTCAGCAGCCGGCCGATGTCCTCGGGCGACACCGGACCGCCGGTATCCCGGTGCGGGACGAGGATGTCCTCGAGCGCGTGCGCACGGTCGGCGAGGCCGGGCTGGCGGACCACCCGCGCCGCGCCCTTGAGGGTGTGCGCCACTCGCAGCAGCCGGGCCGTCACGTCGGCGTCGGCGCCGCGGTCCAGGTCGAGGACGCCCTGGCCGAGCTGCTCGGCCAGCTCCCGGGCCTCGATCCGGAAATACCGCAGCGGGTCGGTCACGGTGCCACCTCGCCGGGTCGATCCCCGCCGCCGGCGCTCACGGGTGCCGGCCCGTTTCCGTGCCGACGAGCTGCAGCAGTTCGGTGGAGAGTCCGTTGAGATGGGACGCGGTCTGTTTGGTCTGGGTGGCGCTGGCCTCGGTCTCCCGGGTGACCCGGGCGGTGTCGGAGGCGGCCACATTGACCTGCTCGACGGCGGTGGTCTGCTGCTTGGTGGAGAGTTCGATCTCCCGGGTGGCGTCGTTCGTGGTGACCACGAGCTGGGTGATCTGGTTGAACGAGTCGGTCGCCTCGTCGAAGGTCCGGGAGCCCGCATCCACCGCCTTCACGCCGATCTCGGTCGCCATGACGGTCGTGTTCACCGCGCCGCGTACGTCGTCGATGAGCGTCCGGATCTCCTTGGCCGACCCGGCCGTACGGTCGGCCAGCTTGCGGATCTCCTCGGCGACCACCGCGAACCGCCGCCCCCATTCACCGGCACCGCTGGCCTCGATGGTGGCGTTGATGGCCAGGATGTTCGTCTGCTCGGCGAGCTCGGAGACGAGGTCGACCACGCCGCCGATCTGCTGCGACTTCTCGCCGAGGGCGAGCATGTGCTGCACGATCTGGTCCACCTGGGAGCGGATCGCCGCCATCGACGCGCGGGTCTGCTCGATGGTGGCGTCGCCGGTGCGGGCCGCGGCCGCGGTGTCCTCGGCGATCCGGGACACCCGTTGCGCGCTTTCCGAGATCTGCCGGGAGGTGATCAGCAGCTCGCTGATCGTCGTGGTGATCTCGTTCATCGCGCTGGCCTGTTCCCGGCCGCCGTTGGCCTGTTGGGCCGCGGCCGCCTCCAATTCCGCGGACGAGCTCTGGATGTGGCCGACCGCGTTGCCGACCTCCCGCCGCAATCCCCGGCTCAGCCGTACGGCGAGCACGATCATCGTCGCGATGGCGAGAACGCCGAGCACGATGACGATGATGACGGCCTGAGTGGCCTTCCGCGACGATTCCGTCCGGGCCGCTTCGAGGTCGGTCCGCAGCCGGTTGGTGAGCACCGTGATGCGCCGGTCGAGCACGTCACGGGACGGCAGGAGCTGGGCGGTGAACCGTTCGCTGATCTCCTGGATGTTGGATGTGGTCTGGCGCAGCGCGTACATCTGGGTGAGCAGCCGGTCGTGTTCCACCTCGGCCTCGGCCACCTGGTCGACGAGGGTGCGCTGCTCCGGGGTGAGCTGCGACCGGAGCTCCTGGATCAGCCGGAGGAACTCCGCCCGCACCTGCTTGGTCTGGTCCAGGTAGTCCTGCTGCCCGGTGAGCAGGTAGCCGCGGCTGACGGCGACCTTGTTGGCGGCGGCGGTGTGCAGCTGTTCGGCGTCGACCAGGCCCTTGGTGGCCGTCGCGACCACGGCGTCCTTGCTGGCCGTCACCACGAGGAGGGCGGCGACCGCCGACACGCCCATCAGCAGGGTGAGCGTGATCGCGACGGTCAGCCCGTTGCCGAGTCTGCGACCGTACGTGCGACTAGCCATGGCAACTCCCAGGATCGGTCGGCTCGGCTGGCGGGGCGCCGGTGAGCGCGTGGACTCCGGCCCGTACGGCCGGCAGGTCGACGATGGGACGACTGCCCTCAGGCAGCGCGACGAGGCCGCGCAGGTAGTCGCCGTGGTGCCCCTGCGGCTCAGCCACCAGGTCGGCCGCCGGTATCCGGACGTGGCCGTCGAGCTCGTCGAACGCGACGGTGAGCGGCGGGTCGCCGTTGGCGAGGACCAGCCAGCGCGGGGACCGTGCCGACGGGGAACGAGTGGGCGGGCTGCCCAGCAGGGCGGCGAGGTCGTACACGGGCACGATGGCACCGCTGAACCCGGCCACGCCGAGCAGGGCGGGCACCGGCCCGGGCAGGGCGGTCACCGGGCGGTCCGAGTACAGGCCCGCCGCCTGGCTCAGGCGAAGGGCGTACCGGCCCTCGCCGGCGCGCAGGGCGAGCAGTTCGACGGTGTCGCCGAGCGGCGGGCGCGGCGGCTCGGCGAACGACGCGTCGAAACGGGTCCGTAGCTGACCGGCGAGGTTCACGACGAGGTCGCCGGGGCTCACCGGGCGGTTCTCGCGTCCAGCTCGGCACGGCACAGGGCGGTCAGTGCGGCCCGGCCGAAGCCACCGCCGTAGAAGACGATCCGTTCATCGGTCTCGTGCCGCAGCAGCCCGGCGGCGCGGTGCAGCTGCGCCACGGCGGTACGGGAGTCCCCGAAACGCCGGCTGAGCAGCCCGATCCGCAGCCGGGGCATGGCGAACGACGGGTCCAGGTACGCCGCCAGCCGGTAGTGCTCCATCGCCTGCTTCAGTTCGCCCGGTCCTTCCAGGCATACGGCGAGCAGGTGATGCACGTCGGCGTCGAGCCCATCGCTGTCCAGGAGCCTGCGGCAGACCGCGGCGGCGGCGTCGAGGCGGCCGGCGTGGGCGAGGGTCACCGCGTACAGCAGTTCGTCGCCGGGGCGGCGCGTACCGTCCTCCAGGACGCCGATGGCCTCGGCGAACCGTTCGTCGCGCAGCAGCCGGACGACCCGGTCGCGCAGTGCGCCGGTGCCGGCCTGCTGCTCGGCTACGGCGTCCGCCCGCTCCCGCCGCCAGGATTCCGGCCGCGAGGCGGCGACCACCGTCCCGGTGACCGGCGGGGTGCCCGTACGCAGGTAGTGCACGCTGCTGGGGGTGTGCCGCGGCCGGAGCCCCTCCGGGCTGCCGCCGAGGGTGTCGGTGTGGCCGAGGAACAGCCCGCCGCCGGTGGCGAGGGCCTTCGTCATCCGGGCGACGAGGGTCGTGACCGCCGCAGGGGTCAGGTACATCAGCAGGTTGCGGCAGAAGATCGCGTCGTACTGGCCGGGCTGCCAGAGGACGGGGTCGTCCTCGACGACGTTGTGCAACTGGAACCGTACGTCGGCCCGGATCGTGGGGGCGAGTTCGAGCAGCCCGTCGACGGGGCGGAACCAGCGGCGACGTTCCGTGTCCGGCGTCTCCCGCAGCGCCCATGGGGCGTACCGGGCGGTTTCGGCGCGCCGCAGCATCGCCGGGTTGGCGTCGATTCCGGTGACCGACACCTGCCACGACGGGTCGGGTACCACCTGCCGCCCGACGATCGCCAGGGTGTAGGGCTCCTCGCCCGATGAGCAGCCGACCGAGAGCGTCCGCAGGGTGGTCTGCCCGGCGGCGACGCGGGCGCGGACCCGGTCGGGCAGCACGATCGTGGCGAGGACGTCGAACTGTTCCCGGTGCCGGAAGAAGTACGTTTCGGTGATGGTGAGCTCTTCGGCGAGCGCGTTGCGTTCGGCGTCCTGCAGCCCTGAGCCGAGCCGGGTGAGGTAGCGGCCCACGTCCTCGCCGTGGTGGGCGGCGCGGCGGTGCAGAATCTGGGCGACGTGGTCGGTGTCGGCGGCGGCGAAGCTCCACCCGAACATGGCCGACAGTTCCCGCCGGAAGGCGTCGAGGTCGGCGTCGGCGGGTCTCATCGGGGTGTCTCCTGCCCGCTCACGGCGGCCCACACCTCATCGGGGACGACGGCCAGGCTCTGCAGGAGGAACATCGGCTCGTCGCCGAGAGAGCCGATGGCGCTGACCAGGCGGGCGGGGGCGGGGCCCAGCATGGCGGTGTTCTGCTGGAGGGTGTCGGTGCCGCCCGCGTCGCGGATGCCGACGATGTCGCCGGTGGCCAGCGCGACGGGTCCGCGCGGGGTGTGCGCGGAGATGTACCGGGTGGCGGGGGCGGTGGCCCCGCTGAGCAGCAGGGCGACGTCGACGACGGGGGCGGGACGGCCGCGCAGGATGGTGAGGCCGAGGACGAACGGCTGCGTCCCGGCGAGGGGGCGGACCACCAGGGGTCGCATCGTTTCGACGACGTCCTCGAGGCGCAGCGCCGCCAGCAACCCGCCCGCCCGGAAGACCAGACAGGGCGTAATGGTGGCGGTATGTCCCCCCTGTGCCATTGGCTCAGATTAGCGACACTTCGCCGGGGATTAGTGAGAACGATTCTCTTCCGCGGGCCGCACCGGCCGTCCCCGCAGGGATCGGCCGGCGCCGCCGCGCGATGCTCAGCCCTTGACCGAACCCGCGGTCAGGCCTCGGATGAAGTACCGCTGCAGCGAGATGAACACGATCAGCGGGACCAGCATGCTGATGAACGCGCCCGCCGTGAGCAGTTGCCAGCCCTGGTTCTGCTGGCCGACCAGCGAGGCGACCGACTGGGTCAGCACCTGGTTCTCACCGCCCGAGCCGAGGAAGATCAGGGCGATGAGCAGGTCGTTCCACACCCAGAGGAACTGGAAGATGGCGAACGACGCGAGCGCCGGTACCGACATCGGCACGATCAGCCGCCAGAACGTGGCGAAGTGGCTCGCTCCGTCGATCTTGGCCGACTCGATGATGCCGCGCGGGAGCGTGGCCATGTAGTTGCGCAGGATGTAGATGGCCAGCGGCATGCCGAAACCGGCGTGTGCCAGCCAGACCGAGATGAACGTGCCGTTCAGGCCGAGATCGCCGTAGATCCGCAGCAACGGTACGAGCGCGACCTGGTTCGGCACCACGAGCAGGCCGACCACGACGACGAACAGTGTGTCCCGGAACCTGAAGTCCATGAACGTGAACGCGTACGCCGCGAACGCCGCGATCATGATCGGGATGATCGTGGACGGCACGCTCACGACGAAGCTGTTCAGGAACGAGTTCCCGAGGGGGGTCTCGGCGAAGATCTGCCGGTAGTTGGCGATCGTCCACTGGGTGAGGTCGAACGGCGACGTGAGCACCGTCCACCAGCCGGAGTTCGCCGCCGCGTCCGGGGTACGAAACGACGTGACGAGCAGGCCGATGGTCGGCACGATCCAGAGGAAGCACAGGATCGTGACGACGATCCGGACGAACCAGCCGGCCTTGGCCTGGCCGGGCATGTGGCTGACGACCCTGTCCTTGCGGCCGAACGCCCGCTTCGCCCTGGTCGGTTCGGGAACGGAGACCGGGGTGCTGGTGGTGGTCATCGTGCCTCCTCCTGGGCCCGGAACTGCCGTACCTGGTAGATCATCACCGGTAGGACGGCGATCATGAGCATCACGACGATGGCGGCGGCGCGGCCGTTGTCGCCGTTGCGGAACAGCTCGTTGAAGAATCGGACCGCGATCACGTCGGTGTTGAAGTTGCCGTTGGTCATGACGTAGACGACGTCGAAGATCTTCATGACCGCGATGAGCACCGTGATGAAGACCGTGATCACTGTGGGCCAGATCTGCGGTACGACGACCCGGAAGAACACCTGCCGTTCGGCGGCGCCGTCGATCCGGGCGGCTTCGAGAGTCTCGTCCGGGACGCTCTTGACGGCCGCCGACAGCAGCACCATCGCGAACCCGACCTGCGCCCAGATGAGGATCACCATCAGCAGGAAGCTATTGATCTTGAACGTGTCCAGCTGCAGCCAGGCGATCGGCTTGCCACCCAACGCGGTGACGATGCCGTTCTGCAGGCCGATCTGAGGCTGCCCCTCGGGACGCGCCTCGTAGATGAAGCGCCAGATCGCCGCGGACGCGACGCCGCTGATCGCCATCGGCAGGAAGATGATCGATTTGGACAGCTTCTCGGCCGTCGGTCGTAGCCGGTCGGCGAGCACCGCCACCGCCAGGCCGAGGACCACCGTGAACGTCGGCACCACGATGATCCACAGCAGCGTATTGACCAGGGTGGACTGGAAGTCGGGTGAGCCGAGCAGGCTGGTGTAGTTGCCCAGGCCGACCCAGGCCGTGGTGGTCGAGTTCGCGAAGCTCAGCACGACCGTACGGACGGCCGGGTAGATGAGGAACACACCGATCGCCACGATCGCCGGCCCGACGAACACGTACGGCTTGACCCGGTCCTCCCACTTCTGCGGGAGGCGCTCGACGAGCTTGTTGAGTACGTAGTAGAGGATCAGGGCGCCGCCGACGCCGCCGACGATCGCCATCAGTGCGTTGATGACTCTGATCATGGACTCGTCCCTCCCGACTGGGCCGCGACCCGCAACGGGTGCGCGACCGAGGCCGCGCACCCGGAGGGTCCTACTTGGGCCAGGACGCCTCAATCTCGTTGAGTGCCTGCTCCTCGGTCTTCTGACCGGCGACCCACGCCGTCATGCTCCTCCAGAAGCTGCCCGCGCCGACCGCGCCCGGCATCTGGTCGCTTCCGTCGAAGCGGAACACCGTCGCGCCGTACGCCAGCTTGGCGATCTTCTTCGTGGTCTCGTCCGGGTACTGGGTGACGTCGAACGTCTTGTGCGGCGACAGGTAGCTGCCGTCCTTGGTGCCGCCGTTGAACGTGTCGCTCGTCAGGAACGCCATGACCTTCTTGGTGGCGTCGTCGGAGCTGAACGCCCCGGCCAGGTCACCGCCGCCCAGCACCGGCTTCTCGGTCGCCGTCGTCCCCGGCAGGTAGAAGACGCCCACCTCGCTGTCCATGGCGGTACGGATCTTCTCCGGGAAGAACGTCTTCTGCATGATGAAGTTGCCCTGCCGGTGCAGGAAGCACTTCGGCGGGTTGTCGAACATCGGGTTCGCCGCCGTCGTGTACGAGTTGCTGACGATCGAGGAGCGCCCCCCGAACGTGTTGCCGTCGGTCAGGGTGAGCTTCGCGAACTCGTCCGCGGCCTGCTTGACGACCGGGTCGTTGAACGGGATCTCGTGCCTGACCCACTGGTCGTACTTCTGGGCGCCGCCGAAGCGCAGGACGAAGTCCTCCATCCAGTCGGTGACGACCCAGCCGGTGGCGGCCTGCGCCTCGATGCCGACGCACCAGGGCGGCGTACCGTCGGCCTTGATCTGGTTGGTCAGCGCCTCCAGCTCGGCGATCGTCGTCGGCTCCTTGTACCCCTTGGCCTCGAACGCCTTCTTCGGATACCAGACCAGGCTCTTGACGTTCATCGACACCGGGACGCCGTACACCTTGTTGTCGGCGGTGGAGGTGCCGGCGTCGAGCTCGCCGGGGACCAGCGTCGACTTCAGCGACGCGACGTCCAGCATCGTGCTGAGGTCCTTCAGCTTGCCGGTCTTCGCGATGTCCATCATGACGCCGGGCTGGGGGAAGAGGCCGATGTCGGGCGGGTTGTTGCCGGCGACCCGGCTGCGGATCAGGGTGTCGAACGACTGTGACGCCTCGGCCCACTTGATGGTGACGCCGTTCTGCCTGGCCCAGGCGTCGCCGGCGGCGGTGAACGCCTTCGACTGGTCGCCGCCGAAGCCGAAGACCACCTCGACCGAGTTGTCGCCGTTACCCGCGGTGCCGCTGCTGCTGCCTGGGTCCGAGAGGCAGCCCGCGCCGAGAAGGATGACCGCGGCGCCGGCCGCGGTCGCCGAGAACCATCTACGTGTACGCATACCGGCTCCTGTTCACTGATCACCCGCCACGCGCCACCCGCTTCCGGGCACGGCGCATCGCCGCCGCGTCAGGCGGGAATCCGGTTCGTCACCTGGTGGGTGTTGAGTTCAGGTGGGGGTTCCACGGGTCAGAACAGGCCGGCGTGAAGGGGCGGGAATGCGCGCTCGCCTGCGCTGACATCGGACTGTGTCGATTTAGTCACTCCTATCACACACGCTGCTCTTGCGCCCGCCGAGAGTCAAGGAACGTTTCAGCTCTGTTACGCATCAGTCTTGACGACGGACAGCTCGCCCGCATCTCGGCGTGCCTCGCGAGCGTATGGTCGCCCCATGCCCTCGGCGAGGAGCAGGCGGGAGCGCCCGACGATGGCCGATGTCGGACGGCTCGCCGGTGTCTCGCCCACGGCCGTCTCGTTCGTCATCAACGGCCGGGTCGGCGAGATCAGCCAGGAGACCCGCGACCGGGTCCTCGACGCCGTACGGCTGCTCGGGTACCGGCCCAACCGGACCGCCCGCGGACTGCGGACGCGCCGGTCCCACACCATCGGTTTCGTCGCCCAGCCCGGACCCCCGTGCGGCGGGCGGACCATCGCCGGCGCCTGCGACGAGGCCGCGGAGCGCGGCAGCCGCCTCGTGCTCGCGTCCGTCGGCGGCGGCGACGAACTGCGTTCGGCCGTCGAGGACCTCCTCGACCGGCAGGTCGACGCGATCCTGCTGACGATCGCCGGGGGAGACCCGCCACTCACCGGTCACGTGCCGACGGTGCTGGTCGGCTGCGAGTCGACGATGGACGAACGCGTGGCGTGTGTCCTGCCGGACGAGCGCGCCGGCGCGCGGACCGCCACGGAGCTGCTGCTCACCCTCGGCCACCGGCGGATCGCCGTCCTCGGCGGCCGGCCGGCGCTGTGGTCGTCCCGCGAACGGCTGGCCGGATACCGGGCCGCCCTCGCGGCGGCGGGCGTCGGGTTCGACCCGGACCTCGTCCGGCCCGGTGAGCCGCGCGCCGACCAGGGGTACGTCCGTACCCGTGACCTGATGCGGTGCGTCCCCCGGCCGACCGCCCTGCTGTGCGGCGGCGAGCGGATAGCCGTCGGGGCGTACCTGGCCCTCGCCGCGGCCGGGCTGCGGGTGCCGGACGACGTGTCGGTGCTCGGTTACGAGGCGGGACCGGGGCTCGCCGAGGAGATCCGGCCCGCTCTGTCCACCGTGTACGTGCCGTTCTACGAGATGGGCCGGCGTGCCGTGCAGCGCCTGCTGGACGGCGCCACCGACCAGGCGCGCGACTACCTGCCCTGCCCGTTGGTCTGCCGGGGTTCCGTGGCCGCGCCGGGAACCGCCTGAACCGGCCCGCGCGGCTGGCTGTGCACATCATGCGTGGTTACCCTGAGCTCCTGCCCTGATTCTCGGGAGGGACGCCATGCCCGACGCCATCGCCGAACGGCTCGTCGCGGCGCTCGCCGACGAGGCCCAGCAGGGTCTGGGACGGGCCGAGGGCCGGGCCTTCCTCGACCGGATCGCCGTACGGATGGACGACATCGCGCCGCCGCTGCGCATCCTCTACGGCGACGAGCACGACCTGGACGCCCTGCTGCTGCGGCTCGCCCGGCTCGCGCTGCGCGCCGCGAAGCAGCGCCCCGACGCGCTGCGGGAGATCGGCCGGCGCCGGGAGATCGATCCGCGCTGGTTCCAGCGCGAGGACATGGTCGGATACGTCTGCTACGTCGAGAAGTTCAGCGGCACCCTCAAGGAGCTGCCGTCCTGCCTGGACTACCTCGGCGAGCTGGGCGTGTCGTACCTGCACCTGATGCCGCTGCTGAGGGCGCGGCCGGGCGAGAACGACGGCGGATACGCGGTGCAGGACTACCGCTGTGTGGAACCCCACCTCGGCTCGATGTCCGATCTGGAGGATGCGGCCACCGCTCTGCACGAGCGCGACATCAGCCTCTGCATCGACCTCGTACTGAACCACACCGCGCAGGAGCACCCGTGGGCGCGCCGCTGGCTCGCCGGCGATCCCGCGTACGCCGACTTCTACCTGGCCTTCCCGGACCGGGAACGGCCGGACGCGTACGAGCGGACCATCGCCCCCGTGTTCCCGGACCGGGCGCCGGGCAGCTTCACCTGGTTCGACGAGGCGAACGGCGGCGCGGGCGGCTGGGTGTGGACGACGTTCTGGTCGTACCAGTGGGACCTGAACTGGGCCAACCCGAACGTGTTCGCCGCCATGTTCGACACGGTGCTGTGGCTGGCGAACCGGGGCGTCGACGTGTTCCGGATGGACGCCGTGCCGTTCATGTGGAAGCGCCTCGGCTCCGGCTGCATCAACCAGCCGGAGGTGCATCTGATCGTGCAGGCCCTGCACGCGCTCACCCAGATCACCGCGCCGGGAGTGATCTTCAAGGCGGAGGCGATCGTGGCGCCGGACGAGTTGGTCGGCTACCTGGGCGGGCACGAGCGGTACCGGCCGGAGTGCGAGCTGGCGTACCACAACCAGCTGATGGTGATGCTCTGGTCCAGCCTCGCCACCCGCGAGGCCCGGCTGATGACCCGGGCGCTGCAACGGCTCAAGCACATCCCGCCGGAGACGACGTGGTGCACGTACGTGCGCGGGCACGACGACATCGGCTGGGCGGTGAGCGATACCGACGCCGCCGCGGTCGGCTGGGACGGCTACACACACCGCCGCTTCCTCAACGACTTCTACTCCGGCCGATTCCCCGGCTCGTGGGCGGCGGGCGCCCTGTTCCAGGAGAACCCGCAGACCGGCGATGCCCGCATCTCCGGCACGGCCGCCGCTCTGGCCGGCGTCGGATCCGAGGCGGGGATCCGCCGCCTCATCCTGCTGCACGCCGTCACGTACGCGTACGGCGGCATCCCGCTGCTGTACATGGGCGACGAGCTCGGGCTCGGCAACGACGAGAGCTACCGTGGTGACCCGCGTCGCGCGGACGACAACCGCTGGATGCACCGCCCGGCGATGGACTGGGCGGCCGCTGAGCGTCGCCACGACCCGGACAGCGTCGAGGGCAGGCTCTTCACGGCCGTCGCCCGCCTGGCCGCCACCCGGGCGGGGCTGCCGGCGCTGCGCGGCGGCGGCGAGACCGTGGTGCTCGACGTCGACAACCCGCACCTGTTCGCGTTCTGGCGGCGGCATCCGCGCAGCGGCAGCTTCGTCGGGCTGTTCAACCTCAGCGAGGACGAGCAGAGCGTGGACACCGCGGCCTTCGGCCGCTATGGGTGGCTGTCGACCGTGCTGTCGTCCGACGACGCGCTGCGCGTCGAGCACGGCCGCGCGCACCTGCCGGGTCTCGGCTTCGTCTGGCTGGCAGAAGAATAGGGGGTACGGGTGATACCGCTGCACCTGCGGGCCGGAGGGGTGTCGCTCGTCCTCGACTGCTCGGGCGACCGGCTCCCCAGGGTTCTGCACTGGGGTTCCGACCTGGGTGACCTGTCGTCCGATGACCTCGCGGCCCTCGTGCGGTCCGAGGGGCCCCCGCTGGCGTCCAACACCCTCGACGTGCCGGTTCCGGTGAGCGTGCTGCCCGAGGCCTCGCTGGGCTGGCTCGGCACGCCCGGCCTGACCGGGCACCGCGAGGGTCTGGTCGCGTCGTCGTTCACGGTCGTGTCCGTCGGCGTCGACGGGAACCGGGTCATCGTCACCGCGGAGGACGATGGGCTCACGCTGTCCGTTGAGATCGAGCTGACCCCGGCCGGGCTGGTGCGGCAGCGGGCCACTCTGCGCAGCACCGGATCCGGCCGGTACGACCTGGACGGGATCCTGCTCGCGCTGCCGGTGCCCGAGCGGGCCACGGAGCTGCTCGACCTGACCGGGCGGCACCTGCGCGAACGCAGCCCGCAGCGGGCTGCCTTCCGGATCGGCAGTTGGCTGCGTGACGGGCGGCGCGGGCGTACCGGCACCGACGCCACGCTGCTGCTGGTGGCGGGGGAGCAGGGGTTCGGTTTTCGGCAGGGGGAGGTGTGGGCGTTGCACGTCGCGTGGAGCGGCAATCACCGTACCCTCGCCGAACGGACCAACGGCGGCATCGCGCTGCTCGCGGGCGGTGAGTTGCTCCTGCCCGGGGAGGTCCGGCTCGCCGCCGGCGAGTCCTACACCACCCCCTGGGTGTACGGCTCCCACGGCCACGGCCTCGACGCCATGTCGGGGCGTTTCCACGACCACCTGCGCGGGCGGCCGCGCGGACCTCGGCCCGTCACCATGAACACGTGGGAGGCGGTCTACTTCGACCAGCGGTTCGAGAAGCTCGCCGCCCTCGCGGACGCCGCCGCGTCGGTCGGCGTCGAACGGTTCGTGCTGGACGACGGCTGGTTCCGTGGCCGCCGCGACGACCGGGCCGGTCTGGGCGACTGGTACGTCGACGAGAACGTCTGGCCCGACGGCCTGAACCCGCTGATCCGGCACGTCACCGATCTGGGTATGGAGTTCGGCCTCTGGGTCGAGCCGGAGATGGTCAACCCGGACTCGGACCTGGCCCGCGCCCACCCGGACTGGATCCTCGGCCCGGCGTCCCCGCTCTCGCGCCACCAGCAGGTCCTCAACCTGCATGCCGCCTACTCGTTCGTCCGCGACCGCCTCGACGCCCTGCTCAGCGAGTACGACATCGCCTACCTGAAGTGGGATCACAACCGGGACCTGGTTGGCGCGGGAGCGCACCGGCAGACCCGCGCGGTGTACCGGCTCCTCGACGAGCTGCGGTCCCGGCACCCGGGGCTGGAGATCGAGTCGTGCTCGTCCGGCGGCGGCCGGGTGGACCTCGGCATCCTGGAACGCACCGACCGCGTCTGGGCCAGCGACTCCATCGACGCGCTGGAACGTCAGCAGATCCAGCGCTGGACCGGGCTGCTCCTTCCGCCCGAGCTGATCGGCGCGCACGTCGGCTCGCCGGTCGCGCATACCACTAGGCGGCAGCACTCGTTGGATTTCCGGGCGGGAACCGCCTTGTTCGGACATTTCGGCATCGAGTGGGATCTGACGCGGGTAGGACCGCCGGAGCGGGAACGGCTACGCGAGTGGGTGGTCGCCTACCAGATGCTCCGGCCGTTGCTGCACTCCGGTGCGGTGGTCCGCGGGGACCACCCGGACCCGGCGGTCCTGGTGCACGGAGTGGTCGCCGCCGACCGCTCCGTCGCCGTGTACGCCCTGGTCCAGACCGTTACCAGCGTTCAGGCACCCCCGGGCAGGGTCCGGTTGCCCGGACTCGACCCCGCGGCCCGGTATCGGCTCGAACCGCTGCCGCCGGGCGACCGGGTCGAGGGCCCCGGCGTGGCCCCGCTGCCGTGGTGGTCCGCCGGCGTGACCCTGCCGGGCACGGTGCTCGCGACCGTCGGGGTGCAGGCACCGATGCTCCACCCGGAACACCTGGTGCTGCTCCGGGCGACCCGAACCTGACGGGCCCGTCATCCTGAGGGGCCCGTCATCCCGGCCGCGACGACGTGGGGAGGTCCGCACGTCGCGGCCGGGATGCGCGCCGCCCGCCCCCGTTAGCGATCTTCAGGGCGGCGCTGATGGGCAATGTTCACATGCATGGTAAGGATGTCGTGCACGCCGAACGCCTGCTCGTCCCCGGCCGCGGTGAAGACTCGCAGTCCAGCCCGGTCGAGCGTGTACGTGACGTCGAGGAACTGGCTGATCGTGTCGTCGTGGTGCACGACGGTCAGCTCGTCAGCTCGCAACACGGCGGTCACCACCGGATTCCCTGCCTGGTCTGCGGCGTGCTGGTCATCGGCATCGTCGTACGTCCTTCGAGATCACTGGCGTGAGGCCCGGGGGTGGACTCCACGATATGGGCGGAACGTGATCTGGATTACGGGCGGCGGTGGTGCACGGTTCAATGGTTGGCCGAAAAAAGGATCACATCGTGTACCGGCGACGGGCCGGGCACGGACGGGCGGCGCGATCGCGCCGGGCGGCTGGGCCGTCGGACATCCCCTCCATCGTGGGATGCCCCCAGGGGTTCCACCAGCCGCCACGCCGTCACGAACGGGTGCCGTCACGAACGCGTGCCGCCGGAGCGGCCCCGTTCCGGGGGACCGGAGGGTCTGTGCCCGTACGACCGTTCCCGACCCAGCTAGTCGGGTACGACGACCGGCGCGCGGCCCGCGGACATGATCTCGGTCCGCCAGCGGGGCGCCGGGCCCCAGCCGTCCCTCAGTACCTTGATGTAGATCGCGTCCAGCGTCAGTTCGAGGCGGGCGATCAGGTCCAGGTCCTCCGGGTCGCCGAGCCTCATCGCCTGGCCGAAATGATCGCAGGCCTCCAGGTACCGCCCCTGGTCCACGCAGCACCGGCCGGCGTTCTCATGCGCCACGCTGCGTACGCCGTCGGGCACGTCGGCGATGACCACCTCGAGGAACAGCCGGTCCGCCTCAACGAACTCCCCTCGCAGCCGCAACACCTGCCCCAGCTCCGTACGCGCCAGCGCCACCGCCAGGTCGTCGCGGGCGGCGTGCCCGTGCGCCAGCGCCAGCCGGCTGTCCGCGGCGGCGGCCTCCTGTTGCCCGAGCAGCCGCAACACCTCGGATCGCAGGCTCAGCAGCCGGGCCCGAGCCGAGTCGTCCGTCACCGCCTCGAACGGCTCCTCCAGTCGCGCCGCCACACTCAGCAGGGTCTCCTGGTCGTCCACGACCTCCCGCAACGTGTCGGTGTCCAGCCGCCACCGGACGTCCGCCACGATCCGCTCCGCCCGCGGTACGGCCTCCCGCGCCGCCTTCTCCCGCGCCAACCGCTTCCGCTCGGCCTCCTCCCGCGCCGCCTTCTCCCGCGCCAACCGCCTCCGCTCGGCCTCCTCCCGCGCCAACCGCTCACGCTCGGCCAGTTCCCGCGCCACCTGCTCGCGCGCCAACCGCTTCCGCTCGGCCTCCTCCCGCGCCGCCCGCTCGCGCTCGGCCTGCTCCCGCGCGGCCTCTTCCCGGGCGGTCTGCTCCCGGGCGGCGGCCTCGGCGATGGCCCGCGCGGCGGCGTCCCGCTCGGCCTGTTCCCGTTCCTCCTGCTCCCGGATGACCCGGCGCCGCGCTTCCTCGTCCCGCTGGGCCTGCTCGCGCGCGGCCTGGTCCCATGCGGCCTCGACAGGCAGCCGCTGTGGGCCACCGCCCACCCGGACGTTCGCCGCCCCCGGCTCCACCGCATCACGGTCGCCCGGGGTCGACTGGTCCGCCACCGCGGTGGTGCCGGAC
This sequence comes from uncultured Micromonosporaceae bacterium, assembly GCA_966211315.1. Classification (GTDB taxonomy): domain Bacteria; phylum Actinomycetota; class Actinomycetes; order Mycobacteriales; family Micromonosporaceae; genus CBIHNN01. The sequence goes on along the minus strand of CBIHNN010000016.1, from coordinate 14,418 downwards.
GCTGCGGCCGCGCGGGCCGCCAGGTCACCCGCCGGGGCGGCAGTGCGGCGGACCTGGCCGGGTGTACGGGTCGCAGCCGTCACCTCGGTAGCGACCGCGCGCAGCGGCGTCCCTACCGAAGTCGTCCCACCGGACCCGCCGGCACCGCTCTGGCCGGGCGGAGTCTCGCCGGGCGGAGTCTCGTGGGGCGGAGTCTCGTGGGGGAGAGTCGGGCCGGTTTGGCCCTCGCCGGGTCGGGTCTCGCCGGGTCGGGTCTGGCTGGTCGGCCGCTGCGCCGGAACCTGGATCCGTCTCACCGCGGCATCGGCGTCGCCCGTGCCGTCCGGCCGCGTGCCGTCCGCCGTTGCGCGGCCTGCACCGTCTGCCGCCGTGATGGGCGGCGCGATGCGGGGGCGTACGGGTGCGTCCTCGGCCGTCACGATGACCCGGGACGCGGCCAGCGGAGTGTGTGTCGACTTCACCCGCGGCGCGACCGCCTCCTGCGCGGTCCCGGTGGACCGTACCTCCGGCGTCTGGGGTGTGCTGGACACGACCCGTGCCACAGGCGCCGGGCGCTCGGTCGCCACCACACGCGGCTGCTGCGACGACGAACGCGCCACGACGCGCGGCACCACCGGCGTGCCCTCGCGCGTGCTCGGGGCGACGGGCCGCGCCACCGGCGGGACCGACGACGAGGATGCCGGAGTGGGCCGGGACGACGGCGGTCCGGCAGTCGCCCCGAAACCCGACGCCGGTACGGCCGCGGATCGTACTGCCGGACCACTGCGCCGCGGTCCGGGCCGGTCGTCCGGCTCCGACGACTCGTCGCCCCGGCGCCCCTGTGGGCGGTACGTGCCGCCGCCGTTCCAGTCCTCGTTCCAGTCCTCGTTCCAGTCCTCGTTCCAGTCCTCGTTCCAGTCTTCGTTGCGCGGCGCGCGGTCCGGGGCCGCGTACCGGTCCCCGGTTCCCGCCTCGCCGAAGCGTCCACCCGCCGGGCCCCTGCCGGGCGCGTCGTAGCGGTCGCCCGTCCGGGCGCCGTCGCGTCGATCCAGCGGACGGTCACCCGGCCGGCTGACATCTCCACGTCCGGCGTCGAACCGCTCGCGGTCCCGTCCGGTGTCCTGGCGGTCGTCGGCTGGCAGGATCGGGTCCCGCCGGGTGCCGCGGCGGTCGGCGTCCCTTCGGTCCGGGTCGCGCCGCGGGTGGTGGAGGAGGTCGTCGTCGGCGCCACGTCCGGTGTCGTAGCGTCCGCCGGGGTAGCTGTCGCCGTCATCGCGGCCACTGCCGATGTCGAACCAGGAGTGGACCACTCCGGGGGTGGGGACCCGCGGGGGCGCGGGCCGGGGCGGACCGTAGCGGCCGCCGATCCACGCGATGGCTCCCAGGTCGCCGTCGAGCGGCTCGCCGACGGGTTCGTCACCGATCGCGTAATCGAAGCTCTCGCTGTCGTACCGCTCGTCGTACCAGCTTTCGCCACCCCCGCCGTCGGTACGCACCTCACTGATCCCGCGCGCGCCGAGCCGGTACCGCCCCTCGTCGTACCCGGCCTCGTCGTACCCGGCCTCGTCGTATCCGGCCCCGTCGTACCCGGCCCCGTCGAAGCGGCGTCCGGCGTCGCGCCACCGGCGACGGCTGGGCGTGTCCCAGTCCCCGTTCTCCGGGGCAACCCCGTACCCGCCTGCCGGGCCGGTGCGCCGGTGGTCCCGGTCGGCAGCGCCCGCGCCACCGGCCGCGCGTCCGCCGCGTGGCTCCACCGGTCCCGACCAGCCGGTCGCCCGTGCGGTGTACCGCCCGGCTTCCCCTGGACCCAGGCCGTCCCACCGGCCGTCATCTCGATCGACGTCCCGAGCGACATCGTCCCAACCGGGATTGTCGTGGGCGCGGTCCCGGTTGACGTGGTCGCGGGCGCCGGTGTCCCGAGCGAAGGTGTTCCGGGAGCCGTTGCGATCGCGGTAGTCGCGTTCGGCGTCGCGGGGGAGATCGTCCCGGGTGGGCCCGCGGATGAACTCGTCACGCGCCACATCGGCCCGGACCCGGGCTCGGGTGAGGTCCCCGCCGGATTGCTCGTCTGACGTATCGCGGAGCAGAGCATCGTGGGGCAGAGCATCGCGGTACGTCTCGTCCCGCAGCACGTCGCGGCGGTACACCGGCTCGGTACGAGTCGGCGAAGGGACCCTGGCGCGTCCGGTGGCAACAGGTCCACGGGAGACAGGCCTGCCGGAGACGGGCGCGCCCGAGACCGGCCGGTCGGAGACGGGTGCCGGGTAGCCCGTCGCATTGCCGCGGTACGCAGGCGGAACGCCCGTCGCACCGTAGCTGCCGTCATCCGAGCGGGCCCTGTCATCCGAGCGGGCCCTGTCATCCGAGCGGGCCCTGTCATCCGAGTGGGCCCTGTCATCCGGGCGGGCTTCACTGTCGGAACGGGTCGAGCGGCGGCGGGCGCGGCGGGCGGCGAGTTCGTCGACCGGCCGGGCGTCGTAGTCGGCGCTCATCGCCCCGGGTCCCGACGCGTCCCCCGGCTCCCGGCGGCCCGCACCGGTGAACCGCCCGGCCGCCGGACGCCCGGTCGGCACCTGCCGGTCGAACGGGTCGTCCAGCGGACCGGCGTGCTCGTCGGAGCCGAGGTCGTCAACCCCGCCGTGACCCGGGCGGCGCACGGTGCGGGACGGTCGGAAACGCGGGTCCGCGCCACCTTCTCGCACCGATTCACCACCTCGCCGTGCGTCGTCACCGACCGGTTACACGAAGCCACCGTTCCCGCATGGGGTTGGAAGGCTATCCGCGGAGCCCGCCTCTCGGCCACCACCATCCGGGCGATACGCCCCTCCGATCGAGGACGAATGCCGCAGGCCGCGGATGGCATCAAATCGCGTGTATCAGAACTTGCACAATCCGTCATCGCGGGAGGTATCCGACAATGTGGGACGGGAGCGTTGCGCCGCGACGTCATCGCATCCGCCCGGCGGACGATTGCTGGAGACGATTGCCGGGAGCGGTCAGATCCGGCCGTCGTCGGTGAACGGTCCTACCCGCGTAGGCAGGACCAGACCGGCGGCGGCCAGGTCGTGCAGCAAACGAGTGAGCCGGGCGCGGTCGACGCCGCCGGACTCGGTCGGGTCGTCGAACGGGACCTCGAGGGACTGGGCGGCCTCAACCGCACGGGCGCTGATCGCGGCCTCGACGGACCAGAGGCGTTGGGCGCGGGTGGCGAGCTGCGCGGATGCGCCGAGTTCGCCGTGCAGACGGATGAGGCGCCGCAGATCGGCCGCGAGTTGCTGGATGGGCTTGCGCTCCGGCTGCGGGCCTCGCGGGTCGTGCCGGTCGGGTAGTCGGCGGGCGAGGGCGGCGCCCCACGCCGGGGCGAGAATCACGGCCGCGCCGAGCGCGGTGGGCGTCAATACGATGACGAGGAAGAGCAAACCCCGGGCCATGGTCATGACCCGCTCCTTCCGGGTACGGCGAGACCTCCCGACGATCGTGGGAGTTCCCACCGGGATGATCGATAACCCCAGGTCAGGAGTATTCGGGCTTCAGCGTACGCGGCCGCGTGCGACGAGACGGGTCAGCGGCATCGCCGGGGCGGGCAGCCGATCACCCGCGTAGCCGTGAACCTCGCCGAACGGCTGCCGGACTCCCAGGCCTGCCGGGCGGCGACGATGTCGTCGTGGTCGCGGCCGGTGCAGGATCTCCCGGCCACGAGCCAGCTGACGGTCTGCAGGCCGGTGTGTGGGTGAGGTGCGACCCGCATCCCGCCGTCGGTGCCGACGGAGTGCGGCCCGTACGCGTCGAGGAAGCACCAGGCGCCGACCATGCGGCGTTCCTTGTGCGGCAGGGTCCGCGAGACCCGGATCCCGCGGGGGCCACCGAGCGCGACGTCGACCGGGACAAGCAGGTCCATACGCCTACGCTGATACGTAAGCCGCCCGGCTTACCCCCATTGGGGTGCTGCCGAAGGCTGCCGAACCACTAACCCCGTCCGCGAGGACCCGGTTCCGGCGAACTCCAGGCCGCCGTGCCGGGCTACCAGCTCGCCCGGCGGGCATCGGGCCGCCTCGGTGAGGAGAACTCGTCAGCGGCGACGTGACCGGGCTGTAGCGGTTGCTGAGCCTGCGACGGGGTCCACTGACCGGACCAGGGTCCGGTCAGCAGCAGGAGCGCGGCGCCCGCGCCGAGCAGCGACGCGGAGCCCCCCACGGTGATCGGAATGTCGATCATCGTGACGGTACGCCCCGTGAGAACGCCGCCGAAGCCGACCGCGGAGAAGCCGAACACACCCAGCGTGCAGAGCAGCCCACCGGCGGCCGCGACCCACGCCGTGCCGGGCGGGCCACCGATCGCGGCGGGCCGGGGCCGATCCGCCGCGCGGACGAGCGCCACGAGCAGCGCGGTGACGGCGGCGAGCAGCGTGAGCCAGACTGGCCGGGTCAGCCACCACAGCGGCGAGGCGGCAGCGGGCGGCACGAACGGGGTCCGGGACACCGCCGCCACCACCAGGACCAGGGCGGTGAGGTGCCAGAGAAACGCGGACATCGCGACGCCGTTCGCGGTCACGACCACCCGCCACGGCAGCGGGCGGCGCAGCCACCGCCGGCCGGCCGGGCGCAGCAGCAGGGCCAGGCCGGTCAGCCAGACACCGTGCGCATAGAGCGCGAGGGTGGGCGGGGACATGTTCGAGACCGATTGCCCGGGTACGCCGACCATCGAGACCGGGTACGGCCCGGCGAGGGTCAACGCCAGCACAGCCCCCAGGCCGCCCACGGCGAGGGTCGCAGCCAGTCGCCGTCCACCGCGGACCAGGGCGCCGTCGGCGTACGCGTATCCGAGCTGGTGCAGCGCGACCCAGACCAGCAGCAGGTTCAGGTACTCCGCCTGCGGCACCCCGTTCCACCGAAGCGTGTCGACGACCGCGATCAGCGCGGCGGCTGCGACCGGTACGGCGGGCGCCCAGCGGCCGAGCCGCCGGTGCAGGTCCAGCAGGGGCGGTGCCAGCACGACCAGCGCGAGGTATACGCCGAGGAACCAGAGTGGCTGCGCCACGAGCCGGGCGCCCTGCTGCAGCGGCGCCCCGGGAACGAGGAGGTCCAGCAGGATCGCTCCGGTCAGCCAGGCCGCCGCGAACACGACGGTCGGGCGCAGCAGCCGGCCGGCGCGGGCCCGGACGAAGTCGGCGTACCCGCCGCCGCGGCGCCGGATCGAGTCGAGCGCGGTGGCGTGGGAGAAGCCGCCGACCAGGAAGAAGATCGGCATCACCTGCAGCAGCCAGGTCAGGTAGTGGGTGGCCGGGACGAGGGCGAGCAGGTTCGTCACGCGCATTGCGCCGCCGGCGACGACGACGACCGTCATCAGCCAGTGCCCGAGCACCACGACGCCCAGCGAGACCACGCGCAGCAGGTCCACGTACCGGTCTCGGGGGTGCGGGGTCGTACGGGCCGGCCCGGCGACGGTCGCTGTCATGGGCTGATCCTGCCGCGCCGGAACGACAGCCGCCTATGAGTCGGCGTACTCAACCGTGGCGGGGGTGCGTCAGCCGACGGGCAGCCAGCCGAGGATCCGGGTGATGCGTACCTCGACGACGACCCGGTTCGGGTTCTCCCGCGGTGTGCGGTAGCGGGCCGCGTACCGGCGCACCGCCTCGGCGACCAACTCCGGGTCGTCACGGACCGCGGCCGTGCCCTCGACCGTGGACCAGCGGCGCCCGTCGACCTGGCAGATCGCCACGGGGCCGCCGGCCGCGGCGTGCCGGACCTTCGCGGACGACCTCGACGCGATGACCCGGGCGAGTCCGGCGCCCGGGTCGAGGGTGGCGCCGACGGGCACGACGTGCGGGGTACCGTCGGCGCGCAGCGTGGTCAACGTGCAGAGGTGCCGTTCGGTCCAGAAGGCGCGCAGCCGATCGTCGCCCACGTCGAGGCGGTGCGACGCCATCAACGGTCCACGTCGGCATCGCAGGGCAGCCGCCCGCCGGCGATCGCCGCGAGCAGCCTCCGGTGGTCGCGTTCCACCTGGTCCGCGTAGGCCTTCGCGAACCGGCACATCGCCTCGTCCAGCTTGTCCCCGCTTCCGACGTAACCCGCGATCATCGACGCGCCACTGGTGCGGGCGTGGCTCTTCGCGAGCAGGAAACCGCAGATGCCCGCGTAGTCGGCGAGCGCGCCCGCGTCGATGTCCTCGACGGTGATGGCGCCCTTCATGTCGCGGAACTGCCGTACGTAATACTGCGTGTCGCCGACGCTGGTCCAGCCGAGCAGCGGGTCGCTGACGGTCTGCAGGGAGTGCTGGTACTCGACGACGCGCTGGCCCTGGTGATCGTGCCGGGCCAGGTCGCCGTGCTGGAACCGTGCCACCACCGACCGTCGCGCCTGCTTGAGCTGCAGGAACAAAGCATCGTCCGGGCTGCTGCCCTCGAGCAGCGCCACGTACGCCCGCAGGCCCACCGACCCGACCCCCACGACCTTGTGCGCGATGTCGACGAGCGTGTACCCGCCGAGGATCCGCGCCCAGTGCGGCGGCAACGTCCGCAGGTACTCGTCCAGGGCCTCGGCGAGCTGCTCCGCCTCGACCGGCGACGGCCGGGTGATCAGGGGCGGCTCCTGGACGATCCGTACGGTCCCGTCGCGCTGTTCGGTGAACCGGGGCAGCGCCCGGTCGCTCGTGCGGCGGCGGGCCCGGCGGGCGGCCCGGCCGATCTCGTCGCGCAGTCTGCGGTTCCCCGCCGCCGACCGCATCCCGTCGACGTCGAGGCGTTCGTAGGAGCGGACCAGCAGCGGCTGCCCGGCCAGGTGCTCCAGCTGCTCGCGGTACGCCGTCACGCAGGTGGACACCGCCTCCGCGCACTCCTTCTCGGAGAAGCGGTTCTCCCGCCCGGCCACCATCACGCTGACGACGAGGCGGCGCAGGTCCCACTCCCACGGGCCGGGGTGCGCCTCGTCGAAATCGTTCAGATCGAAGACCAGGTCCCGCTCCGGGGACGCGTAGAAGCCGAAGTTCCCGAGGTGGGCGTCGCCGCAGATGATCGGCGTGATTCCGGTGTAGGGAAGTCCCGCGAAGTCCTCGGACATAATGTTCGCCGCCCCGCGCAGGAACGCGTACGGCGAGGACGCCATCCGGGCGACGCGGACCGGGATCAGCCAGTCGAGGCGGCCGATGTGGGCCTGGCGCAGCAGCTCGACCGGGTCGGCTCGGCCGGGCGGCGGCTGCCACTCGCCGAGGCTGACCCGGGGCGTGGTGTCGCGCAGGGACCGGCCCAGCTCGTACCGTTCGCGGCGCGGGCGGGCGGGGCGCCGCAGCGAGGCGAAACCCTCCTCGGGCCGGTCGCCCAGGACGGTATGCCCGATCGTCTGCGGCGGCTGCACGTCCATCGTGGCCCAGCCTACGTCCGACCCTGCCACCCCGGTGGCGGGACCGGCCGGGTCCGTCAGGACGAGAACGGCGTACGGGGCCGCCGCTGGAGCACGCCGTCGACGTACAGGTCGACTCTCTCGTTGTAGAAGCAGGCGAGCCCGCCGATCTTCTGGCTCTCCGGCAACGTCTGCCGGTAGATCCACACCAGGTCCTTGTAAACCGTGCCACCGACCTCGACCGACCAGTACCCGGCCGTGCCCTTGTACGGGCAGTGCGACTGCGTGCCGGACGGCCGGAGCAGGTTCATCCGCAGGTCGGGCAGGGGCAGGTAGTAGCGCGGCGGCAGGCCGGTCTCGAACAGGATCCGCGGTGAGTGCGATTCGGCGAGCGTCATCCCGTCCAGCTCGACGCGGATGTGCCGGCTGCTGGCCAGGATGTCCACCCGCGAGTACGGGTCGCGCGGGTGCACGTAGATCGGCTCGTCCTCCTCCAGCCACTCGTCCATGGCGGCGAAGTCGAGCCGTACGGCGTCGCGCAGTTCCTCGATCGGCGACCGTGGGTACCGGCGGGCACCGGCGGCCGCGGTGGCCGTACCACTGAGGACGTCGAGGACTTCGGCGTCGCCACGGCTCGGCGAGTGCTCCGTCGTGCCGGTCGGCACCAGCTTCGCGCGGACGTCGGCGGCGGGCAGGTAGTAGGCCGGGTAGTACGGGATCTCCCAGACGAGCAGCGGCCGGGTGGTGTCGGCGGCGACCTCGCCGCCGAGATAGGCGCGGACCCTCTTCTGGCCGCGCTCGACGCGTACGCGTCCGCGTTCGGTCATATCGCGACGGTACTACCGGGCGATGGCGAGTCCCAGGTTCGCCGGCGTCACTCCGGGGAACACGTCGGTCAGCGCGCCGAGGCGGAGCCGCTTCTGCAGTAGTTCGCCGATGACCGAGCGGTAGTCGGTGGTGGCGGCGAGGTCCCCGGCGACGAGCTTGCCGGGGGCCAGGCCGGGCCAGTCGCCGTACACGGTGCCGCCCTTGATGCCGCCGCCGAGCAGCAGCATCGCGTTGCCGTGGCCGTGGTCGGCCCCCTTCGAGCCGTTCTCGGCGACGCGGCGGCCGAACTCGCTGACGGTCACCACGGTCACCGTCTTCATGCCGTCGCCCAGGTCGGTGGCGAACGCGGCGAGGCAGGTGGCGAGGTCGGCCAGGTTGTCGTACATCCGCTGGCCCTTGACCGCCGTACCCAGGCCCTCGTGCATGTCCCAGTCGCCGGAGTCGACGCACGCGGCCAGTAGGCCCGCATCCGCCTTGATCAGGCGGGCGACGTCCTTGAGGGCCGCACCGAGCGGCGACGCCGGGTAGATCGCGCCGTTGGAGGGCGTGTAGCCGGCGGCGCGCAGCGAGCCGGTGGCGGCCAGGGCGGCGTCCGCGGAGCGGGCGACCCCGGCGAGTGCCTCGGGGGCGTCGCCGTAGAGGCCGCGCAGCGCGGCGGCCATCGGTCGCTTGCTGCTCTCGCCGGCCAGTGTGAACGCGTCGACGGACTGCAGCGTCAGGTCCGGCGACCCACCGGCGAGCAGGCGCCCCGGCATGGCCGAGCCGACCGAGACACCGGACAGCGGCGAGGAACCGCCGGCGACGCCGAGCATGCGGTCCAGCCAGCCGGTACGCACCGACGTGCCCGCGGCGGCGCGCTCCAGCTCCTCCATCGCGGCGAAGTGGGAGCGGGTCGGGTTCGGCTGGCCGACGGCGTGCACGGCCGCCAGCTGCCCGCCCTGCCACAGCGGCAACAGTGGTGCCAGGGCAGGATGCAAGCCGAACATGCCGTTCCCGCCGATCACTGTGTTCTTCGGCAGGGCGATCGTCGGCCGGGCCGTGTAGTAGTCGGGGTCGCCGATCGGTGCGACCGCCGACAGGCCGTCGAAGCCGCCGCGCAGCGACACCACGACGAGGGTGTCGTGCGCGGTCGCCGCAGGCGCCGCGAACGCCAGCCGGGTGGACAGGCCGTCGCCGACGAGGCCGGCGAGCGCGCCGGCCGCGCCCGCGGAGAGCGCACGGCCCAGCAGGCCACGCCGGTTGAGCTTCTCGACGCGTTCGTTCTCGGCGCAGCACTGCACGGGCATCACCTAACGCTGAAGGTGGGTGAATCCAGGATCAGGGCGATGAGGTACGGAAGGTGTCCGTTCACCGACGTGTCGGAGGTGCTCAGAGAACTCGTCGGCACCTTGCCCGCAACACTGAGAACGGCGGCGCTCTGGCTTGCCGTCAGCTTCGCGCCGACCAGGCGCACCGCGAGCGCGTCCACGAGGGCGCCGTACGTGGCAGGGCGGACGGGGACCAGGGCCTTGAGCAGGTCGGCGGGCCGGACCAGCTGCTTCGGGTACCAACCGGCGGCCAGGTTGAGGTGGGTGTTGCAGCGCATCAGGAAGCCCGACGGGGAGGCCCACGCGGCGGCCACGTCCGGGAAGCCGTTCGGCGGGCCCCACTTCATCGGCGCGTGGCCGGCGTTGACGAGGCTGTTGTACATGGCGTCGAGGGCGGCGGTGCCGGAGACCTCGGGCTGCAGGCCCAGCGTGCGGACCGTGGCGGCGAGGTCCTCCAGCGGCGTACGGGTCTTCGCGCCGATCGACGCCGCGAACTCCTCCGACAGGAACAGGGCCCGGATCACCGGGGCGATCGCGGTCTTGTTGTCCAGGTACACCGTCGCGAGCTTGGCGACGAGGGACTCGGGGGCCTCGTCGGCGACGAACCGGACGCACAGCTTGCGGGCGATCCGTTCGGCGGTCGCCGGGTGCATGGCCAGGTAGTCGAGGTACGCCAGGACAGCCGCCTCGCCGCCGCCGGCGCTCGCGTTGTCGTGGGAGAACCCGAGCATCCTCACCGCGCCGGTGGCGTGCCTGCTGGCGTCGTAGACGTAGGTGCCGCCGCTGTTGACGGTCAGGCCGGTGAGCAGCCGGGCGCTGTTCTTGACGTCGTCCTCGGAGTAGACGAGCCCGACGGTGTGCAGCTCCATCAGCTCGCGGGCGTAGTTCTCGTTCGGCTTGGCCTTGCTGGACGACCGGTTGTCCAGGTACGTCAGCATCGCCGGGTGCCGCGCGCTGGCCTTGAGCATGTCGGAGAACCTGCCCAGCGCGTGCTGGCGGGTGACGGTCCGGTCGTAGTCGGTGCGGCTGTCCCACACACCGCTGGACGGGGCGGCGATGTGCAGGTGGTTGCGCCAGAACTCGGCGACCGTCTCGAACAGCTGCCGGTTGCTCCAGATGGCCCGGGCGACGGTGGCCCGGCCGAGCTCCTTGAACGCGTTGTACGAGTGCTTCGGCAGCGCCGCCCGGGTCTGGGCGATGTCGAGGCCGATCAGCGGTAGCCGGGTCAGTACGCCGTCCACGGTGGTGTCGGCGATCGCGGACGGGTTGAGCTGCCTGTCCAGCCAGGCGGCGACGCCGAGCTGCGCGAGCTCCGCCCGGCTCTCCGGGGTGGGGCCGTACGTGGCGCGGCGCAGCAGGTGCGCCAGTGGGTCGGTGCCGACGAGCCCGGCGGCCGTGGTGGCGGCGCTGGCGGCGGCGGGGGCGGCGGACACCCCTACGGCGGCGGCGACGCCGACGGCGGCGGCACCGGCGAGGACACGGCGGCGGGACGTTTCGGCAACCAGCATGTGGCTCCGATCGGGGTACCCGCAAGATCACTGAAGGGTCTGGACGGGGTGCAACCTTCCCGCCACCGCTGTGCCCCGGGCCGGCACCTGGAAGCGGGCGGACGGGCCGTCCGGGGCCTACGATCGCTGCGTGACTTCGACGGTGCGTACCCCCGCGTCCTGGGTTGTGGTCGGCCTGGACAACGGCGGGACGAGCAATAACGCGACGGTGCTCGACGCCACTGGCTCCTACCTGGTGGACCGCCTGGTCGAAAGTCCCAGCCGGGTGCTCGACGGGCCGGGCGCGGCGGTGGAGGCCCTGGCGGAGGCGTTCGAGAACATCATCGCGTTGACCAGTACCCCGCTGACTCTGGTGCGCGCGGTGGGCCTGGACACCCCCGGCCCGGCCAGCGCGGACGGCGTCATCTCGTCGAAGGGTTCCACGAACTTCTCCGAGCCGGAGTGGCACGGCTTCGACATCCGCGGCGCGCTGGAGAAGCGGATCGGCCTGCCGGTGATCTACAACAACGACGCGAACGCGGCCGCCCTCTACGCCCACCACCGGCACTTCGGCGTGAACGCGTGGGAGCGTTCGTCGGTCGCCGCGATCGTCGGCACCGGGCTCGGCGGCGGCGTCGTCGAGTCCGGCAAGGTGATCAGCGGTGCGGCCGGGATGGCGGGCGAGCTGGGCCACGTGCAGATTCCGTTGCAGGGCGTGCTGGAGGCCGACCAGCCGATGCCGTTGTGCAACTGTGGGTTCGAGGGGGACGTGGAGAGCGTCGCGTCGCTCACCGGCATCGCGAACAACCTGCTGCCGTACTGGCTGACCCGGTTCCCGGACCACGAGCTCGCGGCGGTGCCGATCCGCACGGCCGCGAAGCAGCTGCGCGGGTACGGCGAACGCGGTGACGCCCTGGCCCGGGCGGTCTTCGGCCAGCAGGCGATGGCGATCGGCAAACTCTTCACGATCTCGGCGAACTTCACCGACCCGCACGCGTACCTGCTCGGCGGCGGGGTCGTCGAGGCGGACCCGGCGTTCCGGCACTGGTTCCTGACCACGGTGCGGGAGCACACTCAGCTGCGGGTGGAGCAGTCCCGCGTCGCCGAGTTCGCTGTGGTCTCCGACCTCGACATGGCGGGCGCGCGCGGCGCGGCGGTGGCCGCCCTGACCCGGGTCAGCCAGTGACGACGCGTACCTCGCCGGGCGTCTCCAGGTAGTCGGCGGCGACGTGCCCTCGGCGCCGATCACCGCGGCCGTCGCGGTGTCGGCCAGGGCCGCTGAGGACCATGTCCGCCACGTAACACTCCGTTAACTCACTGCATGCACTGGGCTACTAGCGTGACATGCGACTGCCTTTTCGGGCGCTCTTCATTTCCCACCACATCGGAGATCGACGAGGGTAGATTTCGCCCATCACATTCAGTAGCGTCACCCCTGCTAAACGCGGCGAATGCCGCGAACACGCATGAAAGGGGAGACTCCACAATGCGTCGAACCATCGCGATCCTGGGAGCCGTCGTTCTCGGCATCGCCGTGATACCACCGGCTGCTACGGCCGCTCCCGCCAAGACCGACCCGGGGATGAGCGCCTCCGACCGCGCCTTGCTCGCCGCCGGCCTTCCGGTGGCACCGAAGGCGCCCGCGGGCACGGCGCCCAAGGGACCGAACCCGTACCTCGCCCTGCTGCCCGATCCCTCCAAGGCCGACTACAGCGGCTGGAGCGCCTGGCTCGCCCAGCAGGCACCCGCCCGTGCCCAGCAGCGCAGCAAGATGAACTCATTCGCTGTCGGCTCGCCACTCGTCGTCAATGAGGACGAACGCGCCGGCACCAGCGGCGCCAACGAGAACCCGGCCATCGCCCAGCGGATCACCGGCTTCGGCACGGCCGCCCGTCAGAACCCCAGGGCGCGCATCCTCGGTGCCCTGTCACCGGAATCCGCGAGCCCTACCGCCGTGGCGGCGAACGCCGAGGACGACGGCGCGATCCAGCTCGCCGGCGAGACCGGCATCGGCCTCTCGCGGTCCGGCATCACCACGTCCGCTGAGATCGGCGACGGCCCGAACGCCGCCACCGGCGACTTCGACTTCTACAAGTTCCAGGCCCGCGCCGGTGACGTCGTCACCGTGGACATCGACACCCCCACCGGGTTGCTGGACTCCGTCGTCGTCCTCTACGACGCCACCGGCACGGTCGTCGGCTACAACGACGACAGTCCGGGTGACCTCGACAGCCTGCTCAAAATCACCCTCGGCAGCGCCGGCACGTACTACGTCGCCGTCGCGGGCTACGGCAACCTGCCCGCCGACCCGACCAACCCGGCCAGCGGCGACGGCAACGGCAGCACGGGACCGTACAACGTCACGATCTCCGCCGCCGCGGACGACCACGACTTCTTCGCGGTCAAGCTGCGTAAGGGCGACGTCCTCGGCGCCTCGGTGAAGGGCACGGCGACCCGGATCGGGGTGTACGACACCGTGCCGCGGCTGGTCCACGGATCGAGCCAGGACGCCACGTTCATCTACCCGGCCACCTCGCCACTGCCCGGCGGCGGCAACGCCGTCACCGACTACGTGGCGCAGGCCGCCGGCTGGCACTACGTGGAGGTCGCTGGCAACGCCGGCAACTACGACATCACCGTCGAGGCGTACCGAGCCCCGCTCGAGGGCCAGAGGCCGACCCAGACTCTCTTCCTGGACTTCGACGGCGCCCGGGTCAACACCAACGTGTGGGGTGGCCCCGGCGTCCGTCAGCTCAGCCCGCTCTCGGCGTTCATCGCCAGATGGGGTCTGACCCAGGAGCAGGAGGACGACCTGATCGACCGGATCACCGACCGCGTCTACGAGAACCTCGTCGACGACCTCGAGTGGTCCGGCCTCAACGACCGCTTCAAGCTCAGGGTGACGAACAGCCGGGACAACCCGGACACCTTCGGCAAGCCGAACGTCAGCCGGATCATCGTCGGTGGCACGATCGCCGAGTCCGGCATCAGCACCATCGGCATCTCGGAAAGTATCGACCCGGGCAACTTCGCCACCTCGGAGAGCGCTCTCGTCCTGCTCGACGTGCTCAGTGACTCGGCCGGTACGGCGTCGCTGAACACCTACATCACCCCGGCCAGCGACAAGGTCGCATTCATCGGCGACGCCCTCGGCAACGTCATCTCCCACGAGGGTGGCCACTTCTTCGGTGACTGGCACGTCGACCAGTTCAACGGCAACGCCAACCTGATGGACCAGGGAGGTAACTTCGCCGCCATGTTCGGGGTCGGCCCGGACGGCATCGGCGGCACCGCCGACGACACGGACGTCGACTTCGGCGAGGACACGTTCAACCCGAACGAGGGCTTCACCGGCATCGAGAACACCCTCAGCCGGCCGGTCTTCGGCATTACCAGCTGACCCGTACCCCACGAGAGCCGGGGGGGGGGGGCCGGGGGGCGCCCCCCCCCGCGCCGGGGTGGTGCGGGGGGCGGGGGAGC
>CBIHNN010000015.1:0-80255 GCA_966211315.1 uncultured Micromonosporaceae bacterium | reverse complement strand
GCGCCGAGGCCGAGTTTTATTTTGTGGTGGTGGCTGGTTTTGTCGCTTTCGGGGGCGCTGGTGGCGCGCGGGCCGGGCCCCGCGCCGCCGCGCCGCTGCGCGGCATCGTACCGGCGTGCCGCCACGTCGTACGCAGCCTGCGCGACGGTGGCGCGGTGGCGGGCGGTCTCGGCGCGGGCCTGGGCCGAGATCACGCGGCCCTTGGCGGCGACGACCCGGTTCTGGGCGATCGGGATGCCGGCGTCCGCCTGGGCGAGCAGCCGGCCGGCGCGCTGCGCGCGGGTGGTGGCGTCCTCGAGGTCGGCGGCGGCGCGGTCGACGGCCTTCTGCGCCTGGGCGGCGTCCCCGCGCGGGTCGGCCTGCGCGGGGAGGGCAAGCGGCGGCCCTGCGAACGCGGTGACCAGAATGATCACGGCGGTCAGGTGCGTCATGGCGCGGCGGTTCGGGTCCACCAGCGGGTCTCCCCTCGTCCTCGGGACACCGTACTCCCGCAACTCAGGGCACTTCAGTAAATTCCGTCGCAAGGTCGGCAAAAAGACACACGCCGCACCTCTCCTGTTCAGAGAGGCACGGCGGGCGTCGCGGAGCGTCAGACCTTGAGGTAGAACCGCAGCGTGATCCACGCGGTCACAGCACTCATGAGCGTGCCGACACCGACCATCAGCGGCAGCATCAGCAGAAGGTTCCCGGTGGGTATCGGGGTGAGGATGTTCGTCAGCGCCTTCAGCGAGCCGTCGAACACGATCACCTTGAGGCCGAAGAGCACACCCCAGCCGAGGATCGCGCCGATCAGGCCGGCCACCACCGCCTCGAGGACGAACGGCGCCTGGACGAACCAGTTCGAGGCGCCGACCAGTTTCATGACGGCGACCTCCCGCCGTTTGCTGTACGCCGCGACCTGGATCGTGTTGCCGACGAGCAGGAGTGCGGCGAACGCCATCGCCGCGGCGCCGAGGAGTCCGATGGTCTGCAGGTCGGCGAAGATATCGAAGACCTTCTTCAGGAGCGCCCGCTGGTCGACGATGTCGTCGACGCTCGGCAAGCCGTTGATGGAGGTGAAGAACGCGTCGTACGACGTCGGGTCCTTCAGCTTGACCCGGAATGACTCGGGCAGGTCGGTCGCCTTGACCGAGCCGATGAAGGCCGGCGAGTCCTTCCACATCTCCTTGAACTTCTCGAGCGCCTGCTCCTTGCTCTCGTACCGGGTCTCGAGGACGAGCGGGTTGGCGGCCAGCGCCTGCTCGACACCCTGCCGCTGCTCCGGGGTGGCCGTCTCGACCAGGAAGATGGCGACTTCGAACTCGCCGTAGTAGTACTGCTTCATGCGGTCGACCTGCATGTAGCCCAGGACGCTGGCGCCGAGGATCGTCAGCGACACGATCATGGTGATGATCATGGCGAGGGTCATCGTGACGTTGCGCCAGAGGCCTACCAGGACCTCATTGAGGACGTATTTCGCGCGCATCGGGGTTCCTTCCGGATCTCCGCTGGTGGGTCGAAAAGATCAGCCTGCGGAACCGGGTTCAGCCGTACACACCGCGTGCCTGGTCACGGATGATGCGGCCCGCCTCGATCTCAATGACCCGGCGGCGCATCTGATTGACGATGTTGGAGTCGTGAGTGACCATCACGACCGTCGTACCGGTCCGGTTGATCCGGTCCAGCAGCCGCATGATCTCGATGGACGTGTCCGGGTCGAGGTTTCCCGTGGGCTCGTCCGCGAGCAGGATGAGGGGCCGGTTGACGAACGCCCGCGCCACGGCCACCCGCTGCTGCTCACCACCCGAGAGTTCGTGCGGGTAGCGGTGTTCCTTGCCACCGAGGCCGACGAGCTCGAGCACCTCGGGCACCACCCGGCGGGCGACCGCCTTCGTCTTACCGATCACCTCGAGCGCGAAGGCGACGTTCTCGTACGCGGTGCGGTTCGGCAGGAGACGGAAGTCCTGGAACACGCAGCCGATCGACCGCCGGAAGTGCGGGATCTTCCACGACCGCAGCGAGGTCACGTCCTTGGCGTTCACGACCACCCTGCCGGTGGTCGGCTGGACCTCGTGCAACAGCAGTTTGATGATCGTCGACTTACCCGAGCCCGACGGCCCGATGAAGAAGACGAACTCGCCCTTCTCGATCCCGACCGAGACGTTGTCCAGTGAAGGCCGGGACGCCTTGGGGTACGTCTTCGTCACGCTCTCGAGCTGAATCACGGGAGCAGAGTCTACGCGGTGTAACGAGAACGCCAAGTCCGCCGGGCACCTGTATGCCCCCGCTACGGGGGTCAGTTCCCGAGTTGCCCCTGCTTGCGCCAGCGAATCCCCGCCTCGATGAACGAATCGATCTCTCCGTCGAACACCGCGGAGGGATTACCCGTCTCCTGCTCGGTACGGAGATCCTTCACCATCTGGTACGGGTGCAGGACGTACGAGCGCATCTGGTCGCCCCACGATCCCGTGGTGTCCTGCTTGAGGCCCTCCATCTTGGCCTGCTCCTCCTGCCGCTTGCGTTCCAGCAGGCGGGCCTGGAGCACGCGCATGGCCGACGCCTTGTTCTGCAGCTGCGACTTCTCGTTCTGGCAGGTGACCACGATGCCGGTGGGGATGTGGGTCAGCCGGACCGCGGAGTCGGTGGTGTTGACGCTCTGACCGCCGGGACCGGATGAGCGGTACACGTCGACCCGGATCTCGTTCTCGGGGATGTCGATGTGGTCGGTCTGCTCCACGACGGGCATGACCTCGACGCCGGCGAAGCTCGTCTGACGGCGGCCCTGGTTGTCGAACGGGCTGATCCGTACCAGCCGGTGAGTGCCGGACTCGACACTGAGAGTGCCGAAGGCGTACGGGGCCTTGACGGCGAACGTCGCCGACTTGAGGCCCGCCTCCTCCGCGTACGAGGTGTCGTAGACCTCGGTCGGGTAATGGTGCCTCTCGGCCCAGCGGAGGTACATCCGCAGGAGCATCTCGGCGAAGTCTGCGGCGTCCACGCCACCGGCGCCGGCCCGGATGGCCACCACCGCCTCGCGGGAGTCGTACTCCCCGGAGAGCAGCGTGCGGACCTCCATCTCCTCGACGGCCTTGTGCAGCGCCACCAGCTCACTGCCGACCTCCTCGAGGGAGTCGGCGTCGTCGGCGTCCTGGGCCATCTCGAGCAGCAGGCCGGCGTCGTCAAGCCGGGTGCGCAACCTCTCGATCCGGGTGATCTCGCCCGCGACGTAGGAGAGGCGGGAGTTGACGTCCTGGGCGCGCGCCTGGTCGTTCCACAGGTCGGGCGCGGAGGCCTCCTCCTCGAGGGCCGCCTTGTCCCGGTGCAGCTTGTCCAGATCGAGGACGTTCTCGATGTTGCGCAGGGTGGCGTCGAGGGTCTTGAGCTGTTCGGAGAAGTCGGCAGAGGTCACGACGTCTGAGAATACGCCGCCGGCCGCTGGACGCGCGTGCGCCCGTCCAATGGCCGGCGGCGGAGGGTCATTCGCCGGGTGCGGACTTCAGCCAGGTAAGGGCGGCCTTGTGGTACGCGACGGCGAACTCGAGCGCCGCGGCACCGTACTGGTCGCCGGACTTCTTGGCCTCCTTGGCCTGCTCGCGAGCCATCGCGAGGGCCTCGGCGTGGTATTCGTTGGCACCGGTGTAGAGCGTCCTGAGCTGGCTGGCGTTGTGCTGCTGACCGAAGGCCACCCGCAACGCCACCGGGTTGCGGATCGCGTCGCGGCCGGGGCTGTCGGTGAGCCACCGGGTGAAGGCGCGCTTGCCGGAGGCCGTGATGGCGTAGGGCTGGCTTGAACGCGGTCCCGGCTTGCCGAGGCGGACATAACCCATGTCGGCCAAGACGGGGAGCTCGCGGTAGACCTGGCTGCGGGTCATCGACCAGTACGGCCCGAGGCGCCGTTCGGCGGCCGCCATCAGCTGACCACCTGTCATCGGCCCCTCGTGCAGCAGGCCGAGCAGAGCGGCAGCCGTGGGGTTGATCTGGTTATCGGGCATGCCACCTACGCTGCCACTTTGTCGCGCGAACGTCCAGCGTTTCGCCCGATTAGTCCTAAGTGCGTTTCCACAATGAACAGTCCCGCACAGACAGTCCGACCAGGAGGACCGGGAGAGGGCGAAACGCCTCCAACACGCCCGTACGGGCACTAGAATGCACATTGACAACGGACAAAAAGCCCGATCAGACACGGACAACGCGGCAGGACCGTAAAGACCACCCGCCACTCACGACATGTGCGGATAGCGGAAATCCACGGGAGGCGCGAAGGTCTCCTTGATCGTCCGGGGCGACACCCACCGCAACAGGTTCAGCGGCGAACCCGCCTTGTCGTTCGTGCCACTTCCCCGGGCTCCGCCGAACGGCTGCTGCCCGACCACCGCCCCGGTCGGCTTGTCGTTGACGTAGAAGTTGCCGGCCGCGTACCGCATGAGTTCGGCCGTCTGTTCGATGACCGTGCGGTCCGTCGCGAAGATGGAGCCGGTCAGGGCGTACGGCGACACCGACTCCGCCTGCTGGACGGTCTCCACGTAGCGGTCGTCGTCGTAGACGAGAACCGAGAGGACCGGACCGAAGTACTCGGTGGTGAACACCTCGTGCGCCGGGTCCGTGCACTCCACGACGGTCGGCCGCACGAACCAGCCCTCACTGTCGTCCGCCGTCCCGCCCGCCACGACGGTGCAGTCGGCCGAGTTCTTGATCCGGTCCAGCGCACCCGCGAGCTTCGCGAACGCCCGGGCGTCGATCACCGCCCCGCCGAACACCGACAGGTCCGTCACGTCGCCGTACTCCAGGCACTCGGTGGTCGCGGCGAGCCGGTCACGCAGGCCGCCGGCCCAGATCGAGCGCGGCACGTACGCCCGGGACGCCGCCGAGCACTTCTGGCCCTGGTACTCGAACGCCCCACGGACCAGCGCGGTGTGCAGGGCGTCGGCGTCCGCGCTCGGATGCGCCACCACGAAGTCCTTGCCGCCGGTCTCCCCCACCAGGCGCGGGTACGACCGGTAGCGCTCGATGTGCGAGCCGACCTCCCGCCACAGGTGCCGGAACACCGTCGTCGACCCGGTGAAGTGGATGCCCGCGAGATCGGCGTCGGCGAGCACCACGTCCGAGACGGCCAGCCCGTCCCCGGTCATCATGTTGATCACTCCGGGCGGCAACCCCGCCGCCTCGAACAGCCGCATCGTGAAGTGCGCGGACAACTGCTGGGACGGCGCAGGCTTCCAGACCACCGTGTTGCCCATCAACGCGGGCGCGGCGGGCAGGTTCCCGGCGATCGCCGTGAAGTTGAACGGGGTCACCGCGTACACGAAGCCCTCGAGCGGGCGGTGGTCGAACCTGTTCCACACCCCGGCCGACGACTGCGGCTGACCGCCCAGGATCTGCTGCCCGAAATGGACGTTGAAGCGAAGGAAGTCGATCAGCTCGCAGGCCGAGTCGATCTCCGCCTGCTGGACCGACTTCGACTGTCCCAGGATCGTCGCCGCGTTCAGCGTGTCCCGCCACGAGCTCGCGAGGAGCTCCGCCGCCCGGAGGAACACGGCGGCCCGCTCCGCGTACGGCAGCGCCCGCCAACCCGGCGCGGCCCGCTTGGCCGCGTCCACCGCGGCGCGGGCGTCGGCGTGGGTGGCGTGCCGCAGGGTGCCCAGCACGTGACGGTGCCGGTGCGGCTGCACCACGTCCACCGGGTCGCCGCCGCCGGGGAGCCGTACGCCGTCGACCGTCATCGTCAGGTCCACGCGTTCCGCTGCCAGTTCGGCGATACGTCGTTCCAGACTCGTCCGCTGGGGGCTGCCCGGCGCGTACGCGCCGACCGGCTCGTTGTGCGGTTCCGGTACGGAAAACAGGGCGTCCATCACGTACTCCTCGTCGAGTCGGGACCTTCCCCATCGTCCCACGGCGCCCAGGACCGCACGGGATCCTCGCGTAGGCTGACGAGCGCCATGGATACCGACACGACGCCCACCCCGCGCACCGGCGGGCTGCCCCTCGCGATCGCCGCGCTCGCGTGGGCCGCGGTCATGCTCTGGGCGTCCCGGGCCACCATCCTCACCGGCGGCGCCGTCGAACGGGAGGTCACCGCCACGGCGTACGCCCTGCCGGGGGCGATCTCGGCCGTCCTCGTGGGCGGGACGGGTCTCGCCCTGGCGGCGCTGCGCCTGTTCGCGGCGCGGCGCGGCGCGACGGTACGGCTCCTCGTGGCCACCGGCACCGGCCTGGTGGCAGGCCTCCTCGCGGCCGGGTCGGTCGTCCTCACGTACCCCGACGGAACGCTGTACGCCTTCGTCGCCGGCACCCTGGCCGCGGCCGCGACGATCGGTGGTGCCGTCGCCGGCGTCCGCGCGGCGTCCGCTGTCGCCGCCGGCGGGTGGGCCTCCCTCGCCGTCTTCGCCATCGGCTTCGCGATGAACCTGTGGACGGCGCCCATCCTGACGCTCTTCGGCGCGGGCGACGACGTCGGCTCTCAGCTGGCCTCGCTGAGCCGCTTCTCGCTCGCCCAGGGCGTCATCAGCGGGCTCATAGCCGGCATCGTGCCGTTCGTCTACCTTCGCGGCTGCGGCGTGCGCTGGCCGCTGTACGCCGCGGCCGGTGCGGGTCCCGGCCTGATCCTGCTGGTCGCCGAGGGACTCGCGCTCACCGCGGGCGCCCCGGTGATCGATCTGGCCGGTAAGGTCAGCGCCGCCGAACTCGCCGCGCAGGAACTGCTCGGCGGCAGTCGCGTCAACAATGCGCTGATTGTCTTGTTCCTCGGCGCGATCACCGCGATCATCCTGGTCGGCCGTACGCTCGAACCGTCCCGCACACAGGCCCCGACGGAGGAGTCAGAGCAGGTCGGCTAGCTCCGAAGGCGCGTACCAGGCGAGCTCGTGGTCCTCGGCTCCGTCCACCGTGAATTGCGCGTCCGGATCACCGGCCGCCGCCTCGTCCACCACCTCGGCCGCGGCGGCGACGTCGTCCCCCGCGTCGGCGTCATCCACGTGGATCGCCGCGACCGCCCCGAACACCACCGGCCCGTCGACGGTCACCGCGCTCGACCCGAGCTCGATCTCGTCCCGGCTGACCACGTCGGCCGGGACGTCCAGCGACACCACGACCCGCCGCCGGGGCGCCTTCGGATCATGCCGGAGCAGGTGCAGCGCACCCTGGGCCGCGCGGGTGAACGCCACGTACTCCAGCTCCTCCTCGTCACCCTCCGCGTACCACTCCCGCAGCATCGGCGTCACCGCGTGCGCGGCCACCGGGCCGTCACCGAGGGAGCCGGACGCCTGCAGCAGGGCGAGCATCGGCACGGTGGCCGGGACGTACACCCGGATGAGCTGATCGGTGGCCACGGCCCTCCCCCTCTGCAGACGGCACGCACCGCCGTGAAGTAGTACACCGCGCCGGCCCCCCGGCCGCCCACCCGGGTCGGCGTGTCACCACCGGCAGAGCCGTCCACCGGCCCGCCGACGATGATCCTGCCGACGATGGTCCAGGCGCCCGGCTCCCCCGGACAACCTCCCGGCTCCGGTCGGCGATGCCGCCGCTCATCTGTCTCACCGCGAATCCCAGCATCGCCAGCGCGAGCGCCGCCCGCGTCGCCGGTTACGGGCGGGGCCCCAGCAGTACGTCACGACCGGCACGCTCCTGTCAAGCAGCTCACCGGCGCGCGCCGCCCTCCCGGCCGGGGCGCCGGCTGAGATCAGTGGTGCGGCCCACTCCGGCGTCGGCGGCGGCCACCGGGCCTTGACGGCATCGATCCGCGCCCGCGAGCACGACGGAGGCAACGGGTGGCAAACTGAGGCGACGTCAGCCGGGGAGGTGTTCGATGGAGGCCAGGTTCCTGTTGCTGTCCGAGGTCGCCACCGAACTGAACGTCTCGGATTCGCAGGTCTACCACATGGTGCGCAGCGGTGAACTGCCCGCGATCAAGATCGGCGGGCGCGGCCAGTGGCGGGTCGAACGCGCCCGGCTCGAGGACTACATCGAACACAAGTACGCCGAGACGGCCGACTGGGTCCGCCAGAACCCCCTCACCGACCGCGACCCGGACTGACCTCGCTGGACACCTGGCAGGCCCGGGGATGCAGGGCTTGCCCGCCGCCACGTTCGCCGGGTCTTCCCCGCGTGACGACCGCCGGCTTCCGCGCGCACCAGACGCCGACGTGGCCGGTGTTCCCGATGATCGCCCCCGGTGGCCCTCCCGGCCGGGCCCAGTTTCACGCATGGCCTTTCCCCTCCCGCCGACCCGTCGTCCCACGGGTGGGACCGCCGCATCGCCACCCGGTGACACCTCCCGCATTCTCGGGTGACGAATGGTTTGTCCACAGGGGATTGACGCGGTAGAGGGCCGGGCGCCAGACTTCGCATTCGAAGGTAAACAAAAGCAAACGTACAGATTGGGGCGGGGGATGCGAACGATCGAGGTGGCGCCACGAAGTCCGGTACCGGGCGTACGGCTGCGCCCCGCCCCCGTCACGGAGCCGCCGTACGACGACGATCTGGCGCCGGAGGCCTGGTCCTCACCGATCCCGGGGCAGCTGGCCCTGGACTGGTCGGCCCCGCTCAGGACGCCGGCGGTCGCAGCGGCTCCGTCCGCCCCGCCGAGCGTCGTCGCCGGAGCGTCACACGAGGCTAGAGCCGCCGTACGACGTTTCGTGGCCGTACTCCTCGAGGTGATGAACGGCTACCGGCCAGCGATGCATCTGCGGCCGCTCGCCCGGCCCGTCGACGCCGCGGTGATCGTCACGCACGTACGGGCAGCGGTGCACCGCATCGCCGAGTCGCGGCGGGGAAGTGGGCGGATGGCGAGGTGCGCCGAACGGCACGGGCGGCGGCCGGATCCGGTGGCCGTACTCAAGTTGCGCCTCTGTGAGCCGCGGCCCGGCGCCGTAGAGGCCACCGTGCTGCTGGTGACCGGTGGGCGCACGTGGGCGCTGATGCTACGGATGGAGCGTGACCAGGCCAGCTGGTATTCGACGGTGGTGCGTCTGGTGTGAGGACCGCGAAGGCCGGTGGGACGAGTCCCACCGGCCTTCGACCGAACGGCCTACGGGTCAGGCAGCACCGGGGGCGCCGTGGCAGCGCTTGTACTTCTTGCCGGAACCGCAGTAGCACGGCGCGTTGCGGGACGGACCGTTACTGGCCTGCACCTGGGCCTGGGCCGCCGGGGTCTTGCGGGCCGCGGCAGAATGCGCCGGGTTCGCCGAGACCGGGGACTCGGAGCCCAGGCCGAGCGCCGGAGCGCTGGGCTGCGGGGCCTGCTGACGGACCGGCGTGCCCGCGCCCGCTTCGCCGTCGATCGCGGGGGCCGTGTACTGCAGATTCTGCTGACGACGGCCGCCGCCACCGAGGCCCTTGGCGCGGACCTCGACCTGCGACTCCGACGACGGCAGCGCCATGGCCTGGCTGGGGTCGACGACCGGGGCTGGCTGCTCCTCGACCTGGACCTCCAGGTTGAAGAGGAAACCGACCGCCTCCTCCTTGATGCCATCCATCATCTGGGCGAACATGTCGAAGCCCTCACGCTGGTACTCCACCACCGGGTCGCGCTGGGCGTACGCGCGCAGGCTGATGCCCTCCTGGAGGTAGTCCATCTCGTAGAGGTGCTCGCGCCACTTGCGGTCGATGACGGAGAGCAGGACCTGCCGCTCAAGCTCGCGCAGCGCCTCGGCGCCGAGCTCCTCCTCGCGGCGGTCGTACGCGTCGTGCGCGTCCTCCTTGAGCCTGGCGAGGAGGTATTCCTGATCGATGGAGGCCTTGTCGCCGGTGTCCTCGATGACCTCGTCGACGGTGACACCCACCGGGTAGAGCTGCTTGAGACTCGTCCAGAGCTGGTCGAGATCCCAGTCCTCGGCGTAGCCGTTGCTCGTAGCGCCGGTGACGTAGTCGGCGACCGTGTCGTCGATCATGTGCCGAACCTGGTCGTGCAGGTCCTCGCCGTTGAGCACGCGCCGGCGCTCGGCGTAGACGACCTGGCGCTGCTTGTTCATGACCTCGTCGTATTTGAGGACGTTCTTGCGGATCTCGGCGTTCTGACCCTCGATCTGGGTCTGGGCGCTCTTGATCTGCTTCGAGACCATCTTCGACTCGATCGGGACGTCCTCGGGGATGTTGAGGCGCTCCATGACGGCCTCGACCGCGCCGGCGCGGAACCGCTTCATCAGGTCGTCCTGCAGAGACAGGTAGAACCGGGACTCGCCCGGGTCGCCCTGCCGGCCGGAGCGGCCGCGCAGCTGATTGTCGATGCGGCGGGAATCGTGCCGCTCCGTACCCAGCACGTACAGGCCGCCCGCGTCGGTGACCTCGGCCGCCTCGGCGTCGCAGGCCTCCTTCCAGGCCGGGAGGACCTCCTCAAGCGCCTTGGCGTACTCGTCAGGGCTCTCGATCGGGTCGAGACCGCGCTGGCGCAGTTCCTGCGCGGCGAGGTGGTCGGGGCTGCCCCCGAGCAGGATGTCGGTGCCACGGCCGGCCATGTTGGTGGCGACGGTCACGCCGCCCTTGCGGCCGGCCAGGGCGATGATCTGCGCCTCCTGGGCGTGGAACTTCGCGTTCAGCACGCTGTGCTGGATGCCGCGGCGGCGCAGCAGCGTGGAGAGGATCTCCGAGTTCTCCACGGACACGGTGCCGACGAGGACCGGCTGGCCGGTGGCGTGCCGCTCGGCGATGTCCTCGATGACGGCCTCGAATTTCGCCTTCTCCGTCTTGTAGATGACGTCGGGCCTGTCGATCCGGATCATCGGACGGTGTGTCGGGATGGTGACCACGCCGACGTTGTAGACCTTGTTGAACTCGCCGGCCTCGGTCTGCGCCGTACCGGTCATGCCGGAGAGCTTCCCGTAGAGGCGGAAGTAGTTCTGCAGGGTGACCGTGGCGAGGGTCTGGTTCTCCTGCTTGACCTCCACGCCCTCCTTGGCCTCGATCGCCTGGTGCATACCCTCGTTGTAGCGACGGCCGTGCAGGATGCGCCCGGTGAACTCGTCGACGATGAGGACCTCGTTGTTGTCGCTGACGATGTAGTCCTTGTCGCGCTTGTAGAGCTCCTTGGCCTTGAGGGCGTTGTTCAGGTAGCCGACGAGCGGAGTGTTCACCGACTCGTACAGGTTGTCGATGCCGAGCCGGTCCTCGACGCGGGCGACGCCCTTCTCGGTGACGGCGACGGTGCGCTTGGCCTCGTCGACCTCGTAGTCACCGGCGCCGTCCTTGCCCTTCTCGAGCCGCTTGACGATGGCGGCGAACTCGCCGTACCAGCGGGCCGAGTGCTCGGCCGGGCCGGAAATGATCAGCGGCGTACGGGCCTCGTCGATGAGGATCGAGTCGACCTCGTCGACGATGGCGAAGTTGTGGCCCCGCTGGACGAGCTCATCGGCCGACCACGCCATGTTGTCGCGTAGGTAGTCGAAGCCGAACTCGTTGTTCGTGCCGTACGTGATGTCGCATTCGTACGCGGCGCGGTGCTCGGCGGCGGGGCGGTTCGGCAGGACGACGCCGACGGTGAGCCCGAGGAACCGGTGGATCCGGCCCATCCACTCGGCGTCGCGCTGGGCGAGGTAGTCGTTGACCGTGACGACGTGCACGCCCTTGCCCGAAATGGCGTTGAGGTACGCCGGGAGGACACACGTGAGGGTCTTGCCCTCACCGGTCTTCATTTCGGCGATGTTGCCGTAGTGCAGGGCGGCACCACCCATGACCTGCACGTCGTAGTGGCGCTGGCCGAGCACCCGCGAGGCGGCCTCACGGACGGTCGCGAAGGCCTCGGGCAGGAGGTCGTCGAGGGACTCGCCCTCGGCGTACCGCTGCTTGTACTGGTCGGTGAGGTCGCGCAGCTCTTCGTCGGTGAGATCGGTGTACTCACTCTCGAGAGAATTGACGGCGTCCGCGACGGCCTTGAGGCGGCGCACCATGCGCCCCTCGCCGGCACGAAGAATCTTTTCCAGTATCGACACGGGTCAGCGCTCCCTAGACGGTCAACCGGACCATCGTAGGCGGCTGCGCGCCATGACTGTGACCCGAGCCTCGTGACAACAGTCTGAAACGGCCGAAACAGCGCAGGTAGTTCGCTGACAGCGCAGCGGTCTGGCCGCGGCCCCGTCGGCGCCTCCGGCATATTTGGCCCCATGGACCCGGTGGAGTTGCTGATCGACGAGCTCGTGCTGCGGCCGTGGCGGCCAGCCGGCACCGCAGCGGTGCACCGGGCCTGCCAGGACCCCCCCGCGGCGCTCACGGCACTGAGCCGGTGGGCGTTCGACGGGGTCGCGGTGGACCGGCTCGAATGGCGCGCCCCGGCCGGGAGAGCCCAGACGGCTGGAAGCGGCACCGCGGGAAGGGCCGGGAGCACCGCATGGTGACGCACCCGGTGCACGGGGACGGGATCGTGCTACGCGCGTTCCAGCCGGGCGACGCCGACGACCTGGTGACGGCGTGCAACGACCCGCTCGTACGGCGGTACCTGCCGAGGTTGCCGTCGCCGTACACGCACGAACATGCCGTCGGGTGGATCGGTTCAGGAGCGCTCGCGGCATTCGCGGCGGGGGGCGCCGCGTTCGCGGTGGCCGATCCGGCTTCGGACCGGCTGCTCGGCGGGGCCGGGCTGGACCGGCCGTTGCCCGAGCGGCAGCAGGCCGAGGTGGGCTACTGGACGGCGCCGTGGGCGCGCGGCCGGAAGGTGGCGACAGCCGCTCTGCGTACCCTCGCGGATTGGGCCTTCAGTCGCGCGGACCTGGCACGGTTGGAGCTGCTCACGGACTGGACCAACACGGCCAGCCAGCGCGTCGCGGACGCCGCGGGTTTCCGGCGCGAAGGGGTACGCCGCGGCGCCGCCCCCGCTGTGGACGGCGCAGACCGCCTCGACCTTCTCGTCTTCGCGCGCCTCGCCGGCGATCCGCCGGGGCCGGTTGCCCGGGTCCTGCCGGACCTGCCCGGCGGCGAACTGAGCGACGGCGTCGTCACGCTGCGGCCGATGACCGCCGACGACGCCGGCTTCCTGCAGCAGTTGTACAGCGTCCGGGACGTCGCCGCGACGAGTGTGCCGCCGGGGCCGCCGCAGCCGTGGGAGACCGCACAGCGCAGCGCCCGGGCGGCCGCCCGGTGGCTGGCCGGCGAGCGCGCCGAGCTCATCGTGTGCGACGCCGCAACCGGCGCCCCGGCCGGCGAGATCCAACTCTGCTGGCGGGACCCCGCCGGGACTGAGGCGACGGTCGGTTACAGCCTGCTGCCGGAACGGCGGGGACGCGGCTGGGCGACGCTCGCGATGCAGCTGGTGGCCCTGTGGACGTTCGCGGAGACCGGGACGGGGCGCCTTGTGGCCGCCTCCCTGCCGCAGAACGAGGCGTCCCACCGGGTGCTGATACGGGCCGGTTTCCGGCGGGAGGGAACGCTGCGTTCCGGGCTGCGCGCCGCGGACGGGACCCGGGTCGACGGAATCCAGTACGCACTGGTCGCCGACGATCTCCTGGACGCGGTCACACGAAACTGAGCGACGCGGTCACGCAAGGCTGAGCGACGCGGTGACGCGGGGTGGAGCGGAACGGTGACGCGGGGCGGAGCGGAACGGGGACGCCGGCCCGGGAGGTACACCGGGCCGACATCCGACGCAAAGGTCAGACCGGTCCGGCGAGGGAGATGATCCCGTAGTCGTAACCGCGCCTGCGGTAGACGACGCTCGGCCGGCCACTCTCCTTGTCGTGGAAGAGGTAGAAGTCGTGCCCGACGAGTTCCATCTGGAACAGGGCGTCGTCGACGGTCATCGGGTCCGCGGCGTGTTCCTTCGCGCGGACGATGGTCCACGGCCGGTCATCGGCGTACTCGGTGAGCGGTGTCTCCAGCGTGGCGGTAGCCGTGGTGACGGCCGGCAGATCCGTGGGCAGGCCCGCTGTGGCGGCGGCCACGGAGACCGGGGCGTGCCGGCCGCGGTGTACCCGGCGGCGGTCAGCAGAGCGGCGTAGCCGGGCGTCGAGCTTGGTAATGGCGCTGTCGAGGGCGGCGTAGAAATCCTTCGCGCAAGCCTCAGCCCGGACGACCGGCCCCTTGCACACGACGGTCAGTTCGACCCGTTGGCAGATGTCGGCCTGCCGAGGGTTGCGTTCATGGAACAACTCGACGTCGACTCGGATGAGCTTCTGGTCATACCTTTCGACCTTGGCCAGCTTGTCGGCGACGTGCACCCGGAAATGATCCGGGACCTCCACGTTGCGGCCCTTGACGACAATGTCCACGCGTGACCTCCCCAACGTTGGGCTCCGCAGCGCGGTATTGCGCTGTCGGCAACTGGTGAAGCCCGGCCCTCCTCGCGGCAGGACCGGTGATGCGGCGGGCGCCTCCTTCCGGTGGTGCGGCGAGCGGTCGAGTGGTTCGTCATACCCTCGTCGTTTCGACGCTAACGCGCCGACGCACGCGCGTCACCCCACCTTCGTACAACCGGTTCGCGAGGATTCGCCCAATCGGTGTTTTTTGGGCACCTCAAGGGCTGTACCAGCGGTGATCGGGTGACGCCGCTGCGTCGCGGCGAGTACCGCCGCCGCGTCGACCGCGACTCCGGCGGCGGCCAACCTGCCCGCAACGGCGGTCAAGGTCGCCCCCGTAGTCACGATGTCGTCGACCACGACCACCCGCGCTCCCTCCCGTACCGCGCGCCGCACGTGCGCGAACCCGCCCAGCGGTCCGGTCCGTAGCCGCAGGGACGCCTGCGCCACGGCGGCCCGGCCCGCGCTGTCCAGCGTCACGGAATCAGGCCGTGGCCCCGCCCGCAACAACCGGACCACCGCAGCGTCCCAGCCGTCGCGGCGCAGGCGCCGCACCGTGTGTGCGGCAAGCCGGCTCACGTGGTCACCGTGCCGCTCCCGGACCGCCCGTGCGGTCGACGGCACCGGAATCAGGAGTACGGGTCCCGCCCCCACCGCGGCAGCCACCGCCCCGCCCAACAGGGCACCGAACGGGGCAGCCAGCCGGTACCGCCCCCGCTCCTTGTACGCCAGCAGCACCTCCCTCAGCACCCCGGCGTACGGACCGACGGTGGTGCACGGCGGCAGCCCCGCGGGGGCGGGCACAGGCGCCGTCGCGTACGGCGTCAGCGACTCCAGCTGGGCAGCGCAGGCGGCACACGCCGCGAAGCGCAGCGGCACCCGCTCGGCCCCGCACCCCGCGCAGGCCACCGGCAGCACCAGATCGGCCAGGGCCCCGAACAGCTCCGTCACACCCGTCCCCGTCAACGGCGAACCTCAGCCAGGAAGAACGGGGCGGTCGGCTGAGGCACGTTCGCGCCCGGAGAAGGCAGCGGCCCAGCGACGTCGTCCGCCTCGATGCGCTGCGGCGACGTGAGGGCGTCGTACGCCAGGTTGTTCTCCGCCACGTACGCGACCGCGTCGGCGGCCTCCCCGTTTCCGGCGACCGGGTTGGCCGGATACGCCGCGAGGTAGCCCACCGCGAACGTGCCGAGGTCGGGCAGGCGGTACACCTGGGAGACGCCGTCGATCGACACGTCCGACAGGGCCACCCGAGCGGTGTCCTTCCGGACGCCCGCCACCACCACGGAGCTTTCGCTGCTCCAGTCCACGGCGCTGAGGTCGCGCATCTGCGCGCCGACCGCCCGGGGCGGGCCGATCCGCTGGCCGGCGCCACCGGGCAGGACCGCCGCGACGTACAGCTGACCCGCGGCGATCACGGCGATCCGGGCGCCGTCCGGGGCCACGGCGACGGCGGTGATCGACCCCGGCGGCGCCTCCTGCCACTCGACAACCCGCGGTTCCGGCTGGTCACTGGCGAAGCCGAACAGCTGGCCGCCGGCGACCACCATGCCGGACGCCCCACCGGGACGGCCGTCGTCGGCGGCGTTCGCGGCGGACCAGACCGGCCGGCCCGCCGGGGACGGCAACGCGGCATTCGAGAACTGCGTCTCACGGCCCGGAACCGCCGAACCCACCCGCAGGTACGGCTTGCCGCCCTCCTCGGTCACGAGGGCCGCGTATCCGGTCGGGTCGGCACGGATGAGGGCCGCGTACCGGATGTCGTGGTTGTCGGCGTCGTCGATCACGGGGACCGGATCGACCGGGTGCAGCGACGTACGCATCCGGCGGACCTGTCCACCCACGACGCAGAACCGCTCCGGCAGGGTCTCGGCCCGCCATGCGGCGTTGGCCTGCAGGTAGGTGTCCCCCGAGTACGTCCCGCGCAACTGCTGGTCGATCTTCAGCTCCAGCTCGCCGCGGCTCAGATTCGGCTGCAGCGACCAGCGCAGCTGCTCGCTGAGCTGGTCGACGGCCTTCTGGTCACCGGGTTGCACGACCGGCCCGCCCAGGTTGATCTGGAGCTTGCCGTTCACCGCGGCCGGGACGTTGTCGGGTCGCTTGGTGCCGTCCGGCAACGCCAGCACGGCGCTGTCGAGCCACGGCGCCGGCCCGGCGATCAGCCAGTCGATGATCTCGTTCGGTTGCCGTTCGACGGGCACTTCCTTCGGCATGTACCTGATGTCGGGCACCAGGCGGGTCCGGTCGGCGTTCCAGAAGTAGATGGGCCGTCGCTCGTAGAACCTCTCCACTGCCTCGTCCGTGGTGAGCAGCATCGACGGGGCGGCGGTCACGTAGAGCCCGTTGCCGGCCACGATCTCCTCCACCCGCAGCCGGTATTCAAGGACCTGCGCCGTCGTCGGCGGATTCAGCACGCCGTCGCGGCCGAGCACCCCGACCGGTTGCCCGCGCAGCACCACCTCGACGTTGCCCGGGTTGATCAGTGGCTGCTCGGTCAGGTGGATGACCAGGATTTCGGACGTCGTCGACTTGAACGTGTCCCGGACCGACGGCGCCAGGAACGTGGTGACGAGCTGTGTGGACTCCCCCGCCGCCGCCTCCAGGAAGTTCGCGACGAACTGCGCCTTGTCCACTGTCGCCTCACGGGTCATGTGGACGGGCGCCGTGTCCTCACCGCCGCCGATTCCCGGCGACGGCCCGGCACCGTGGGTCGTCACCGGCGTGGCGCCGGGGATGCCACAACCGGCCAGGGGTACGGCGAACAGCAGCCCCGCCGCCAGTACGGCTCCCACGACCCGCCTCATCGGACCACCCTCGCCCGCTCGTCCTCGCCGGGGCGCCGCTGCGTACCGTCGCCCGATGGGGCCCGCTCGACGCCTCCCCCGGTGTTCCGGCGACTCTCGGCATCCTGGCGGCTTTCCGCGTCCTTGGCGCCTGCGGCGTCCCGGCCACTCAGGGCGTCCCGGCCACTCAGGGCGTCCCGGCCACTCACGGCATCCGGGCCAGTCACGGCATCCGGGGCGCTCAGGGCATCCAGGCCGCTCAGGGGGTCCCGGCCGTTCGTAGCGTCGTCGGGGGCGCCGGCTGGGTCGGGGCCGTCCCTGTCCGAGCGTGCGCCTACGTCCGGGTCGGTCCCGGCAGGAACGAGGCCCAGTGGCGACGACATCAGCCGGTCACCGGCGCGCGCCGGCAGGGTGAGGCGGAACTGCGCGCCCCCGCCGGGCCGCCCCCACGCCTCCAGCCAGCCACCGTGCAGGCGGGCGTCCTCGATGCTGATGGAGAGGCCGAGGCCCGTACCGCCGGTCTGCCGGGCCCGGGACGGGTCGGCGCGCCAGAACCGGTTGAACACCAGCTTTTCCTCGCCCGGCTTCAACCCGACGCCGAAGTCTCGTACGGTGATCGCCACCGCCGCGTCGTCGCAGGCCACGGTGATCTCGACCGGCTTGCCCTCGCTGTGCTCCACGGCGTTGCCGACGAGGTTGCGCAGGACGCGTTCGACCCGGCGCGGATCCAGCTCGGCGATGCACGTCTCAGGCAGCCGCAGGTCGACGCGTACGCCGGCCCGCGTCACGACGCCGGAGAGCCGTTCCACGACCCGGTGCACGATCGGCACCAGGTCGGTGGGTTCCGAGTCGAGGACCGCGAACCCGGCATCGAACCGGGACACCTCAAGCAGGTCGGTGAGCAGGTCCTCGAACCGGTCGAGCTCGGTCTGCAGCAGCTCGGCGCTGCGGGCGACGGCCGGGTCGAACCCCTCCCGCTCCGCGAAGATCAGGTCGGCGGCCATCCGTACGGTCGTCAGCGGCGTACGGAGCTCGTGCGACACGTCCGAGGTGAACCGGCGCTGGAGGCGGGACATCTCCTCCAGGCGGACGATCTGCCGCTGGAGGTTCTCCGCCATCTGGTTGAACGAGGCGGCGAGCAGGGCCAGGTCGTCCTCACCCTCGACGGTCATGCGCTGGTCGAGCAGGCCCGCGGAGAGCCGCTGGGCGGTCCGCGCGGCGACCCGTACCGGTCGGACGACGAGCCGTGTGACGAGGGCCGCCACGATGCCCAGCAGGAGGACGAGGGCGAGGCCGGTGGCGAGCACCGTCGTCCGGATCTGGTTGGCGGCGCGCACCTCGGTGTCGAGGGGTACGACGTAGTACAGCTCCAGCTGCCCGAACTTGGTCTGCACGGGTGAGCCGTACACGAGGAACGCCTGGGGCCCCTTGCCGATGTCGGCGGTGCGGATCTGGCTGGCGACCTTGCCTCCGGCGACGGCCGTGACCATGTCGGCGGTGATGAGGGCGCTGGTGTCCAGCGCCGGGACCGTGACGGGTTTGAGGCCGGGATAGCGCTCGGCGCGCAGGGTGACGATCGCACCGCCGGACTGGGCGGTCTCACCGCCGGAGAGGTACACGACGGTGTCGTTCATCGTGTTGGGCAACTTCGCGTCGATCACCGACCGGTGCACGGTGAGCTGGTCGTGGGCGTACGCGACCTTGCCGTCGAGCCGGGTGTGTACGCCGTCCTCGGCCCGTTCGAGAAGGATCCGCGCGCTGCTGTACGCCACGAACCAGCCGAACACGCCGACGAGGACGCTGGACGCGATCAGGGTGATGGTCACGACGCGCAGCTGGAGCGAGCGGCGCCAGGCCTGGCGGCCGTTCCCGGCGAGCCGGGCCGCCCGGCCGGTGGTGGTACGCCACATCCGCCGCGTGACCCTCAGGACGCGGCGCGCAGGGGCGGCGGGAAGCCAGGTCGGAGCGCGCATCAGCTCGGCCAGGCTATCCGGTGCCGGCCTTGTAACCCACGCCCCGCACCGTCAGGATGATCTCGGGTTTCTCCGGATCGGGTTCGATCTTGGCGCGCAGCCGCTGCACGTGCACGTTGACGAGCCGGGTGTCGGCGGCGTGCCGGTACCCCCAGACCTGTTCGAGCAGCACCTCGCGGGTGAACACCTGGCGAGGCTTGCGAGCCAGAGCCACGAGCAGGTCGAATTCGAGCGGTGTCAGCTTGACCTCGTCGCCGTCGCGGACCACGGTGTGCGCGGGCACGTCGATGGTGATCTGGTTGCCGGGCGGGCCGATGGTGAGCAGCTCCGGGGCGGCGTCCTCGCCGCGGCGCAGCCGAGCCCTCATCCGGGCGACCAGCTCCTTGGGCTTGAACGGCTTCACCACATAGTCGTCGGCGCCCGATTCGAGCCCGAGTACTACGTCGACGGTGTCGCTCTTGGCCGTCAGCATGACGATCGGGATGCCCGACTCGGCGCGGATCGCCCGCGCCACGTCGATGCCACTCATCCCGGGGAGCATCAGGTCGAGCAGCACGATGTCGGGTCGGCTCTCGCGGAACGCGGCGATGGCGTGCTCCCCGTCGGCGACGAAGGAAGGCACGAACCCCTCACTGCGCAGCACAATGCCAAGCATCTCCGCCAACGCAGGATCGTCGTCAACGACAAGCACCCGAGCCCTCATGTGACCCAATATTGCACTGCCGTGTCCGACCATGGTGCAACGCCCCATCGATCTTTGTGTCCGAAAGTCATCCACAGGGGGCGCGATCGAGGTTGCGCACGACACCGGGACATGCTTCGCCAGGTCAGGTGAAGAGACCCCTGCCCCAGAAGTCACCGGCGTCGCGTACGCCCGGCGGGCACGCGAAAAGTGCGCTGGACGTGTGGCGGATGTACTCGTTCATCGCGTCGCGCCGGGCGAGCGAGGTCTGGATCGGGATGAACGCCGTACGCGGGTCCCGCTGGTACGCCATGAAGAAGAGGCCGGCGTTGAGGCGGCCCAGACCGTCGGAGCCGTCGACGAAGTTGTAGCCGCGGCGCAGCAGCCGGGCGCCGTTGTTGAACGTGTGGTGGGCGAGGCGTACGTGGGAGTCCTCGGCGATGACCTTCGTACCGTCGGGACCGGTCGCATCGAAGTCGGGCTCGTCGAACTCCGCGGCCCTGCCAATCGGCGCGCCGGTGCCCTTCGCCCGCCCGACGATCGCCTCCTGCTCGCCCAGCGACGTCCGGTCCCAGGTCTCGATGACCATCCGGACCTTGCGGGTGACCAGGTACGAGCCACCGTCCATCCAGGCCGGGCCGTCCCCGGGCAGAGCCCAGAGGTGCTCCTTGACGAGCGCGGTCTCCTCGGCCTTGAGGTTGGCCGTGCCGTCCTTGAAGCCGAACAGATTCCGCGGAGTCACCTGATCGCGTGTCGTCGACGACGTACGCCCGAAGCCGAGCTGGGACCAGCGGACACTGACGACGCCCATGCCGATGCGGGCCAGGTTCCGGATGGCGTGTACGGCCACCTGGGGATCGTTGGCGCAGGCCTGTACGCAGAGGTCTCCACCGGAGATCGCCGGGTCCAGCGCGTCGCCGGGGAACTTCGGCAGGTCGACGAGGGCGGCCGGGCGCCTGTCGGCGATGCCGAACCGGTCGGCGCCGGTGGCGTCCCGGAACAGCGTCGCGCCGAAGCCGACGGTGATGGTGAGCCCGGACGGGGGCAGGTCGAGCGCCTCACCGGTGTCGTCGGGCGGGGCGGCGGCGGTGCCCTGGACCGCGCCGACGAGCCCGGCGTCGCGGCCCGAGGTCATCCGCTGCGCGGCGGCGCTCCACTCGCTGAGCAGGTCGACGAGGCGGGCCCGGTCCTTGGTGATGACGTCGAACGCGACGAAGTGCAGGCGGTCCTGGGCGGGCGTGATGATTCCGGCCTGGTGGTCGCCGTAGAACTCGACGGCGTCCCGGGGAGTCGGTCCTGCGGGGGCGGGGTCGTCACCGCGTACCAGTGCGCTTGTGGCGATCCCGACCCCGGCGACCCCGGCTCCCGCGAGCCCGATCGTCTGCCTGCGTGACAACCCCATGATTCTCCCTGCCCGAGAAACCGAAAGCGGAAAGCGCCGGGCCGCGAAGGCGGCCCGGCGGGCGATCACTTCGACACCGCCGCCGCGACCTTGCTGACGGGCTCGGCGAGCGCGTTGATGGCGTCCGACAGGCCCTTCTTGTCGGTGTCGGTCAGCTGGGTGTGCAGCTTGTAGCCGCCACCGACACGGACCTTCGCCAGCGCCGCCTCGGCGTTCGCCAACGCCGGGTCGAGCTGGGCGAGCAGCTCGGGGGCCCGCTGCTCGAGAGCCGGGCGCAGGGCGGAGACGGCCGCCTTGGAACCTTCGAGGTTGGCGTTGAAGTCCCACAGGTCGGTGTGCGAGTAGCGCTCCTCCTCGCCGGTGATCTTGCCGGTGGCGACCTCGTCCAGGAGTTCCTTGGCGCCGTTGGCGAGGTCCAGCGGGGAGAGCTTCTCGGCGTTGGCCTTGGCGACGACCTCCTTGACGTCGGCGAGGAGCCGGTCGGCGAAGGGGCCGTCCTTCGAGATGTCCCCCGTCTCCCAGAGATCCTTCTCGATCCGGTGGAAGCCGGTGAACTCCATGCCCTCCGCGATGACGTCCTCGCGGCCGTCGATGCGCGGGTCGAGGTCGCCGAAGATCTCGGCGACGGGCTCGATGCGCTCCCAGTAGCTGCGGGCGACCGGGTAGAGCTCCTTCGCCTTCGCCACGTCGCCGCCCTTGACCGCGGTCACGAACTCCTCGGTCTTGACCAGCAGCGCCTCGGTCTGGCTCCTCACCCAGCGTGAATAGTTCTCCGTCGCGCCGGCGAGGGCGGCGTCCGCGGTGAGCGGCGCGGTCGAGCCGTTGACGGTCAGCATGTCGCGGATGCCCTTGCCGATCATGCCTGGCTTGCACGCGGTCTGATACGTACCGGCCGGTAGCTCGACGTGCAGGTCGCGGGAGAGACCGGGGGCGATGTTCTCCACCTCACCCACCACCCGGTCACCGGCGGCGTAGATGTAGAACTCGGTGATCTTCTGACCGGTGTTGGTGACGGTGAAGACGGACGTACCGGCGTCGATCCGCTTGCGGGAGACCTCGCAGGAGCTGTCGCCGGCCTTGACCACGATCGGGCCACCGGCCGCGGCGGGCGCGTCCGTCTTGTCCGCGGTGCAGGCGGCGAGGCCGCCGGCGAGTACGCCGGCCGCAGCGGCCGCGACGATTCGAGGGGCACGCATGCTGCTGTCTCCTATGGCTGCGGCGCAGGGGCCGGGCTGGCGGCGGGCTGGGTGGTACCGGCCGGCTTGCGGCGGGTGGGCATGAGGAACAGCACGAGGACGGGCACGCCGTAGGCGACCCAGGCCACGGTCTCGAGAACGGTGGGCTGCGCGGTGATGTTGAACATCCCCTGCAGGAGGGCGGCGTACCAGGTACTCGGATCGAGCACGCCGCTGATGTCGAACGCCAGGTCGCTGAGGCCTGGCAGGACGCCGGCCTCCTGGAAGTCGTGCATGGAGTACTTGAAGATGCCGGCGGCGACGAGGATCAGCAGCGCACCGGTCCAGGTGAAGAACGTGGCCAGGTTGATCCGTACGGCGGTGGCGTAGATCGCGTACCCGAGGACGAGGGCGGTGGCGATGCCGCCGAGCAGCGCGTACAGCGAGCCGGCGCCGCTGGTACCGGTGGCCTGAACCGCCGAGTAGAAGATCAGGGACGTTTCCAGACCCTCGCGGACGACAGCGAGGAACGCCATGACGGCCACAGCGATCGAGCCGACAGCGAGCGCGTCACTGAGCTTGCTGCGCAGCTCACCTGCGATGGAGCGGGCCGCCCGGCGCATCCAGAAGATCATCCAGGTGACGAAGAGGACGGCGGCGAGCGAGGTGATCGCCTCGAACAGTTCGCGCTGCTCGGTCGCCCGCAGCAGGGTCGTCTGGGTGTACGCCAGCACCCATCCGACGAGGACCGACAGCGCCACCGCGAGCCCGACTCCGGCCCAGATCTGGACGAGCCGGTCCGTGCGTCCGGCCTTCACCAGGAACGCGATGAGGATGCTGACCACAAGCGTGGCCTCCAGCCCCTCGCGTAGCCCGATGAGGTAGGTGGCGAACATGACGACTCCACATGGTTAGGCATTCCTAAGTTAGGGCTGCCACACCTTACCCAGGACATCGGACCGCCCGTCAACCCACGCGGATATCGCTCCCGTCACAGCCACCGATCTCGGTCGAACTCTCCGTCCCGCACACCCGCGACGAACTGCCGCCAGACGGCGTCGCCGAAGCGCAGCACCGGTCCCGACCGGTCCTTGGAGTCGCGGACCCGGACCTCGAGCGGCGACATCGCCACCTCGACGCAGTGCCCCGCCGCCGCACTGCGGGAACTTGTGCGCCACCCACGACCCGACGCGGCCGACCGGTTGATCACTCTTACACCCTTCTAGAAACTCCCCCTGCGACTAACGCACGGTTCGTCCTCAGGTGATCGGCTGATCCGGTCGAAGAATTCGCTGCTCGCGTCCGGGTCCAGCGCCCGCGCGCACAGGTCGTCGAACGCATCGAGGTGGACCCGGACCGCGTCCTCCCGCGTGTGCAGCACGCCGCCCGTCATCGACTCCGCGTGGGCCACGGCCGCCCGATCCTCGAACGTGAAGACGGTGAACGCCCCGGCCAGCGCGGCGTGGACACCCGCAGCGAACGGCAGCACCCGCAGTTCCACCCCGTCCCGGCCGCCGGCGTCGACGAGCCGGTTGAGCTGGCGCCGCATCACGCCGGAGCCACCGACCCGCCGGTACAGCGCCCCCTCGTCCAGGACCACCCGCAGGCGCGGAGCCGGTCGCCGGGTCAGCACCGCCTGGCGGCCCATCCGCAGGGCCACCCGGCGCTCCACCACATCGGGGTCCCGGCTCTCGGTACCGGCCTCGATCACGGCTCGGGCGTACTCGTCGGTCTGCAGGAGGCCGGGGACGACCTGGGGCTCCCATTCGTCCATGGCGACAGCCTCGGCTTCCAGCGCCACATACTCGTCGTACGTATCGGACACGACCGTCCGGTACGGGCTCCACCAGGTGCGCTGACGGCTCCGCTGGGCGAGGACGCGAAGCTCGGCCCGGCGGTCGTTCGGGACGCCCAGGCAGGCCGACAGTTTTTCCAGGTCGGCCGGGGCGATACCGGTACGGGCGGTCTCGATCCGGCTCAGCTTCGACTCGCTCCAGCCGAGTTCAGCCGCCACGTCGGCGGCACGCCGTGAGTCGCGCCATCGGCGCAGCTCGGCGCCGAGCTGGCGGCGCGCCGCCGTCGACGGGGAGCGGGTCGCCACCGCTCTACCGTACCGGCCGACAGTTGGTGACGCCATGCAACAAACCTGACACGATCTGCACTTGCAGGAGGGATATGCACATGCCCTAATGGGTACAAGGTGTACGACCCATACCGGGGAGGCCAGCCGATGGAGTCCGCACTGCCCTGGCAACTGAACCTCGGCCGGATCCACGTCGACGAGAAGCCCACCCTGGTCGGGCTCTACCGCGACGGCACCGACGGCGAAGACGGCCGCCTTGTCGCCTGGGTCGTGGCCCTGCCGGAGGGCGGCGCGGTGATCCTGCCCGTCGACGGCCCCGACCAGCGCCCGATCCTCACCACCCTGCGCGGCGTACGCCGCCGCTGGGCGGCGCAGCTCGGCGCCACCCTCGTCCAGGTCGCCGGGCGAGAGGCACTTCACCTGGCAGCCTGAACCCCGGGAGACGAGCCGGTGGCGGCAACCGCCGGTTCGTTTCCTCGTCCACAACGAAGGGCCCCGTCGCAGGACGGGGCCCTTCGTTCGTCCTGCTCAGTAGCGATAGTGCTCCGGCTTGTACGGACCCTCGACCGGAATGCCGAGGTACGACGCCTGCTCCTTGGTGAGGGTCGTGAGCTTCACGCCCAGCGCGTCCAGGTGTAGGCGGGCGACCTTCTCGTCCAGGCGCTTCGGGAGGACGTAGACCCCGATCGGGTACTCCTCGATCTTCGTGAAGAGCTCGATCTGGGCGATCGTCTGGTTCGCGAAGCTGTTGCTCATCACGAACGACGGGTGCCCCGTCGCATTGCCGAGGTTCAGCAACCGGCCCTCGGACAGCACGATGATCGAGTGCCCGTCGGCGAACTTCCACTCGTCGACCTGCGGCTTCACGACGATCCGCTCCACGTCGGAGCGCTTCGCCAACCCGGCCATGTCGATCTCGTTGTCGAAGTGGCCGATGTTGCCGACGATGGCCTGGTGCTTCATCCGAGCCATGTGCTCGTTCGTGATGACGTCGAAGCAGCCGGTCGCGGTGATGAAGATGTCGGCGATCTCCACGACGTCCTCGAGCGTGGCCACCTGGTAGCCGTCCATCGCGGCCTGCAGCGCGCAGATCGGGTCGACCTCGGTGACGATGACCCGGGCGCCCTGGCCGCGCAGCGACTCGGCGCAGCCCTTGCCCACGTCGCCGTAGCCGAGGACCACGGCCACCTTGCCGCCGATGAGGACGTCGGTGGCGCGGTTGATGCCGTCGATCAGCGAGTGGCGGCAGCCGTACTTGTTGTCGAACTTGCTCTTGGTGACCGAGTCGTTGACGTTGATCGCCGGGAAGAGCAGCGTGCCGTTCTGCTGCATCTCGTAGAGGCGGTGCACGCCGGTGGTGGTCTCCTCGGTGACACCCTTGATGCCGGCGGCCACCCGCGTCCACCGCTGGTTGTCCTGGGCGATCGACCGGTTCAGCACGCCGAGGATGACCGCGTACTCCTCGTTGTCGGCGGTCTCCACCGCCGGCACCGAGCCCAGCTTCTCGAACTCGGCGCCCTTGTGCACCAGCAGCGTGGCGTCGCCACCGTCGTCGAGGATCATGTTCGGGCCCGCACCGTCCGGCCACAGCAGCACCTGCTCGGTGCACCACCAGTACTCCTCGAGGGTCTCGCCCTTCCAGGCGTAGACCGGAACGCCTGCGGGCGCCTCGGGGGTGCCGGTCGGGCCGACCGCGATCGCGGCAGCGGCGTGGTCCTGGGTGGAGAAGATGTTGCACGACGCCCAGCGAACCTGCGCACCGAGCGCGACGAGGGTCTCGATCAGGACGGCGGTCTGGATCGTCATGTGCAGCGAGCCGGTTACCCGCGCACCGCGCAGCGGTTGGGTGGCGGCGAATTCGCGGCGGATGGACATCAGGCCGGGCATCTCGTGCTCGGCGAGCTGGATCTCCTTACGCCCGAACGCGGCGAGAGACAGGTCCGCGACCTTGAAGTCTCCGTCGGCGACGGTGAGCGGACGGCCGGTCGACGCCGGGAGCGTGCTGGTCATGAAATCTCCTGTCGGTACGGCTCAACAGCGCCCACCACCTTACGCGGTGACCGGCGGCTGGAGCTCCGACGGGCCGAAACGTAGCACGCGGGACGATGGGATTGAACCCACCGCCCCGCGCATCCCCCCGGTTTGGTACCCCGCACGTCATGACGACCCCCCGACCGCCACGACGTTGCGTGTTTATAGAGTCACACTCAGCAAACTCTCATGTCAAGGAAATCCGCAAATTTCGGCTATGGGTTTTTGGCGAGTAATGCCCGAATCGGTCAGACGGTCGCAGAGGCGACGTACGCGACGCCGTGTCCCTCGAACATGAGGTCACCGGTTTCGGCGTCGGCGAACGCGGCCGTTCCGGGAGTGAGCGTGACGTCGCCGACCGAGACCTTCCCCGCCACTCCGAGCACGATCCGCGGGCCGGACAGGTGCACGGTCACGGTCGCCATGCTCTCCACCGTCACACGGTGCAAGGCGAAATCGTTCACCGGCACCGGCCACGTCGACACCCCCGGCGCGACCTCACGCGCCGGGACGATCGCCTCGTCGAGCACCTCGAACCGCAGCACGCGCAGCAGCTCCCCGACGTCGACGTGCTTCGGTGTCAGACCACCACGCAGGACGTTGTCGCTGGCCGCCATGATCTCGACCCCGGCGCCACGCAGGTAGGCGTGCAGATTGCCGGCGGGCATCCAGATCGCCTGCCCCGGCTCCAACCGGACATGGTTCAGGAGCAGGGCCACGAGCACGCCGGGATCCGCGGGATAGAAGGCGGCCAGCTCATGCGCGAGGTCGCCGGGGGCGCTCCGCGCCGCGACCGCGCCCACCAGGGCCCGGCGGTCACCCTCCGGCCAGGTGAGCAGCAGCTCCACGGCGTCTCTCAGGCCGGGCACGCCCGACCGCAGCGCGGCGATCACCGCGGCCAGCTGTGGCAGATCGAACGCCGACAACACGGCCGCCGACACGTCCGGAGCGCGGAAACCGCAGAGCGCCTCGAACGGCGTCAGCGCCACCAGCAGCTCCGGCTTGTGATTCTCGTCGGTGTAGAGGCCCCGGCCCCGGCCGGCCTGTTCGGCGGCGTACCCGGCCCTGGCCTGCTCAATGGTCGGGTGGGCCTGCAGGGACAGCGGCGCGTCCGCGGCCAGCACCTTGAGCAGATACGGCAACCGCGCACCGAACGCAGCCGCCGACTCGGGCCCGACCATCCGCTTCGGGTCGTCGGCGATCAGCACGTCCAGCCGCGCCGACCCGCTGGGCAGCTCCACCATGGACGGGTCGCCCGGGTGGGCCCCCAGCCACAACTCCGCCTCCGGCCCCTCGCTCGGCGCCTCCCGCCCTTGCAACTGCGCCAGGAACGTCGTAGACCCCCACGCATACGGCCGGACCACACCGTGCATCGGGTGGACGCTCATGCCACCGCCTCAGTCGCCGGCACCGGGCTCTCCGCCTGGGCCTGCCCCGCCTGGGCCTGCCCCGCCTGCACCTGTTCGGCCCGGTAGATGTCCGGTTCCAGGTAGATCACCCGCGCGATCGGAACCGCCGCCCGGATCCGCGCCTCGGTCTCGTTGATGCGGCGGGCCAGGTCCGCGGCGAGGTCACTCGGCCGCACCGCGATCTTCGCGGCGACGAGCAGCTCCTCCGGACCCAGGTGCAGCGTCTTCATGTGAATGATCCGCTCGACGCCGGGCGAGGTGGCGATCGCCGCCTCGATCTTGGCCACGTCCTCGAGGCTCGCACCCTCACCGAGCAGCAGGCTCTTCGTCTCGACGGCGAGGATCACCGCGATCGCGACGAGCAACAGACCGATCATCGCGGTGCCGACCGCGTCCCAGCGACCGTTCCCGGTCACCAGGGTCATCACGACCCCGAAGAGGGCGAACACCAGACCGATCAGCGCGCCCAGATCCTCCAGCAGCACGACCGGCAGCTCCGGCGCCTTGGCCCGGCGTACGAACTTCACCCAGCTCGTGGCGCCACGGATCCGGTTCGACTCGCTGATCGCCGTCTTGAACGAGTAGGTCTCCAGCCCGATCGCCACCACCAGCACCACCACCGGCACCGCGTGCCATTTGTCGATCGGGTGGGGATCGACGAACTTGTGCCACGCCTCGTACAGGGCGAACAGGCCGCCGACGCTGAACAGCACGATCGAGACGATGAACGCGTAGATGTAGCGCTCACG
The DNA here is from genome assembly GCA_966211315.1 of uncultured Micromonosporaceae bacterium. Classification (GTDB taxonomy): domain Bacteria; phylum Actinomycetota; class Actinomycetes; order Mycobacteriales; family Micromonosporaceae; genus CBIHNN01. The sequence goes on along the minus strand of CBIHNN010000015.1, from coordinate 51,776 downwards.
GCCGTACCCGAAGGGGTGCTCAGGGGTGGCCTTACGCCGTGCCCGCTTGCCGCCCAGCAGCAGCAGGCCCTGGTTGCCGGAGTCCGCTACCGAGTGGATCGCCTCAGCCAGCATCGACGACGAGCCCGTCAGCAACCAGGCGACGAACTTCGTGGCCGCGATGCCGAGATTCGCCCCGAGCGCCGCGATGATCGCCTTCGTACCGCCACCCGCGCTCACGCCGCCTCGCTCCGGTCGTTCATGCTCGTCCCTCGATCATCGGAGTGCTGAGTTCCTTCATCTCGGACACGGCAGGGACCGCCATCGGGTCAAGGCCATGGGCCAACGCCAGGTAGATCGACGCGAAGTCGGGAACAGCGACCAGCGAAGCGAGCCGCTCCAGCGCCGAACCACCCTCGGCCGTCACCACGTCACAGCGCACGCCCCGCCGCTCGGCGAGGGTCTGCACGGCGTCGGCGCGGCGCTCCTCGACGGCGACCGGCTCGTCCGCGTCGTCCTCCGGGTTGAGACCGCCGTCGCGCAGCAACACCACCCGCATCCGGGTCAACGACTCGTCGACGTCCTCGTCCGGGTCGGCGAAGATGTCCCGGTTCGTCTCGGCCAGCCCGCCGAAGACCCCGTCGAGCAGACCGACGCGGCCACGACCGGCCTCACCGAGCGCCCCCGCCACGACGGGGTAGCGCGCGTTCGCCGACAGGGTGTCGGCGAAACGGCGCGCCGCCACCGTGGCCAGGGGCGAAGACCCCCACACGATGGGTACGGACCCGGCGAGCCCCAGTGCCAACGACTTGGCCGGGTTGACGAACGACTCGGCGCTCGGCCGGCACCGCTCGGCGTCCACGTCGAGCCGGGCCGCAGTCTCTGCGAAGTCCGCCTCGTTGACCTTGACGAGACCCAGGTTCCGGGCCGCCAGCAGCACCGGGACGATGAGGCCCCAGATGCTCGCCCGGGCCGGCGCGCGCCGGGGCACCGGGATGAACGCCGCCCGGGCCCGCTCGGCGACCGCCTGCAGCTCGGAGTCCGGCGCGCCGACCGCGACGAGCCGGGCACCTCGCCGGGCCGCGGCGTCCGCCGCCCCCAGGGCCTCCGGGCTGCGCCCACTCGCGGACACGGCGATCACCACGTCCGCCGCACCGACCCAGCCGGGCACGCCGGCGCTGCGGTGCGCGATCACCGGCACCGGGCAGCGGGGCCCGGCGACGGTGGCGAGCACGTCACCCGTACGCCCGGCCGTGCCGATACCCGCGATGACGACGGCCCGCGGGCGGCCCTCATCGGCCAGCGCGCTGAGATCCGCCTCGGCGGCGAGCGCGGCGGCCTCGCGCAGCTGCGGCCCCGCGGAGGCCGTGGCCCGCAGCATGCCGCCCGGGTCATTCGCCGCGATGGCCCGGTCGTCGTCGAGCAGGGACTCGTCCGCGACCCGCCGGCCGGTCAAGCCGGCGGAACCGTCGATCGGGTTGGCCATGTCAGTGCCCCTCCCCTTCGGGCTGGTCCTGCTCCTCATCTTGCCCGTCCGGGATCCCGGACGGGAGCGCCGCCTCGTCGAGGAGCAGGATCGGGATGTCGTCGCGGACCGGGAAGACGCGCCCACACTCCGTGCAGGTCAGCGTCTGCGCCGAAGCGTCGTGGTCAAGCGGTGCATGGTGGGTGTCGGGGCAGGCCAGAATCTCCAACAACTGCGGGTCGAGGGCCACCAGCAACTCCTTCACCACGGACGGACCGGCGGGAGGAAATCCTACCCACGCGTCCTATTCACGCACGATGGCGAGTACGTCGTCGCGCAGCGCCGCCATCCGGTCCGGCTTCGGCGCCTCCACGTTGAGCCGCAGCAGCGGCTCGGTGTTGGACGGCCGAAGGTTCAGCCAGGCGCCGTCGTCGAACCGGATCGTCAGACCGTCCAGTTCGTCCGAGGGCTGCCCCGCGTACGCGTCCCGGACCGCCTCCATCCGCTCCTTCGCGTCCCCGACCGTCGAGTTGATCTCGCCGGACGCGGCGTAGCGCTCGTAGTCGGCACCGAGCTGCGACAGCGGGCCGGGCTGCTCTCCGAGCGCCGCCAGGACGTGCATCGCCGCGAGCATGCCCGTGTCGGCGAACCAGAAGTCGCGGAAGTAGTAGTGGGCCGAGTGCTCGCCACCGAAGATCGCGTTCGTCCGGGCCATCTCCGCCTTGATGAACGAGTGCCCGACCCGGCTACGGACCGGCACGCCCCCGTTCTCGGCGATGATCTCCGGTACGGCCGACGACGTGATCAGGTTGTGGATCACCGTTCCACCGGGGTGCTTCACCAGCTCCCGCGCCGCGACCAGCGCGGTGATCGCGGACGGCGACACCGGGTCCCCGTTCTCGTCCACCACGAAGCACCGGTCGGCGTCGCCGTCGAACGCCAGACCCAGGTCGGCCCCGTGCTGCCGGACAGCCTCCTGCAGGTCGACCAGGTTCGCCGGCTCCAGCGGGTTGGCCTCGTGGTTCGGGAACGTGCCGTCCAGCTCGAAATAGAGGGGCACGATCTCGAGCGGCAGCTTCGCCAGCACGGTGTCACCCAGCACGGCCGGCACGGTGTAACCCCCCATGCCGTTGCCCGCGTCGACGACGACCTTCAGCGGCCGGATGCCGGACAGGTCGACCAGGGTCCGTAGGTGGGCGGCGTAGTCGGCGAGCACGTCGCGGTGCTCGACCTTCGCCTCCGTACGCTGCGGCCCTTCGCCGCTGTCGAGGATCTCCTGGGCGCGCTCCCGGACCCGGACCAGACCGGAGTCCTGCCCGACCGGCCGCGCCCCGGAACGGCAGAGCTTCATGCCGTTGTACTGCGCCGGATTGTGACTCGCCGTGAACATGGCGCCCGGCAGGTCCAGCGATCCGGAGGCGAAGTAGAGCTGGTCCGTCGACCCGAGCCCGGTGTGCACGACGGTGGCGCCGGCGGCGTTCGCGCCCTCGACGAAGGCGGCGGCGAGGCCCGGCCCGGAATCGCGCATGTCGTGCGCGATCACGATCCGGTCGGCGGCGTCCCCCGACTCCCGCAGCATGTCCACGAACGCCGTTCCCAACGCTCGGGCGACGGTCTCGTTGAGTTGGTCCGGAACGGTACCGCGGACGTCGTACGCCTTGACAATCCGGGACAGATCAGACACACCAAGCTCCTCAGCCACGTTGAGTGATGAACGGGCCGAGACTAGCTGAGCCCACCGACACCGGGATGCACGCCGCCGATTTACCCCTCGTGGGCGTCATGCCGTTACTTTGCGTACACCATCGCTCGCCGACAGGGTGATCCGGGCACGGGTGGTCTCCGGCAGCCGACACCGCGGCGTCAGGCCGGACGATCCAGGAGGACCTCGACACCCTGACCCGGGGCCGCCCGGCGACCGGGATCCGCGACGACGGGCGATCCTAGAGTTCGAGGCCGGTCAGCACCATGACGCGCGGTTCGGTGTAGTCGTCCATGGCGGACCGTACGCCCTCGCGGCCGACGCCGGAGCCCTTGACACCCCCGTACGGCATCTGGTCGGCACGGTAGGACGGGACGTCGCCGACGATGACGCCCCCGACGTCGAGTTGCCGGTGCGCGGCGAAGGCGGTCTGCACGTCATGGGTGAACACGCCGGCCTGGAGGCCGTACGCGGAGGAGTTGACGGCGGCGAACCCGGCCGCGTCGTCGGTGACCCGGTCCACCACGAGGACCGGTCCGAAGACCTCTTCGGCGACGACCTTGGCGTCCTTCGGCACGTTGGTGAGGACCGTCGGAGGGTAGGTGGCGCCGTCCCGGTCGCCGCCGTGCTCGACGACGGCTCCGGCGGCGACAGCCTCCGACACCCAGTCCTCGACGCGGCGGGCGGCATCGACGGAGATCATCGGGCCGACGTCGGTGGCGGCGTCGCGGGGGTCGCCGGCGCCGAGCTTGGCGACCGCGTCGAGCAGCCGCGGCAGGAAGCCGTCGTAGAGCCATTCGTGCACATACACCCGCTGGACCGCGATGCAGGACTGCCCGGCCTGGTACGTGCCGAACGTCGCGATGCGCTGCGCCGCCCAGGTCAGGTCCCCGTCGGACGCCCAGTCCTGGCAGATCAGAACCGCGGCGTTGCCACCCAGCTCCAGCGTCACGTGCTTCTCCGGCACCTGGCGCCGGATCGCCGCGCCGACCGGCCCGGACCCGGTGAACGACACCACCGGCAGCCGCGGGTCCCCGACCAGCACACCGGCCTGCTCATTCGGGACGGGCAGCACCGAGAACATGCCCTCGGGCAGGTCCGTGGCGGCGAGTAGTTCGCCCAACAGGAGCGCCGTCAGCGGCGTCGCGGGCGCGGGCTTCACCACGATGGGGGTTCCGACGGCGATCGCCGGGGCGACCTTGTGGGCGACCAGATTCAGCGGAAAGTTGAACGGCGAGATCCCCAGCACCGGCCCGCGCGGCACCCGCCGTACGACCGCGAGCCGGCCCACGCCTCCGGCGTCGGTGTCGAGACGTTGCAGATCACCCGCGAACCGCCGGGCCTCCTCCGCGGCCAGCCGGAACACCGATCCTGCCCGCGCCACCTCGACCTGCGCCCACTTCAGCGGCTTGCCGTTCTCCGCCGTGATCAGCTGCGCGACGTCGTCCGCCCGCTCCGCGAGGCGGCGCGACACCTGGTCCAGGGCCGCCGCTCGGACGTGCGCGGGCAGGACAGCGGCCTCCGCCGCCACACCGGCCGCGGCGGCGACGGCGGCTTCGACCTGCTCCGGCGTGGCATAGGAGGTACGGCCCACCGGTGACCCGTCGAACGGGTGCGAAACGATCACCTCGTCGGCGCCGTGGCTCGGCCGTCCGGCGACATAGAACGCTGTCGACTCCACCGGAACAGCCTATGCCGGATCGGCCCGGTTGGTTCGCCGGTGAGCGGTCGGCGCCAGGGCAGTGATGGCCCGAACTGACGGAGAACCCGGCGGGCAGGTTGTTTTACGGTTACCGCTCAGGTATAGACGGGTTGTGACGATCGGTCCCTTGTGAGCCGATCCCCTGTCTCCGTCATCGTCGTCGCGAGCGGCGCCCCCGACGTCTTCCGCACCTGCCTGGAGTCGTTGCGGCTGAGCCGGGACCAGCACGACGAGGTCGTCTGCGTCGTGCCGGGCGACCGTACGGATCTGCAACGCGAGGTGGCCGACGCCAGCTGGCTCACCGTCGTCGAGGACGACAGCGGCCGGATCGGCAGCGCCTGGAGCCGAGGCGTCGACGCCACCACCCACCCGGTGGTCGTGCTGGTCGACGGGGACGTACTCCTGCCGCCGCACTGGCTCGAACCGGTCGCCGAGGCGATGACCGACCCCGGCGTCGTGGCCGCGGGGCCCCGCTGCCAGCTGACCGCCGGGCCGCAGCGCGCCGACGTACCCGCGGCGGAACTCAAGACACCCGACGCGTTCAAGCAGTTCGCCCGCAAATGGCGGCATCAGCACCGCGGCCAGCGGCGGACGACCGACACGCTCGGCCCGGTCTGCGTCGCCGTCCGCCGGGACGCGCTCACAGCCGCAGGCACCGACTTCGAGAAGCTGCGCGGCCGGGGCCGGCTCGTCGTCGTGCACGAGGCCGTCGTGGCGCACCTCGACAGTGGCCGGTGCTCGCTGCGGGCCCTGGCCCCCGGCCACGGCCCGTTCCTGTCCACGGTGCTGCTGACGAGGAACGACGCCCAGACCCTCGCGGGGACGCTGGACTCGGTACGCCCGTTCGCGGACGAGATCGTCGTGTACGACCTCGGCTCGGACGACCGCACCCGGGAGATCGCCGCCGAGCACGGCGTCCGGTTCGTCGACGGGCGCTGGGACTGTGACTACGGCGCCACCCGCAGCCGGGCGATCGAGGCCGCGAACGGCGAATGGGTGCTGTGCCTCGACGCCGACGAGACCCTCACCGGCGACCCGAAGGCCGTCCGCGACACGCTGCTCCTCGCCGGCATGGACACGTTCCTGGTGCCGGTACGCCCGAGCGCCCGCGCCGAAGGGGCGCCGGAGACCACGCCGGCGATGCGGATGCGACTGTTCCGCCGCGCCCGGGCCCGCTTCACCGGCCGCGTCCACGAGTACGTCATCGACCGCATCGGCGGCGAACCGATCGACACGCCGAACGTCCTGAACTGCCTCGTCGTGCAGCACGCCGACGCGCCCGCCGAACCGGGACACGCCCGCAACCTGCGCCGCCCGCCGAAGACACCCACCGAGCTGCAGACGGCCGCCGCCACCCTGCTGGAGAAGGCCCGTACGGCCATCATCGCCGAGGACTTCACCGCCGCAGCCCGCCTGTGCCGGGAGGTCATCGACGGCGACGCCCGCGGCGGTGTCTACGAGGCCGCGCTCAAGACCCTGATGAATTCGCTCATCCCGCTCGGTGAACTCGCCGCCGCCAACAAGGCCCTCGACGAGCTACGCGAACGCGCCGCCCCGCGGCACAACGCGCACGAGTGGGAGGCGCGCATCCGGTTCGCCGAGGGCGACTACCTGCTCGCCGTCGAAAGCACCCGGCGCCTGCCCGGCGAGCCGACCGCGGAGGCACCCACCGTCGCCGACCGTGACCAGCTCGCCGAGATCGAGATCAAGAGCCTGTTCCGGCTCGGCCGCTACCGGGAGGCCACCGACCGGCTCCGGGCCGTGCTGCGCACGGGGATCGTCCCGCTGACCGTGGCCGAGATGGCCGAGGCGTTCATCGCCGACGGGTCAGGGCTGGCCGAGGCCGTCGCGCTCGTACCCGCCAAGGGCCGGGGCACGCTGCTCTACAGCGCCCGGGAGGCGCCGGCCGAGCTCGCCGACGAACTGCTCGACGCACTCTTCGCCGTCCCGGACGAGGAGCTGGCCGTCCTCGGGGTGATCGGCCAGCTCGGCAGGCTCCTGCCGCTGCACCGCGCCCTCGCCTGGTCGCGCCGGCTGCGCGAGCGGAACCTCGCCCAGCTGTGCCCGCTGCTGAGAATCTCCGCCGAGGCGGACCGGCCCACACGGGAACGCATCCTCGCCGCCGCCGTCGCCTTCGAACGGTTCTCCGACGACGACGCGCTCCCGCTGCTGTCGGCCGCGCTCGACGAGGTGCCCGACGACGACACCGAGGCGGTCCTCGCCGAGCTGCGCGAAGTCGCACCCGGCGTCGCGGCCTCGGTCGAGCCCGTGGGCGCCCATTGACATCAGCGGGGGCGGGTCAACGGGGGCGGGTCAACGGCGGCGGCGCAGGGTGGTCGCGGCGACGCCCGCGACAGCCAGCGCGAACATCGCGGTGCCGATGACGTTGACCTGGGCCGGGATGCCGCGCTGGGCGGTCCCCCAGACGTACATCGGGAACGTGATCGTCGTGCCCGCATTGAAGTTCGACACGATGAAGTCGTCGAAGGAGAGCGAGAACGCCAGCAGGGCACCTGCGACGATGCCGGGCAGGGTGAGCGGCAGCGTCACCGTGCGGAAGGTCTGCCAGGGGGATGCGTACAGGTCGGCGGCGGCCTCCTCCAACCGGGGGTCGAGGCCGGCGAGGCGGGCCTTGACCACCACGACGACGAACGAGACACAGAACATCACGTGGGCGATGACCACGGTCCAGAACCCGAGCGGTACGGCGCCCGCCGTGAACAGTGCCAGCAGCGACGATCCGAGCACCACCTCGGGCGTCGCCATCGGCAGGAAGACCAGCAGGTTCACCGCGCCCCGGCCGCGGAACCGGTACCGGACCAGCGCGAACGCCAGCAGCGTGCCGAGGAGCGTGGACAGTACGGTCACCAGGAAGCCGATCTGGGCGCTCCGCAGCACCGACGCGCACATGTCGGCGGGGCCGCACGGGTTCGCCCAGTTCGCGAGGGTGAAGCGGTGGAAGTCGTACGAGAGCCGGCTCGACGGGGCGTTGAACGACAGGCCGATGACGACGGCCACGGGCAGCAGCAGGTACGCCAGTACCACCAGCCCGGCGAGCACACTCCACGGCGGCCGCCTCACAGCAGCTCCGACACGGGAGAACTGCGCACGTAGCGGAGCACCAGCAGCAGGATCGTCGCCATCAGCAGGACCGACAGGGCCGCGGCCTGCGGGTAGTCGAGGCGGACCAGGAACGCCGAGTCGACGACGGTGCCGATCATCGCAGTGCGCGGGGTGCCGAGCAGGTCGGCGTTGATGTAGTCGCCGACGGCGGGGATGAACGTGAGCAACGTCCCGGCGATCACACCGGGCCGCGACAACGGCCACGTGACGTGCCGGAACGTTCCCGCCGGGTTCGCGTACAGGTCGGCGGCCGCCTCCAGGAGGCGTCCGTCGAGGCGCTGCAGGCTCGCGTAGAGGGGCAGCACCATGAAGGGCAGGAAGTTGTACGTGAGACCCGCGATCACCGCGAACGGTGTGGCGAGGAGCCGCCCGTCCGGCGCCAGCAGGTGCACCTCGCGCAGCACGGTGACCAGGGCACCGTTGTCCGACAGGATCGCCTTCCAGGCCAGCGTACGGACCAGGAAGCTGGTGAAGAACGGCGCGACGACCAGCACCAGCACCAGGTTCCGCCAGCGTCCCGCCCGTACGGCGATCAGGTACGCGAGCGGGTAGCCGAGCAGCAGGCACGCGGTGGTGGCGATCCCGGCGTAGCCGATCGAGCGCAGCAGCTGCGGCCAGTACGCTGCGAGCGCGTCGGCGTAGTTGCCGAACGCCCACGTCATCGCGTACCCGTCGGTCAGGGAGCCGGACGGGTCGTACAGGCTGGTGGCGAAGAGCTGCACGGCCGGGACCGCGAAGAACAGCACGAGCCAGACCAGGGCGGGCAGCGCGAGCAGCCACGGCGACAGCAGACGGCGGGCGGTGCCGCTCACCCTCACGCCGGCACTCCGGTGGGTTCGGGTGCGACCGCCGATGTGGCGTCCCCGGCACCGGGTTCACGGCCGAGCAGGAACGAGTGTCGGGGGTCCCAGTAGGCGACGACCTCGCTGCCGACGGCGACGGGAGCGGCGGCGCCCGAGTTCGGGGCGAAGACGGCCAGCTCGGTGCCCCACGGTGCCCGGACCAGGTACCGGATGCTGACCCCGATGTACGACGAGTCGGTCACCACACAGCCGACGGCACAGTGACCGGCCGGAACGTCCGGCGCGGCAGCCGTCAGGTGCACCTTCTCCGGGCGTATCCCCAGATAAGCCTGCGTGCCCGCGGCCCGGCTGCGGCTCGCGGGCACCGAGAAGCGCAGCCCGTAGGCCGAGACCGCGATGTCCGCGCCGCGGCCGACCACCTCGGCGGCGAGCAGGTTCGACTGGCCGAGGAAGGTGGCGACGAACGGCGTCTGCGGGAACTCGTAGATCTCGGCGGGACGGCCGAGCTGCTCGACCCGGCCGGCGTTCATCACAGCGACCGTGTCGGCCATCGACATGGCCTCCTCCTGGTCGTGCGTGACGTGCACGAACGTGATCCCGACCTCGGTCTGAATCCGCTTGAGTTCGATCTGCATCCGGCGCCGCAGCGTCAGGTCGAGGGCACCGAGCGGTTCGTCGAGAAGCAGCACCTGGGGGCGGTTGACCAGGGCGCGGGCGAGGGCGACCCGCTGCTGCTGGCCGCCGGAGAGCTGCGCGGGGCGGCGCTTCGCGAGACCTCCGAGCTGGACCAGGCCGAGGATCGCGTCCACGTCGGCGGTTCCCCGCACCCCGCGGCGGCGCAGGCCGAACGCGACGTTCTCCGCCACGTCGAGGTGCGGGAACAGCGCGTAGCTCTGGAACACCGTGTTGACCGGCCGCCGGTACGCCCGCAGCCCGGTGATGTCCCTGTCGCCGAGCAGGATCCGGCCGGCCGTGGGCTCCTCCAGTCCCGCCACCATCCGCAGCGTGGTGGTCTTGCCGCAGCCGGATGCCCCGAGCAGCGCGAAGAACGACCCCTGCGGCACGGTCAGATCCAGCCCGTCGACGGCGGTGACTTCTCCGAAGCGCTTGGTCAGCCCCTCCAGGCGCAATTCGGTCATGCGCCGATGACCGACTGGAACGTCGCCTCGTAGCCCTTCGCGGTCGCCTCGTCGAGGGCCATGAAGCCCTTTGCCTTCGCGAGCAGCTCGGGTGTCGGGAACACGAGCGGGTTGGCGGCGAGCGCCGGGTCGATCTTCTCCATCGCGGCCTGCGCACCCTGCACCGGGCAGATGTAGTTGACGCTGGCGGCGACCACGGCGGCCACCTCCGGCTGGTAGTAGTCGTCCATCAGCTTCTCGGCGTTCGCCTTGTGCGCCGCCTGGTTCGGCACCAGCATGTCGTCCGAGTAGATCATCAGACCCGACTCCGGCGGGACGAACCTGATCTTCTCGTTCTCCCCGCTGAGCTGGAGCACGTCGCCGGACCAGCCGAAGCAGGCGGCGATGTCTCCGCGGGCCAGTTCGGCCGTGTATTCGTTGCCGGTGAATGCGCGGATCTGACCGACGTCGACGGCCCGCTTGAGCCTCGCGAGCGCGTCGTCGAACTGCGCGGCGGTGAAGTTCGACGGGTCGTGACCGTTCGCCAGGAGCAGCAGGCCCATGGTGTCGCGCATCTCCTTGAGCAGCGTCACCCGGCCCTTGAGGTCGGGACGGGTCAGCAGCTCGTCGACCGTCCGTACCTCGGTCGTCACGTCGCCGTTGTACGCGAGAGCCGCGAGCCCGCCCTGCCACGGGATCGCGTAGGTGTCCCCCGGGTCGACGGATCGGTTCCGCAGCGACGGCAGGCGGTTCGCGGCGACGTTCGGCATGGCGGCCGGGTCGAGCTTCTGCACCCAGCCCAGCCGGATCATCCGGCCGGCGAGCCAGTCGCTGAGCACGATGACGTCCCGCCCGGTCGGCTGGCAGGCGGCCAGCTGCTGCTGGATCTTGCCGAAGAACTGGTCGTTGTCGTTGATGTCCTCGGTGTACGTCACCGTGATGCCGGTCTTGGCCTGAAACGCGTCCAGGGAGGGCCGCTTGTCGCCCTCGGTGTCGATGTACTGCGGCCAGTTCGAGAACGCGAGCGTCTTCTCCACGGCGGAGCGGTCGTCGGTCACGCAGCTCGCGGCGGTCTGCCGGGTGCCCTTGGTGCCGCAGGCGGCCATGGTCATCGCGGCGGCGCCGCCGAGCAGCGCCCGGCGCCCCACCCTCATCGCGGACACGACGGCGGTGGCCTCGGGCGGGCAGAGCTCGGGCGGAAGGGGGCGGCGCATCACGGCTCCTGGCTGCGGTCGCGACCTCGTCGGCTACCCGGCGGCTATGCCGGTCGCGCATCGCCGCCGGTCGTGCATCGTCGCCGGTCGTGCATCGTCGCCACCGGCTCGGAGCGCTGATCATTTCACGCGTTTCCGGCCACCGCCACGCGGGCGTGTGCCGCTTCCGCGGCCCGGGTCAGGAAGGCGGGATGACGCGGAGGTGGCCGCGGCGGCCGGTCTGGTGACCGGGGAGATCGTCGTGCGCCTCGGGACGGGGCGGGGGCGCGGGACGGGCCGCCTCGCGGACGGCCTCGGCAAGGGCCACGAGATCGTCGGTAGTGGGCGGAGGCGGGGCGAACTCACCGTCGTGCCGGACGAGTTCCCAGCCGCGCGGGGCGGTCAGCGTACGGGCATGGGGTTCGCAGAGGTCGTACGTGTGCGGTTCGGCGAACGCCGCGAGTGGCCCGACGACGGCCGTGGATTCGTTGTAGACATAGGTCAGCGTGGCAACCGCCTGCCGGGGGCAGCCGTTGCGGGAGCAGCGCCGTGGTGACCTCACGGCGGCACGGTATCGCCCCCGCACCGCGCACAGCCACGACACGCCCGACACCCCATAATCACAATCCGACCGCGATCGGATCGTCAGGCCGCCCCGGATCGCCGCGGGGGCGCGGCACGGATCGCCGGCCGGTTACGCTGACCGGGTGACGACCCCCGACAAGCGCCGCCCGGACACCGAGGCCGCGCGCGCAGCCGGTCCCGGACGGCCCGCTCGGCGTGACAGGCACGGCAGAGGGTTGCGCGGACGCCTCGTCCCGGCGACGGTGCCGCTGTCGCGGACGAAGGCGGAGATCTTCGACGACCTGGTGCTCGACACGGTGGAGACCCTGGAGCGGCGCTACGCGCAGGAGCTGGCCGGCGTCGAGTTCGCCGTGGAGGACGTTCCGCCGGAGCTGAACGTCTATGACTCCGATGTGCTCGAGGACGGCGAGGTCCCGCTGGCCCGCCTGCTGCCGGGGCGACCGGGCAGGCAGGAGCTGCCGCCGCGGATCGTGCTGTACCGGCGGCCGTTGGAGTTCCGTGCGATGGACCGGGAAGACCTCGCGGACCTGGTGCACGACGTGATCATCGAGCAGGTGGCCAACCTGCTCGGGGTGGATCCGGACGAGCTGTCCTGAGCGGGCCCCCCAGCGCCGCCGAGGACAGCATCCCGTCCGATCGGCTCAGGCGACTCGGCGCTTGAGCTTGCGGCGCTCCCGTTCGGAGAGACCGCCCCAGATGCCGAACCGCTCGTCGTGGCCGAGCGCGTACTCGAGGCACTCGTTCTTGACCTCGCAGCGGCCGCAGATGCGCTTGGCCTCGCGGGTCGAGCCACCCTTCTCCGGGAAGAACGCTTCCGGGTCCGTCTGCGAGCACAGGGCCCGTTCCTGCCATTCCGGCGCGTCTCCGATCAGGTCCGCACCCTCAACTACCTGGGCCTCCATCGGCGTGCCTCCTTTTCCGCGCCGACAGCGATGCCGACGCTGACCCCCCACGCACGAAGGCGTGCTATTTGCCCGAACCGAGGCATAAAGCATGACTCATTCGAACAACCCCACTGGAAATTACACGCGTGTAATGCGTGCGTCGTCAAGCCGAACCTGCTAAATAGGGCCACAGCCACCGGCATTCGCCGAGGCCTGTTCATGCCCTATCGAGTGAGAGCCGTCCGGGGTAACGCCCCATCGGCGCGTTGGGGTGAAAAACCGGGTCAGCCGACCCGGCCGTACAGCGTGGTGCGCTCCCGGGCAGGGCGCCCAACCGCGGCGGCAAGGGCCTTCAACTGCGCGACGGTACGGGCCGAACCGTGCTCCGAACCCGCCATCCGGGAGATCGTCTCCTCCATCAACGTGCCGCCGAGATCGTTGCAACCGCCGTTGAGCATCGTGGTCGTTCCCCCGTCGCCGAGCTTCACCCACGAACACTGGATATTGGAGATCCGCCCGTGCAGCAGCACCCGGGCCATGGCGTGCACGGCCCGGTTCTCCCGCCGGCTCGGACCGGGCCTGGCGATACCGGCCAGGTAGATCGGGGCGTTCGTGTGCACGAACGGCAAACCCACGAACTCCGTGAACCCACCGGTACGGTCCTGGATCCCGGCCAGCACCCGGAAATGGCCCAGCCACTGCCTCGGATGGTCGACGTGGCCGTACATCATCGTGGAGCTGGACCGCAAACCCACCTCGTGCGCGGTCGTCACCACGTCGACCCAGGCGGACGCCGGGAGTTTGCCCTTGGTCAACACCCAGCGCACGTCGTCGTCGAGGATCTCCGCCGCCGTACCCGGGATGGTGTCCAGGCCCGCCTCACGCAGGCCGATCAGCCACTCGCGAACGCTGACCCCGGCCTTCGCGGCAGCGGTGACGATCTCCATCGGCGAGTACGCGTGCACGTGCATTCCCGGCACCCGCGCCTTGATCGCCCGTACCAGATCCGCGTACGCCGTCACCGGCATCTTCGGGTCGATGCCGCCCTGCATGCAGACCTCGGTCGCACCGTCCCGCCAGGCCTCCTCGGCCCGGTCGGCGACCTGATCGACACTGAGCCGGTACGCGTCCGCGTCGCGCTCGCGCTGGGCGAACGCGCAGAACCGGCAGCCCACGTAGCAGACGTTCGAGAAGTTGATGTTCCGGTTCACGACGTACGTGATGTCGTCGCCGGCCGCGTCGCGCCGCAGATCATCGGCGATCCGGGCCAGCTCGTCGAGGGCGGAGCCGTCCGCGTGGAACAGCGCGAGCGCCTTGTCCTCGTGCTCCGGTCGCAGCAGCGCCGCCGGGTCGGCCTGCGCCAGCCGCAACCCCGCGAGCACATCGGTGTCGGCGCGCTCCGGCTCCGCGGTGACGTGCGCGGCCACCTCGGCCCAGTCGCCGTACACCTCGTCGAAGTCTCCCCGGCGGTCGTCGGTGCGCCCCCGGGTGTCGATGCCGGCGTACAGGTCCGTACGGCCCGTGCTGGACACCTCGTCCGGCTCCTGCCAGGGCAGGCCCTGCGGCACCGCGTTCTCGTCGGCGAGACCGGTCTCCCGCTCGGACAGCGCGCGTACGTGGGTGACCAGTCGCTGATCGAGCCACGGGTCCCCGCGCAGCACGTACTCCGGGTAGATCGTCAGGCGCTCGCGCAGGCCGAACCCGGCCATCGTGGTGCGGCGGGCCAGCTCCTCGATCCGCGGCCACGGGCGTTCCGGGTTCACGTGGTCCGGCGTGAGGGGGGAGACGCCGCCCCAGTCGTCGATACCGGCCCGGAGCAGCAGCGTGAACTCGTCGTCGATCAGGTTCGGCGGGGCCTGGATCCGCATCCGGGGACCGAGCACGATCCGCGCCACGGCGACGGTGGCGGCCAGCTCGTGCAGTTCCGCGTCCGGTATCCCGCGCATCGCCGTGTCCGGCTTGGCGCGGAAGTTCTGGACGATGACCTCCTGGATGTGCCCGTACTCCCGAGCCGAGCGGCGGATCGCGAAGAGGGACTCGGCGCGCTCGGTCAGGTTCTCGCCGATGCCGATGAGGATGCCCGTCGTGAACGGCACCCCGACCCGGCCCGCGTCGTCCAGGACGCGCAGCCGTACCGCAGGCTCCTTGTCAGGCGAGCCGAAGTGCGGGCCGCCCGGCTCGGACCACAGCCGGGTCGCCGTCGTCTCCAGCATCATCCCCATGCTCGGCGCCACCGGCTTGAGCCGCTGCATATCCGCCCAGCTCAGCACGCCCGGATTCAGGTGCGGAAGCAGCCCGGTCTCCTCGAGCACCGCGATCGCGCAGGCCCGTACGTAGTCCAGCGTCGAGTCGAAACCGCGCTCGTCCAGCCAGTGGCGCGCCGCCGGCCAGCGCTCCTCGGGCCGGTCACCCAGCGTGAAGAGGGCCTCCTTGCAGCCCTGCGCCGCACCCTCCCGGGCGATCGCCAGGACCTCGTCCCGTTCCAGGAACGGCGCGGGCAGCCGGTGCGGCACCGTCGCGAAGGTGCAGTAGTGGCAGCGGTCCCGGCACAGCCGGGTCAGCGGAATGAAGACCTTCTTCGAGTACGTGACGACACCCGGCCGGCCCGCCTCCCGCAGACCCCGGTCGCGGATCGCGCCCGCGACGTCGAGCAGTTCCTCCAGGTGCTCCCCGCCTGCGCCCAGCAGCACCGTCGCCTCGGCGACGTCGACCACCCGGCCGTCCGCCGCCCGGCGCAACGCCCGGCGCACACTGGCCTCGCTCGGCATCCTCCGGCTCGGGCTCAACACGACTCGAACGCGCTCGTCAGCCACCCGTGCAGCCTAGGCCGTGCCTGGTACGCGTTCCCCCGCCCGGGGGCGGTGAAAACACACCGGCCGCGCCCCCGATGCGGAGACGCGGCCGGGTCGACAGGTGTCAGCTATGACGGTGACCCGGGTCGTCGTCGCCCGGGGCGGGCGGCTGCGGCCAGCCGGTCTGCTCCGGCTGCTCCGGCTGCTCCGCCGCCGACCGCCCGAACGCCTGGGTCGGCTCGGCGAAGGCACCCGGGTTGGCCTGCGGCTGCCCGTAGGCCGGTGGCGGCGAGCCCCACTGGCCGCCCGCGGCCGGGCTGCTCGCCGGGGGGCCCGAGGCGGGCGGGACGCTCGACGGGGCCTGGTCGCCGTACTGGGCGCCGTACTGCGGCTGGGCGCCGTACTGCGGGTCGCCGTACTGGGGAGCGGGCTGGCCGTACGTCTGGGGCTGGCCGTACGCCTGCGGCTGCTGGCCGTACGCCTGCGGCTGCCCGTAGCCCTGCGGGGGCTGGCCGGGCGGCGGGTAGCCACCGGCACCGCCCCAGCCGGGGGCGGCCGGGTAACCGGCGGGACCGGCCGGGGCGAGCGTACGGAAGATCGTGAGGACCGCCCAGCCGGCGAGGCCGAGGACGGCGAGCCAGGCACCCCGGCGCAACAGTTCCTCGAAGACCAGCCTGGCGCTCGTGTCCGAGATGTTGACCAGGCCGATCAGGAAGCCGAAGAGTAGGCCCATGAACGCGGAGAAACCCAGCTCGACCAGTGCGGCGAGCGTGAAGGTCCTGGCCTTGGGGCTCTGCGGGCCGAGGTGGGTGACCAACAGGACCGCCAGCACGGGAAACACGATCGTGGCGAGGTCGACGAAGGTGAAGAAGCTCTGCTGGGCCCGGGAGGTGAAACCCCGGTCGAAGTCGTTGTCGGGTACCAGACTGATCAGCCCGACGAGCTGGATCAGCGCGGTCGCTCCGAGCAGGACCAAGGCGCCGGGTTCCCGGAGTGCAAGCGTGGCCTGACGCGGCCCGGACGGTTCCCTCGTCACGGCTGACCCCTCATCGTTCGGTGTTAGCGCTCAGCTATCAGTGGTAGACCGTGATCAGACTAGACCGAACCCACCCCCGAAGGAGCCACCGGGCGGCGCCGGGTAGGTCGTCCGGGTGGGGGTGCGCAAGGATGGCGGGATGCGGATCGTGGTCCTGGCCGGCGGAATCGGCGGCGCGCGTTTCCTGATGGGCGTACGGGCGCTGGCCCGCCGGCTGGACGCGGAGGTCACCGCCGTCGTCAACGTGGGCGACGACGTCTCCATGCACGGTCTGCGGATCTGCCCGGACCTGGACAGCTGCATGTACACCCTGGGCGGCGCGGCGGACCCCGTACGCGGCTGGGGCCGGGTGGGCGAGACCTGGGCTGTCAAGGAGGAGCTGGCCGCGTACGGGGCGGAGCCCACCTGGTTCGGGCTGGGCGACAAGGACATCGCGACGCACCTGGTCCGGACGTCCATGCTGAACGCCGGGTACCGGCTGTCCGCCGTCACCGAGGCGCTCTGCGACCGCTGGCAGCCGGGGGTACGCCTGCTGCCGGCCACCGACGACCGCGTGGAGACCCACGTCGTGGTCGACCTGGACGGCGAACGCAGGGCCGTCCACTTCCAGCAATGGTGGGTACGACACCGCGGCGAGGTCCCGACCCACCGGTTCGTCTTCGTGGGTGCCGACGCGGCGAAGCCGGCCGCCGGGATCCTCGACGCCGTCGCCGCGGCGGATGTCGTGCTCGTCGCGCCCAGCAATCCCGTGGTCAGCATCGCGCCGGTGCTCGCCGTACCCGGCATCAAAGAGGCTCTGACCAGCGGCCGGGCTCCCATAGTGGGGGTTTCGCCGATCATCGGGGGCGTCGCCGTCCGCGGCATGGCCGAGCGCTGCCTCGCCACCGTCAGCGTCGAGTGCAGCGCCGCGGGCGTCGGCGCCTTGTACGGCGCCCGCACCGCGGGCGGTCTGCTCGACGGCTGGCTCGTCGACACCGCCGACGACGGCACGGCCGTGGACGGCGTACCGGTCCGGGCCGTTCCGCTGTGGATGACCGGCGAGGACACGACGTCGGCGATGGCCGCCGCGGCCCTGGACCTGGCGGGGGTGACCGCGTGACGGACGGTTTGGAGGTTCTCCCGGTCCACGGCATCGGCGACGTCACGATGGGCGACGATCTGGCCGCCCTGATCGGCGGCGCGGCGCCGTGGCTGCGGGACGGCGACATCCTCGTCGTGACCAGCAAGATCATCTCGAAGGCCGAGGGCCGCCTCGTCGAGGTCCCCGCCGACGGGGCGGACCGCGAGCTGGCCCGCGCCGAAACCCTCGCCGCCGAGACCGCCCGGGTGGTGGCCACCCGGGGCCCGACCACGATCGTGCAGACGCACCACGGCTTCGTGATGGCCTCCGCGGGCATCGACGCCTCCAACGTCGACAAGACCCACCTGGTCCTGCTCCCCATGGACCCCGACGCCTCCGCCCACGCACTGCGCACGGCGTTCACCGACCGTGGCCTGGACGTCGCCGTCATCGTCTCCGACACCATGGGCCGCCCCTGGCGCAACGGGCTCACCGACGTCGCCCTCGGCGCCGCGGGCATCGCCGCCCTGCGTGACCACCGCGGCGAGACCGACCCCTACGGCAACGAACTCCACCTCACGCAGATGGCCGTCATCGACGAACTCGCCGGCGCGGGCGAACTCGTCAAGGGCAAGTGCGACCAGGTCCCGGTCGCGGTGGTGCGTGGCTACCCCTGGCGCACGACGTCACCGGAGGCTGGGGCCGCGGCGCTGGTCCGGCCCGGTGCCGAGGACATGTTCTCCCTGGGTACGGCTGAGGCGCGCAGCCTCGGCCTGCTCACTGCCGCCCTCCTCCCGAACGGCGTCCCGCCCAGCGCGGCCTCCATGGGCGCGGTGGACCTCGCCGGTGTCAGGCGTGCGATCGAGCTGGTCATGGAGGTCATCGCCCCCGGCACCAGCCTGTCGGCCTCTGCCGTCGGCGCCACCACCTCGGCGGTCGTCCGCTGCGAACCGCCGGCCGGGGCCGGACACGCCGCTCTGATCCGGTTCGGGGCCGACGTCCACCGGCTGCGGGCGGCACTCGCCGCCGAGGGTTTCACCACGACCCCGGCCACGGACGACGACCTCGTCGTACGGCTGATCGTTGCGCAGCCGTGAGTGACCTGTACGCCGACGCTCTCCGGACCCTGCGCGACTGGGCCGCCACCAGTCCCGCCGCCGCCGGGGCCCGTAAACGAACCCTCGACCTGCTGTCGGCCGGACCGGTCGCCTTGACCCGCGGACACCGGGCGGGACACGTCACCGCGAGCGCCCTCGTGCTCGACGGCACCGGCCGGGTGCTGCTCTGCCTGCACGGGCGGCTGGGGATGTGGATGCAGCTCGGCGGCCACTGCGAACCGGGCGATGTCACCCTCGCGGCCGCCGCCCTCCGCGAGGCCACCGAGGAGTCCGGCATCGACGGCCTCCAGCTGTTACCGAATCCGATCGACGTGGACATCCACCCCGTACGGTGCGGCTCCCCCGCCACCTCGTCCGTGCACTACGACGTGCGGTACGCGCTGCTCTGCCCGCCCGGAGCCGTCGAACGGGTCAGCGAGGAATCGGCCGCGCTGGGCTGGTTCGCCCCCGACGCCCTGCCCAGCCCGCTCGCGGACGGCGTACACCAGCAACTCGCGCCGGCCCTGCGGCGGATCGGCGGCGTGCCGGACCCTACCTGTACAGCTGGTCGCACCGAACCGGCGGGCGCCGCCGACGTGCCGGGCGCCTGAGAGCCGGGCGCGTGAAAGCCGGGCGCATGAGAACCGGGCGCGTGAAAGCCGGGCGCATAAAACAGGGCCCCGCACGTCGCGGGGCCCTTCGATCGGAAGACCTAGACGTAGCCGTGGGCTC
Organism: uncultured Micromonosporaceae bacterium; assembly: GCA_966211315.1. Taxonomy (GTDB): domain Bacteria; phylum Actinomycetota; class Actinomycetes; order Mycobacteriales; family Micromonosporaceae; genus CBIHNN01. The sequence continues at coordinate 32,505 of CBIHNN010000015.1, read as the reverse complement.
CGCGGCCCTTGAGCTCGTCAACGATCTGCTTGACGTCCTGTGCCCGGTCGCGCGGGCACACCAGGACAGCGTCCGGGGTATCCACAATGATCAGATCTCGTACGCCGAGCGCCGCCACGAGCCGGCCCGACTGCGGCACGACGACAAGCCGCTCGGCGTCCTGCAGCAGGACGCCGGGGCCGTCGTCGGCCTTGTCTCCGTCACTCGCCGATCCGAGGACGACGTTGCCGGCCAGGTCGGCGCTGAGCACTTCGCCGAGCGTGTGGAAGTCACCGACGTCGTTCCAGCCGAACTCGCCGCCGACCGTGCCGACCTTGCCCGCCGCGGCGGCGCCCTCCATCACGGCGTAGTCCACCGAGATCTTCGGAAGCGTCGACCAGACGTCGCCGAGCACCTCCTCGCGGTTCGGGGTGTCCCACGCGACGGCGATGCGCTGGACGCCGGCGTGCAGCTGGGGCTGCTGACGCGCCAGTTCGTTGAGGAAGACCTCCACCTTCCAGACGAACATGCTGGCGTTCCACAGATAGTTGCCAGACTTCACGTACTGCTCGGCGATGTCGTACGCGGGCTTCTCCTTGAACTCCTCGACCCTGAGCACGGGCCCGTCGCCGATGGGGCCGCCGCACTGCAGGTAGCCGTATCCCGTCTCGGGCCGCGTCGGATTGATGCCGACGGTCATGAGGAGGTCCTGCTCGGCGCCGGCCATGGCCTGGCGGACGACCTCGACGTACTTCTCACCGTTCGCGATGAGGTGGTCCGCCGCGAAGGAGCCCATGATCGCCTCGGGGTCGCGGCGTGCGATGACGGCGGCCGCGAGGGCGATGGCCGCGCACGAGTCACGCGGCGACGGCTCGACGAGGATGTTGTCCTCCGGCACGCCGACGAGCTGCCGGGCGACCGCGGCGGCGTGCGCGACGCCGGTGACGATCAACGTCCGCTCGGGACCGGTCAGCGGGGCTAGCCGCTCCACCGTCGCCTGCAGCAGCGAGTCGTCGGTGCCCGTGAGTGGGTGCAGGAACTTAGGGTGACCGGCACGGGACAGCGGCCACAGACGCGTGCCACTTCCTCCGGCCGGGATGACGGCGTACAGCATGACGACATCATGCCCGCACCGGACGACACCCGGGTCGAAATGCGACAGGCGCACCGTAACGATGCGACGATCGTCACGCCTCGACCGGCGCCGTCGAGCGCACAGGTGTCACTCCACCACGGCCGTCGCCGCGCACCCACCACCGCCGGCGTCCTGCGCCGGCGCGCCTCATTGGATGGCTCGGCGCCAGGACGCGAGGTGCGCCTCGGCGCTGGCCTCCCAGGTGAACTCCTTGGCCCGGTCGAAACCGGCCTTGGCCAGGGTGACCCGGCGCTGCTCGTCGTCGAGCAGTTCGGTGAGGTCGGCCGCGATCCGCTCCGGGTCCTCCCGGGTGTACGCGACGGCGTCCCCGCCGACCTCCGGCAGGGACAGCCGCGGCGTGGTCAGCACCGGAGCGCCACACGCCATCGCCTCAAGGATCGGCAGGCCGAAACCCTCTCCGAACGACGGGTACGCGGCGACGAGCGCACCGCCGAGGAAGCCGGGCAGGTCCGCGTACCGCAGGTAGCCGGGACGCAGCAGCCGCAGGTGCGCGGGCACGTCGGCCACCACGCGGTCGATGTCGTCGTCGTGCCCCTGGCCGCCGGCGATGACGAGCGCCGGCGGGTCGGGCCGGTCCGTCACGGCCCGCGTCCACCCACGGATCAGATTCGGTACGTTCTTGCGCGGTTCCTTGGCACCGAGGAACGCGACGTAGCCCGAGTCGCCGAGCCCGAGTCGCGCCCGCACCCGGGCCTTCTCCTCCTCGGTCGGGGCGTGGAACGCCTGATGATCGACCCCGTGGTACGCGACGTCGATCGTTGTCGAGTCGGCGTCGAGAAGCCGGATCAGCTCGTCCCGGGTCGCCTTGCTCGGGACGATGATCCGCTTGGCCCGCCGCAGCGACGTCTTGATCGCACTGCGGAAGAACGTGCGCCGGGTCGTGTCGTAGTGCTCCGGCTCGGTGAAGAACGTCGCGTCGTGCACGGTCACCGTCTCCGCACAGCCCGTGCGCAGGGGGCAGGTGTAGAACGGCGAGTGCAGCACCGCGGCCCCGACCTGTTGAGCCAGTATCGGCAGCCCGGTTTGTTCCCAGGCCAGCCGGGCCGGCCGGTGCGCGACGGCGGCAGGAGCGGCGATCACCTCGGCGCCGGGCAGCATGCGGGTGTAGCGCTCCGCGTCGGTGCGCAACGCGACGACGGCCAACTGCACCCCGGCGTCGGCGATCTTGCCGAGGGCCCCGAGAAGGCCGTCGACATATCGACCTACGCCACCTCGATCGGCTGGGACGCTCGTGGCATCGACAAGCACGCGCGGTGAGCGGGGGGCGGTCACAGGGCAACTCCCTTGACAATCAGTGAACTCCCAGTGACGAACCACGGTTGTGGGGCACGCCACTGACAACCCTACGCCGAGCAGTACGCACGCCGATGGCCCCGTAGCCGTGCCGTCGGGGTCTTTCCTGTGACCACTTCGGCGCGGCGACAAACGGTTACTCTGAGTAACCACTTATCGTCGGCTCCGATGACTACGACGATTCCCGCGCTGCTCGCCGCCGCGATCGCCCCGGACCCTGCCCGCCCTCTGCTCACCTGGTACGACGACGCCACCGGTGAACGCACCGAACTCTCCGGCGCCACCGTCGAGAACTGGGTCGCCAAGACCGCCAACCTCCTCGTCGACGGCGCCGGGCTGGGCCCCGGCGATACGGCCGCCGTGGCGCTCCCACCGCACTGGCAGACCGCGGCCATCCTGCTCGGCTGCTGGTCGGCAGGCCTCGAAGTCCTCCTGTCCGCGCCCTCACCCGGACCCTCCGACGCGTCCGCCGCGCCGCCTTCCTCCGTCGATGTCCTCTTCGGTACGGGTGAGGCCGGCACCGCCCCCGAGCGGTACGCGACCGCCCTGCACCCGTTCGCGCTGCCGATGCGACAGCTGCCAGCGGGCTGGTCCGACTTCACGCTCGAGGTCCGTACATTCGGCGACCGCTTCGTCCCGCCGACCCGCGTCACCGGCACGGACGCTGCCCTCAACGGCGGCACCCACGCCGAGGTCTGCGCCCGCGCGGCCGCCTACGGCATCGCCGCCGGCACCCGCGTCCTCATCGACGTCGACCGCCACCCGGACCCGGTCGAATGGCTCCTGGCACCGCTGGCCGCGGGCTCGTCGGTGGTCCTGTGCCGGCACCTCGACCCGGCACGACTGGCGGCCCGCCTCTCGTCCGAGAACGCCACCGCCCTACCCGCCTGACCACCGCCCGGCAGGTGCGACAGCCGAACCGCAGCGGCCCGCCCAGAACCCGGTCCATCACCATCGTGGGGCCGCGGGCCGCCCCGGCCACTCGACACCGAAGCCCGGCCGGTTGAGATCAGCGCGGCGGCACACCGACCCGGTTCGCCAGGGCCTCGAAGGCGTTGAGGGAATCCGGGTTGGCGAGGGCCCCCCGTGCGGCGGCCTCGTCCACCGGTACGCCGGCGAGGATACGCTTGACCGGCACTTCGAGCTTCTTGCCGGACAGCGTGCGCGGGATCGCCTCCACCTGATGAATCTCGTCCGGCAGGTGCCGTGGAGACAGAGTCGTCCGGAGCTCGGTCCGGATCGCGGCCTTGACGGCGTCGTCAAGCTCGCGGTCCAGGACGACGAAGAGCAACAACCGGTCGTCGTCGAGGTGCACGACGAGGGAGTCCCGAACGTACGGCAGGGCCTCGACGACGGAGTAGAACTCGGCGGTGCCGATCCGTACGCCGCCGCGGTTGAGGGTGGCGTCGGAACGACCGGTGATGACGCACGTGCCGTCGGCGGCGATGGTGATCCAGTCGCCGTGGCGCCAGACGCCCGGGTACACGTCGAAGTACGCCTCCCGATAGCGCGGCCCGTCGGCATCACCCCAGAACCCGACCGGCATGGACGGCATCGGCGCGGTGATGACGAGTTCTCCGAGTTCGCCGATGACCGGTTCGCCGGCCGGGTTGTAGGCCTCCACCCGGGCGCCGAGGCAGCGGCAGGCGATCGAACCGGAATGGACCGGCAGGACCCGTGCGGCGCCGACGAAACCCGTACACACGTCCGTGCCGCCGGAGATCGATTGCAGTTGCAGGTCAGGGCTGACGGAGGCGTACACCCAGTCGAAGCCCTCGGGGGGAAGTGGTGCGCCGGTCGAACCGAGGCCGCGCAGCGCGGACAGGTCGTGCGCCTTTCCAGGCGCCAATCCGGCCTTCCGACACGCCATGAGGAACGGCGCGGAGGTTCCGAGGTAGGTCATGCCCGCGGTTTCGGCGAGCTCCCACAGTGCGTCCAGCGACGGCCAGGCGGGGTTGCCGTCATAGAGGACGATACCGGCGCCGACCGCCGGTCCGGAGGCCAGAAAGTTCCACATCATCCAGCCGGTGGTGCTGAACCAGAAGAACCGGTCGCCCGGGCCGAGGTCGCAGTGCAGACCCAGAACCTTGAGGTGTTCCAGCAGGATGCCGCCGTGGCCGTGCATGATCGGTTTCGGTAGTCCGGTCGTTCCCGAGGAGTAGAGCACGTAGAGCGGATGGCCGAACGGGACCGCCGCGAACTCCAACGGATCGTCGCCGGTCAGCTGACCCCACTCGTCCGCACTCTCGTCGAGATAACCGATGGTGATCACGTGTGCGAGCGACGGCAGCGCCGCACGGATGGTCGCCACCTCCTCCGTTCGGGAGATCACCGTGTCGCCGTAGCGGTAACCGTCGACCGCGACCAGCACGGTCGGCTCGATCTGCTGCCAGCGATCGATGACGCTGCGGGCCCCGAATTCCGGTGCGCACGACGAGAACACCGCGCCGATGCTCGCTGTCGCGAGCATCAACACATACGTCTCGGGGATGTTGGGCGCATAGGCCGCGACGCGGTCACCGGCCTGGACCCCGCGGGCCTTCAGCCCGGCCGCGACCCGCCTGACCTCCTCGCGCAGCTGCCGGGCCGTGACCTGTCGCGCCGCACGACTCTGGGAGTACGCCCACACGACGACGTCGTCGTCCGCAAGCCCCGGCATCCGGAGTACGTGCTCGGCGTAGTTCAGCGTCGCGCCGACGAACCATCGGGCACCCGGCATGGTCGCGTCGGGCAGGGTGTGCGTGGGCTGCTCGTGCGCGATGACCCCGAAATAGTCCCAGATGGAACGCCAGAACCCGGCCACGTCCTCGGTCGACCAACGCCAGAGGTCGGCGTAGTCGGACTTGCCCACACGTCGCATGAAGTCGCCGATCCGCGACGTCTCCAGCACGTCGGCCGGCGGCGTCCAGAGGACCTTCTCCACGGCAACGCCTCCCTGTCGCGATCCGTCGCCTTGTCGGGGACGCACCGCCCATCTTGGCCCATCAGGAGGCCGCACGCCCACGGCCTGTGGACAACCTCGACCCTGTGGATTCACGTCGTACGCGGTCATGACTCGGCTGAGCGTCACCCGGGAACGGGTGGTCGGACGACCGTCCAGCTCGTCGTCCATGAGACGACCGTACGGTCGGGAGGCGGCGTCGACTCGCCAGGAGGTAACGTGCCGGATCGATCAAACGGAGGATTCATGCGGCACATCCGATCTGTCCTTTGCGGCGTGGTGCTCGCACCGGCCATCTGGGTGCTCTGCGCCGTGGGGCTGGGACGTGGCGACGCCGGACGGGCGATCAGGGAGGGGTTCACGTTCGAGACGCTCGGCGGGCTCGCGATACTGATCCTCGCCGGTGCCGCCTACTCCTTTCTGATTCTGCCGCGGCTCTCACCGACCGGCCCCATCCTCGCCGGAACCCTGTTCGTCGCAGCCACCGTCTGGGTGCTCGTCGACACTGCCTCGTTCGACGGCCTGTGGCCACGCGCGGTGCACCATCCGGGCTTCGACTTCACCGTGCCCAGCCGAGGGCTGGCGTTGCTGCTCTCCGTACCACTGCTGGCAACCGCCTTCAGCGCACGCCGCTGGCGCCGCTTCGAATTCCCGATCACGACCCCCGCACCGCGTCCGTCCGCGCAGCCCACCGCCATCCTGCCGAACCACCGGCCCACCCCGACCCTGGTGGCTTCCGGGACGGCTGCGACCCAGTACATCGCGACCGACCGGCCGGCTCCGTCCCTCACCCCGACGCTCATCATGGACGCGCTCCCCGTCGGCGAAACCACCCAGATCATCCCGACCACGCAGAGGCGGCGCCTTCCCTCGGCACCCGCCGACGCCACCATGGGCGGCGTGCCGCCCGCGGCTTCCCCGACGGCGGCTTCCCCGGGCGGCATGCCTATGCCGCCGGGCGAGGCGACTCAGGTGATTCCGACCACTTCGCGCGAACCGTCCACGGTCCGGCTCCAGCCGTCCGCCGCCCCCCCGTCAACGGCCGACGTGGCGGCCTCGGCGCCGCATGCCGACGAGGCGACGCTCCGCATCGTCGCGCCCACGAAGCCGACCACCGCCGAATCTCCGGCACCCCCGACGCGGCCGGTCGATGAACGCACCACAGCGAACATCGGGCCGGACGTCCCGACGGCCGTCATCCGCACCACGCGCCCCGACCAGTCGGCCGTTACGGAGCCGACGCGCGAGACCGGGGAGACCGCGCACGATGGCCCGGACGATCAGCCGACGACGCGGCTCCGAAGCCCCGCCGACACCTCCGGCGAAGCCACCATTCTGCTGCCGCGGGGTGCCCCAGTCAGCTCCGGCACGGGCGTGCCCAAGGTCGATGGACCCGGCGCTTGCGAACCGGGCCGGGACCGGCCCGCAAAGGACGGATCCGCCGAAGTCAGACCCACCGAGCGGTCCGGCGACGACGGACCCGGCGCCACCGGCGAGGCGAACTCGTCGCTGGGTACCCGCGAGGCGCACATCACCGAGACGGGCTCCGGCCCCGGAGAGACTGACGCCGGAGACGTATCCGAGCTGGGCCGGGACAGCAGTACCGGCACAGACACAGCCGGCACGGACACCGCAAGCACGGACACGGCCGAACTGAACACCGCCGAACTGGACACCGCCAAACTGAACACGGCCGAGCTGAACACGGCCGAACTGAACACGGCCGAACTGGACACCGCAAGCACGGAGTCCGCAAGCATGGACGCAGCCAGGACGGGCACGGCCGAATCGGACACCGCAAGCGGGGGTAACGACACCCGGGACGAGAGCCGGCAGAAATAGGGGCGGAAGGAAACGGGCCTGCACGCGAGGTGCGGACCCGGCGCGCTGAGACGGATCAGCGGAGCAGCTGCCGCGCCATGACGATGCGCTGGACCTGGTTCGTGCCCTCGTAGATTTGTGTGATCTTGGCGTCGCGCATCATGCGTTCCACCGGGTAGTCACGGGTGTAGCCGTACCCGCCGAGGAGCTGGACAGCGTCCGTGGTGATCTGCATGGCGGCGTCGGAGGCGAAGCACTTCGCGGCGGCGCCGAAGTACGTGAGGTCGGCGTCGCCGCGTTCGGACCTGGCGGCGGCGGCGTACGTGAGTTGGCGGGCCGCCTCCACCTTCATGCCCATGTCGGCGAGCATGAACTGCACGCCCTGGAACTCGGCGATCGCCTTGCCGAACTGCCTGCGCTCCTTGACGTACCCGAGAGCGAAGTCCAGCGCGCCCTGCGCGATGCCCAGCGCCTGCGCGGCGATGGTGACCCGCGTGTGGTCAAGCGTCTTCATGGCCGTGGCGAAGCCCGAGCCGGGGTCGCCGATCATCCGCGATACGGGGACACGGACGTTGTCGAAGTAGACCTCGCGGGTCGGGGAGCCCTTGATGCCGAGCTTCTTCTCGGGGGCGCCGAAGCTGACGCCGGCGTCGGACTTCTCCACGACGAACGCCGAGATGCCGCGCGAACGGGCAGCCGGATCGGTGACCGCGAACACGGTGTAGTACTCGGAGACGCCGGCGTTGGTGATCCAACGCTTGGCGCCGTTGAGGACGTACGTGTCGCCGTCGAGAACCGCCCGTGTGGTCATGCCTGCCGCGTCGCTGCCCGCCTCGGGCTCGGAGAGACAGTACGAGAACATCGCCTCGCCGGACGCCACCGGCGGGAGGTAACGCTCCTTCAGCTCGTCGGAGGCCGAGAGGAGCAGCGGCATCGTGCCGAGCTTGTTGACCGCGGGAATCAGTGAGGAGGACGCGCAGGCGCGGGCGACCTCCTCGATGACGATCGCGGTGGCGAGGGCGTCTGCGCCGGCGCCGCCGAACTCGGCGGGGATGTGCGGGGCGTGGAAGTCGGAGGCGCGCAGGGCGTCGTAGGACGCCTTGGGGAACTCGGCCGTCTCGTCGGCCTCCGCGGCGTGCGGGGCGACACGGGCGTCGCAGACCTCACGGACCGCTTCCCGGATGGCCTCGTGGTCCTCCGACAACCGGAAAAGATCAAAATTCATGCCCATTGCCCCCTGTCCGACCAGCCTCGGATTTACCCTACCGGCCAGTAGCTTCACGAACCAGAATTCCGCAGACACAGACAAAACCAGCGACAGACAAGAGCGGACAGGGACCAATCGGACCAGAGCGGCGACGCGGGCCCCGGGCGGAACCTCGGACCACGGGACGGAATCGGCCAACGGCGAGGCGGGAGCAAGGCGGACAGAACCACCGTCGAGGAAGAGGGAACCGGCGGTGCCGATGCGGCGCCGGTGGCGTCAACGTGAGAACGTGTAGCCTCCACCCCCGGCGCGCTCCGCGTCGGCCCACCCGCGCGACGCGAAGCATGCGCCGCCCGTGCGAGCGGAGTCAGCAGGCGTGACTATCCCGTATCCGTCCAGCCAGGCGGTGCCCGCCATTCCCGCGGTGGCCGCGCCTTCTGGCGCTACGCGGCCGCGGCTGGCGTTCCTCGGCACGGGTTACCTTGGCGCGACGTATGCGATCTGCTTCGCGGAGCTCGGGTACGAGGTCATCGGCTTCGACATCGACGAGCTGAAGATCGCGAAGCTGGCGGGCGGGGCGGTGCCGTTCCACGAGCCCGGACTCGACGAGCTGCTGCGCCGCAATCTCTCCTCAGGCCGGCTGCGGTTCACCACCTCGTACCAGGAGACGGCTGACTTCGCCGACGTGCACTTCATCTGCGTCGGTACGCCGCAGCGCGGTGACGGCATGGGCGCCGACCTGTCGTACGTCGAGGCGTCGGTGACGAACCTCGCTCAGCATCTGACCCGGCGCGCGTTGATCGTGGGCAAGTCGACGGTACCCACGGGGACGTCGGAGTGGATCGAGCAGCTGGTCAGCAAGCACGCGGCGCCGGAGCTGGGCGTCGAGGTGGCGTACAGCCCGGAATTCCTCCAGGAGGGTTTCGCGGTCGAGGACGTACTCCGGCCGAACCGGATCGTCGTGGGCGTGAAGTCGGAGTGGGCGAACAGCATGCTGTACGCGGCCCACAAGGGCGTGTTCGACCTGGCCACCACGGAGGACCGCGAGGTTCCACTGGTCATCACGGATTTCGCGACGGCAGAGCTGGTGAAGGTCGCGGCGAACGCGTTCCTGGCGACGAAGATCTCATTCATCAACGCGATGGCCGAGGTGTGCGAGGTGGCCGGCGGCGACGTGACGCAACTCTCCAAGGCGATCGGATACGACCCCCGGATCGGCAACCGGTTTCTGCAGGCCGGCGTCGGTTTCGGCGGCGGCTGCCTGCCGAAGGACATCCGCGCGTTCCAGGCGCGGGCGCAGGAGCTGGGTGCCGGGGAGGCGCTGCGGTTCCTGCACGAGGTGGATCTGATCAACCTGCGCCGGCGCAGCCGGATCCTGCAGGTGGCGGCCGAGCTACTGGACCGCCGCAGCGGTCCGGCCGGACCGGACCTGTCGGGCACGACGATCGCGGTGCTCGGGGCGGCGTTCAAACCCAACTCGGACGACGTACGGGACGCGCCGTCGCTCGCCGTGGCGGCCGCGCTGGCGAAGGCCGGTGCCGACGTCCGGGTGTACGACCCGCAGGGTATGGCCAACGCGCGACTCGCCCAGCCGGACCTGTCGTACCAGGACTCCCTGACGGATGCCGTGCGCGGCGCCGAGCTCGTCTGCGTACTCACCGAATGGGCTGAATTCCGCAACGCCGACCCGAAGGCCCTCGGTGACCTGGTCGCGGCCCGCCGGGTCATCGACGGCCGCAACTGCCTCGAACCGACCCCATGGGCGCAGGCCGGCTGGGAGTACCGCGGAATGGGGCGTCCGGCACCACGCGTTTGAGCGGTTTCGGACGATCAAGCACCGTGTGGGGCTGTTCAACGCGGTGTCATATAGGCATGCTTCCGTAAGGACGCGTGATGTGCCGGGGTCACGCTCGGGGTTTGTGTCGCCCGGCCGTGTCGAGGAGGTGCCATGGCCCTGCACCCCTGCTCGTCCTGCGGCCGGCCGATCAACCCGTCGGTGCGGTGCCCGCACTGTGGCGCGGTGAACACGCTGGACGAGGAGCTCCAGCGGATCGACCAGTCCATCCGCGAGATGAACCTGCGGGACATGGCGATCGTCAAGGAGCGGTCGCAGCTGGCGAGCCAGTTGCAGGCGGCCCGGTTCCAGCGCGACATCCTCGCCGACGCGAACCGGGCCCGGACCGCGACCGCCACACCGACCCGCCCGCCGAAGGTGCGCCGCCGCCGACCGGCCACGGCGAACACGGGCGTCATGACCGACCGTGTGACCGAACTCCTCGACGACCCGCCGCCGGTCGAGCCGACCGTTCCCGAGCCGCCCCCGACCGGTGACCCCGTGCCGCACCCCGAGGCGTCGTCGCGGTCCGTGCAGAACATCATGCTCGCGCTGGGTGCGCTGCTGCTGGGCGTCGCGGCCGTCGTCTTCGCCGGGGTCGCGGTCTCCAGCCTGGACGCGCTCGGCCGAGCCGCGATTCTCCTGGTCGCCGCCGTACTCGCGCTGGTCATGGGCCCCGCGGTGGCGCGGCAGGAGCTCACCACGACCGCGGAGACGGTCACGGCCGTCGGACTCACCCTGCTGCCGATGAGCGGCTGGGCGCTGCACGGCACCCCCCTCGCGGGCGGTGGCCGGATCGCCGACCAGGTGTTCCTCGGCGTGGTCTTGCTCCTCACGGCCGTGTTCTCGTTCGCCTACACCGGAGGGGTACCGCTGGCGGCTCCGCGCTACGCCACGGTGCTCGCCGTACAGCCCGTCGTACCGCTGCTGGCGTACGAGGCGTTGACCGGGCCGGTCGCCTGGGCACTCGTGTTGACCGTCACCGCCGTCATCGACCTCGCGCTGCTCACCACGCTGATCCGCCGGGGACGGCTGAAGCCACGCTGGCCCGAGACCGTACCGCTGCCGCCCGACGGGCACGACGACGACCACACCCGGTACGAAGCCGCTCCCGAGGAACCCGACCTCGTCATCGACGCCCTCACCCCACGCCGCCCCTGGTGGCGCCTCCCGACGATGGTGCTCGCGGGCGAGCCCGGCCCGAACCCGCCGTCGGCGCTCTGGCTTCGGGAGCTGACGTTCGGGCTGCTCGCGCTGGCCGTGGCGGGTGCGCTGGTGTACGCCGGCTCGGCGCTACTCGAAGCGGTCACGACCGGTGGCGCGATCCGCTGCGGGCTGTTGCTCATCCTGGCGGCCGCCGTCGGTGCCGCCGGCGCGCGGGCGTTCGGGAACCTGACCGCCCGCCGGGTCGCCGGGGCCGTCCTCACGCTCGCCGTCATCGGGGCGGTGGCCCGCGTCACCGCGGCCGGTGCGCCGGACTGGACGACCGTCGCCGCGGCCGCCGCGATCCTGCTCACCGGGCTCGCCGTCCACCTGGTCCCCGACGACGTACGCCGCGGCCCGCAGTACGCCTCCGCGGGTGTCCTCGTACTCGTCGGTGTCCTGGTCGGGCTGGACGTCCTTCATGCCGCCGTCGCCCCGCTGCGCGCGGCGCGCCCGGTGTGGCAGGCCGACCCGTCGGTGTACCCGGGGATCATGGCGGACGCGGTGGGCTCGACGGGCGGCCAGCTGGCCTGGAGTGCGCTGCTGCTGACGCTCGCCGCGGCCGTGGCGCTGCCGAGAGGGGCCCGCCACACCGGGTCGGTGGTCGGAGTGGCGCTGACCGCGCTCGCCGTACCGGCGTCGATGCGGCTGGGCGCGGCGCAGGCGCCGTGGCCGCTGGTCGTGGCCGCCGTCGGGCTCGGTACGGCGGGGCTCGCCGCGAGGGAACGGCGGACCGCACTCACGCACGCGATCGCCGCTGGCGCGGCGGGGCTGTTCGGGGCGGGTGCCGCCCTCTCGACGCCGTCGCTCACGGCGGCGGTGCTGACCGCGTACACCGGGGCCGGGATCATGGTCGCGATCGTGGCGCGGCTGATGCGTACCCGGATCCACGCGTGGGTCGTCGGGGACTGGGCGCTCGGCGGCGTGGCGTTCGCGCTGCCGGGGGCCGTCGCGGCCGCCGGGGTGGCACTGCACGGCACCGACGGGAGGCTCGCACCGGCGACCCAGGAGACGACCGTACCGGTGATGGCGGCGACGTTCGTCGCGGTCGCGATCACGCTGGCCTACGCAGCGGTGACGCAGGTCGCCCGCCGCGAGGTCAACACCCCCCTGACCGTCGGTACGGGTGTCGGCGCGCTCGCCGTCACGCTGGCCGCGTTCCGGGCGCCGGGCGCCACCGCGGCGGACATCTGGGTGGGTGCACTGCTGCTCGTCGCCGCCGTCCTGCTCTTCTTCGCCCCGACGATCGACGCGAACCGGCGCGCCGACCGGATGGTCGACGGCCCAGACGTCGCCGCCGCGGCGGCCACCGTCGGGATCATCGGCGCCCTGGCCAGGGTCACCGCGCTGGTCTACCCGACGGCGTCCCTGGCCGCCGCTGCCGCCGTCGTGCTCGTCGTCGCCGTCGGCGTACGGGCGCTGCCGGTCGAGTGGCGCCGCGGTCCCGTGGTGGGAGCGGCACTCGGCGGCGTCGTGATCCTCGCCGCCGCCGGTTGGACCGCCGTCGTCGGTGGCTTCCGCGTCCTCGCGCTGCCCGGGCCGCCGTGGGACGCGGATGTGTCGGCCTGGAACGCCGTCGCCGCCCCGGGTCACTGGCAGTCCCCGATCGCTCTGATCGTGCTTGCGGTGGCAGCCGCCGCCGCGCTGCCCCGCCCGTGGAGCTACGACGCGTCCGCGATCTGTGCGGGTCTCGCCACCGTCGGCGCGCCGGCCGCGCTGGGCCTGCCCTGGTGGTCGCCTCTGCTCGTCGGCGGTGCGACCGGATTCGGGTACGCGGTCGCCGCCGTGGTGAGCCGCGACCCACGGGCCGCGATGGCCTGGGCCTCGGTGGCGGGTGCGGTGCTGCTGCACGCTGCCGGTGCGGGCGCCGCACGGCCGTGGACGACCGCGACCGCGCTGCTCGTCATCGTGATCATCGGTCTGATGGTCGCCGGCATGACCCACTCGATGGCGCCGCCCGCCTCGCCGGTCACCCGGTTCGACGACGACGTCATCGACCTGTCGCTCGACGACACGGGAATGCCCCGGCACCTCGCCCAACTGGGCGGCGCCGGTACGGCGGCGGTCCTGCTCGCCGTACCCGGCGTCTTGGCCGCCGTCGCGGCGGCGCAGGGCAACGGCGCGCAGGTGGTGCTGACGTCGGCCCTGGCGGCGTCCAGCGCCGGGCTGGCCCTGCTGGCGGTGCTCGGCCGGCGGATTCCGCAGTTCCTCCCGTACGCCACCGTCGGTCTGGTCGGGGGCGCCACCGTGACGGCGATCGCGTCCGTGCCGACCGGCCACCCCACCGCCCTGTACGCCGCCGCGGCGGCGCTGCTCGGCGTCGTCGCCGAGCTGCTGCGCGGTGCCACCCGCGCCCCCGGCGTGACCGTGGCGGCGGAGCCGCGCTGGTCCGCGACGATCGGTGTACGCCCCCGGTGGTACGCGGGCCCGGCCGCCCGCGCGGGACGCTGGACCAGCCTGCGCCCGGCGGGCCTGCGCGGCCGCTGGGCCGTCGACCCAGCCACCGGCGCCGTCGCCGTGGCGGCCATCCCGACGGTGCTGGCGCTGATCTCGATCACGCCCGCTCTGGTCGCTGCGCTGGTGAACCCGTTCGACCAGCTTGGCGCGATCTGGCGGGGCGCCGTACCGGCGCTCGCCGACCCGGCGCTCGGCGGGAAGGTCGATGCGACGAGCGCACTCGCCGCGGTCATGCTCACGATCGCTGCCGCGCTGGCCGCCATCGGCTTCGGTGCCCGCCCTGCCGAGGCCGTTCCGGTGATCCTCCCCGGCCTGGCGATCACCCTGCTCATCACCCCGATCGCGGTCGACGCCGCCTGGCCCGCGACCACCGCGGCCGCGCTGGCCGTCTTCACCCTCGCGATGCTGGGGCTGGCGCTGACGCCACCGCCACTCGCCACGCACGCACCGCTGCTGCGGACCACCCGGAGCATCGTCTTCGTCATCGGCCTGCTCGCGGGCGGCGCAGGGCTCGCCGGCAGCCTCGCTACCAAGCAGATGACCCTGCTGACCCTCGGCAGCGCCGTCGGAGTCGGACTCGTGGCCGCTATCGGTGGCCGCAGTGAGGCCGCCCGAATCCTGGGCTGGCTGTTCACCGCGACGATGGCGCAGGCGTTCGTGCTGACCGCCGGCGTCGTCGCCGAGCTGGGCTCGGCCTGGTCCGCGTTCGGTGTGCTGGCCGCCGGCGCCGCGCTGCTCGTGCTGGAGGCGGCGCTGCCCCGGCTCGGTCGCCCCGAGCACCAGCGCGAGGCCACCGTCGTCGAGTGGAGCGGGTACGCCTCCGCCCTGCTCGCCGTCGCGATGGCGTACGACTCGCCCCGGCACCTGGCGGCACTGCTCGCCGCCTGGGGCGCCATCCTCGGCCTCGCCGCCACCCGCGCCGGCCGCAGCCCCGGGCAGCGCCGTACGCTGTTCTGGCTCTCGATCGGCCTGGAGATCGCGGCGTGGTGGCTACTGATGACGCTGTCGTCCGTCGTGCTGCCGGAGGCGTACACGCTGCCGTTCGCGGCAATGGCCCTGCTCGTCGGGGTCCTCGAGTCCCGGCACCGCGAGGAGCTCTCCAGTTGGGCCGCGTACGGGCCCGCACTGCTGGCGGCGTTCGTCCCGACGCTCGGCATCGTCCTGGCCACCCAGACCAGCGACCTGCGTGAACTGCTGCTCCTGCTGGGCGGCGTCGGCACACTCATCGTGGGCGCCCGGCTCCAGCAGCAGGCGCCGGTGGTGGTGGGTGCCGTGGTGACGGCGATCGCCGCGGTGCACTTCGTGGTGACGCTGGTGGGTCCCTGGCTGGTGCTCGTACCGATCGGGGTGATCCTGCTGGCGCTGGGCGCCAGTAACGAGAACCGCCGCCGCACCCAGGAACGCCTGCGCGGCGCCCTCGTCCGGATGCGCTGAGTCCCGGGATGGTCAGGGCTGGTTGAGTGTGGCCCGCAGCGCGGTGTCCTTCTCCTCGACCATGGCGGCGAGGTCGGACTGGAACGTGGCCATGCGTTCCCGCAACGCCTTGTCCGACGCCCCGAGGATCCGGACGGCGAGGAGCCCCGCGTTGCGGGCGTTGCCGATCGCGACCGTGGCCACGGGGATCCCGGCCGGCATCTGCACGATGGACAGCAGCGAGTCCATCCCGTCGAGGTACTTCAGCGGTACGGGAACCCCGATCACCGGCAGCGGCGTCATCGAGGCGACCATGCCGGGTAGGTGCGCCGCTCCCCCGGCTCCGGCGATGATCGCCCCTAGGCCCCGGTCCGCGGCCGTACGCGCGTAGCCGACCATGCGGTCGACGGTGCGGTGAGCGGAGACGACGGCGACCTCGTACGGGACGTCGAAGTCGGCGAGCGCGTCCACGGCGGCCTTCATGGTGGGCCAGTCCGAGTCGCTGCCCATGATCACGCCGACCTGCGGGGCCATTACACGCCTTCCTGGAGCCAGCGGGCGGCGCGCGCCGCGCGGGCGCGTACCGACGTCATGTCATCGCCCGCCACCGTGACGTGCCCGATCTTGCGGCCGGGGCGGACCTGCTTGCCGTACAGGTGAACCTTCGCGCCCGGGTCGGAGGCGAAGAGGTGGTGCAGGCGTTCGTCGATCGAGATGCCGCCGGGATCGCCGCCGAGGACGTTCGCCATGACGACCGCCGGGGCCGTCAGCGATGTGTCGCCCATCGGGTAATCGAGCACGGCGCGCAGGTGCTGCTCGAACTGCGACGTGCGGGAGCCGTCGATCGTCCAGTGGCCGGAGTTGTGGGGGCGCATCGCCAGTTCGTTGACGACGATGCCGGCGTCCGTCTCGAAGAGCTCGACGGCGAGCAGGCCGACCACGCCGAGCGAGGTGGCGAGGTCGATCGCGAGCTGCTGAGCCTCGACCGCGAGGTCTTCACCGAGGCCGGGCGCCGGGGCCAGGACCTCGACGCAGATGCCGTCGCGTTGCACGGTCTCCACCACGGGGTACGCAGCCACCTGCCCGAACGGCGACCGGGCGACCAGGGCGGCGAGTTCGCGCCGCAGCGGGACCCGCTCCTCGACGATCAGCGGGACGTCGGGCACGGGGGACGACTCGGACAGCATCCAGACGCCTCGGCCGTCGTACCCGCCCCTGGTGGCCTTGGCGACGACCGGCCAGCCGGTCTGAGCGGCGAAGGCGGCGATGTCGTCGGCCGCGGCGACGGCCCGCCAGCGCGGCACGGGCGCGCCCAGCGCGCTCAGGCGTTCGCGCATGACCTGTTTGTCCTGGGCGTGCACGAGCGCGGCGCTTCCGGGGAAGACCTTGACCCCCTCGGCCTCAAGGGCCTCGATGTGCGCCGTGGGTACGTGTTCGTGGTCGAAGGTGACGACGTCACAGCCCTTGGCGAACGCGCGCAGCGCGTCGAGGTCCATGTGCGAGCCGAGCGTGACGTCGGCGGCGACGAGGGCCGCGCCGTCGTCGGGTGCGGTGGCCAGCACACGCAGTGACTGGCCGAGGGCGATCGCGGCCTGGTGGGTCATCCGGGCCAGCTGGCCGCCTCCCACCATGCCGACCACAGGCAGACCGGTACGGGTATCCATCTCGCGGAACACTGTAGTCACCGGCGGCGGGAGTCGGGGCAGGCGGGAGGCCACCGCGCGGGGCGACGCGGCCGGGACCCGCCCGCGCGGTCTCCCGACGGCCGCCCGTCAGGAGGCCAGCGCCGCGCGCAACTCCTCGACGGTCGTGACCGGACGGTCACAGACGAAGCCGCGGCAGACGTAGACGGCGGCCCGGCCGTCGACCAACGGCCGGTCGGCGAGCAGCGGCACACCCTCCCGGGACGGCTCGCCCACCACGACGACGGCGCCCGCGGGCAGGTACCGGTATGCGGCGTCGACCAGCGGGTCAGCCGGGTCGGTGGTGACGACCGCGATCTCGTACGGGCCGCCGACCAGGGCCTCGGCGACGAACGCCGCATACCCCGCGAAGCGCGGGTGACTGGCGATCAGCGGCGCCACCGTCTGCAGGGCCGCGTCGGCCACGTCGCGGTGGACGGCACTCCCGGCGAGCGCGCAGTACGCGACCAGGCCGGCCGCCAGCGCCGACAACCCGGAGGGTGTGGCGTTGTCGGTGGGGTCGGCGGGCCGGGTGACCAGGATCTCCGCGTCGTCGGCGGTGTCGAAGAATCCACCCTTGCCGGTGCCGAAGTGATCACGTGCCACGTCGAGCAGCTCCCCGGCGAGGCTCAGCCAGCGGCCGTCGGCCGTAAGCTGGTGTACCGCGCTGAACGCCTCCGCGACGAGCCCGTAGTCCTCGAGCACGCCGGCGGGCGCACCGACCACCCCGTCGCGGGACACCCGGCGCAGCCGGCCGTCCACGATGTGCCGGTCGGCCAGCACGGTTGCGATCTCGACGGCGGCGGTCCGCGCGTCGGCGTCGCGGGTCAGCATCGCGTACTCGGCGAGGGCGGTCACCGCCAGCGCGTTCCACGCCGCGACGACCTTGTCGTCGCGCGCGGGTTGCGGACGCCGGTTCCGGTACGCCAGCAGCGCCGCCCGGACCTCCTGCCACCGCGCCCGGATCTCAGGGTCGGCGTCGTCGATGTCGCGGGCGAGCACCAGCACACTGCGCCCATGCTCGAACGTCCCCTGCGCGGTGACGCCGAACAGGTCCGCGGCCCACGCCGCCTCCAACGGGCCGAGCGCGTCGGCCAGCTCGTCGGCGTCGAACGCGTACGTGAGCCCCTCGACGCCGTCGGTGTCGGCGTCCAGCGCGGAGGCCAGCCCGCCGTGCGGCGTACCCAGATCGCGCAGCAGGAACGCGGCGGTC
Organism: uncultured Micromonosporaceae bacterium; assembly: GCA_966211315.1. Taxonomy (GTDB): domain Bacteria; phylum Actinomycetota; class Actinomycetes; order Mycobacteriales; family Micromonosporaceae; genus CBIHNN01. The sequence goes on along the minus strand of CBIHNN010000015.1, from coordinate 14,306 downwards.
TCGTCGGCGATCCGCCGCGCCATGGCGTCCCCGGTGAGCCGCCACAGCTGGGTGTAGACCCGCAGCAGCAGCGCGTTGTCGTAGAGCATCTTCTCGAAGTGGGGAACCGTCCACGTGCCGTCGACGGCGTACCGGGCGAAGCCGCCGGCGAGCTGGTCGTAGATGCCACCTCGGGCCATCCGCTCACACGTGTGCCGGACCATCTCCAGTGCCTCCGGCGAGCCGGTGCGCTGGTGGTGGCGCAGCAGGAAGAGCAGATTCAGGTGCGGCGGGAACTTCGGCGCGCCGCCGAACCCGCCGTACCGCTGATCGTGCTCCTCGGCCAGTTTCGCGACGGCGTCGTCGAGCAGCCCGGCCGCGACGGGCGCCGTTGGGCCGCCGACCAGCTGCGCGCCACCGATCGCCTCGACCACCGCGGCGCCCTGCCGCAGCACGGCGTCCCGCTGCTCCCGCCACGCGGTGGTGACCGATTCGAGCAGCCTGCCGAAGTTGACCTTTGGAAAGTACGTCCCGCAGAAGAACGGCTGCCCGTCCGGTGTCGCGAACACCGTCATCGGCCAGCCGCCCTGCCCGGTCATCGCCTGCGTCGCGGTCATGTAGACGGCGTCGACATCGGGCCGCTCCTCCCGGTCGACCTTGATCGCGACGAGGTTCGCGTTGAGTACGTCGGCGATCGCCTCGTCCTCGAAGGATTCGTGCGCCATCACGTGACACCAATGGCAGGCCGCGTACCCGACGGAGATCAACACCGGCACGTCGCGCCGCCGGGCCTCGGCGAACGCCTCGTCGCACCACGGCCACCAGTCGACCGGGTTGTCCGCGTGCTGCAGCAGGTAGGGAGAGGTAGCGCCGGCGAGCCGATTCACCCGCCCAGCGTCTCACACCCTCCGGCGTGGGCACCCGGCCACGACGGGGACGCCACACAGTGCCGACGCGCGGAACCTCCGGGGTCAGCTCGCCCCGTCGGCGCGGAGCGGGACGACACGGGCCGAGGCGCCCCGGCCCAGGGAACGCAGCGCCGATCCGATCTTGTCGACGGGCAGCGGACGGCAGAAGTGGTAGCCCTGTGCTGCCGTACACCCGAGTTCCATCAGGGCCGTGCGCTGGTCCGCGGTCTCGACGCCCTCCGCCACGACCCGCAGGTTCAGGCCGCGGCCGAGGTGGATGGTGCTGCGGACGATCGCCGCGGCCTCGGGTTTGTCCATCATGCGCCCGACGAACTCGCGGTCGACCTTGATCTCGTCGACGGGGACGCGGGCCAGGAACGCCAGCGACGAGTAGCCGGTGCCGAAGTCGTCGACGGACAGCTGCACCCCGGCGGCCCGTACGGCGGCGAGCACGTCGTCGACCTCGGTGTTCTCGCTGACGGCGACGGTCTCGGTGATCTCCAGAACGAGGCGGTGCACCGGCAGGCGGTGCCGGCGCAGGACGTCGATGATCTGCGCCGGCAGCGTCGGGTCGAGCAGGCTGCGGGCGGAGAGGTTCACGGAGACGGGTACGTCGACACCGTCCGCGACCCACGCGGCCGCAGCAGCCACGGACCGGTCGAGGACATATCGGGTGAACGCGCCGAGCAGTTCGCTGTGCTCGACCTCACGGATGAACGCGGAAGGCTGGAGCAGGCCACGCCGGGGGTGCTGCCAGCGGATGAGCGCCTCGACGCCGGTCGCGGAGCCCGTACCGAGGTCCACTTCGGGCTGCAGTTCGAGGACGAGCTGGTCGTCGGCGGCGAGGGCATCGCGCAGCTCGGCGAGGAGCACGAGGTGGTCGGTGCTGGCCGTGTCGCGGGCGTTCTCGTACCCGCCGACACCGCCGCCGGTGGCCTTGACCTGCTCCATCGCCACCTCGCCGCGGCGGACCAGCTCCGCGATGTCGGCCTCCCCGGCGGGGGCGACGACGACGCCGACGGACGTCTCGACGACGAGCTGGACACCGGCGACGCGGATGGGGTGGCGCAGCCGGTCAGCGATGTCCCGGGCCCGCCGCAGCGCCTGCACCATCGGTGCATTGGTGTCGTGGAGCGCCTTGGAATCGCTGAGGACGGGGATGTCGTGGACGAGTAGCGCGAACTCGTCGTCGCCCAGACGGGCCAGGAGTTCACCGTCACGGGTCAGGTCGCTGAGGCGGGCGGCGATGACCCGGAGCAGCTCGTCGCCGGCGCAGTGCCCGAGGGTCCCGTTGACGGACTTGAAGTCGTTGAGGTCGAAGAGCAGCAGGCCGACGAGGTGATCCCGGTCGAGCCCACGGACGACGACGTCGCCATCGGCGAGCAGGGCGGGCCGGTTCGCCAGGCCGGTGAGCGCGTCGTGGCGCGCCTCGTAGGCGCAACGTTCGATGACGGCGTCGAGGCGTTCACGGTTGGCCGCGTCGTGCAGGGCGGTGCCGACGGCGTCGGCGTACGCGGACAGGGCAAGCTGCTCACGCGGGGACGGGGTGCGCGGGCGGGGCAGCCACAGCGCCAGCTGCCCGACCGAAACGTCACCCACGGCCAGGTCGCGGAAGGCCGTGGCGTCGGCGGGTGGACGCGGGCGGCGCGCGAACGCGGTCTCGACGACGGCGCCAGGGGACTCGATCGCGTATCGGCGATAGGCGCCGTCGGCGTCGAGGACGTCCAGCTCGGCGCGTTCCGCATCGAGGATCTCGCGTACGCCGCGCAGGCCCGCCTCGGCGATCTGGCGTTCGTCCGGCCGGGCGAGGTCGTGAGTCGCGCGCGCGAAGATCTCCCAGGTCCGGTGTTCGTCGTCGGCGCGCAGATGCCGCCGGTAGGCGCTGTGCAGCAGCCACAGCACGGGCGGCAGCAGCACCAGCCACACCGATTCGTGCGCGATGGTCAGCACCACGGCGAGACCGACGGCGACGTTCCCGACGAACATCGGCGCCTTGCAGCCGATGGCCTGCAGGAGAAGCCGGCCGAACGACCCGTCCCCCGTCAGGCTCAGCGTCAACGCGGCGAGCACGCATGTCACCAGGTAATACGCGAGGCAGCCGAGCAGTAACGCGGCGGCTCCGGGGGGAGTCGGCGCTGCCGCGAAGGGCGGCCAGATCGCGGTGACGACCGCAGCTCCGGCGGTCACGCCCAGCGTCAGGCTGGCCGCGCCGTGGGCGATCTCCACCGCCGACCGTTCCTGGTGGACCCCCGACAACAACAGCCAGGCGACGGCGGCGCCGACGAACGTCGCGGCCGGCAACCAGCCGGCCGGAACCGTCCACAGGCCGACGATCAGGGCGGCCTCACCCCAGGTCACGGCGAGGGTGCTGCCTCGGCGCTGCTGACGTAACCGCCCGAACTGGGCGAGCGCGACAACGGCGGCGGCGATCCCCGCCCGGACCGGCAGGCCGGGCGCCGGCACGGGGGTGGCCGCGGTGGCGGCTCCGGCCACGACGGCGGCGAGCGCTGTGACGACCAGCACGGTGGTCAGGGGAAGAACGCGACCCGGCACGGCGGCGCGGCCGAGCACGCGCGCCACCAGCCGCCCCTCGGACGTCACATCCGGGGGTACGGGCACACGCGCGGAGCCTGACGTCACAGGCACCCCCGCGGAGGGGTCGCGAATGGGGCGACCGGGATGCATGATCATCTACGGGCCCCCTTCCGCGCAGGGTCGGAGGGCGTTGGTGCCCCCGGCAGGAGGCTAAGCCAATCCGTCTGTCCACAACAGGCCTTGACGGATGCCTTTGGTCGCTATCCGGCACCGAATGCCTGCTCGAGGCATTCGTAGAAGTCAGAACCGGGCAGGTCTGTGGCTATCCGCGAGGTCCGGAACCGGGCGCCGGCTCCCCACCGGAAGCCTGCTCACCGGCGACGTCGTCATCCGCGGCCGCCGCCTTCTCGGCCGCCGCCTTCTCGGCCGCCGCGGTCCTCTCGGCTGCGGCAGCCTGGTCGGCGGCAGCCAGCTCCGCGGCCGTCGGCGCAGCGGTCTGCTCCGGCGGCGGGAACTCGCTCGGCAGCCGCCGCAGCCGAACGTTCATGTTGCGGATCAGCAGCACCGTTGCGACGGCAAGCACGATGATGATGAAGAGCCCCATCGGGCCGGCAAGGCCGCCGGAGCGGGTGTCACCGAAGTTGTTCACTGAGAGGATCAGCACGCCCTCCACGGTACGCCGATCCTCAGCGCCTGGCGGCGGTGGCGGTGGTCTCGCGGACCCCGGCGAACAGATCCGACTCCGGCACCGGGCTGTCCACCAACGACCGGACGAGCTCGAAATCCTCCGTCGGCCAGACCCGCTGCTGGAGCTCCATCGGCACGTGGAACCAGAAGCCGTCCGGGTCGACCTGGGTGGCGTGTGCCCGCAGTGCGTCGTCGCGGACGTGGAAGTACTCGCCGCAGTCGACCCGGGTGGTGATCTTGTCGCCCCGGTCGTCGCGGTCCTCCCATTTCTCCAGCCACTCGCCGTACGGCGATTCGAGGCCCTCGGCGAGCATGCCCTCGTGCAGGGCGAGCATCCGCGCCTTGGACCAGCCGGAGTTGTAGTAGAGCTTCAACGGCTGCCACGGCTCCCCCAGCTCGGGGTGCCGCTCCGGGTCGCCCGCTGCGTCGAACGCGGCCACGCTGACCTTGTGGCACATGATGTGGTCCGGGTGCGGGTAACCGCCGTTCTCGTCGTACGTGGTGACGACGTGCGGACGGAACTCCCGCATCAGTTTGATCAACGGCTTCGCGGCGGTCGCCACGTCCATCAGGCCGAAGCAGCCCTCCGGCAGCGGCGGCAGCGGATCACCCTCGGGCAACCCGGAGTCGACGAAGCCCAGCCAGGCCTGCTCGATCCCCAGGATCGCCCGGGCGGCATCCATCTCCGCGCGCCGGATCTCACCGATGTTCGCCCACACCTCGGGGCGATCGAGTTTCGGGTTCAGGACGCTGCCGCGCTCACCACCCGTACAGGTCACCACCAGGACTTGGACACCCTCGTCGACGTACCGCGCGGTCGCCGCGGCACCCTTGCTCGACTCGTCGTCGGGGTGCGCGTGCACCGCCATCAGGCGCAACTGCTCAGCCACAAAGATCTCCTCGTCCGGGACCCGGCGCAGCGTACCCGGCGCCGCCGCCGACCTGCCAGGATGACAGCCCGTGAAGGCTGCGAAGATGGAACTGACGCCATTCTGGCCGACAGCACCGACAAACCGCACGGGAGGTCCCCTGGTGACCGAGACGCACGCCACGTCCCCGGTATTCCCGCGGGGCCGGTACGGGCGCCGCCGCGACCCGGACCGGCAGCGCCGGCCGCTGCGGATCCTCGCGATCGTCACCGCCGTCGTCACCCTCGCGGTGGGCTGGACGTACTACCGCCAGTACGGTGACCCCTCGTACGACGCCACGGTGATTCGGTACACCGACATCACCGACACCGGTGTCCGGGTCGACTTCACGGTCCGCGTACCCGAGGGCGCCGCGGCGATCTGCGTACTCCGTGCCCGCTCCTACGACGGCGCCGAGGTCGGCCGCGTCCAGTACGCCGTACCCGCCGTGGCCGGTTCGTCGAGCCTCACCGCCACCACGGTCGTGCCGACGACCGCGCGCCCGCACATCGGCGAGGTCGTCTCCTGCCGGGCCGCCTGAGGCCGGATTCCGGGGCGTCTCGCTACCACCCTGCGCTGGTAGGGTTGGGGATTCGCCCGTACGTCCGCAAGGAGAACTTGTGCCCAGTTCCGAGGAGTCGAAGACCTGGCTCTCCCAGGACGCCTACGACCGGTTGCAGGCGGAACTGGAAGAGCTGATCGCCGGCCGCCCGATCATCGCGGCCGAGATCAACGCGCGCCGCGAGGAGGGTGACCTCCGCGAGAACGGCGGCTACCACGCCGCCCGTGAGGAGCAGGGCAAGCAGGAAGGCCGGATCCTCTACCTGAAGGAACTCCTGCGTACGGCCAAGGTCGGCGACGCGCCCACGGCCGACGCCGTCGCCCCCGGCTCCGTCGTCACCATCTATTTCGACGACGACGCGAGCGACACCGAGACGTTCCTGCTCGGTTCCCGCGAGATCTCGGCGACGACCGACCTCACCGTCTACAGTCCGGAGTCGGCGCTGGGCAAGGCCATCCTCGGTGCCCGGTCCGGCCAGACGGTCACGTACACGGCCCCGAGCGGCGCCGACATCAAGGTGACCGTCGTCGAGTTCGCCCCGTACGGCGCCTGACCACCCGTTCCCCAGCAGGTCGCGGCGGAGCCGCCCGAACGGCTCGACCCATTCAGGTCGATCCGGGGCGGCCTCCGCCGCGCTCACCACCGCGCGGGTCAGTCCCTGGACGGGACCGCTGTGACCCGGTAGCCGGCGTCGCGGAGTTCGGCGACCAGGGTGGCCGAGTGGTCGTGGCCACGGGTCTCGACCGAGAGCGCCACCTCGACCTCGCCGAACATCAGTCCCGGGTGCTGCCGCGAGTGCGCGACGTCGACGACGTTGGCCTGCTGGGCGGCGATGCGGCCGAGGAGACGGGCGAGTTCGCCGGGGCGGTCGGTGCAGCGGACGATGAGACGCAGGAAGCGGCCGGCGGCGGCGAGTCCGTGTTCGATGACACGCAGCAGCAGCATCGGGTCGATGTTGCCGCCGGAGAGGATGGCGACGGTCGGGCCCTCGACCTTGGCGGCGCCGCTGAGCAGGGCGGCCACCGCGACCGAGCCGGCGGGTTCGACGACGAGCTTGTGGCGTTCCAGGACGGTCAGCAGGGCGTGGGAGATGTCCTCCTCGCAGACCGTGACCACGTCGTCGACGAGCTTGCTGACGTGCGCGAACGTCAGGTCGCCGGGGCGGCCGACGGCGATGCCGTCGGCGACGGTGCCCATGGTGGTGAGCCGAATCGGGTGGCCCGCGGCGAGCGACGGCGGGAACGCGGCCGCGCCGGCGGCCTGGACGCCGATGATCCGGATGTGCGGCTTGAGGGCCTTCACGGCGACAGCCAGCCCCGAGATCAGCCCGCCGCCGCCGATGCCGGCGACGATCGTGCCGACGTCGGGCACCTGTTCGAGGATCTCCAAAGCCACCGTGCCCTGACCGGCGATGACGTCGGGGTGGTCGAACGGGTGGATGAAGATCGCACCCGTACGGTCGGCGCACTCCCCGGCGGCGACGAGCGCCTCGTCGACCGTCGTCCCGGCGAACTGGACCTCTGCGCCGTACCCCTTCGTGGCCGTGACCTTCGGCAGCGGGGCGCCCTCGGGCATGAAAACGGTGGCCTTGGCGCCGAGTAGGCCCGCCGCGAGCGCCACGCCCTGGGCGTGGTTGCCGGCGCTGGCCGCGACGACGCCGCGGGCGCGTTCGGCGTCCGAGAGGCGGCAGATCCGCACGTACGCGCCGCGGACCTTGTACGAGCCCGCGCGCTGGAAGTTCTCCAGCTTCAGCCAGACCGGGATGCCGCCGAGCACCTCGGACAGCGGGCGGGAACGCTCCATCGGGGTGATGCGCGCGACGCCCTGTAGCAGCTCGCGGGCCGCCTCGATGTCGGCGAGGCTGATCAGCTCCGTCACCCCCCGATCGTCGCACCCGCCCCCGGAGGACCGGCCCTCAGGCGGTCGGTTCCGCCACCCTGGGCCAGCCCGGGGCGTGCCGCTGCCACGGGTTCGCCATCTCGAACTGGCCCGCCACGGCGAGCAGCAGCAGCTCAGAGCCGGGCGGCCCGGTCAGCTGCACGGCCAGCGGCAACCCGTCGGGCCGTACGCCGACGGGGACGACGATCGACGGCAGTCCGGCGATGTTCCAGGGCGCCGCGTACGGGGCGAAGCGCATGGACGCCAGCAGGTTGGCCCGCCAGGAGCGCCCGGTCCAGCCATCCGCCCGCGGCGGGGTGGAGGCGAGGGCCGGGGTCAGCAGCAGATCGACGGAGCGGTCGGTGAAGAAGCCGACGGAGCGTTCACGGAAGGCGGTACGGTCGGTCTCCCTCACCAGTCCGCGCTTCCAGGCCATTCTGCCGGCGCGGATGTGCCGCCGGGTACGGGGCTGCAGCGACGCGAGGTCGATCCCGGTCGCGTCCGCCTCCCGGTAGGGCGCCGCCAACCAGGTGGCGAGCCCGGCGACGGCCAGCTTCGCCGGGTATACGGGGTCGGCGGTGATGGCGTCGTGGCCCGCGGTGACCAGCAGCTTCGCGGCGGTGGAGACGGCCGCGCGGTTGGGCCCGTCGAGGCGGACCCCGGCGACGGGCGAGCGCAGGGACACGGCGACGCGCAGCCGCTGCGGCTCGACGAGCTTCGCGGGCGGCCGCCCGGCGAGGACGCTGAAGCCGAGCGCGGCGTCGGCGACGGTGGTGGCGAGCATGCCGTGCTCGGTCAACCCGAACCAGCTGTCCACCCCGAGCTGTGAGGGCAGCACGCCACGGCCGGGCTTCAACCCGACCAGGCCGCAGCAGGCCGCCGGGATACGGATCGAACCCAGCCCGTCGTTGCCGTGCGCGATCGGCACCAGCCCCGCGGCGACCGCGGCCGCCGCGCCACCCGAGCTCCCCCCGGGGGTACGCGTCACGTCCCACGGGTTCCGGGTCGCCGCGTCGGGGGCGTCGGTGACGGCCCACAGTCCCATCTCGGGCATCCGGGTCGTGCCGATGATGACGGCTCCGGCGCCGCGCAGGCGGCGTACCACTTCATGATCGTCCTCGGACACGACCGTGCGGGCCGCGACCGAGCCGTTCCACGTCGGCAGGCCGGCTACCGCGGTGTTCTCCTTGACCGCGATCGGCACGCCCGCGAGCGGAAGGTTGGCGAGGTCCTCCTGCTCGTCGACCTTCTCGGCCTCGACGATCGCCTCGCCGCCGCGGACCGCGCGGAACGCGGCCAGCGCGGCGCCGGAGGTGGCCAGGTGATCCAGGTGGTCGGCGAGGACGGAGGTGGCGGAGACGTCGCCGCGGCGCACCGCGCGGGCGATCTGTTTCGCCGTAGCGCCCACCCACGACGCAGTGAGGTCCTGCACGGCCCCGTCCTCCCCTAGCGCAGCGCCTGCTCCAGATCGGCCAGCAGGTCGTCCACCGACTCGATGCCGACAGACAGTCGCACGAGATCGGCGGGCACTTCAAGCGGCGAGCCCGCAGCGCTCAAATGTGTCATCTGACCCGGGTGCTCGATGAGGGATTCGACGCCGCCGAGGGACTCCGCGAGCGTGAAGAGCTTGGTGCGGTTGCAGATGTCGATCGCGGCCTGCGGCCCGGCCGCGGCCCGGAACGACACCATGCCGCCGAACTTCGTCATCTGCTTCGCGGCCGTCTCGTGACCGGGGTGGTCGTCCAGGCCCGGGTACAGGACCTGGCTCACGGCCTGATGGCCGACCAGGTAGTCGACGATCCGTTCGGCGTTCGCGCAGTGCCGGTCCATGCGCACCCCGAGGGTACGGATCCCGCGCAGGGTCAGCCACGCGTCGAAGGGACCGTTGACCGCGCCCATCGCGTTCTGGTGAAACGCCAGGTCGTCGCCGATCCCCGCATCAGCGGCGACGAGCGCCCCGCCCACCACATCGGAGTGACCGCCGAGATACTTCGTCGTCGAGTGGACCACCACGTCGGCGCCGTGCGCGATCGGCTGCTGCAGGTACGGCGACGCGAACGTGTTGTCGACGACGAGCATCCCGTCGTAGTCGTGCACGAGGCTCGCCAGCGCCGCGATGTCGGCGATGCCGAGCAGCGGATTCGTCGGCGTCTCGCACCAGATCAGCTTCGTGTGCCCCGGCCGGAACGCCGCCCGCGTCGCGTCGAGGTCGCCGAGCGGCGCCGCCGTCCAGTCCAGCCCCCACCGTTCGAGAACCTTACTGAACAGGCGGAACGTGCCCCCGTACGCGTCGTCCGGGATCAGTACGTGGTCACCCGGCTGGCAGAGCGCCCGGAGCAGGGCGTCCTCGGCGGCCAGGCCGCTGGCGAACGTCATCGCCTTCTGCCCGCCCTCGAGCGCCCGCAGGCACTCCTGGAGGGCGTCGCGGGTCGGGTTGCCCGAGCGCGAGTATTCGTACCCTTCCCGGGGCGCGCCCACCGCGTCCTGGGCGTACGTGCTCGTCTGGTAGATCGGCGGCACCACCGCCCCCGTCCGCGGATCGGGATCCTGACCGGCGTGGATGGCGAGCGTGTCGAAGCCGTACGTCATGCAGCCGACACTAGTCTGCGCCGGTGGCCCAATGCGTTTTCTGCGCGATCGTGGCAGGCTCGGTGCCCGCCTTCCGGGTGTACGACGGCACCGACGGTGTGGGGTTCCTCGACACCCGTCCCGTCTTCAAGGGTCATGTCCTGGTCGTCCCCCGCCCGCACGTGGTGGACCTGCCCGCTCTCCCCCCGGGTCTCCTGCCTGCGTTCTTCGCGCTGGTGCAGCGGGTGGCGGCGGCGGTTCCGGTCGCGCTGGGCTGTTCCGGCACGTTCGTCGCCATGAACAACGTCGTCTCCCAGTCGGTCCCCCACCTGCACTGCCACGTGGTCCCGCGGACGAGGGGCGACGGCCTACGCGGCTTCTTCTGGCCCCGCCACAAATACGCCGACGACGCCGAAGCCGCCGCCTTTGCGACGCAGATCGCTGAGGTCATGGACGCCTGACCCGGTCGATCCGGACGGAGACGTCCACGATCGCGGGTAAGACCTGGCGCACGGCGGGCGTTGCACTGTCCGATGGACATGGAGGGACGGCGGAGATGTTTCTGAGGTCGAAGAAGACGGCGCTGGTGGACGCGCGTAACGCCCTGCCGGGGCGATCGGTGCAGATGCCGGTGGCGGAGGAGCACTCCGTGCTCGGGACCCCGCTGCGGGGCCCGTGGCCGGCCGGTTACCGGACGGCCGTGTTCGGGATGGGCTGTTTCTGGGGTGCCGAGCGGATCTTCTGGCGGCTACCCGGCGTCTGGTCGACGTCGGTCGGGTACGCGGGCGGCGTGAGCCCGAACCCGACGTACGAGGAGGTGTGTTCCGGCGGGACCGGGCACGCCGAGGTGGTCCAGGTGGTGTACGACCCCTCCAAGATCAGCTACGACGACCTGCTGAAGGTGTTCTGGGAGAACCACGACCCGACCCAGGGAATGCGTCAGGGCAACGACGTCGGTACGCAGTATCGCTCCGCGATCTATGCGACGACGGACGAGCAGCTGGCCGCGGCGGAGCAGTCGAAGGTGCTGTTCGCCCCGGTGGCGAAGGCGGCCGGATACGGCGACATCACCACCGAGATCACCCGGCTCGGCGACTTCTACTACGCGGAGGACTACCACCAGCAGTACCTGTCCGACGCGAAGAATCCGGGCGGATATTGCAACCACGGCCCCAACGGTCTTGAGTTTTGTGCCCCTAGTACTCCAGCAGGAGATCATTTGGGTCTGTGGTGACGTGTGGTTTTGTCCGTGGACGGCGGGCAGCCACCGTCGAGCCTGAGGTTGTGAGGACCAAACAGGATGCGGCGGTGGCTGCCGCCTACAGAGTAGATGCCCGGCGATGGTCTGCGTTGTTCGGCGAGTTGATGGACCCGATCGAGGCACGCTTCAGCCGGCCGGAGCCGCGGCGGCGGGTCCGGGACTTCGTGAACGGATTGCTGGCGCCGCTGCCGGCCAAGAACTGCTGGACGATCGCCGAGCATGCCGGTGACGACGACCCGGGCGGGATGCAGGACCTGATCGGCCGGGCCAGCTGGGACGACGCGCTGGTACGTGCCGATGTGCGCGACTTCGTGGGCCGCCGGCTGGGTCACCCGGATACGATCCTGGTGATCGACGAGACCGGTGACCTGAAGAAGGGCCGGCACACCGTCGGGGTGCAACGGCAGTACTCCGGCACCGCCGGGAAGATCGAGAACTGTCAACTCGCGGTGCATCTGACCTATGCCTCCCCGCTCGGGCACGCCTTGATCGATGTCGCGCTCTACCTGCCGAAATCCTGGTCCGACGACCCGCAACGCCGGGCCGAGGCAGGAGTGCCCGAGCACGTCGGGTTCGCCACGAAACCGCAGCTGGCCCGCCGCCTGATCGAGACCGCGGTGGCCGGCGGCCTGCGCTGCCGCTGGGTCACCGGCGACGAGGCCTACGGCGGCGACCCCGCGCTGGCAGCAGCGCTGCGACAGCATCGCCTCGGCTACGTCCTGGCGGTCGCCTGCTCCCACCGAACACCGACCGGCCTCGGCATCCAACGCGCCGATCAGATCGCCGCCGACCTGCCCCAGCCGGCCTGGCAGCGGCTGTCCGCCGGCGACGGGGCGAAAGGCCACCGCTACTACGACTGGGCCTTCGTCACCCTGCCCCTGGCCGTCGACCGGCACCACTGGCTCCTGATCCGCCGCAACCGCACCACCGGCGAACTCGCCTTCTACCGCTGCTGGAACCCCGAAACCGTTGCCCTGCACCGCCTGGTCACCGTCGCCGCCCGACGCTGGAGCATCGAGGAGTCCTTCCAAGCGGCCAAGACCGGACTCGGCCTCGACCAGCATCAACACCGCCGCTGGAAAGCCTGGCACCGCTGGACCACCCTGGTCATCGCCGCCCACGCCTTCCTCGCCGCCGCGGCCACCATCTGCACCCCCAGCCCGAACGGACTGATCGCGATCACCGTCAACGAGCTCCGCCGCCTGTACCACGCCCTCGTCATCGAACCCGCCCGACGCATCGCCGACGTCATCACCCGGTCCATCTACCGCCGCAGACACCAAGACGCCGCCAAGACCAGCCACTACACCCGACAAGCACTCACCGAACCCTGAAACGGATCTCCTGCTGGAGTACTAACCGGACAGGCGTGGAGACGAAAACGGCGTAGGGGCGTGTTTGAGAGGGCCTGATCAGTGCCAGGTGAAGACTTGTCGGGCCTGTCGTCGGGCGGGGCCGCGGGTGATGCCGAACTCGCGAACAAGACCGGGCCACAGCCCATCGAACTCGCGTCACACGAATACGCAAGGCTGCCAGTCACACCGAAAACCCCCCAACGATCGGAGATCGCCCGGGCCGCGGGTTAAAGCTCAAGCTCGGAGACGGTGGTGTTGCGCACCTCGCGAAGCCGGGAGAACTCCTCACCGGTCAGCGCCCGAGCCAACGGGACGACGGTGTCCTGGCCGGTGCCGTCTGTGGCGATGGCGGACAGCCCCGAATCGTCGAAGCGAACATCAACCTGCCGGCCGCGCAGACTCGCGCCGACGTAGAGCTGACGCTGACGCGACTTTCCGGTGTCACCTTCCTTCACCCTCCCCAGACTCACTTTTCCGGACATATCGACTGTACGCGTGACCACCATGGGCCGGTTCGGGTCCACCGTGGGTGGTGATAGCGAGGCGACGGTGTTGCGCACCTCGCGAAGCCGGGAGAACTCCTCACCGGTCAGCACCCGAGCCAACGGGACGACGGTGTCCTGGCCGGTGCCGTCTGTGGCGATGGCGGACAGCCCCGAATCGTCGAAGCGAACATCAACCTGCTTGCCGTTTAGACTCCCGCCGACGTAGGGGCGGCACTGGCGCGATTTTCCGGTGTCACCTTCCTTCACCCTCCCCAGATTCACGCGGCCGTGCTTATCGACTGTGCGTGTGACCACCATCGGGCGGTTCGGATCGACCGTGGGCGGTGGTAACGGAACGGCGGCGTTGCGCACCTCGGGAAGCCGGGAGAACTCCTCACCGGTCATCGTCCATTCCCTGCGGTCACTCAACGAGACGACGGCGTCCTGGCCTGTGCCGTCTGTGGAGATAGCGGACAGCCCCGAATCGTCGAAGCGAACATCAACCCGCTTGCCACGCAGACTCCCGCCGACGTAGAGGCGGCGGGGGCGCGATCTTCTGGCGGCATCCCCCTTCATCATCCCTAGGTTCACGCGGCCGCACTTATCGACTGTGCGTGTGACCACCATCGGGCGGTTCGGATCGACCGTGGGCGGTGGTAACGAAACGGCGATGTTGCGCACCTCAGGAAGCCGGGAGAACTCCTCACCGGTCAGCGCCCATTCCTTGCGGATGTTCAAGGCGACAACGGCATCTTGTCCATTGTGATCTCTGGCGATGACGGACAGCCCCGTGTCGTCGAAGCGAACATCAACCCGCTCGCCGCGCAGACTCCCGCCGACGTGGAGCAGACGAGGGCGCGACCCTCCGACGCCATCCCCCTTTACCCTCCCCAGGTACACGCGGCCGTACTTATCGACTGTGCACGTAACCACCATGGGCCGGTTCGGATCGACCGAACCGCCCGGATCGCCCGGATCGCCCGGGCCGACCGTGGGCGGTGGCAGCGGGGTGGTGGTGCCTCGGTCGGGAAGCGGGCCAGGTTGCTCGTGGGCCGGAACCAGGTGAACTCCCGCCGGTACGGCCGACCTTGATCGTGCCGAGCGGCGCTTGCCGCTGCGCTGCCAGACCGGCTGCCCCCCGTCCACCAGCCAGGACGACGGCTGCCCAATCGTGCCGGTC
>CBIHNN010000014.1:0-84284 GCA_966211315.1 uncultured Micromonosporaceae bacterium | reverse complement strand
GGCCCTTCATCCGTGTCGCGCCAATCAACCCTTTTGCGTTGCTGAGATCACCTCACTGGATGTTTTGATCAGGTCTGCAATTTTTGTCAGGAATTGATCGGCCTGACGTGCGGCCAGTGCGAGGGCGGTGTTGCGGCGCTATCGGGATCCTTTGCCCGATTGGTGTCCCATGAATATGTCGGCTTGGTCCCCACATCGTTTCCGTTTCGGGAACCTGTGGTATCGCCCGGAGTGTCGACTCGATCCACCGCTGTACGTGCACAGTAGACATGCTTGGTGACCGAGCGACCCGCGTACCCCTCCGACGTCTCCGACGCCCACTGGGCGATGATCGCACCACGGCTGACCGCCTGGCGGCAGGCCCGCACCGACGCCGGCGTCGGTGGCCGCACCGCCAGCCACGACCTGCGGGAGATCTTCAACGCGATCCTTTACGTCAACCGCACCGGCATCGCCTGGCGCTACCTGCCCCACGACCTGCCGCCCTGGCAGACCGTCTACGGCTACTACACCGCCTGGACCCAGGAAGAGATCTTCGTCGAGCTGGACTACCAGCTCACCGGCCTGGTCCGAGACAGGACCGGCCGCCACCCCAGCCCGGTGCGGCCATCATGGACGGCCGGAGCGCCAGAACCTCCATCAACCTGCCGTTCGCCACCACAGGCCTCGACGCCGACAGGAGGGTCGTCGGCCGCCCCGTCGGCATGATCACCGTAGCGATGATCGGCGACGTCGCCAAACGCTTCCCCGGGTGAAACCGCCCCTAACGTGGCCAGACGCCTAAATAACCATGAATTAAGTGTATGTGAATAAGACACCCTATCAGTTGCAGTCAGTTACAAGTGCGCTACGTCACGCTATGTTGACAAATAGTGGTCGTGCTTTCCTAGGGTTGAAACCCGACGGGGGCCTAACCGGGTCCGGCCGCACACAGGGGAAGGTGCTACACAAATGCGCATCAACCAAGGTAAATGGCGCACCCGTGCCACCGTTTTCGCCGTCAGCGCACTGGCGATGTCCGGCGCGGCGACAGTCCTCAACGCACCCGGCGCCAGCGCCAGCCCGGGCGCGGTATTGGCAAGCGGCCAGTGCCGGGTCGAGCTATTCGCCAACCCCAATCTCACCGGCGACCTCGCGGTCGCCCCGACCAACCCGTTCACCATTCGCGGGGGCGCTGAGCCGGGTGACTTCCAGATGTACTTCGACGAGGTTCACGTCGACCTCGACTCCACTGTGGTCACCGCTCCGGGAAACCTTTCGCCGGCCGACATCAAGGCGCGTGCCAACTCGGCGCGGGTGATCTGCACCATCGATTCTGTTGACGGTGGAAGCCCCGGCATCCGCATCCTTCCGCAGGTCAACGGCGAAGGCGTTCCGGACATTGACGGGAACGGGTGCGACAAGTCCGAGGGTGTCGCGTTTGTGCCCGCCGGTGGGTCCGTCGTGAAGATGTACGTCAGCAACCAGTTCCCCCCGGCGGTTGCCGGCCAGGTCTCCGACGTCACCTTCAACCTTTCCCAGGTTCTGGGCCGTACGTCCTGCCCGTAACCCGGCGAGAGGCCCCTGACCAGTGTTCTCACTGGTCAGGGGCCTCTCTGTGCACCCGGAGGCCACAGGTGAGGGAAGGGTGGCGAGGAGTTCGCCCTCATCCTGCCCGAGATGCACGGGGACCCGACAGGGGTTGCCGAGCGGGATGCGCGCCACGATCGAGGACACCGCGTGTCCCGGTGCCGGCGACCCCGTACGCGTAACCGTCAGCGTCGGCCTCGCCGAACTCAAGCCGGGCGACTTTCTCAGCAGCCTCCTCAACCAGGCCGACGAGGCGCTTTGTCGGGCCAAGCAGAACCGTCGTAATCAAGTCCGGGTGGGATGACTCCGCACCCTTCGAGACGACCGCTCATCGAACCGGCCGTGCGCCTGGAACTACCCGGTCCGGCTGAGCAGGTCGGCCGTCACCGGGTGAATCCAGTCGCTGCCGGACCGCAACGAGTAGTCCGCCGGAGGTGTCGCGAGCGCCCTGGCGCAGTAGGGCGGCGTGGGTTGTTCAACTTCGTGCCTCTCATTGTTCCGATTGAACGAGTTGTTCATGAACTCCTTGGGTTGCGAGTGTCGGTCTCGACAAGTCGTCCGACATCCCGGGAAGAGCGAGATGCGAGTGAGCAACAGGCTCAGACGGTCTATCACGGCCACCGCGGCCGTGGTCATGGTGGTGGCCGGCGTCGTCGTCGCCGCGCCGCAGGCCGGTGCCGACCCCACGTACGGTGTGAACATCGCCGGCGAGGAGCAGTTCGACACGGATGTGTTCATGGACAACCTCTGCGGCGACATCAGCACCGACGACAAGAGCTTCGTCTTCAACGTCCACTCCGGCGAGATCGTGAATCCGTCGGACGCCTACGGTAAGCAGCCGTACTACAACCTTGCCGGCGGCCAGGCCCGGAGCACGTTCTACCAAGGCCCGTACGGCTTCCACTACGCGCTGAACCCGGGCTGGGAGTTCTTCAAGGGCAATTGCGAGTTCCCGGAGAGCTCGTCCTGGACCTGGTACGACAGTGAACGCCGGACCAGCGACGACACGGTCACCAACTGCAGTAGCGGCACCGCGACGCTCGCCGTCAACGAGTCGTACTCCACCACGCGGACGTTCACCAAGACGGTCGGCGTCAACATGAAGATCGCCGCCAGGGTCGCCGACATCTTCAGCACCGAGATCGGCGGCAGCTTCAGCTATTCCTGGGCCATATCCCACACGCACAGCCTGGGCCGGACTGTCGCGATCAGCGTGCCGCCGGGCCGCCAGGGCCGGATCAGCGCCCGGCCGTTGAAGCGGACGCTACGCGTCAACCCGGTCTTCCACGTCACCTTCTACACCTGGAGCGACGGCCAGGCCGAGTTCGGCCCGGCGGTGTACAACTGGCGCGGCCGAGGCTACGACCACATCTGGTCGCACGGCTTCTACGCGGACGGCAGCGCGGACGTCGTCAACGCAGACGGCACACCCGCGATGGACTTCGTCACCCGTGACAAGGCCGGCCACTGCTGACCTTCCCTTCCACGAACGCGGACCACCCGGTGACCGACGCCCGGATGGCCGAGCGAGCATGGTCAAATCTCCTTACCCTCGTGACACCCGTTCCGGCCGAGGTCGGCAGATCTCACCGGTTCAGCAGTGGTGCTGGCCGAAGCGGCAGCCCAACAGAACCG
The DNA here is from genome assembly GCA_966211315.1 of uncultured Micromonosporaceae bacterium. GTDB lineage: Bacteria > Actinomycetota > Actinomycetes > Mycobacteriales > Micromonosporaceae > CBIHNN01. The sequence goes on along the minus strand of CBIHNN010000014.1, from coordinate 81,080 downwards.
CAGAGGCAGCACCCTCAACCGGCGAGGAGCCACAACACGTGTGCAAACGACTGATGAGCCCACTGCACTTCACGCAAAGAGTTGAGAACCACGCCCATGCCACGCCCGGACTGGCTACCGCTCGCCGTAGTCCTTGAGGCCTGTTCCTTGGGCGATGTTCACGGGCGCGTTCCACTTCTGGCTGAGGGACCCGTCGCATGTGGCCACGGTCATCTTGCTGACCTCCATGAAGTTGTACATCAGGAAGTCCCATGACAATGTCTTCCGCTGTGTCATGGTCAGGCAGTAGTTGTTGGAGTCCTGGATGGTGTAGCTGGTAAGCGGGTCTTTCGTGCGGCGATAGACGGTCCAGGTCTGCTGCGACGGGAAGAAGCCACAGAACCCGACCCAGACGTACTGGCCGCCGAGCCAGGGGCTGTTGACACTCTGCAGGCACATCGAGGGCAGGAAGTAGCCGAAGCCGGAGGAGGTCTCGATCCGGCCGGTCGCCGGTGCGGTGCCGGTGGCGGTCGGCAGCTTCCACGTCTGGGTACCGAACAGGTCGAGACCGAACATGCTGGTCAGGTTCGACAGTTGGGTGCAGGGTGCGCCGACCAGTAACAGAATCCACGTGAAGAACGTCGGCGCCTCCGCGCACTGCCCGTTTCCGGCGTTCACCAGTTGGCCGCTCGTGGGTCCGGCGGCGCCGGGCCCGACGGTGGAGTCGGGCACGAACGCCGTGTTCCACCACCACGTCTGGCCGCACCACGGGCTCAGCACCACCGAGCTGCCGGGCATGCGGATCGGCACGCTGAAGCAGTAGTCGTCGGTGATCGTGCCGTCGTTCGTACCGCGGAAGTTCGCCGACCCGTTGTAGCTCCATTCCTGGTTGGCGACCGATGGGGAGGCGCACGGGTTGAGCTTCACCACCTTGCCCCAGCCGCGGGGCGTCGGAACGTCCAGGCACAGTCCGAGTGGTCGTGCCGGCGTCTTGGACGGCACGAGGGTGATGGTGAGGTCGGGGTTGTAGGCGAACGTCTGCTGGGGGCTGCCGGTCACGCATGGGCGCACCCTCAGGTCGGTGCCCGGCGCCGGGTCGGCCGAGCCGGCGTCGAAGCAGAGGTCGCCGCCGAAGGCGAACCAGCTCTGGTAGAGGCGGATCAGCCCGCCCGGAATCGGCGCGCTGAAGCTTTGGAAGGTGTACGTCGCCCGCAGCGATCGTTTGGCGGCCTGGCTCGTGGAGCCGGTCGGACTGTCCACGCCGTCGGAGAGCAGCAACGCGTACCGCGGTATCACCGGGTAGGTGCCGTTCGAGGTGCAGGGGATCGTGCCGGTCGGCGTCCAGCTGCCGCCCGGGTCCTCGTTGAGGTAGTAGAGCCGCACGGTGTAGCTGCCTCTTCCCCCCACGTCGACGTTGCCGGTGAACGGGCCACAGGGCAGGTCCTTGATCTGGCCGTTGCCGTTCGCGTCGGCCACCGCACGAATGTGCCCGAGAGCGACATCGAGGCCGGCCTGGGCGGCGTGCAGCGCCCGGATCCGTTGGGTCTCGGAGCGGCTCGCGCCGAGTTGGCCGAGAACCATGGGGGCCACCATCGCGGTGAGGGAGAGGCCGACGATGGTGAGCAGCATGGCGAAGGCGATGGACCCGCGCTCGTCACGTGGTGTGGCCAGCCGGCGCGACCGGATCCGGGTCGGCGTCGTCGTCATGCGACCGGCCTCTCTGCGGCGCATGTGCCGGCGTCGGACGTGGCGGAGGTGTTCAGGGCGGTGAACGTCATGTCGAAGGTTCGCGGTTTACCGGTGGAGCCCGGCCCGGCGTCGGCCTTGAGGGAGATCTGCAACCGCTGGAAGCCGACGTCGCTCGCCGGGGCGGACGGCAACGCGAACGGCTGGGCGGAGGCTACGCCGGAGGTCAGCACCACGAAGTCGCCCGAAGGCGAACCCTCGTCCCAGGTGCGGCTCCACAGGGTACGGGTGGCCGGATCCATCCACAGTTCGGTGCACTTGCGCGCGGCGGGGTCGGTGTGGGTGTCGAGGAAGGCGTACTCGACGTACCAGCCCGACGGGATACTGGCCGGCGGCGCGATCGCGGACGCGTACCTGATCTGCTTGTCCAGGCGCATGAACATGGTGTGGATCTGGGACTGGCTGGTGGATCTGGCCTCGACCCAGTTCGTGGTCCCGTACATCTGCAGAATGCCGGCGGTGAACAGGCTGCCGAGCACCGACATGACCGCGAGGGAGACCAGCAGCTCCATCAGCGAGACCCCGGCGTCACCGGCCGGCAGCCAGCGAGAACGGAAGCGGTGCGGGCTCCTCATGCCCCGGTTCACCCGTCCTGGTCCGAGTCGAAGAAGGGTTCGTCGGTAACGCTGTTGATCAGCGTCGAAGTCATGTAGGTGCACGTGGCGTCGGGGCACTGCCGCTCGGGCCAGGACACCGTGACGACCACGCGGAGAAATCCGGCGTCACCGGGGGTACGGGCGGATCCGCAGTCGCCGTTCGTCTGGGTGCGCGGCTGCCAGCACGGGCTCGTCACCCTGGTGACGGTGTAGGTGATGTCGTTGATCGTGGCGACCAGGGTCGGTTGCAGCGCGGCGACGGCGGTGGCGGCGACGGCGCGCACCTCTTCGATGGCGCTGTCGGCGAGCGAGACGGCCACCTGCGTACCGCCCTGCCGGTGGGTGGACAGGTTGGCGGTGACGAAGAAACTCGTCAACGCGGCCATCGTGAGGGTGATCAGCATACTCGAGACGGCTGCTTCGATCAGGCTGAAGCCGGCGTCCGTCTCGCGCAGTCGCGAACCGAGCAGCCGCGGAGTGCGCCGGAGAAAATTCCCCCGCATTCGCTTTCCTGCCCCTTCTCGCACCGACACATGACGGACCCCCCAGGCAGCTTTTCGGCAGTCTGGCGGCGCTTCTTACCGTTGCCGGCAACCCGGCCCGGCGCCGTGCCCGACCTGCGCATCGCGCATGACCGCGCCTGCTCCTCACCCGTGTGACCACCCGCTCGGGCTGAGGTCGGCGGATCTCACCGGTTCAGCCAGTGGTGCTGGCCGAAGCGGCAGCCCAACAGAACCACAGAGGCGGCTCAGTCCGCATTGCCGGAGAAGTACGATTTGAGAGAAATACGCGTTTAGCGGCATCGGGGCGGCTCCCGCCCCTCGGAACTCCGGACACACCCCCAACCGGCGAGGAGCCACGCCCGTGCGCAAACGACTGATGGGCCCGCTGCACTTCGCGCTCAGCCTCGCTCTGGCGGGCGTCGCGAGCACCGTCGCCGCCACCCCCGCGCAGGCGGCCGGCAGCGAGCCGTACACCTGGCGTAACGTCCCGGTCGTCGCGGGCGGCTTCGTCCCCGGGATCGTCTACAACCCGAGCCAGGCCGGTCTCGTGTACGCCCGCACCGACATCGGGGGCGCGTACCGGATGGACCCCGCCACCAAGCGATGGATCCCGCTGACGGACTGGGTCAGCGCGGACGACTACAACCTGCTCGGCGCGGAGAGCCTGGCGACCGACCCGGTCGACCCCAACCGGGTCTACATCGCCGCGGGTGAGTACGTGCAGAGCTGGGCGCCCAACGGCGCACTCCTGCGCTCGACCGACAAGGGTGCCACGTGGGAGCGCATCGGCCTACCGTTCAAGATCGGCGGTAACGAGTCCGGCCGGTCGATCGGCGAGCGCCTCATGATCGACCCGAACGCCGACAACGTGCTCTACCTCGGCACCCGTAATGACGGGCTGTGGAAGAGCACCGACTTCGGCACCACCTGGGCGCGGGTCACCAGCTTCCCGGTCACCGGTCAGGCGAACCTCGGCGTCGGCTGGGTCACCTTCGACGCGTCCACCGCCACCGCCGGCAGCCCGACACAAACGATCTACGTCGGCGTCATCGACTCGACGACCCCGGTCTACCGGAGTACGGATGGGGGCGCCACGTGGACCCCGGTCGCCGGTCAGCCCGGTGCCGGTATCCCGCACCACGGCAGCCTCGCCTCCGACGGCACGCTCTACCTCACCTACGGGAACCTGCCCGGGCCGTACACCGTCACCAGCGGCGCGGTGTGGAAGCTCAACACCAGGACCGGCGCCTGGACCGACATCACCCCACTGAAGCCCAATACCGGCACCGAGGGTGGTTTCGGGTACGCCGGACTCGCGGTCGATCCGCGGAACCCCGGTACCGTGATGGCGGCGACCATGGGCCGCTGGGGCCCGGGAGACGACATCTTCCGCAGCGTCAACGGCGGCAGCACATGGGTCTCCATCGACTCGAAGAACGTCATGGACACCTCCGCGTCCCCGTGGCTGAAGTTCGGGACCACCCCGAAACTGGGCTGGATGATCGGGGCGCTGCAGATCGACCCGTTCGACTCGAAGTCGGCGATGTACGGTACCGGCGCCACGATCTACGCCGGCAAGAACATCACCAACGCCGAGGCGGGGCTGAGCACGAACTGGCTGGTCCGCGCCGAGGGGCTCGAAGAGACCGCCGTCAACGACCTGATGAGCCCGCCGTCCGGGCCGCCGCTGGTCAGCGCCCTGTGGGACATCGGTGTCTTCGTGCACCCCAACCTCACCGCCTCGCCGACGAGCGGCATGGCGCTCAACCCGCGCTTCAACTCGGCCACGAGCCTCGACTTCGCCGAGAAGCTGCCGTCGTTCATGGTCCGGGCCGGTTACGCCGACTCGGGCGTCAAGCACCTGGCGTACTCCACCGACGGCGGCACCACCTGGAGCGCGGTGAGCACGGAGCCCACCAACCCGAAGGGCGCCGGCTACGTGGCCGCCGCCGCCGACGGCACGCGCATCGTGTGGACGCCGGAGTCGACGGGCACCTATGTCAGCACGAACAGGGGTGCCACCTGGACGGCGAGCACCGGCCTGCCCACCACCGGGCTGGAGATCACTTCGGACCGGGTGAACGCGGCGAAGTTCTACACCGTCTCGGGCGGCACGTTCTACGTGAGCACCAACGGCGCCGCCTCGTTCACGGCCACGGCCACGGCCCTGCCGACCGACGCCACGTTCGTCGCGACCGTCGCGGGTCGCGAGGGAGACATCTGGGTGGCCGGCGCGGGTAGCGGGCTGTATCACTCCACCGACTCAGGAGCCACGTTCACCAAGCTCAGCACGGTCGCCAAGGCGGAGACCATCGGCTTCGGCAAGGCGGCCCCCGGCAAGACGTACCAGGCGCTCTACCTCAGTGGCACGGTCGACGGCGTACGCGGGATCTTCCGCTCGGACGACACGGGTGCCACCTGGGTACGGGTCAACGACGACGCGCACCAGTACGGTTGGACCGGCAAGGCCATCACCGGTGACCCCCGGGTCTACGGCCGGGTGTACGTGGCCACCAACGGCCGCGGTGTCATGGTGGCCGACAAGGTCGGCAACGACTTCTCGGTCTCCACGAGCGCGACCTCCGGTCCGGTGGCCAAGGGTTCGTCGGTCACGACCACGGTGACCACGGCGGTGCGGTCCGGCACCGCCGAGAGCGTCGCGCTGTCCGCCTCCGGGCTGCCCACCGGGGCCACGGCGACGTTCAGCCCGACGTCGGTGACCGCCGGCGGCTCCTCGACCTTGACTCTCAAGACCGCGTCGACCACGCCGTCCGGGACGTACGCGATCACTGTCACCGGCACGGCGGCCTCGGCCTCGCGCACGACGACGTACCTGCTATGGGTCAAGGGCGCGACCGGCATCACCAACGGTGGGTTCGAGAACGGGCGGTCCGGCTGGGGATTCACCGGCAGCGGCGCCCCGGTGTCCAGCCCGGTGCAAGGCGGCGCGGGTGCGGCCAGGATGGGCGACACGACTCCGTCGGGCGAGTCGACGCTGGTGCAGATGTTCACGGCACCCACCGGTGCCACCAAGGTGTCCTTCTTCTACCGGATGACCTGTCAGGACACCCTGGCGTACGACTGGTTCACGGCGACGCTGAAGGACACCACCTCCGGCACCACGGTGACGCTGCGCAGCAACGTCTGCGTCACCAACTCGGCGTACCAGCAGGTGACGGGGGCGATCATCGCCGGCCGCAATTACACCCTGACCCTGACCAACCACGATGACGGCTACCCCGCCGAGGCGTCGTACACCTATGTCGACACGGTCGCCACGTCGTGAACCGGATCCGCGGCTGATCGACGGACCGTCCCCCGCCCGCAGCGATCGGGGGACGGTCCGTCGGGCCGTTAGCCGTCACCGGTGTCGGCCCGGTGCCAGGGCGCCTCGTCCAGGGTGGGGATCAGTGTCCCAGCACTCCGCGAACACCGGGCAGGGCCTACAGTGTCGCCAGATTGATCGGCGAGGCGGCGGAGGCCGAGATGCAGCTGGTTGCGAATGTGCTGGTCGGCCTGGTTGCCCTGATTCACCTCTTCGTCGTGGTGCTGGAGATGGCGCTCTGGACGACGAAACGGGGGCGGCAGGTGTTCGGCCTGACGCCGGAGTTCGCGAAGGAGACGGCGGTTCTCGCCGCCAACCAGGGTCTGTACAACGCATTCCTGGTCGCGGGACTGGTCTACGGGCTCGTCGCCCCCGACCCGGTCGGGTACGCGTTCACCGCCTTCTTCCTGATCTGCGTCATCGTCGCCGGTGCGTACGGGGCCGCCACCGCCAACAAGCGGATCCTGTTCGTCCAGGCCGGCCCGGCAGCCGTCGCCCTGGTCGTCACGCTCCTGGCGCACTGAACTGGCGCAGCGATCGCTAGGGCTCTGGTGCTCGGTGGGCAAAGCCCCGCCGGCGGGGCAGGATCGACGGATGAGGTCGCTGGTCGCGCCGACCGACCCGGTCCAGCTTTCCGGGCCCGGTGTGGTGCTGCGGGAATGGCGGGAGTCCGACGCCCTGCTGATGGTCGGGCTCTTCGACGACCCGGAGATCCGGCGCTGGACGCCCATGCTGGACCCCTTCGACGCAACTGCCGCGCACGCGTACCTGGACCGGGCGCGGGCAGCCCGGCGGGGCGGGCACCGGCTCCAGCTCGCGATCACATTGGACGGCGGGGTGCCCTGCGGCGAGGTGCTGCTCTTCGGCCTTGACCCGAGCCGGCGGGAGGCTGAACTGGGCTACGTTCTGGGGGCGGCATTCCGGGGGCGCGGGCTGGCGACCGTCGCGCTGAACCTGCTGGCCGAGTATGCCCAGCACACGTTGCTGTTGCACCGGTTGCTGCTGCGGATCGATCCGGGCAACGCCGCGAGCCGGGCGGTCGCCTGCCGGGCCGGGTTCACGCTGACGAACGAGCCCGCGATTGCACAGACAGTTCCGGGCGGTCGTGCGAACCTTCAGACGTGGGAACTCCTGACGCGCGCGTGACGCGCGATGAGGTGATGGCGTACCGGGTGCGGGTGCACGAACTGCACCGGGTCGACAGCAAGCCGTCCGAGCTGCGGATCCTCGACCTCGGGGTGCAGGACGGCGGGTCGGATTCGTGCCGGGTCGCGCTGGCGGCGCGTACCACCGGCGGTCTCGACGAGCCGGGCCTGGAGCTGGTATGGGCGTTGCGCGGCGCGCCGCACCTGCTGCGCCGCGCGGACCTGGCCGCGTTCGCGCGCGCCGCGTGGCCGCTCAGCGATGCTGACGCGGGGGCCCGCATCGCCAGCAACCAGCTCAAGGACGCGGCGAAGCTGGGCCTGTCCGCGTTCGAACTCGCGGCGACCGCGATGCGCGAGATCGTCACCGCGCCGATGCCGCGCAGCGAGGTGAGCACGCTGATCAGCGCGCGTATGCCGCCCGAGCTGGTCTTCGACTGCGCCGCGTGCCGCGCACGGCACATCTCGGGCGCACTGTTCCAACAGGTCGGGATCTTTGCCGGAGTACGCGTCGAGCCGCGCCGCCAAGGTTCCGTGCTCTCCCCGATCGAGGGCCGTCACCCCGTACCGGAGCAGTCGGAGGGCACCGCCGAGCTGCTCACCGCGTACCTGCGCCTGAACGGCCCGGCGACCCTCGCGGACGCCGCAAGGTACGTCGGCACCCGGCAGACCGTTCTGCGTTCCGCCTGGCCGGAGGGCCTCGCGGAGGTCGACGTGGACGGACGCCGCGCGTTCCTGCCCGCTGACGAGCTGCCCGCGCTGGCGGAAGCGCCCGGCTTCGACGGGCTGCGGCTGCTGCCGCCGATGGACCCGCTGTTGCAGGGCCGTGACCGGGACGTCCTCGTGCCCGACGCGGCCGTGCGCTCCGAGCTGTGGAAGGCGCTCGGCAACCCGGGCGCGGTGCTGCGCGGCATTGACGTGGTCGGCACGTGGCGGCCGAGGCTGGTCGCTCGCAAGCGGCTGGAGCTGAGGGTAACGCTCTACGCGAAGCTGACCAGGGCGCAGCTCGCGGCCCTGGACGACGAGGCGAACCGGATGGCCGCCACCAGAGAAGTGGCGGAGGCCTCGGTGACCGTTACACCCTGACGCTCAGGCTCGGACGCGGGCGATACGGACGACGACGGCGATGGAGATCGCCGCCGTCAGCACGATCATGCCCGCGGTGAACCATCTGCCGGCCGCTGCCGCTACGAGGATCGCCGACCAGACCAGCGCGCCGAGCACGAAGACGATCTTCGGTAGTTTGAACGTCCGCCGGCCGGACATCCGAGCCGCGAAGCGCGGATCCTCGGAGCGCAGGTGCTGTTCCAGCTGCTCGAGTCGCCGCCGTTCATCCATGCTCAGCATGGCGCCACCTCCTAGTCACCCAACGCGATCACCCGCTCGCCTTCAGCGACGATTCTCACACCGATGAATGGTCCGGACCAGACCGGAGACCAATCCGCACAGTATGAGGAGCCGCACGCCGGTCCTGACCCGGTTTCGCCGAGATCAGGACAGGCCGCTTCACGGTGGTCGACGAGACGGCTGACCACACGTGCAGCAGTGACGACGCGCGGCTTGTCAGACTCAGGCCTGACGCCGCAGCGCGCCACCACCACCTTTTACGCTGAATGTCGGCCTTCGGTTCAGCGCAGTATTCGAAAATCTGGTGCTGAAGGGCGCCCCATGATCCTCGGACCGCGCTGCCGTGGCTGTCTGCCGACCCGTGGGCGTCTGTGACGCTTCGCTACCCGGATGCGGGCCAATGCTCCGGCCTTCAGGTCGGAGGTGAAGGCCCGCGCTGGGAGGGCCGCCAAGGCCCGAGCAGTGCTCTAACCCGGCGGCTGGTCGATCTGCTCGGCCACCGGTACCGGCACGATGGCGGCGATGCGGCGGCCGTGGTTGGTCACGTAGATGGTTTGTCCGCGTACGGCGACCTCATTCAGGGTGGCGGCGAGGTTTTCGCGGAGCTTGCGGGCGCTGATCTCGTTCGGCATGTCGGTCACGTACGCATGGTAACTCTTGTGTACGCTGTTCTTCGTGCAGCTCCGTTACCAGTTCCGCGTGTACCCGGACGCCGGTCAGCGCGAGACGCTGGCTCGGGCGTTCGGGTGCGCTCGCGTGGTGTTCAACGACGGGCTGTGCGCACGGCAGCAAGCCCGCGAGCAGGGCTTGCCGTACGTCTCGGACGCGGAGCTGTCCCAGCGGATCATCACGCAGGCCAAGGAACGCCGGAACGGGCGTGGCTGGGCGAGGTGTCCTCGGTCGTGCTCCAGCAGGCCCTCGCGGATCTGAACACGGCGTACCGCAACTTCTTCGCCTCGATCAGCGGCAGGCGCAAGGGCCGCAAGGTCGCGCCACCGCGGTTCCGGTCCCGCAAGGACAACCGGCAGGCGATCCGCTTCACCAAGAACTCGCGGTTCAAGATCCTCGACAACGGCCGCCTGCGCCTGCCGAAGATCGGCGACCTGGACGTGCGCTGGTCCCGGACGCTGCCCTCGGACCCGTCCAGCGTGACGATCATCCGAGACGCCGCCGGGCGGTACTTCGCCTCGTTCGTCGTGCAGGCGGCCGAGAACGAGGCGCTGCCCGAGCTGGACTCGGAGGTCGGCATCGACCTTGGGCTGACCCACTTCGCGGTGCTCTCGGATGGCACGATGGTGGCCGCCCCGACGTTCCTGCGTCGCGCGGCCCGCAGGCTCAAGCGGCTGCAACAGGATCTCTCCCGCAAGCAGAAGGGCTCGGCCAACCGCAAGAAGGCCGTCGTGAAGGTCGCCAGGGCGCACGCCCGGGTGGCCGACACCCGGCGAGACTGGCAACACAAGCTCTCGACACGGATCATCCGCGACAACCAAGCGGTGTACGTCGAGGACCTGTGCGTGACCGGTCTCGGCCGGACCCGGCTGGCGAAGTCCGTGCACGACGCCGGCTGGGCGTCGTTCACCGGCATGTTGGAGTACAAGGCCGCCCGGTACGGGCGCACCTTCGGCCGGGTGGCCCGGTTCTTCCCCGGCACCAAGATGTGCTCGGACTGCGGCCGGATCAACGACAAGATGGCCCTGGACGTTCGGTCGTGGACCTGCCCATGCGGGTCGGCCCACGACCGGGACATCAACGCGGCCATGAACGTACTCGCGGCGGGACGCGCCGAGAGCCCAAACGCCTGTGGAGCCGACGGCGCTTCGCGGACGCGGCGGCGAGCCGGTCCAGCACGCCCACCGTGGTGTCCCAGCCCATGCACGCGTCGGTGACCGACTGGCCGTACGTCAGCTCGCCCGTCGGGTCCAGGTTCTGCCTCCCCGGGACCAGGAACGACTCCAGCATCAGGCCCGAGATGCCGCGATTACCGGCCCCGATCTGCTCCGCGACATCGTCTGCGACACCCGGCTGGCGCAGGTGGTCCTTGCGGCTGTTGCCGTGCGAGCAGTCGATCACGAGCCGCTCCGGCAGGTTCGCCTTACGCAGCAGCTCCAGCGACGACGCCACATCGGCGGCGCTGTAGTTCGGTTCGCCGTCGCCGCCGCGCAGGACCAGGTGGCAGTCGGCGTTGCCGCGGGTGTGCAGGATCGCCGGTGTGCCGGAGAGGTCGATGCCCGGGAACACGTGCGGCACAGAGGCGGCGTTGATCGCGTCGATCGCCGTGGAGATGCTGCCGTCGGGGCGGTTCTTCATCCCGATCGGCATCGACAGACCCGAGGAGAGCTGCCGGTGCACCTGCGATTCAACCGTACGGGCGCCGATCGCGCCCCACGCCACCGTGTCCGCGATGTACTGCGGAGTGATCGGGTCGAGGAACTCCACCCCGACCGGCAGCCCGCGGCGGACCACCTCCAGCAGCAGCGCCCGGGCCTTGCGCAGACCGGTGGAGACGTCGCCGGAACCGTCCAGCGCCGGGTCGTTGATGAAGCCCTTCCAGCCGACCGTCGACCGCGGTTTCTCGAAGTACACCCGCATCACGATCAGCAGGTCCTCGCGGAGCCGGTCTGCTTCCGCCCGCAGCTTGTCGGCGTAGTCGACGGCGGCCACCGGGTCGTGCACCGAGCACGGGCCGACCACGACGAGCAGCCGGTCGTCGGTCTGATCGAGCACGGCGGCGACCTGGCGGCGGCTCTCCACCACGGCGGCCGACAGATCAGCCGTCAGTGGTAGCTCATGGTGCAGCAACGCCGGGCTCATCAGCGGCACGATCTTGTCGATGCGCGTGTCACTGACCCGCTGCACCTCGGGGATGGTCACGATTCACTCCTCACGCCGGCATGGGGCCAGCCGGCTCACAAAGAAAGGCAGCGACGAGTGTCGCTGCCTCGGGCCGGCTCCGCTGGCGGTCTGTCTCAGCTCATGGTCGACGTGGCTGAGGCACCGGCGGAGGCCGGCCTCGTAAACCACGGATACCAACGAGTCATGGTGGCCACCCTAGCTTTTCCGGGCCGCCAGGCAAACCCATTCGTGGCGAGGGCCATTCGAGGTCGTCCGGGGCCCTCCTCGGAGACCTCGCCGCCCTGGCCCCCACCGACCGCCCCCCGTACCGTGTTTCTCATGGGTACCGGGGGCGTACACGTCGACCCCCGATTCGGCGATCGGCTACGCCAGCCCAGGGCCGAACGGGGCCTGTCCCTGCGCGACCTCGCTACCCTGGTGCACCACGGCAAGAGCTACGTACACGAGCTGGAGAGCGGCCAGAAGGTGGCCCCCGCCGACGTGGCACAACGGCTGGACGAGGCGCTGGACGCTCGGGGCTCCCTGCTCTGCCTGGCCGCCCGTCCCGCCGTCGTACCGGTGGTGGTGGATGAGGAGGGCGCGGAGCTGGACGCGTTGGAGCTGGCCCGCAGGGTGGCCGCCTCCGACGTCGGCACGGAGACGATCGAGCGCCTGGAGGCGGGCGCCGACGTCATGGCGATGGCGTACGCGACCACGCCCCCGGCTGAACTACTGCCCCGGGTTGTCCGGCACCTCGCGTACCTCTGCCGGCTGATCGATGCCCGCAAGACTCTGGCCCAGCATCGCCGCCTGCTGGTCGTCGGTGGGTGGCTGTCCCTGCTGTGACCGGGTCGCCCGCCCACGCCGTACCGCGTCGGCCAGGTTGGACCTCGGGCTGACTCTGCTGGCCGCCGGGAAACCGGACGAGGCCGCCGCCGTCACCACCACCGCCGTGGAATCCGGCCGGGTGGTCCCGTCGAACTGGTGGCGGGTGACGGAGATCGTCACGGCCGTCGGGCGCACCGGTATCCGCGAGGTTTCCGACCTCCGTGACGTGTGCGAGGCGTACCGGCCGGAGTGATGCTGTCCGCAGGGTTGCGGACCGGCCGCGCTGCGTCGTCGTGACCGGTGCCTGGCGGCGAACGCGGCGGGTCGCGGCCCGCCCGCGCGGGCCGCGTACCCCGCGCGGGCGGGCGTTCAGCGGCCGGAGAGCTCCACCAGGGCGTCGCGGAAGGCTTCGGCGCCCTTCTTCAGCCGTGGCGCGTAGTACACCCGGGTCCAGTCGTCCCAGTGGACCGTGCCGATCGGCTGCCCGGTACGCGTCGCCGACGCGGTCAGGCCGATGCCCGGGCTCGTCTGCGTGCTCAGCATCGAGGTGTCGGGCCACGGCATGGGTTTCGGCAGGTGCACCCGGTGACTGGACGGGTCGGCGTAGGCCGCCAGTGCCCACGGCACCCGGATGACGATGTCGTCGCCGTCGCGGTACCAGAGGTTGCGGCTGTCCGCGGACGGGCTCGCCTGGTCCCATCTGCCGTAGCGCAGCACGCCCGCGTCGAACAGTTCTACGGGCAGCTTGCGGCCGGTCGCCGGGACGGTCAGGTCCCGGTTGACGATGAGCTGGAACGGCTTCCAGCCGTCCGGGGCGGGCCCCCGGGCGGTCGCCGGGACCGGGTAGTCCAGGGGCATCGGATCCAGCTCGGTCCGCAGGTACGCCTGACCCGTGTGGTCCGCCAGGTTGAGGGTGAGCGCGGCGTCCGACGAGGTGTCGTCCGAGCCGGGCGCCGGGGCGCCGCGAAGCCCAGGCAGGACGTCCATCCCGATCGTGACGGACGCCGGAACCGGGTCGGTCAGGGTCAGCCGCAGGTGCACGTACGACTCGTCGATCCGCGCCGTCGCCCGGCGTACCGGCCAGCCGTCCGCGTCGTCGGCCACGGTGGTGGCAGCCGTGCCCGGGGGACCGGTCGCGTCCAGCGCGACGAGCCCGAAGTGCTGCTCGTTCGTGTACGGGTCATGCCACAGCTGTCGCCGCGTCGCGTCCTGGTGGGCGATCGTGTTCCAGGTGAACTTGAACCACTCATCGGTCCAGCTGAACAGCAGCCCGGCCGACGCCCCCGAGTCCTTGATGAGGTGCAGCAGCTCCGCGTCGATCCGCATCGCCTCCTGCTCGCTGTGATCGCCCTGCGAGCGGCCGAGTGGCCCGTGGTGCGTGCTGCCCGTCGACGACGGTACGCCGAACTCGGTGATCAGCATCGGCATCGGATCGTGGTGCCGGCGCAGGTTCGCGATGTACCCGGCGTACGGGTCGGCCCGGCCCGCGTACGTGTGTTCCTGCAGCTCCGGCTCATGCCGCTGGAAATCCGGATAGTACGGGTACGCGTGGTAGCTGGCGAACGTACCGGCTGGCCAGGCGGTCGTGGGCTGGACGTGGTTGGCGTCGACGCCGACGAGGTCCTCCTGGCGCAGCGGCTCCTCGGGATGGGTGAGCGGGTCCGTCGTCGGCCAGTTCACGAACGCCATCGGGACGCTGCGTCCGCGACCCGCCTCGACGCCGGCGAGCTCGTCCATCCGGGCGGCGAGCCACCGCTCGGTCGGACTCGCGTCGTCGGTGTTGCCGAACCACCTACCCCGGTACAACGGCTGTCCGCCGTTCTTCATGTCGGACGCCGAGGTGGCTTCCGGGTCCCATTCGACGCCGATGATCCACGCCGCCAGCCACGGGCTGATGTCGGCAGTCCACGTGCCGCTGGCCCGGCCGGGGGTCGCCGGGCGGACCAGATCGCCGGAGACTGCCGCCGAGGCGTCCCGCAGTTCCGCGTCGAACGCCTCCGTCACCGTCCGGTCGAAGAGGTTCTGCTTCTGCACGTACGACTCGTCGGGCAGGTAGACACCGTGCATGAGGTAGAGCGGCCGGTCGGGGTGCTCTCGGTTGAACGCGGCCAGCTCGGCGTAGAAGGCCGGCGGGTGGATCGTGTAGACGCGGATCACCCGTACGCCGACCCAGCTCATCGCGGCGAACCAGGCCCGGTAGTCGGCCGCGGTGATAGCCAGTTCGCCGGGCTGGTGGCCGGGGGTCGTGCTGCCCAGGTTGATGCCGGGCAGGAAGGTCCGGTCCCCGCCGGTCGTGTGGAGGCGGAACGAGCCGTCGCCGCTGGTCGCCGGCGTCCGGAGACCAGCGGTGGTGACGGTTCGCGGAGACCACGAGGAGCTGGCCGGCGGTGGTGGCAGATCGGCGAGACCGGCGATCGACGTGTGCGGCCGGATGCCCGGATCGCTGGGCGCGGCACCGGCCAGGCTGAGGCACACCGCCGCGGTGAGCAATCCGGACAGCAGGGCCTTGCCATGTCCGTGCCGCGGCTGTCCGTGCCGGACCGGGTACGCCAGGAAACTGCCCACGAGGACCATTTTCGCCCGCGGGGGTTGCCTTCCGTCCGGGTTTGTCAGGATCCTGGGGTACCGGAACACTCGCCACCCGCCCGATGTTGTGTCAGCGTTGACGATCTGCGGGGGTAGAGGGGAGCGATCATGGATCTTCTCGAGGAGTACCGGCGGGCCACGATGTTCTTCGAGGCCGGTGACCCGTTGGGCGCGGCACGGCTGCTCGAACCCATCGTCGAGGCCGAACCGCACAACGCCTCCGTACGGCAGCTGCTGGCCCGGGCGTACTTCCAGTCGGCGCAGCTCACCCGAGCCGAGGAGCAGCTGCGGGCCATCATCGAACGCGATCCCGCCGACGACTACGCGCACCACGTCCTCGGCCGGACCCTGGAGCGGGCGGGGCGCTTCTCGGAGGCGCTGCCGTACCTGCGGCTCGCCGCCGCGATGAAGAGTCACGACGCGTACGTCGAGGCGCTGCGCCGGGTCGAGACCTGGGTCGGCAAATCCGGCGGCCGGGCGACCGCGGGCTAGGTTGGCGACGTGAAGCTGAAACTCGACCTCCACGACATCTTCAACCGCGGCCAGGAGATCGACCGCGCGCTGCGCGGCATCATCGACGAGGCCATCGCCAAGAAGGCCACCCTCGTCGAGATCATCCCGGGCAAGGGCTCCGGAGCCCTGAAGAAGAAGGTGCTGCGCTTCCTGGACCAGAAGGAGATCAAGGCGCTCTACCACCGGGTCGAGAAGGACGGCGACAACTGGGGCCGCCTGTTCATCCATTTCCGCTGGAAGACCGCCGGGCGTCGCTGATCAGTGCTCGGATGCGTTGTGCGGCCGGGCGGAGTAGGACACCATCAGCGAGGTCACGTGAAGGAGCCCGCCATCAACTGCCGACCCTCGATCCCGGGGACGCCCGCGTCGCCACGCAGCCCAGACGGACCGGCATGACCGGACCGTCGGTCGCGCCCTGGGCGCGTCCCTCCCTCGGCGGAGGGTTCGGGCCCGCCGCGCCGGAACGGCTGCGGGTCCTGCTGGTGGAGGACGACGAGGGCGACGCGTTCCTGGTCAAGGAGCTCCTCGCCGAAACGGACGCCCCGATCGAGCTGATCGTTGCGACGAGCCTGCGCGAGGCCATGCGACGGCTCTCCGGCGTCCACTGTGTGCTGCTCGACCTGGGCCTGCCGGACGCCGACGGAATCGAAGGCCTGCGGACGCTGCTCGCCTCCGCGGGCCGGGCCGCGGTGCTCGTGCTCACCGGCCGGTTCGACGAGCCGCTCGGGGTCGCCGCCGTCGCCGAAGGCGCCCAGGACTACCTGGTCAAGGGCCAGGTCGACGGGATCTGGCTGAGCCGGGCCCTGCGTTACGCCGTCGAGCGCAAACGCGCCGACGAGAACGCTCGCCGGCTGCGCGAGGTCGAGCTGCGCCAGGCCGAGTCGGCCCGCCTCGAACGCGGTCTGCTGCCGCAGCCGCTGATGGACACCGATCTCGTCCGGGTGTACACGTTCTACCGCACCGGACGGCAACGGGGGCTGCTGGGCGGCGACTTCTTCGACGTCGTGCAGACGTCACCCGATCGGCTGCACCTGATCATCGGCGACGTCTGCGGGCACAGCGTCGACGAGGCGGCCCTCGGCGTCGAACTGCGGGTGGCCTGGCGCGCCCTCGTGCTCGGTGGCCTCGGCGACGATGCCGTCCTGCCCGCCGTGGAACAGCTGTTGATCAGCGAACGCCGATCGCGGGAGGTCTTCGCCACCGTCGCCTACGTGGTGCTGGACCTGGCCGCGAACCGGGCCACCGTACGGCTCGCCGGGCATCCGCCGCCCGTCGTGCTCTCCGACGGCAACGCGCGACCGGTCGCCGCCCGAGGCGGCATCGTGCTCGGTGTACGGCCCCGCCCCACCCCCGCCTTCGACGTGGAGTTCGGCACCGATGACTGGTCCCTGCTGATGTACACGGACGGGCTCATCGAGGGCCGGGTCGCCCCGGGCGAACGGGAACGCCTCGATGTCTTTGGGCTGTGCGCGCTGCTCGACGAGCCGGACGCCCGCCGGGTCCCGTTGCCGGCCCTTCCGGGCTGGCTCGTCGGCCGGGCCGAACAGGGCAACGGCGGTCCGCTCGCCGACGACGTGGCGATGCTGGTGCTGACCCGGGGTGGTGGCCGGTGACCTCCTGGTCGCTGCGGCAACGGGTCACCGCGCTCTGCGTCGTCGTCGGCATCGTGCTGCTCGGCCTCGGCCTCGTGGCCGCCGGTACGGCCTCGGCGAGCCGCCAGTACCTCGACATCCTGCTGACCAAGTCCGGCCCGATGCGGGCCGGCGTCGAAGCACTCGGCACCGCCCTCGTCGACCAGGAGACCGGCATCCGCGGGTACGCCCTCTCGGGCCAGCGGGCCGACCTGGTCCCGTACGAGCGGGGACTGAGCAACGAGAAGGAGCTCACGGATCAGATCCGCGGGCTGCTCGGCCCGTCCGACGGTGCCATCCGTACGCAGCTGGACAGGGTGACCACCAGTTCCCGCGAGTGGCGGGCCACGGTCGCCGAACCCGTCATCGCCGCGATCGCCTCCGGGGCCGGTCCGGACTCCGCGCAGCTGCTGATCAACGATGCCGCCCGCGTGCGGTTCGACGGTCTGCGCGTCGAGGTCACCCAGCTCCAGGAGGAGATCCTCGCCTACCGGGGCACCGTGGCCGCCTCGGCCCGCAGGACCGGCAGCACTCTCGTCGCGCTGCTCGTCGGGGCCGCGTTCGTCGTCCTCATCGCCGGCATCGCGCTGCTCGTCGTGCTGGACAGGCTGGTCAGCCGTCCGGTGCTCGCCCTCGCCGCACGGGTGCGGTCGGTCGCGCAGGGCGACTACGACCAGCACATCGAGGTCAAGGGCTTCCCGGAACTCGTCCGGCTCGCCTCCGACATCGACGGCATGCGCCAGCAGATCGCCAGTGAACTCGCGCAGGTCCGTGAGGCGCGTGGGCACATCGAGTGGGTCAACAAGCAGCTGCACGCCCAGGCCGAGGAGCTCACCCGCTCCAACCGTGATCTGGAGCAGTTCGCGTACGTGGCGTCGCACGACCTGCAGGAGCCGTTGCGCAAGGTGGCCAGCTTCTGCCAGCTGCTGCAGCGCCGGTACGCGGGCCGGCTCGACGAGCGCGCCGACCAGTACATCGCGTACGCGGTCGACGGTGCGCAGCGCATGCAGCGGCTCATCAACGACCTGCTGGCATTCTCCCGGATCGGCCGATTGACCTCCGGTTTCACCGACGTCGATCTGAACAGGCTGGTCGCCGACATCGCGGCGCAGCGGGCCGACGGGCAGATCGAATGGTCCGGCCTGCCCACGATCGAGGGCGAGGAGCCGCTGCTCACCACGCTCTTCGCCAACCTGATCGGCAACTCTGTCAAGTTCGCCCGCCCCGGCGTCCCACCCAGGATCGAGGTTTCGGCACGGCGGCTCGACGCCGAGTGGGAGATCACCGTGCGGGACAACGGCATCGGTATCGAGCCCGAGTTCGCCGACAAGGTCTTCGTCATCTTCCAGCGACTGCACGGGCGGGACGCGTACGAGGGGACCGGGATCGGCCTGGCGATCGTCAAGAAGATCGTCGAGTATCACGGCGGGCGGATCTGGCTGGACCCGCAGATGCGGGACGGCACCGCCATCCGCTTTACTTTCCCGTTGAGGGTGGGCGTCGAGCCGGCCACGGAGCAGAGTGAGGCTGCGGCGTGAGCGTCATCAGGGAGCCAGGCACGCCGATCGAGGTCCTGCTGGTGGAGGACGACCCGGGCGACGTCCTGATGACCCGGGAGGCGTTCGAGGAGCACAAGGTCCGCAACCGGCTGACCGTGGTCTCCGACGGCGCCGAGGCGCTGTCGTACCTGCGTCGTGAGGGCGAGTACGCGGACGCCGTACGGCCGGATCTGATCCTGCTCGACCTGAACCTGCCGCGGCGCGACGGCCGGGAGGTCCTCGCCGAGGTGAAGAAGGACGACGAGCTCTGCCGCATCCCCGTCGTGGTGCTGACGACGTCCCAGGCCGACGAGGACATCCTGCGCAGCTACCAGCTGCACGCGAACGCGTACGTGACCAAGCCGGTCGACTTCGAGCAGTTCATCACGGTGATCCGGCAGATCGACGAGTTCTTCGTCAGCGTCGTGAAGCTGCCGCCGCGCGAATGAAGCCGCCGTCGTCGAACACCACAGCGGCGCAACGGGCTGCCGCCGGATTTCGCGGCTGCGGTGCTGTACCTCGCCGGCCCCGGTGCGCAGGCAGTGACGGGGCAGACACTTTTCGTCGACGGTGGGTTCTCGGCGGCCTGACGGAGTCGCGCAGATCTCGCTTGTCGGCAGGTGCGCGCGGCTCACCGGCGTGGATGGCTTGGGTAAGCTCACCGCGCCCTGCGCCCTGCGCACGGCGAGCGGGGCACGACGGGAGGGACGCGACTGTGGCCGCAACGACGCCGGCGCGGCGACCGCGCACGGTGTGGACGGCGCTGAGCGCTGCGTTCGCCGCGGCGTTGCTCCTGCTGGTGGCCGCGTCACCCGCCCGGGCCGAGCCGAACGAGGGCGGTTCCAAGGAGTTGCGGGACGCGCTCGAGGCGGCATCCCGGGGGCACGTCGAAGCGCAGAACAAACTGGACATCTCCGTCAAGCGCCAGCAGGAACTCACCGCGCAGCTGGAGCAGGACCAGGCGAAGGTGCAGCAGCTGTCCCGCCAGGTCGGGACCGTAGCGTCGAAGTCGTACCGGCAGGGCCGGCCGAGCGCCATGGTGCTGATGCTCAACGCGTCCTCGCCCGACGACTTCTTCGATCGGATGACCCGTATCGACCTGACGGCGCAGCTCGACGCCAAGAAGTTGCAGCGGTACCTGAAGGCCGTCGAGGACGAGGCGAACGACAAGCTTGCCCTCGATCACGAGGTCAACGAGCAGACCAGGCAGACCGGCATCATGGCCGCCAAGGTGAAGGACGCCGAGAGGGCACTCGCCAAGGTCGGCGGCGGCAAGAAGTCCGGCGGCTTCGTCGACGCCAACTCGCCCGCAGCGCAGCCGGCCCCGCGCAATGCCAACGGCAGCTGGCCGTCCGAGTCGTGCAGCGTCGACGACCCGACGCCGGCCAGCGGTTGCATCACGCCACGCACCCTGCACGCGCTGGAGGAGGCCAGAAACGCCGGCTTCACCCGGTACGCCTCGTGTCACCGTTCGGGCGGCGGAGGTGAACATCCCAAGGGCCGTGCCTGTGACTTCGCGGCCGCGGCAGGCGGCTTCGAGGACGTCAACGCCACCGGCGGGGACAAGGCGTACGGGGACAGGCTCGCCGCGTACTTCGTGAAGAACGCGGACAAGCTCGGCGTCATGTACGTGATCTGGTACCGCCAGGTCTGGATGCCCGGCAAGGGCTGGTCGGCGTACTCGGCGTCGGGCGGCCCGGCCGAGGTCCACACGAACCACGTGCACCTGTCCGTGTTGTAGGGGCGCTCCGTGCTGTAATCGACGGCGATGGACACCTCGCCGCGAATCCTGCCCAACGGTCTCGCGACCGCCCTCGTCTTCGTCGCCAACGGTGCCGTCCTGGTGCTGGAGACCGTCGCCCTTCGGCTCGTCGGCCCCTACGTGGGGATCACCTTGCAGGTCAGCACGTCCGTCATCGGCATAGCGCTGGGCGCGATCGCGTACGGGACCTGGCTCGGCGGCTTCCTCGCCGACCGGCGTGACCCGCGTACGTTGCTGGCCCCGGCGTTGATCCTGGCGGCGATCGCGACCGCGCTGACCCTGCCGGTGGTCCGCTGGGGCGGGGAGTGGCTGCGCGGCGGCGCGACGGGTGCCGTCCTGCTGCTGGCCGCGCTCGCCGTGTTCCTCCCGGCCGGTCTGCTCAGCACCGTCACGCCGCTCGTGGTGAAGTTGCAGCTCAGCGACCTGAACCGGACCGGCCGGGTGATCGGGCGGTTCTCCAGCGTGGGCACCCTGGGGGCGATCACTGCGACGCTGGTGACCGGCTTCGTGCTGGTGGCGGCTCTGTCCAGCAAGGCGATCGTGCTGAGCCTCGCGGTCTTCCTCGCCGTGGCCGGTCTGGCGCTGGGGTGGCGGCTGCGGCAGCACGTACCCGGCCCACCGAAGACGCCCGTGGTGGTGGCCGTGGTGGGGCTGCTCGGGGCCGGGCTCGCCGCGTCGGCACCGACGCCGTGCGACGTGGAGACGGCGTACCACTGCGCCCGGGTGGACGCGGATCCGCGGCGCCCTACCGGACGGACGTTGATTCTCAACTCGGCCCGGCATTCGTACGTCGACCTGGCGGATCCCAGGCACCTGGAGTTCGCGTACATCCAGTGGATCGCGGCGGTGGCCGACGTGGCGGCGCCGGCCGGCGCGGCGGTGGACGCGCTGCACCTGGGCGGCGGCGGCTTCACGATGCCCGGTTACGTGGCGGCGACCCGGCCGGGCAGCCGGCAGCTGGTCCTGGAGCTCGATGGTGAGCTGGTCGAGCTCGACCGGCGGGAGCTGGGGCTGCGTACCTCCGATGATCTGGCGGTGACCGTCGGCGACGCCCGCGTCTCGCTGGCCGCGCGCCCGGCGGACAGCGCGGACCTGATCGTCGGCGACGCGTTCGGCCACCTCGTCGTGCCGTGGCACCTGTCGACGCGGGAGATGGCCGCGGACATCGACCGGGTGCTGCGGCCGGGCGGGACGTACACGCAGAACGTCATCGACTATCCACCCCATCGGTTCATCCGGGCGGAAACGGCGACGGTGGCGGCGGTCTTCCCCCATGTCGCACTGATCGCCCCACGGGCCGCGTTGAACGGCGAGACCGGGTCAAACTTCGTGATCGTCGCGTCGGCGTCGCCCCTGCCGGTGGACGCGTTGAGAAGCCGGTTGAACGAGGCGCCGGACGAGCCGGTAACCGTGTTGCAGGGTCCTGACCTGGACGCTTTCGTGCGCAGCGCCCGCACGCTCATGGACGACTTCGCCCCGGTCGACCAACTGCTCAACGGATAGCGCTCGATCCAGCTTCCGGCATGCCCGTGAAGCGGTAGTTTCCGGTGGTGCGTACCGGGCACCAGAAATCCATGCGGCACGTCGGCAAGCGGGCAGGAACCGCCCGGTTGGGTGACGGCCGATACCGGCTGCTCGAGCAGCTCGGCTCCGGCGGCATGTCCGTGGTCTGGCGCGCCCACGACGACCTGCTCGACCGGCCCGTCGCGATCAAGATGCTCGCCTCCAAGCTCGCCACCGACACCGCGTTCCGGCAGCGGATCCGGGTCGAGGCCCGCGCCGCCGCCGCCCTCGGGCACCCGCACATCACCGCCGTGTACGACTACGGCGAGTCGGAGATCCCCGGCGACCTGACCGTCCCGTTCGTGGTGATGGAACTGGTCGACGGGGAGCCGCTCGCGAACCGGCTGCACCGGACCGGCCCGCTGCGCTGGGAGGCCGCGGTGACCACCGCGGCCGAGGTCGCCGCCGCGCTGGCCACCGCACACGCCCGTGGCGTCGTGCACCGCGACGTGACCGCGCACAACGTCATGCTGACCGGAAACGGCGCGAAGGTCGTGGACTTCGGCATCTCGGCGCTGGTCGGCCAGCGGGACTCCACCGCCGACGGCAGTCTGCTGGGCACGCCCGCGTACCTCGCACCGGAACGTCTCACCGGCGGACCCGTCTCGCCCGCGGCGGATGTCTATGCCCTCGGCATGCTGCTCTACCGGTCCCTGACCGGCCGACTGCCGTGGCCTGCCGAATCGACCGCCGCGGTCCTGCGCGCACACCTCTACACCGATGCGGCGCCGCTGCCCCCATTCGACGACCTGCCGGCCATCGTCGCGGACCTGACCCTGCGCTGCCTCGCCAAGAACCCCGCCGAGCGTCCGACCAGCGCCGACGTGGCGCGCGGCCTGTCCGCGGCGGTCGGCCTGGTGCCGGTCCTGCCGGTGCCGACGACCGCGACGAGCCGGTGGGCGAACGACGTCCGTCCCGGGTCGGATCGGGCCCAGATCCCCAGTCGCGGTCCCGCCGAACCGACCGGCCGCCGCCCCGGCGCCGGTCGCGCGGGCACCCGCCGGCCACCGGCCCCGCCCGGTCGTGCCGCCCGGCGCCCCGTGGCCTGGCCACCGGCCTCCGCCGTCCGCACCGGCCGTTCCATCCGCGCCGCCGCCACCACCCTCGGTCTGTTCCTGGCAGCCGGTCTCGGCTGGGGCATCTCCGAACACACCGGGCAGGCTCCCACCGCCCAGGCGGCGGCCAGCGATGAGCCCGTGGTGGCCGCGCCGGCCGCCGACCAGGGCGGCGACGACGGCGGCTGCCGGGTCCGCTACCACGTCCGGCGCGACTCGGGTACGGGCTTCGACGCGTCCGTCACCGTCACGAACAACGGTGCGGACCCGCTCACCGGCTGGCAGCTCGGTTTCTCGCTGCGCGGTGACCAGCAGGTCCTCACCGCCAGCCCGGCCTCGGCCGACCAGGCGGGCCGCGCGATCGTGGTCCGGGCCGCCGACGTGCTGGCCCCCGGAGAGTCCGCGAACCTGCTGCTGAGCGGCCGGTACAAGAAGTCCAACCCGCTGCCCACCGGCTTCACGGTCGACGGCCGGCACTGCGCGTCCACGGTCAGCACCGTCGGGGTGGACACGGATGCGGGGACCGTCTCCGCCGCCGAGGATGAGGCGCCCAGCCGAACGGCCAAGAAGCGCACCGCCCCCGCTTCCGGGTCGGGCAAGAAGGCCAGGGGCAGCCGGGTCACCACCGACTCCTCCGGATCAGCCGCGTCGTCGGGCTTCTCGGGATCCGGGGCGTCCTCGCCGACCTCCGGCGGATCCGGCCCGGCGTCTGCCCGGACCCCGAAGTCCGCCAAGCCCGGCGTCGAGTCGAAATCCTCCGGACCGGGCCGTCGCGCGAGCGGCTTCGGGGTCAGCGTCTGACTACGGCGGCGAAGGCCGCCTGCATGGATGGACGTACGCCTGGCGTCCCAGCTCTCAGCCGGTGTCGTAGCGTCGGGTACGCGGCTCCAGGTGGGGGGCACACCGGCATCGGCGTCAGCCCTGGTCGCCGCCGCGGGTGAACGGGGCCTCGCCCGGCTCGTCCGCGCGCAGGCGCAGCGCGGACCAGACGTCGTCGACGGCGATCTTGCCGTCGGGGCGCATGCCGTACCCGGCGACGGCGGGCCACAGGATGTCCGGGTTGATGCCGGTCTCGTTCGCCCTCGGGTACGCGACCCAGAACACGCCGGGCTGGTCGAGCTGGTCCTTGTTCGTGGAGAGGGTCTCGTGGACGGACGCGGCGTCCACCGCGAAGACGATCGCAACGGAGGCCGTCGCCATCAGGTCCACCTGGCGGACGCCGTCGGGCAGCGGGGTGAGACGCGGCAGGTGCTCGTTGTGCGACAGCCACACGGTGCTGTTCGCCTTGATCAGCAGCTTCTCGGCAACGGTCTGGGCCATGGTTTTCCTCTCATATGGTCGGTTTTCAGCCTGTCACCGACGAAAAGTGTCGTCAGAGGATCACGGGGCGTGTCACTCGTCGCTGGTAAAAAGGCGGAGTGACTTCACCGGACGAACGGTCAGCCGTACGCGTACGCGCCGAGGCGGTGCTCCGCCGCCTCGCCGGCGAGGACGCCCGGCTCCGGGAGGACCAGTGGCTGGCGATCGAGGCGCTGGTCGTCGACCGGCGGCGGGTGCTCTGCGTGCAGCGCACCGGCTGGGGAAAGTCCGCGGTCTACTTCGTCGCGACGGCGTTGCTGAGGGAAGGCGGCGAGCCGGCCGGGCCGACCGTCATCGTGTCGCCGCTGCTGGCGCTCATGCGTAACCAGGTCGACGCCGCCGCCCGCGCCGGCATCCGGGCCCGCACGATCAACTCCGCGAACCTCGAGGAGTGGGACGAGATCACGGCGGAGATCCGCTCCGGCGCCGTCGACGTTCTGCTGATCAGCCCGGAACGCCTCAACAACCCCGACTTTCGTGACAACGTGCTGCCCGGGCTGGCGGCGAGCACCGGTCTGCTCGTCGTGGACGAGGCGCATTGCGTCTCCGACTGGGGACACGACTTCCGCCCCGACTACCGGCGACTGCGGACCTTCCTGGCAGGTCTTCCCGCGCGTACCCCCGTGTTGGCGACCACCGCCACCGCGAACGCGCGAGTGACCGCGGACGTCGCCGAGCAGCTGGGTGATGCGCTGGTCCTGCGCGGCCCGCTGGATCGCGAGTCGCTGCGGCTGGCGGTGTTGCCGCTGGCCAGTCCGGCGCACCGGCTGGCCTGGCTGGCCGATCACCTCGACCGGCTACCCGGGTCCGGCATCGTCTACACGCTGACCGTCGCGGCGGCGACGGAGGCGACCGAGTTCCTGCGGTCGCGGGGGTGGTCCGTCGCGTCCTACACGGGTCAGGTCGAGGACGCCGACCGGCGTGCCGCCGAGCAGGACCTCCTCGACAACAAGCTGAAAGCCCTGGTAGCGACGTCGGCGCTGGGCATGGGATTCGACAAGCCGGACCTCGGCTTCGTCGTCCACGTGGGCGCGCCGCCGTCGCCGATCGCCTACTACCAGCAGGTCGGCCGCGCGGGCCGCGCCGTCGACCACGCCGAGGTCGTGCTGCTGCCCGGCCCGGAGGACGCGGCCATCTGGCGGTACTTCGCCTCGCTGGCGTTCCCGCCGGAGGACCAGGTCCGCACGGTGCTCGACGCGCTGTCCGCCGACCGCCCACTCTCGACCCAGGCCCTCGAACCCCGCGTCGACCTGCGCCGGGCCCGCCTCGAACTCATGCTCAAGGTCCTCGACGTCGACGGCGCGGTCCGCCGGGTACGCGGAGGCTGGCTGGCCACCGGTGAACCGTGGATCTACGACGCGGCCCGCCTGCGCCGCGTCGCCGACGCCCGCACCGCCGAACAGGACACCATGCGGGAGTACGCGGTCACCCCCGACTGCCGCATGGAGTTCCTGCGCCGGTGCCTCGACGATCCCGCCGCGACCCGGTGCGGGCGCTGTGACCGGTGTGCCCCGCCCCTGTTCACCGCCGACGTCTCCGACGCCGCCCTCGCCGCCGCGAACGCGTTCCTGGGCCGCCCCGGCGCGGTGATCATCCCCAAGAAGCTGTGGCCCACCGGCCTCGACTCCGTCGGCGTCGCCCTCAAGGGCCGCATCGCCCCTGCCGAGCAGAGCTCGCCGGGCCGCGCCGTCGGCCGCCTCTCCGACCTCGGCTGGGGGGCCCGCCTGCGCGCCGTCGCCGCTGCCGACGCCCCCGACGGCACGGTCCCCGACGACCTGGTCACCGCCGTCGTCGAGGTCCTGACATCGTGGGCCCACGGCGACGACCCGTGGGTACGCCGCCCCACCGCCGTCGTCGGCCTCGGCTCGCGCCGCCACCCGGCCCTGGTCGCGTCCCTGGCCGCGCGGATCGCCGACGTCGGCCGGCTCCCGCTGCTCGGCGTGATCCCGCCGGGGCGGCACGCCGCCGCTGGGCGCGGCAACAGCGCCCAGCGGGTCCGCTCCCTGCACGACGCCTTCGACGTCCCGCCGGACGTGGCGACGGCTCTCGCCGGACTCGACGGCCCGGTCCTGCTCGTCGACGACCTGGTCGACTCCGGCTGGACGATGACGCTGGCCGGGCGGGCACTGCGCCGCGCCGGAGCCGTGGAGGTCCTGCCGCTGGCGCTCGCCGTCGCCGGCTGACGCCTGCGCTGCTATCTCGGGCGCTGACGCTTGCGCTGCTATCTCGGGCGCTGACGCTTGCGCTGCTATCCGGGGCGGCCGTAGCCGTGGATCGGCAGGAGGTCGACGTCGGCGATACGGACGCGTTCGCCGTACTCGGGGGCGTGGATCATCTTGCCGCCACCGATGTACATCGCGACGTGGCTGATGCCGCCGTAGTAGAAGATCAGATCGCCGGGGTGCAGGTCGGCCCGGCTGATATGGGCCGTGGAGCCGTACTGGCGGCGGGCGTTGTGCGGGAGTTCGACGCCTGCCTGGCGCCAGGCCGCGAGGGTGAGCCCGGAGCAGTCGTACGAGTCCGGCCCGTCCGCGCCCCAGCTGTACGGCTTGCCGATCTGCGCGTACGCGAACGCCACCGCCTTGCCGGCCGGCCCGGCGACGTACGGAGGTGGCGGCAGGTCGGGGTCGTCGGTGTAGCGGTAGCCGTTGCCGTACGCGGCCCGGCGCATCTGGGTGAGCCGGGCGATCTCCGCCTCGACGGTGGCCTTCGTCGCGGCGAGCTGGGCCTGCTGGTGGCGTTGCTGGTTGGCCAGGGCGTTCAGGGAGGCGCGGGTCCTTTCGACGCGTTCACGGGCGGCGTTGAGTTCATCGGTGGCACGGCGCTGTTCACTGTCGACTCGGTGCACGGTGAGCAGCCGGTCGACGAACTGGCCGGGTGATTCGGCGCCGAGCAGGGAGAGGCTGGGCCCGCGGACGTTCTGCCGGTACACGTCGGCGGCGATGCCGCCGAGGACGCGCTGGCGCTGGTCGATGTCGGTCTTGAGGGGTGTGAGCTGCCGGTCGAGCGCAGCGGCCCGCTGGGACGTCTCGCGTTGGTCCACGCGGAGGTCGTTGTAGCGCTCGACGATGATCTCCAGTTTGTGCGCCGCGGCGGTGATGCGCTGGTCGATCTGCGCGGCGGTGGGTTCCGCGTGGGCGGGCGCGGCGGTGAGCAGTACGCCGGCGGCCAGGATGCACGCCATTAAACGGACAAAACCTCGCATAATCGTTGTAACGACCCAGTCGTAGCTGGGCCACGGTGCATTCTCGCCCGTGAGTGCCGGGGCCGGGTGGCCGCCCGCCCGGCGAAGGAAGGCATACGGGTAGGGGGTATTCTGGCGGCATGACGAGCGAGCACGAGGCCGCGCCCGGCCCGCCCGGTTACTCCGGGGACAAGCAGGCCCTGCTCGCCCGGCTGCGCCGCATCGAAGGGCAGATCCGCGGACTGCAACGGATGGTCGAGCAGGACACGTACTGTATCGACGTGCTGACCCAGATCTCGGCCGCGAAGAGCGCCCTGCACGCCGTGGCCGTCGGACTGCTGGAGGATCATCTGGCGCACTGCGTGGTCGAGGCCGCGCGGTCCGGCGATCCGGCCCACAAGGTCAAGGAAGCGTCGGACGCGATCGCCCGCCTCGTCCGATCCTGAGCCCCACCTCGACAAGGAGACCGCCGTGTCCGTCAGCACGACCTACACCGTGACCGGGATGACCTGCGGACACTGCGCCCAGGCCGTCACCGACGAGATCATCGCCCTGACGGGCGTCGACGACGTACAGGTCGATGTCGCGTCCGGTGCGGTGACCGTGACCAGCGCGGATCCGCTCGATGTCGAGGCGGTCCGCGCCGCCGTCGACGAGGCCGGCTACGAACTGGCCGACACCCGTGCCTGAGACCGCCGAGACGGTGCGGCCCGCGGCCCCGGCGAAGCTCGGCGACGCGGGTGGGTTCCGGCTCGCGGTCTTCGGCGCGGTGCTCGTCGTCGCGCTCGCCACGGGCTTCGGCATCGGGCGCCTGACCGGCGGCCGGGCCGGGCAGGCGCCGGCCGGGCAGGAGCCGGCATCTGTGGCAGATGGCCACGCGCACGGCGGCGACCCCGCGGCCGGCCACGTCGACCCGCCCGGTACCCCGCCGCACGCGCACAACGCCGACGGCGGCAACGTCGCGACCGCGGCGTCTGACGTGGGCGGGCTCGCGGTCAGCGGCGCGGGCTACACGCTGGTCCCGGAACGGACCGACTTCGTCGCGGGTACGCCGCAGCAACTCCGCTTCACGATCACGGGTACGGGCGGCGCGCCGGTCACCACGTTCGCGGTCGTGCACGACAAGCCGCTGCACCTCGTGGTCGCCCGCCGCGACCTCACCGGTTTCCAGCACCTGCACCCGAGCATGGCCGCCGACGGCACCTGGAGCATCGACCTCACCCTGCCCACCGCGGGTTCGTGGCGCATGTTCACCGACTTCACCGCGATCGGCGCCGACAAGAAGCAGAGCGCGCAGACCCTCGGGGTGGATCTCACGGTCGCCGGAGAGTACGCCCCGGTGGCCCTGCCCGCCCCGGCGGCGCAGGCGGCCGTGGCCGGTTTCGTGGTCGCGTACGAGGGGACGGCGCGCACCGGTGCCACCCAGCCGCTGCTGTTCCGGGTCACGAAGGGCGGTGCACCGGCCGCACTCCAGCCGTACCTCGGCGCGTACGGGCACCTCGTGGTCCTGCGCGAGGGCGACCTCGGGTACCTCCACGTGCACCCCGAACCGCAGCTCGCCGACGGTGCCGTGAAGTTCTGGCTGGCCGCGCCCAGCGCCGGCCGCTACCGGATGTTCCTGGACTTCCAGGTCGACGGCGCGGTGCACACAGCCGAGTTCTCCCTGACGGTCAGCTGAGCAGCTTCTCCAACGCGGGCGTCACGCCCCACTGGGCGGTCAGCGCGGCGTACTCGGCGCGCTGATCGTCCGTCGGGGCGGCGCCGGTGTGCCGAGCGCGCAGCAGCAGGTTACGTGGGGTGTGCGCGGAGTCGACGAACTCGACGACGTCCGTCCTGTACCCGCGAAGCCGCAGCAGCCCCGCCCGCAGGGCGTCGGTGAGGACGTCCGCGTACCGCTCACGCAGGATCGACTGCCGGGTGACCAGCCCGTACGGCTCCGGGGTGGTGCCGCGCTTGAGCTGGGCGGCGATGTCGTGATGGCAGCACGGCGCGGCGAGGATCCAGCGGGCCCCCCAGTCCACCGCACGGGCCAGTGCCTGGTCTGTGGCGGTGTCGCAGGCGTGCAGTGCGAGCACCAGCTCCGGCGACGGTCCCACGACGGCGTCGGTGATGGAGCCGGCCACGAACCGGACCCCGTCGCCGCAGCCCAGTTCCTCGGCGACGGCGGTGTTGCGTAGCCGCTGGTCCTCGCGGACGTCCACCCCGACCAGTTCGACGTGCCCGGTCCGCCCGGCCAGATACCGGTACGCCGCGAACGTCAGGTACGCGTTCCCGCAGCCGAGGTCGGCCACGCGCAGCGGCGACGGCAGCTCGTCGGGGAGCGCGGCGGCGAGCGCCCGCAGGAACGCGTCGACCTGGCGGCGCTTGGCCGCCGTACCCCCGACGACCTGGAACAGCGGGTCACCCGGGTCGAGCAGGTATTCCTTCGCCCGGTCGTGCGCGAGCGGCGCCCCCACCGCGACCGCCGCGGCCCGATGTACCTGGGCGTCGCCCTTCTTCGTGATGCGCACCTGCACCGTCGCGGCGGACGTCTCCACGTGCCAGTTCCCGAACGGCTGGGCCAGCAGCGCATCCACCGCCGCCGCGGCCTCCGCGCCCGGTGCCACATTCCGCGTGTACGGCCGCGCCCCGTCATCGGTGACGATCTGCAGCCGTTCTCCCGCCTTCAGCGCCACCGGCCGAATCTCCGCCCGCACCACCGACGGCGTCGCCCCGCGGCGCCGCCCGGCGGCCACCGCCCGGGTCAGCTGCGGATCGAGCAACAGAGTGCGAACCTCGGCGAGGGCGGTCTCCAACGATTGCGGCATCCGTCCATCATTCCGCGCCCGCCGGAAACCCCCGCCCGGCGGTGTCCGCCGTCACGTAGCGTGCCCTGTCGATCTTCACAAATCGGCAAACGCCGTTCGACCGCCTAGAGTCGTGCCCGTGGAGAGCCCAGATAGCAGGGACAGCGCCGACGCCGCGCAGACCCCCGACGACACCGCCGCGAACACGACCGCCATGGACGACAGTGCACCTCCCAGGCGCCAGATCGCCGTCGCGCCGCTGATCTTCGGCGCGACGATCCTGGCTGTGCTGGTACGCGGCATGACGTCCGTGATGACGAGAGTCATCGCCTGGCCGCTGTTCGGCACGCTGGTGACGTTCCTCTATCAGACGCCCGTGTTCCGGTACGGCGCCGCCCTCGAGATCCTGCTGAGCATCGTGCTCATCTTCGTCGGTCTACTGAGCGGCTTCCGCGCCCGGCGCGACCCGGCCGGCCGCTACCAGCAGATCCTGCGGCTCGGCTGGTTCCTCGTCATCGACGTGATCCTCTACCTGGCGTCGATCGTGGCGGCCGTGGCGCTGTTCGCCCGCGGAGGCGTGAACCCACAGCTGTGGGGCCTCGGTGTCTACATCCTCCTGGGCAACATCGCCCTGCTCTGGTTGGGTCTGCGCATCATCGGCGTCGGTCGCAGTCTCAAGCCGCCACCAGCCGAAAAAGACTGATCCCGGTCACTTGGACAGCGATGCGGCGACCGCATGGCCGCCGCATCCCATCCTGTCGTCCAGGTCAGGCCTGGTCGGGTGCCGCCGACTCGCCGCTCGGCCCGGCTCCGGTGGAGCCCCGGCCGCCGCGGCCACCGCGACGGCGGCGACGGGGGCGGGTCGGCGCGTCGCCGTCCGGGGACTCCGACGGGGACGCGGCAGCCGCCGGGGCGGAGGAGTCGGAGCCTTCGGTGGTGACGCCGGTGGGCGTACCGTCCGGGCTGGCGACCCGGCGACGACGGCGCTCGCGCTTCGGACGGTCCGTGACCTGGCCGGACGCCTCGGTCGTGGCTGCGGGGCCGCGGGAACGGCCGCCGCGGTCGTTGCGGTCACCGCCGCGCGAGCGCGAGCCGCGCCGGCCCGCGGTGCCCAGGTCCTCCTCGACCTCGGCGGAGAGCCCGGCGCGGGTCCGGACCGCGGTCGGGAGCGTGCCCGAGACGGTGGTCGGGATGTCGAGGTCCGCGTAGAGGGCCGGGGAGGTGTGGTACGTCTCCGGCGGCTGCGGCATCTCCAGGCCCATCGACTTGTCGATGAGGACCCAGCGCGGCATGTCCTCCCAGTCGACGAACGTGATCGCCACACCGGTCGCTCCGGCCCGGCCGGTACGGCCGATGCGGTGCGTGTAGGTGTCCGGGTCCTCGGGGCAGTCGTAGTTGATGACGTGGGTCACGCCGGAGACATCGAGGCCGCGGGCGGCGACGTCGGTGGCGACGAGTACGTCGATCTTGCCGCTGCGGAACGCCCGGAGGGCCCGTTCGCGGGCGCCCTGGCCCAGGTCGCCGTGGACGGCGGCGACCGCGAACCCGCGGAAGTCGAGGTCCTCGGCGACGCGGTCGGCGGCGCGCTTGGTCCGGGTGAAGATCATGGTGAGGCTGCGGCCCTCGGCCTGCAGGATCCGCGCCACCATCTCGATCTTGTTCATCGGATGGGTGCGGTAGACGACCTGCTTGGTGAGCGGCGACGGGCCGGTCTCGGCGGTGTGCCCGGCGTGGATCGTGACCGGGTGGTTCAGGAACCGCCGGGACAGCGCCACGATCGGGTCCGGCATGGTCGCCGAGAAGAGCATCGTCTGACGCTTCTCGGGGAGCAGCCTGAGGATCTTCTCGACGTCATCGAGGAAGCCGAGGTCGAGCATCCGGTCGGCCTCGTCCAGAACGAGCGCCTTGATCGAACCGAGCTTCAGCGTCTTCTGCTTGGCCAGGTCGAGCAGGCGGCCTGGCGTGCCGACGAGGATCTCGACGCCCTTCTTCAGGGCCTCGACCTGCGGCTCGTACGCGATGCCGCCGTAGATCGACAGGACGCGTACGCCCCGGGTGCTGCCCGCGGTGGCGATGTCGCGGGCGACCTGGATGCCGAGCTCACGGGTCGGCACCACGACGAGTGCCTGGGGCCGGCCGTCGGCACCCTCGCTCGGCGCGAGGACGCGTTCGAGCAGCGGGAGGCCGAAGCCGAGGGTCTTGCCGGTGCCGGTGGGCGCCTGGCCGATCAGGTCGGTGCCGCGCAGGGCGATCGGGAGCGCGTACTCCTGGATCGCGAAGGCGCGCGTGATGCCGGCTGAGGCGAGCGCCCCCACCGTCTCCGGGCGGACGCCCAGCTCGGCGAACGTGGGGCTGTCGGCGCGTACGGGCGCCCTGGTCAACGCTGGTGCAGCTGAAATTTCTTCGATGTCGCTCATGGAGTTTTCGGGGTGCCCTCTCGTGGTGCGCCCCGCTTCATCCGAGGGCGCGATCTCTGTCGGAGCGCGGGCCACACGAAGAAACGACGAGATTCTGCGGGGCCGCACGCGCGTCGCGCGCACCGATCATCCTTGGACGGTGCCGGCGGCGACCTTGCAACTCTAGCCCACGGGAGAGACAACGGCCCTGGTTGCGGCGTTGCGGATGCTGCACTGTGACGAAGACGGTCACGCTCTGTCGGCTATGTGCCGACATGGGGTTCGGGGCGGCGTCACCGCCACCCCGAACCGGGAAACCTCAGCGGGTCGTGAAGCCGAACGGCCGGTTCGTCGACTCGGCGATCTCCACATACGCGACTTTGGCGACCGGCACGATGATCCGGCGCCCCTTCTCGTCCTGTAGCGAAAGCACGTTGTCGTCACTGGCCAGAGCCTCGGTGACGAGCTTCTCCACCTCGGCCGGAGACTGCGCGCTCTCCACCACCAGCTCGCGCGAGGCGTACTGCACGCCGATCTTGACCTCCACGCCGGTCCTCCTCTTCGGGGGCGAATGCTGGCGAATATGTACGCCGAGGACCACGCTATCCGATCCTCGGCGTCGATCTTCAGCTTGACTCGCCCGGGGCCCGACCGGCGAGCGGTTCGCCCTGCAGCGGAAAACTCGCTATGCCCCGCCAGCTGAGCGCGCCGAGCAGCGCCTCCGCCTCCCCCTTCGGGATTTGCCGGCCGCCGGCGAGCCAGTACTGCGCTGCCGCGCCCGCCGCACCCACCAGCCCGCAGGCCAGCAACTCGGCCCGGGGATGGCTCACACCGGTGTCCGAGATGATCGTGGCGGTGATCGCGTCGATGCAGCCCTGTTCGACCCGCGCCACCCGTTCGCGTACGGCCGGGTCGTTGCGCAGGTCCGATTCGAAGACGAGCCGGAACGCCTCGCTCTCGTGATCCACGAAGTCGAAGTACGCGGTCACCGCGCCCCGGACGCGTTCCTTGTTGTCCGTGGTCCGCTGCATCGCCGCGTGCACCTTTTCGACGATGGCCTCGCAGTGCGTGTCGAGCAGCGCGAGGTACAGCTCCAACTTGCCGGGGAAGTGCTGGTACAGCACCGGCTTGGAGACCCCGGCCCGCTCGGCGATGTCATCCATCGCTGCGGCGTGGTAGCCCTGCGCGACGAACACCTGTTGTGCCGCGGCGAGCAGTTGCTTACGGCGGGCCGACCGGGGCAGCCGTACCGGCCGTCCCGCGGTCTGGGCCTCGCCCGACGCAGCGGTCATGTCCATGTCCTCCGAGACTTCTCGCCCGTGGTTTCGGCGGGGGCGCCCGGCGGGAAGGTCCGCCCGCCGGTGCCTACGTCGAGACCTTGGAAAAGGCCCGACGCTGCAACTTATCGTCATTGGGTCCACACGGTAACCTCGGCGGGGGCGACGGAGGAGCAGGCGGTGGACGAAACAGTGCAACCCGGCGAGAACGGTCCGACTGAGGTCGGTGCCGCCGCCGAGTCGCACGGTCGTGCACCCCACAACGGGTGGATGGCGGTCGACAATCCGTGGTCGAGCGCGGGCGCAGCCCTCGAGACGCCGGGCGGCCACACCTTCAGCAACGTACCCGGCTGGCTCACCAGCACCAACGGACATCCCACGACCAACCGGTTTCCGGCCACCACAGGATCGTCCCCTGCCAACGGCTCCGCCGCACCCGCCAACGGCAGCACCGCACCCACCAATGGCAGCGCCGCACCCGCCAGCGGCTCCGCCGCACCCGCCAACGGCAGCGCCTGGCCGGATACCCGGCACCGCCAGGCGGACGTGATCGCCCCGGCCGCCCCGTCACCGGCCTCTCCGCGCGCGGGTGCCGACCGCACCGTACGGGACGCATCGCCACCTGCCGCCGGGCACACCAGCGGTTCCCTCATCCCGGCGAGCGCGCCGCACTACCCGTTCGAGCCCGCCCAGCGGCCCGCCCAGGCCGCACGGCATGCTCGCCCCGACACACCGCCCCCTGGAGCCGTGCCGGCCTATCCGTCCGACGAGTCCGTGTACGCGCCGCCGTCGGCGTACGCCCGCCAGGGGTACGACAGCGGGCCACGGGTGCTCGAGGCGCTGCCCCAACGCGTGCCGGTCAAGCCGGACGTGTCCCTCGTCGCGGAGCCGCCATCCGTGGATTCACCAGCCGAGGCGCCCGAACTCGCCAGGATCGCCACCCACCTGCGCCGCGACGACGTCGTGCCGCCGCAGGAGCGTCCGGACGGGTTCGACGTCAATGCCATCCTCGCCGCCGTCCGTGAGGTCGACGGCGTCCATGACGCCACCCTGCGCACCACCGAGACCGGTGCGCACAGCCTCCGGCTCGACCTGCGCGACGGTGTCGACGCCGCCGACATCAGCCGCCTCGTGGCCCGGCTTCTGCAGGACCGGATGGGGCTGGCCGCCGCCGTACCGGGGGAGGAGGAGTACACCACCCCCTTCGGCGGAGTGCCGTCCGCTTCGGGTTTCGCCTCGGTGCCGTACATCCCGGCGCAGGTGACCCCCGACAGCCGGGAGCCGTTGGCCGCCCGCCGTCAGGGTCGCGGATTCGAACAGGGCACGGCGACGGGGCGCGGTTCGGCGAGTGAGCGGGTGCCGCTGGGCGAGCCCGGACGTACCGCGAGCGGCTGGGCCGCCGTACCCGCGCCCCGCCTGAATCCGGCGCCAGTGCCGGGCCGCACCCCCGCTTCCCCGGCCGCGCCGGTTGCGGACGGGCGGGTAGCGGATGGGCCGGTAGCGGGTGGCAGGGTCCTGCCGGGTCTGTGGCCGTACCAGACCGGGGGGATGCCGGTGTACGACCCGGCGGCCGCCGCCGGGCAGAATGGCCGGCACCCGCGGGCGCCCTTGCAGGACGAGCAGGCGGGATGGCCTTGGCCCGGCGGGAACGCGCCGCCTGCCGACCCGACCCGTCCGTACCCGCAGGAACCGTCCGGCGCGCGGTGCGGTGCCGACCCCACCGACTTCGGCAGCGCCCCCGGCGAGGGGGTACGCCGCCTCGTTGCGCCCCGCCAGCGGGACCCCCACGCGCCCAGGTTCGGTGCGCCGGACGTCGAGCGGCCCGAGACCGAACCGGCCCGCCCACTGATCCCGGCCGATCGGCCCGGACCCCGGGTGGTCATCGACAACGTGCAGGTCACCACGTTCGGCATGGAGGCCACGGTCGAGGTACGCCTCGTCGTCGGCGACCAGTTCGCCGCCGGCGTGGCGGCGGGCCCGGCCGTCGACGGGTACCTGCTGCGGCTGTGCGCGATGGCGACGGCCAGTGCCGTGGACGAGCTACTCGCGCTCGCCGACCGCACCGACGGCCCGGCCCGGTGCTACGTGGAGCACGCCGCATCGGTGCCGTTCGCCACGTCCCATGTCGCCGTGGTGGTGCTGCTGCTCTCCTGCGGCGGCTGGGTGGAGCAGCTGGCCGGTTCGGCCGTGGTCGCCGGCGACGAACGGCAGGCGATGGTCCGGGCCACCCTGGCCGCGATGAACCGGCGGCTCGAAGCCCTGCTGTTCTGAGACCGGCGGCACACTGGAGGAATGAAGCGCGCAGTGCTCGTACCCGACGACCGGCTCACCGACGGCCCGATACCGCCGCCGTGGCCTGCCCGGCGGGTTCAGCTGGGCGGCGCGAGCCTGCACGTACGCGACACCCCCGGCACCGCGCCGGATGCCCAACCAGCCCTGTACGTGCATGGCCTCGGCGGCTCATCGCAGAACTTCACCGACATCGCCGGGCTGCTCGCCGACCGGCTCGACGGGGTGGCGGTGGACCTACCCGGATTCGGCTACAGCGATCCGAGCCGCAGCTACTCGGTGCCGTCCTTCGCCGCTCTCATCATCGCGTACCTGGAGCAGTCCGGGCGCGGACCGGTCCACCTGGTGGGGAACTCGCTGGGTGGGGCGATCTCGGTACGGGTCGCCGCGCTACGCCCGGATCTCGTCCGAACGTTGACGCTGATCTCGCCGGCGATGCCGTTCCTCGATCCGCGGCGTACGGCGGAGGGGCGGATGCTGCCCGTACTCGCGCTGCCCCGCGCCGAGCGGCTCGCCGCCTGGTACATGAGCCGGCTCACGCCGGAGGAGATGGCGCAGGAGGCGCTCGAGGCGTGCTTCGGTGACCCGACGCGGATCTGTGATCAGCGCAGACTCGAGGCGATCGAGGAGGTACGGCTCCGGTTCACGGTGGATCACTACGTGCGGGCGTACCTGGGAACGCTGCGCGGGCTGGTCGGCAGTTTCCTGCGGGCGTACCTGCCGGGCGAGAACTCGCTGCGCCGCCTCGCCGCCCGGATCACCGCGCCGACCCTTGTCATCGGCGGGACGCACGACAGGTTCGTCGACGTACGGGTGCCGGCGCAGGTGGCCCGGATGATTCCGGACAGCCGCTTCACGATGCTGCAGGGTGTCGGCCACGTCGCACAGATGGAGGTCCCACGAACGGTCGCCCGGGCCGTCCTCGGGTTGCTCGACGAGGTCGATGCGCCAGCGGCCGCTGACGCACCGTGACATATGGGCCGGCGGCTTGTCGGTTGGCCTACCTGTTGGCAATCTTGGTGCAATGCCCGCGGCGATAGAACCCCGTGATTACCCGCAGCGACGCTCTGACGGCTCGTCGCGGGGTCGTTGGGGGGCCGTGATCGGGCTGGCCCTGGCGCTGGGTGTCGGCGGAGTCGCGGCCGCGAGCAATGACCATTGGTCTGATGTGGCGGCAACGCCGTCGCCGTCGCCGTCCGTCGTGCCGTCGCCCTCGGTCTCGGCGCCACCGTCGCCCGCCGGGCTCGACCCGGCGGTTCTGCGGCTCCCCGGCACCGTCCCGGCCAAAGGCGCCGGAACCTTCCTGATCGCCGACGGCACCGGCCCCGTCCTGGGTACGGGCGGCCGCCTGCGCACGTACCGGGTGGCCGTCGAGGACGGCTCCGGGGAGAACCCGGCCGATGTCGCCGAGACGGTCGACCGGACCCTCGGCGACCCGCTGAGCTGGCCGGGCGACGGTTCGCTCCGCCTGCAACGGGTCGCCGGTGACGCCGACTTCACCATCCACCTCGCGACCCGGGACACGGCGTACCGGATGTGTCTCGCCGGGGGCACCGACATCCGGATGGGCGGGGTCCCGTACACGTCGTGTCGTACCGGCGGCCACGTGATCGTCAACCTCGACCGCTGGCGCCTGTCCGCCGCCCCGTACGTCGACGCCGGGGTGCCGCTGGCGACCTACCGCCAGTACGTGATCAACCATGAGACCGGTCACGAGCTCGGGCACGGCCACGAGGGCTGCCCGGCGCCGGGTCAGCCGGCGCCGGTGATGGTGCAACAGACGATCACGTTGCGTGGGTGTGTGCCCGCCCCGTGGCCGCTGCGTGATGGCCGGCGGTACGTCGGGCCTGCGCTTCCGGGCGGCTGAGCCGGGCGGCTTCGGGCGGCCGGGCTGACCGGTCACCGACTCGGTACCGCGCGAAAACACGCGCAGAGTGGGGTAATAATGGCACTCTGGATGCAACATGGCAAATCAGGGCAAAGGCCTGTCCCGTTCACCGTCCGCCGCCACGCCGCGGACCGTCCCCGGGGGCCGGTCCTCCGCGGGTGACAACGGGCGTTCGGCGTACCGGCCGAACAAGCCCGGGGTGTCACCCGCCCGGAAGAGGATGCTGCGACGCCGGCGGCGCAGCATCGTCCTTCTCGTGATGCTGCTGGCCGTCGGAGCGGTCGCTACCCAGCGGGTACGGCGGCTGGCCGCGGCGACGGCGACGGCGGCCGTGCAGCCCAGTGCCGGGCCCGCGTCAGCGCCCGCGCAGCAGGTGCCGGCTCCGGGCCGCGTGCTCAACCTCACGGTGCCAAGGCCGACGGCGGCCGCGCCGCGGCCGGCGACGGGCCTGCTCGCCTTCGCGCCGACGGCCGGACCGGTACTGGGAACCGCGGGCACGCTGCGGCGTTTCCACGTCGCGGTCGAGGAGGGGCAGGGGCAGAAGGCGGACGAATTCGCGGCCGGCATCGACCGGATCCTGGGCGACCCGCGCAGCTGGATCGCGTCGGATCAGGTACGCCTCCAGCGGGTACCGCCGTCCGCGGACGCCGAGTTCACCATCCTGCTGGCCTCCGCCCGTACGTCGGAACGGCTCTGCCGCACCGGTGGCCTGCGCACCGGCGGCTACACGTCGTGCCGCCTCTCCGGCCAAGTGATCATCAACCTCGATCGCTGGCAGCAGGCCGTCCCCGACTACGGCGCGCCGCTTGCCACGTACCAGGCGTACGCGATCAACCACGAGGTCGGTCACCAGCTCGGCCGTGGCCACGAGGCCTGCCCCGGCGTGGGTGAACCGGCCCCGGTCATGCAGCAGCAGACGTACGGCCTGAAAGGCTGCCTCCCGAACCCGTGGCCCTACCTCGACGGCAACCGCTACACCGGCCCACCGGTCGCCTGAAAGGTATTCCCGATCCCGCATGTCGGGCCCGTGGTGGAGGTCATGCCCGCCACGGCGACCGGCGAGCGACAATGGGCAGGCGCACCGTCCATGCCGATCCCGGGGAGTTCACCGTGTCGCTGCCCCCGCTCGTCGAGCCTGCCGCCGAGCTGACCGTCGACGAGATCCGTCGCTATTCGCGCCACCTGATCATCCCGGATGTCGGGGTGACGGGGCAGAAGCGGCTGAAGAACGCCAAGGTGCTGTGTGTCGGCGCGGGCGGCCTCGGCTCCCCGGCCCTGCTGTACCTCGCCGCGGCCGGTGTCGGCACGCTCGGCATCGTCGAGTTCGACACCGTCGACGAGTCGAACCTGCAACGCCAGATCATCCACGGGCAGTCCGACATCGGGCGGCCGAAGGCCGAATCGGCGGCGGCGAGCATCGCGGAGATCAACCCGCTGGTGAACGTCGTCGTGCACGACACCGCCCTCGACACCGAGAACGTCAAGGAGATCTTCTCCCAGTACGACCTCATCGTCGACGGCACCGACAACTTCGCCACCCGCTACATGGTCAACGATGCGGCCGTGCTGCTCGGCAAGCCGTACGTGTGGGGCTCGATCTACCGCTTCGACGGTCAGGCGTCGGTGTTCTGGGAGGAGCACGGTCCCTGCTACCGCTGCCTCTACCCGGAGCCGCCGCCGCCCGGCATGGTCCCGTCCTGCGCCGAGGGCGGCGTGCTGGGTGTCCTCTGCGCCTCGATCGGTTCGATCCAGGTCAACGAGGCCATCAAGCTTCTCACCGGCATCGGCGAGCCCCTCGTGGGCAAGCTGATGGTGTACGACGCCCTGGAGATGGAGTATCGCAAGATCAAGGTTCGCAAGGACCCGGACTGCGTGCTCTGCGGGCCGAACGCGACGCTGACGGACCTCATGGAGGACTATGAGGACTTCTGCGGAGCGATCTCCGTCGAGGCGCAGGAGGCGACCGTCGACGCGACGATCACCGCCGCCGAACTCAAGGAGATGCAGGACGCCGGCAAGGACGTCCTCCTCGTCGATGTGCGCGAGCCCGCCGAGTACGAGATCGTCCGCATTCCGGGGGCCGTGCTGATCCCCAAGGGCGACATCCTCTCCGGCGAGGCCCTGGCGAAGCTCCCGCAGGACCGGCAGATCGTCCTGCACTGCAAGTCCGGTGTGCGCTCGGCGGAGGCGCTCGCCGCGCTGAAGGCGGCCGGGTTCAAGGACGCGGTCCACGTGCAGGGCGGCGTGCTGAGCTGGATCAAGTCCGTCGATCCGTCGTTGCCGACGTACTGACGTCGCTGAATCTCCCATTGTGACCGCCGTACCCGCTCCGGGTACGGCGGTCGCGTTGCCGGGGCGGAGCCAAGCAAGATCACGCCGGGAGGTAGCGTCACGGCCGTGGTGGACTTCGATGCTGCGATCGGGTACGTGGTGGCGCACGGTGACCCTGTGGAGCGCGCCCGGCTCTCCTATCTCCTCAAGCGGTCAACGCCCCCACAGGAGGCCCTTGACCGGATCGAGCGGGGCCGTGTGGCC
This sequence comes from uncultured Micromonosporaceae bacterium, assembly GCA_966211315.1. Lineage (GTDB taxonomy): Bacteria > Actinomycetota > Actinomycetes > Mycobacteriales > Micromonosporaceae > CBIHNN01. Next base: position 40,420 of record CBIHNN010000014.1, on the reverse strand, counting down.
GGCGGTGGCTGGCCCGCATCCGATGATGCTCCGGTGGCCTCGGTGGATGCGACCTGCTTCCGGCTCGCCGAGCTCGACGACCTCGGTGCCCTGCACAGCCCGGCCGGCCGCAAGGCCCTGGACTGGCTCGCCTCCGTCCAGGCCCCCGACGGTACGTGGCAGGAGGACCCGGCCCTCGCCGCCGAGGCGCCACCGTGGGCGATGCCCGGCGATCCCGAGGCCCGCCTGTACCTGACCGCCGTCGCCGCGTTCTGGCTGACCGCGGCCGACAACGACGTACGCCCGGAATACCCGGACCCCGACAAGCCCTCCCGGTACGCCGACCAGGTGGCCGCCGCGGCCCGGTTCATCGTGGGCGAGCTGCACGCCGACGGCACCTGGCCGTCGTTCCTCGCCACAGGCTGGTACGCCGCGGGTGTGCTCCACGAGCAGCAGTTCTACTACGAGTCGGCCCGCGTACGGCTGGTCCTCGGCGACCGCCTTCCCGGCATGAGCCCAGCGGACGCGGCCTCCATGGCGGCAGCCCTGCGCCGCGTCCCGCCGGGCAGCGACGAATGGCTCGTGCAGGCCGCCCGCAAGGTATTGGGTGAGAGCCAGCGCACCGACGGCGGCTGGGACAGCGCCGACGGGCCGGTCTTCGACGTCAACACGACCCTGGCCGTCATCAGCGCCTACCGCTGAGCGGCGCCCACCGCCGAGCGGCGGCGGCGGTGGCGGTGGCCGTGACGACGGCGGCGGTGCCGTGACGGTGGCGGTGGTGCTCGCGTTCGGGTGATGAAAGCTCAGGGGCGAACGTGACCGTCGCCGGTGATCACGAACTTCGTCGACGTCAGCTCCGGAAGACCCATCGGGCCGCGCGCGTGCAGCTTCTGCGTCGAGATGCCGATCTCCGCACCGAAGCCGAACTCGCCGCCGTCGGTGAACCGGGTCGACGCGTTCACCATCACGGCCGCCGAGTCCACCCTGGACACGAACCGGCGGGTGGCGCTCACGGACTCACTGACGATCGCCTCGGTGTGACCCGAGCCGTACCGCCGGATGTGGTCGAGCGCGTCGTCGATCGAGTCGACGACCCGAGCGGAGATGTCGGCCGACAGGTATTCGGTGCCCCAGTCCAGCTCGGTCGCCGGCTGCGCACCCTCCGCCACGAACGCGGCGTCACCGTGGATCGTGACGCCCGCCTCCCGCAGGGCCCCGGTCACGCGGGGCACGAACGCGGCGGCCACGTCGGCGTGCACCAGCAGCGACTCGGCCGTGTTGCAGGTGCCCAGCCGCTGGGTCTTCGCGTTCAGCACGATCGCGAGTGCCTTGCCCAGGTCGGCGGCGGCGTCGACGTACACGTGGCAGTTGCCGACGCCCGTCTCGATCACCGGCACGGTCGACTCCTCGACCACCGCCTTGATCAGGGCGGCCCCGCCGCGCGGGATCAGCACGTCGACCAGGCCGCGGGCCCGCATCAGCTCCTTCACGGACTTGCGGGTCGTCGCGTCGAGCAGCTGGACGGCGTCGGCCGGCAGGCCCGCGTCCGCCACGGCCTTACGCAGCACCGACACGATCGCCGCGTTCGAGCTGAACGCCGACGACGAGCCGCGCAGCAGCGCGGCGTTGCCGGACTTCAGGCAGATGCCGGCCGCGTCCACGGTCACGTTCGGACGGCCCTCGTAGATGATGCCGACGACGCCGAACGGCACCCGGATCTGCCGCAGCTCCAGGCCGTTGGCCAGCGTCGAACCACGGACGACCTCGCCCACCGGATCCGGCAGGGCGGCCACCTGCCGCAGCCCGTCGGCCATCGCGGCGACCCGGTCAACGGTCAGCGCCAGCCGATCGATCATGGACTCGGCCAGGCCGTTCCTCCGGCCGTTGTCGACGTCGACCACGTTCGCCGCCACGATGTCGTCCGCGCGCTCGACCAGGCGGTCCGCCATCAGTAGCAGCGCGGCGTCCTTGACGGTCCGCGTGGTGGCAGCCAACTCGATCGCGGCGACACGCGCCTTTCCGGCCTGCTCGATGACGCTCATGCCGCCGCTCCGTTCCGTTCCGGCGCCGTCGGATGGGCGACCGCGAACTGCTCGCTTCTCACAGGAGGACCAGGTCGTCGCGGTGGACGACCTCGCGTTCGTACGACGGGCCCATCGCCGCCGCCAGTTCCGGGGTGCTGCGGCCCAGCAGAGCGGGCAGCTCCACCGCGTCGTAGTTGACCAGCCCGCGGGCCACCGGGGCGCCGGAGTCCGCGTCCACCAGGTCCACCGGGTCACCGGCCGCGAACGAGCCGTCCACCGCGGTGATCCCCGCGGGCAGCAGCGACTTGCGGCGGACCACGACGGCCTGCACCGCGCCCGGGTCCAGGTGCAGGCGGCCGCGCGGGGCGGTGGCGTGCGCCAGCCAGAACAGGCGGGCCGTAGGGCGGCGGCCGACCGGGTGGAACAGCGTACCCACCTCGTGGCCGGCCAGGACCGACGCGGCGTTCGGGGCCGCGGTCAGGACCACCGGGATGCCGAAGCCCGTCGCGATCCGCGCGGCCTCCACCTTTGTGATCATGCCGCCGGTGCCGACGCCCGCCTTGCCTGCCCGGCCGACGCTCACCGTCGCCAGGTCGGCGTCGTCGCGCACGTCCGCGACGAGCCGCGAATCGGGCAGCGACGGGTCACCCGTGTAGAGCGCGTCCACGTCCGACAGCAGCACCAGCAGGTCGGCGTGGACCAGCGCGGCGACCAGGGCGGCGAGCCGGTCGTTGTCGCCGAACCGGATCTCGTCCGTGGCGACCGTGTCGTTCTCGTTGACGATCGGTACGGCGCCGAAGTCGAGCAGCTTGCGCAACGTCCGGTACGCGTTGCGGTAGTGCGCCCGGCGGGTCACGTCGTCGACCGTCAGCAGGACCTGGCCCACCGTCAGGCCGTGGCGGGCGAAACCGTCCGCGTACCGCCCGATCAGCAGGCCCTGACCGACGGACGCGGCCGCCTGCTGGCTGGCCAGGTCGCGCGGGCGCCGGGAAAGCCTCAACGGCGCGAGCCCGGCGGCGATCGCACCCGACGACACCAGCACCACCTCGCGGCCACCCGAGGCGACGGCGGCCAGCGCGTCGACGAGGGCGTCGACGCGCTCGGAGTCGAGACCGCCGGTCGCGGTGGTCAGGGAGGACGAACCCACCTTCACCACGATCCGGCGCGCACTGGTCACGGCGTCGCGCACCGGACCATTCTGCGCGCCGGCGGGGGGACGGCCTTCGCCCCGTCCCATATCGTGGCGCTGGTGACACCCGAGGAGTACGTGGAAGCCGTCCTCGCCCTGGTCGAGCGCATCCCACCAGGCCGGGTGACCTCGTACGGCGCGATCGCCGACGCCCTGGCCGAGACCTCCGGCCGCAACTCGGCCCGCCTGGTCGGCACGATCATGGCCCGGTACGGCAACGGCGTTCCCTGGCACCGTGTGGTCAACAGCGCGGGCCGGGTCGCCCCCGGTCACCAGGCCCTGGCTCTGGCGATGCACCGCGCCGAGGGAACCCCGCTGCGCGGCGACAGGATCGACATGCGCCAGGCCCAGTGGTCGCCCCGGTGACGGATCCCAGGTCCTGACGGGGTCAGCGCGGGCGACCGCCGCCGCGGCCCGGACGGAGACCAGCCCCAGCCGTGGACCTGCCCTGTTGCGGGTACGGTGTCATCCGTGGGTCTGCCAGCGGTGCTCGGTGAGCCGATCCGGTTCGTACTGAACTGGGGTCGGCGCTACTCGCTGTGGGTGTTCAACTTCGGTCTGGCATGCTGCGCGATCGAGTTCATCGCCACCAGCATGGGCCGGCACGACTTCATCCGGCTCGGCGTCATCCCGTTCGCGCACGGCCCCCGGCAGGCCGACCTGATGGTCGTGTCCGGCACGGTCACCGACAAGATGGCCCCGGCCATCAAGCGGCTCTACGACCAGATGCCCGAGCCGAAGTACGTGATCTCGTTCGGCTCCTGCTCCAACTGCGGCGGCCCGTACTGGGATTCGTACTCGGTGACGAAGGGCGTCGACCAGATCATCCCCGTCGATGTGTACGTTCCCGGCTGCCCGCCGCGGCCCGAAGCGCTCCTGCACGGCATCCTGCAACTACAGGCGAAGATCGCCGCCGAGCAGTCCGGCATCGGCGGGGTGTCCCGCCCGGATCCGCTGCGCGACGCGGCGTCGTTGACGGCCCCCGCTGTCCAGAAGCCGGTCTAGCCTGCGAGGCATGACCTCCAATCACCGCGCCGACCTCATCGTCGACGTCCTGACCCGCGAGTTCGGCGAGTTGATGGCACTCGACCCGGCCGCGTTCCGGCGCAAGTTCCGCAAGATGGCGGCGTCGCCGTTCGCCTTCTACCGGGGCAGCGCCTCCCTCTTCTACGCGGACATGACGGGCGCGTACGCGGACACCTCGTTTCTCAACCCGCAGACCAGCCGGGTGTGGATCCACGGCGACCTGCACGCCGAGAACTTCGGCACGTACATGAACTCGTCCGGTCAGCTGGTCTTCAACGTCAACGACTTCGACGAGGCGTACATCGGGCCGTTCTCCTGGGACCTGAAGCGCTTCGCCGCCAGTGTCGCCCTCATCGGGTACGCGAAGGCGCTCTCCGACGACGTCATCGGGGACCTGGTGACCCGGTTCGCGAACGCGTACGTGACCGAGCTGCGCGCGATCGCCCTCGGCGGCGACGACGCGATCGGCTCCATCACCCTCGACAACGCCGACGGCGTCCTGCGCAAGGTGCTTCAGCAGGCCAGGCTGAACACGCGGGTCGACCTGCTCGCCGGCCAGACCACCGTCGACGACTACGAGCGCCGGTTCTCCCTCGGCGACGGCGTGTACGACGTCGACGGCGACCTGCGGGCCAGGGTCACCACCGCTTTCCAGCAGTACCTGACCACGCGGCCCGTACAGGGCTCGGTCGCCACGAACATCAAGGACATCAAGCTGCGCAAAGGTGTGGGCATCGGCTCGGCCGGACTGCCGTCGTACAACCTGCTGCTCGAAGGGCACACCCAGGCCCTCGAGAACGACGTGATCATCTACATGAAGCAGGCCCAGGTGCCCGCCGTCGCCCGTTGGATCGACGACGACCGGGTCCGCACGTACTTCAGGCACATGGGCCACCGCACCGCCGAGTCCCAGCGGGCCCTGCAGGCGCACGCCGACCCGTGGCTCGGCTACACGGAGCTCGACGGCGTCGGGCAGCTCGTCGCCGAGGTGTCGCCGTACGCCGCCGATCTGGACTGGTCCGACGTCAACGAGCCGGACGAACTCGCCGGCGTCGTGGGTGACCTCGGCCGGGCGGTGGCCCGCATGCATTCGGTCGCCGACGACGAGTCCAGCCACGACCTGGTCGACTTCTCCACCGAGGAGGCCATCGTGGCCGAGGTCGACCGGGACGAGGCCGGGTTCGTGCACCACCTGGTCGCCTTCGCTCACGAGTACGGTGATCGCGCCCGCGACGACCACCAGGAGTTCGTCGACCTCTTCCGCAACGGCAAGCTTCCCGGGCTCTGACCTGTCAGTACACGTTCACGTATCGACCGTCGCCCCGGGGTCCTCCCCCTGGGCGGCGGCGAACACCCTGGCTACGCGCAGCCGCCGCGAGGGACGCCACGCCGTCGAAGCACCCCACCCGTCGGACGGTCGCGTGCCGTGGCGTCGTCCCGATGCGGCCCGCGCCCGCCGCCCCGGCCCGGGCCCCTAGGATCAACTGTCATGACGCCGGAAGAGATCGGGGAACGGCTCGTCGCGCTGCTGGGCGCCGACGACGGCGTGGTCGCGTCCGTGTCCGGTGGTCAGGAGTACGCCCGCGCGACCGTCGACGTGCCCCGGGCCCGCTGGTTCCGGGCGGTGAGCGGGGCGCGGGAGGCCGGCGTGCTCTCCTGCGACTACTTCGACTGGCTGTCGGCCGTCGACGAGCTCGACGACGGGTTCGCGATCGTCACGCACCTGTGGTCGACGAGGCGGCGCCATGGGGTGCTCATCCGTACCCGGGTGCCGCGCCAGGACGCGGTCGTCGCGTCGATCGTCGACCTGTACCCCGGTGCGGCCTGGCACGAGCGGGAGACACACGAGATGTTCGGCATCGACTTCTCCGGCCACGCCGGCCTGCGGCCGCTGTTGCTCCCGGACGGGTTCGAGGGGCACCCGCTGCGTAAGGAGTTCGTGCTGGCGTCCCGGGTGGCGAAGGCGTGGCCGGGCGCGAAGGAGCCGGGGGAGTCCGAGGGCTCCGGTCCGAAGCGGGCCGCGGTCCGGCCACCGGGTGTGCCCGACCCGAACGAGTGGGGCCCGCTGCGGGGCACCCTCCCCGAGGCCCCGCCCGGCCCCGCCCGGCGTACTCCTCGCGCCGCAGGTGACGCCCCGGCGCGTGCCCCGCGGCCCGCGCCCCCGGCTCCCGAGGGCGAGGGCTCCTGATGCCGCTCTGGCTGGAACTGATCATCCGGGTCGCCGCGGTCGTCGTGGCGTTCCTGACGCTTCCGCTCGTCGTCGGGCAGGTCGAACACAAGGTCATGGCGCACATGCAGGGACGGCTCGGCCCGATGTACGCGGGCGGCTTCCACGGCTGGGCGCAGCTCATCGCCGACGGCGTGAAATTCGTGCAGAAGGAGGACGTCACGCCCCGCGACGCCGACCGGAAGGTGTTCCAGCTGGCGCCGATCATCGCGCTGCTGCCGTACCTTCTCGTCCTGCTCGCGATCCCGCTGGGCCCCGGCGGCCTGGTCGCGCAGCCCCTTGACGTCGGCCTGTTCTTCGTCCTGGCCGTCCTCGGACTCGGCGTGGTCGCCGTGCTGATGTCCGCGTGGGCGTCGGCCAACAAGTACAGCCTGCTCGGCGGCCTGCGCGGCGCCGCGCCGCGCCAGGGGTACGAGCTCCCCCCCGGGCTGAGCGCCGCGAGCGTCGCGATGGCCGCGGGCACCCTCAGCCTGACCGGAATCGTCGAGGCATGGTCGCCGTGGTGGCTGCTCTGGCAGCTCCCGGCGCTGGCCGTGTTCTTCGTCTCGGGGCTCGCGGAGATCCGCCGTCCCCCGTTCGACATGCCGATCGCCGACTCCGAGCTGGTGTTCGGCTACATGACCGAGTACACCGGCCTGCGGTTCGCGTTCTTCCTGCTCGCCGAGTACGTCGGCATCGTCGTCATCGCCGCCCTGACGACGGTTCTGTTCCTCGGCGGCTGGCACGGGCCGGGGCCCGACAGTCTCGGCTGGCTGTGGACGCTGATCAAGGTCTTCGCGGTGTCGTTCGTGATCATCTGGCTCCGGGTCAGCTACCCGCGGCTGCGCGAGGACCAGCTGCAACGCCTGTGCTGGCTGGTCCTCGTACCGGTCAGCCTCGGTCAGCTGGTGCTGACGGCCGCCGTGAAAGTAGCGCTCTGAGCAGCGACTCCGGGTCGTCCGCCCTGCATCCGCCGTACGTGCATCAGCCGGATCAGGTGGGTGGGGCCGTAGCTGCGGTAGCCGTTGGCGCGCCGCGGCGGCTCCGGCAGGACTCCTACGCGGTGGTAGTGCCGGATCGCCCGCGGGGTCACCCCGGTCAGGTCGGCGAGTTCCGAGATGGTGAGCACACGACCATAAGAAACCCTGACGCTACGTCAACGTCAAGCTCGGCGGCGGGCCGTACCGGTGGATCTCGCGGGGGTGTGCTCGCGCGCGATCCCGCGACGGGGCAGGATGTCCCCGTGAACATTCCCGGGGAAGGGCTGGCTAAGGGGCTGGCGGTCACGTTGAGGACGATGACCCGCCGTGCGACGACCCAGCAGTACCCGGACGTCGAACCCGACCTGCCCCCGCGCTCCCGCGGCGTGATCGCGCTGTCGGAGGAGAACTGCACCTCCTGCATGCTCTGCGCCCGTGAATGCCCCGACTGGTGCATCTACATCGACTCCCACAAGGAGGACGTCGTGGTTCCGGGTGCCGCGCGGACCCGGCAACGCAACGTCCTCGACCGGTTCGCGATCGACTTCAGCCTCTGCATGTACTGCGGCATCTGCATCGAGGTGTGCCCGTTCGACGCGCTGTACTGGTCGCCCGAGTTCGAGTACTCCGAGTTCGACCTCAAGGACCTGCTGCACGAGAAGTCGCGGCTCGGTGAGTGGATGCCGACCGTGCCGCCGCCGCAGCCGCACGACCCGCTGGGTGAACCCTCGAAGGAGGAGATCGCCGCCGAGAAGAAGGCCGCGGGCCCGAGCGCGGCCACCCCGGCACGGTCGGCGGGAGTACGCCGTCCCGCGACGTCCCGTCCCGCCGCGCCCGCGCCGGCACCGTCTCCGGCGTCCGGTCCCGCTGCGGCCTCCGCCGAGACCGCCGATGCGGTTCAGCCGCCGCCGGACGCGGCGGCCGGCCCTGGGACCTCGGTGGGCCCTCCGGCACCGGAGCCGGAGGCGTGAGCGGCGCGGACGTCCTGCTACTGGCGCTCGGCGCGGTGGCGGTCGGCGCCGGTGCGCTCGTCGTGTCCAGCAGGCACCTGGTCCGGGCCGGGCTCTACCTGGTCGTCAGCCTCGGCGCGGTGGCCGGCATCTACCTGGTGCTCGGCGCGGAACTCGTCGCCTGGGTACAGGTGCTGATCTACGTCGGTGCCGTCGTGATCCTGCTGCTCTTCGCCGTGATGCTGACCCGCGCCCCGGTCGGGCCGTCCGACGACCTCGACCGGCCGCTGTGGCCGGCCGCGCTGGTCGGCGCCGGTTCGGGGCTGGGCCTGGCGGCGTTGTTCGTCGCGGCGTACCGGTGGTCGGCCGTGGCGGTGACGCGGCCGGGGACGGCGGAGGTGATGGGCGCGGAGATCTTCGGCGGCTGGGTGCTGCCGTTCGAGGTGGTGTCGGTGCTGCTGCTGGCCGCCCTGGTCGGGGCGATCATCGTGTCCCGCCCCGACGTCGGACAGGTGCGGCGATGATCCGGCCGGTGATCCCGTACGTGACGGCGGCCCTGCTCGTCGGGCTGGGCGTCTACGGCGTCCTGCGGCGGCGTAACGCCGTCCTGGTTCTCATGGCCGTCGAGCTCATGCTGAACGGGGTGAACCTCGTCCTCGTCACCGCCGACACGACAGTCAAGGCGATGGCCGGTCAGCACGGCGGGCAGGTGTTCACGCTGTTCGTGATCGTGCTCGCCGCGGCCGAGGTGGGCGTCGGGCTGGCCGTGGTGCTACAGCTGTTCCGGCTGCGGCGCAGCGTCGCCGTGGACGAGGTCCAACTGACGGAGGAGGCCAGGTGAGCCCGGCGCTGGGCTGGCTGCTGCCAGCCGTACCCGCCGGTGCTGCGGGGCTCACCTTCCTGCTGCCCGCGGGCGGTGACGGCCGCGGGGGCCGGCTCGCCGCGCAGCTGGTCGGCGTTCTCGGCGCGGCCGCGGCGCTGGTCGTGTCGGTGCTCCTGCTCAGCGACGGCTCGCCGGTGACCGCACGGTACGAGTGGGTCCGCTTCGGCGACCTGCCGGTCGGCCTGGAACTCTCCATCGACCGGCCCGCGATGTACGTCGCCCTCGCCGTCTCGGTGGTCGCCCTCGCCGTGCAGGCCTACTCCGTCGACTATCTGCACGACGACGACCGCTACGCCCCGTACGCCGCCCAGGTCGGCCTGTTCACCTCCGCCATGCTGCTCGTCGTCGTCTCCGGGGACCTGATCCTGCTGCTGGTCGGCTGGGAGGTCATGGGCATCTGCTCGTACCTGCTGATCGGCCACGACCGCACACTGCCCGAGGCCCCGGCCGCGGCGGTCAAAGCCTTTGTGGTGACCCGCGTCGGCGACGTCGGTTTCCTGCTGGGGATCGCGCTGCTCGGCGTCGGCGCCGGCTCCTTCCGCCTCGCGGACGTCCTGGCGCACGACTACAGCCCGGCCGTGCTGACGGCGGGCTGCCTGCTGCTGCTCTGCGGAGTGGCGGGCAAGAGCGCGCAGTTCCCGCTCCATACCTGGCTACCCGACGCGATGGCCGGCCCGACGCCGATCTCCGCCCTGATCCACGCCGCCACCATGGTCGCGGCGGGCGTGTACGTCGTCGTCCGCCTGCACCCACTCTTCGTGCGGTCTCCGGCCGCGCTCACCGTCCTCGGGCTCATCGCCGCGATCACGCTGCTGCTGGGCGCCCTGGCCGCGACCGCGCAGGACGACATCAAGAAGGTCCTGGCCTGGTCGACGGTCTCCCAGATCGGCTACATGACCGGCGCGCTCGCCGTCGGTGCCCCCGCCGCGGCGATGTTCCACCTACTCACGCACGCCGCGTTCAAGGCGCTGCTCTTCCTCGCCGCCGGCGCCGTGATCCATGCCGTCGGCACCAATGTGATGGCGCGGATGGGAGGTCTGCGCGAGGACATGCCTGTGACGTTCTGGTCGATGGTGATCGGCCTCGCCGCGCTGGCGGGCCTTCCACCGCTGGCCGGTTTCTGGAGCAAGGAGACCGTGCTGACCGCGGCCGCCGCCGCCCGCGACGGCGCGAGCCCGACACCCGCCTGGGTCGGCCTGGTCGTCTGGCTGGCAGCCATGATCGGCGTCGCCGTCACCGCCTGGTACGCCGCCCGCCTCCTCCTGCGCACCTTCTTCGGCACCTCCCGCGCCTGGGGTCCGGACGGCGACTGGGTCGTCGGGTTCGACGAGGACGGGGCGCACTTCGCGGCGCGGCCGCACGACCCGCCCGGGCTCATGCGCTGGCCGATCGTGCTCCTCGCGATCCCGGCGGCGACGCTGGGCACCCTCGTCTTCCAGCCGTCGTTCCGCGCCGACCTCGGCGGTCTCGGCGCCCCGCACGTCGACGCGGCCGGGCTGCTGGCCCTCGCGCTCGTCGCGTTCGGCGCCGGTCTGGCCTGGTGGCTCTGGCGGCGTGATCCGGGCGGGGACCCGGCGCGGGCCCTCGGCCGCCTCCGCCCGGTCTTCTCCCATGCCTTCTACGTCGACGAGGCCCAGAACGCCGTCGTGGTCCGCCCGATCCGGGCCGTCGCGACGGCCCTGCGCCGCGCCGACGAACGCCTCGTCGACGGTGCCGTCGAAGGGACGGGTACGGCCGCCACCCGCCTCGGTGCCCTCCTCGCGCTCGCCCACCGCGCCGCCCTTCCCCGGGCCGCCGTCGCCGCCCTGACCGGTGCACTCCTGCTCGGCGCCGTCGCCGCCCTCTTCCTCGGAGGTCTCCGGTGAACGGGCTCCTCGTCGGTGTCCTCGTCGTACCGGCGCTCGGGGCGGCGCTGCTGGCGTTCCTGCCGGATCGCGTCGCACGGATCGCCGGGACCGGGATCGCGGCGCTCACCCTCGTTCTCGCGGCGTTGCTCGCCGTGCCCGGGCCGGCGATGCCCACCCCGATCGCGCTGCCCGTCCTGCCGATGTGGCACCAGTGGAACGTCGACTGGGTACCCGCGCTCGACCTGCGCCTGCACCTCGGCGTCGACGGGATCTCGTACCCGCTGATCGTGCTCACCGCGCTGCTGACGGTGCTGTGCTGTGCGTACACGGCGTGGAAGGTGCCCGAGCCGGGACGCGGCCGTACGCTCGCCGCACTGCTGCTCGTCCTCGAGGTCGGCATCATCGGCACGTTCCTCGCCCTGGACCTCGTGCTGTTCTTCGTGTTCTTCGAGGTCACGCTCCTGCCGATGTTCGCGGTGATCGCGGTCTGGGGTGGGCCGGACCGGCGGCGCGCGGCCCGCAAGTTCGTGCTCTACACCCTGCTCGGCTCGGTCCTGCTGCTCGTCGGCGTCTGTGTCGTGCTCGCCTCGGCGCACACCGGCGACCTGACCCTGCTGACCGGTGGGCGCGGCATGCCGCGCGGAACGCAGATGGCGGCGTTCGCGCTGTTCGCGCTGGCGTTCGCGGTGAAGAGCCCACTCTGGCCGCTGCACACCTGGCTGCCCGATGCCCACACCCAGGCACCGACCGTCGGCAGCGTCATCCTCGCCGGCGTCCTGCTCAAGATGGGCACGTACGGGCTGATCCGGATCGGGGTCGGCGTCACGCCGCTCGGTGCGCAGTGGGCGGCACCCGTACTCGGGATCCTCGCCGTCGCGGCGATCATCGTCGGGTCGCTGGTCTGCCTCGCGCAGACGGAGATCAAGCGGCTGATCGCGTACTCCAGCGTCGGCCACATGGGCTTCGTCCTGCTCGGCATCGCGACCCTGTCGACCGTCGGCATCCAGGCCGCCCTGATCGGAAACATCGCCCACGGCATCATCACCGGCCTGCTGTTCTTCCTGGCCGGGGCTGTCAAGGACCGCGCACACACCGGTGAACTCGCCGAACTCGGCGGCCTGCGGGAAACCGCTCCGCAGCTCGCCGGCCTGCTCGGCTTCGCGGCGATCGCCTCACTCGGGCTGCCCGGGCTCGCCGGGTTCTGGGGTGAGGCGTTCGCCGTGGTCGCGGCCGTCCGGCGGGGCGGCGGGCTGTGGCTCACGCTCGGCATCCTGGCCGCCGTCGGCGGGGCACTGACGGCCGCGTACTTCCTCCGGATGTTGCGCCGCGTCACCCACGGCCCGGCGGCGGCACCGCTGGTCCGGCCCGGTGTCACCCCGGCCGAATGGCTCGCCTGGGCGCCGCTGGTGCTGCTGGCCGTCGCGGTCGGCCTGGTTCCGAACCTCGTGCTGGGGGCACTGCCGTGACCGTCGACCACCTCGCCCTCCTGCCCGGCTACGCGGCCGCGGGCACGGCCCTGCTCGTTCTGGTCCTCGATATCGTGACCGGCCGCCGGGCCGTCGTCGCCGCGGGCCTCGCCGGGGGTACGGTCGTCACGGCCCTCGCCGCGCTCGTACCCGGCTCGGCGAGGACGTTCTGCGCCGCGCCCGGCGCCTGCTCCTGGGTCTCCTCACCCCGCGCGACGGTCGCCACGATCGTCTTCGCGCTGCTGACCCTCGCCGTGGCGGCGCTCTCCGGCCCGCTGCTGCGCCGCGGCCTCGCCCCGGTGGGGGAGCACGCGTTCCTGCTGGCCTGCGCCATGACGGGCGGTGTCGTCGTCGGCTACGCGGGCGACCTGATCACCCTGATCGTCGGGCTGGAGACCCTCACCCTCCCGCTGTACGTCCTCGTCGGCCTCCGCCGGCCCGCCACCTCCGCGGGCGCTCAGGCATCGGTGACGTTCTTCGTGGTCAGCGTCGTGTCGACCGCCGTCGCCCTGCTCGGTGCCGGCCTGGTGTACGCCGCCTCCGGCGCCCTGCACCTCCAACACCTGGACCTCGCCGGTGCCGTCGTCCCGCTCGCCCGGGTCGGCGTGACGGTCCTGCTGGCCGGCATCGCCTTCAAGGTCGCCGCGGTACCCCTGCACGCCTGGGCCCCCGTCACGTACGACGGCGCCCCCCTGCCGATCGCCGCGTACCTCTCCACCGCCTCCAAGCTCGGTGGCGTCGTCGCCCTGGTCGCGCTCACCACCGTCATCGCCCCGGCTTCGTGGACGGGCCCCGTGCTCGCCGTGCTCGCCGTCGCCACGATGACCGTCGGCAACCTGGTGGCGCTGCGCCAACGGCGGATGGTTCGGCTGCTCGCCTGGTCCTCGATCGCCCAGGCCGGCTACATTCTTGCCCCGCTCGCCGTCCACGACGGCACATCGTCCCTCGCGTACGCGTCCTTCTTCGTCCTCCTGGAACTCCTCGCCTTCGCCGTCGTCGTCGCGTTCCGCCGCCCCGGCACGTCCGGTGGGGACCTCACGGCGTACCGCGGCGCCGCCCGCCGTTCACCGTGGCTGGGTGCCGCACTGGTTGTGGCCCTGACCGGACTGGCCGGCTTGCCGCCGGGCCTGGTGGGCCTGTTCGCCAAGGTCGCCGTCATCCGCTCCCTTACCGACGGCGACGCCACCTGGCTAGCCATCGTCGTGGCCGTCAACGCCGTCATCGCCCTCGCGTACTACGTTCGCGTCGCCGCCGTCCTCTACGCCGCGCCCACCGAAGCGGCTGTCGTCACGGACGCGGCCCCCGGCACGACCCCGGTTTCGCCCGCGCCAACCGTTTCGCCAGCATCGACCGTTTCGCCAGCGTCAACCGGCGAGATCCGACCACCGACGGCCCTTACCCCGGCCAGCCCGGCTCCGGCCGGCCTGACAATGGGCGGTCCGGCGGGCGCGAGTGCGGGCGTCGAGGGCGCGGCGCCGGACGGCCCCCCGGCGGCGTCGGGTGCGCCCTCGGCCGGTACCGTCACCACAGGCAGCCCCACCGCTACGGCGGTAGCCGACCCGTTGCTGGACTTCCCCGAGGACGACTTCCCGGCCGCCAGCTCACCTCCGGCTGAGGTGGTCGTCGCTGCGGTAACCGTCACCGTGACCGTGACCCTGCTGCTCGGCTTCCTTCCCCAACTCCTCTTCACAGCCATCGGCCGCTAGCCCCAACAGGTCCCGCCCCGATGGCCCGCCCTGCTCCGGACGCGCCGTTTCCGCCGGCTGGGCCTGCTCGAGACTCCGCGGACCACATCGTGCCGGGCCGATACCAGTCCTTGGGAAGCGGATCTGACCCGGACGTCACCCTCACTCTCAGGCAACACACAGTGATTTCTGGATGAGCTCCGAGTTGGGAGTTGTTGCATGGAAGGCGGGTCGAACCAGGCCCGCATCGTGAAGGAGTGATCGTGCACAGCCATCACAACGGTCTCAAGACGGCCGCTCTGCTGGGCCTGCTCACCGGCACCATCCTGGCGGTCGGCTACTGGGTCGGCGGCAGCGCAGGCTTCGCCTTCGCCGTCGTCGTCTCCCTGGTCACGAATGCTGTCAGCTACTTCTGGAGTGACAGGTTGGCGCTACGTGCGATGCGGGCGCGACCGGTCTCCGAGGTGGAATTCCCGGCGCTGTACCAGATCGTGCGGGAGCTCTCGGCCGAGGCGAGGCAGCCGATGCCGCGGCTGTACGTGAGCCAGACGATGCAGCCGAACGCATTCGCGACCGGGCGTAACCCTGAGCATGCGGCGGTCGCGGTGACCACCGGCATCATCCGCCTGCTCGACTACCGTGAACTGCGCGGTGTGATCGGCCACGAACTGTCCCATGTCTACAACCGTGACATTCTGATCTCCAGCGTCGCGGGTGCGCTTGCGGGCATCATCACCATGTTCGTGCAGCTGGCCCTGTTCCTCCCGCTGGGCGGAAGCGACGAGGACGGCCCGAACCCGGCCGCGTTGCTGCTCATGCTGATTCTCGGCCCGCTCGCGGCGACGGTGATCCAGCTGGCGATCAGCCGGAACCGGGAGTTTCAGGCGGACGCGTCCGGCGCGGCCCTCACCCGGGATCCGCTGGCCCTGGCGAGTGCGCTGCAGAAGATCCAGGCCGGTACGCAGCGTCTGCCGCTACGCGCGGAGGGGCAGTTGACCAGTGCGGCACACCTGATGATCGCGAACCCGTTCCGCGGCGGCGGCCTGTCGGCGCTGTTCTCCACGCACCCGAAGATGGAGGAGCGAGTCCACCGCCTGCAGCAGATGGCGGTCGGCGCGGGTCCGGTACGGGACCTGCGCTGAGCCCGCCGGGCGTGCGGGCGGGTTAGGGTCGAACGGCCCACCGCCCGTTCTCCCGGAGGCTTGCCGTGCTGCGCCCGTACCGGGATCTGTGGCGTGTCCCCCGGCATTCCGGTGCTGCTGGTTGTCGGGATCGTGGCCCGGCTAGGGGATCGGGATGACCCGCTGGCACTGTTGCTACCCGGTCGTGGACGCCACCGGCCGGTATGCGACCGGCGGCCTGGTGGTCGGCGTGTTCGCGCTGGTCGCGGCCGGGCGCTGGGCGCTGCCGTCGGCACTGTTGGTCACGGCGGCCACGTACCCGCCGCTGACCGCAGCGGTGCGGCGGGCCTGGAACGCGCTGATCGTTCCCGACGGCTCGCACGGCGCACTGCGCGGCACCGCGATGGCCGCGGAGACGTCCTGGTCGAACTCGTGTTCGTGTCGGCCCGATCCTCGTCGCGGCCCCTGAGCCGTCAGTTCCCGTGGGCCCTTGCCGGAGTGGCCGTGAGCTTCGCCGCGCTGGCGGTCATGCCGACCCGGCTGACGCTCGGCGCCGCGCTCATCATCGGCGGCGCCACGATCGACCCGACGCTGACCATCGGCAACAACCTGGTCGGCCGGATCGCACCCTCGATGCTGAACGAGGCGTTCACCTGGATCGTCACCGTCTCGTGACGAGCAGCGCCGGTGGCGGTGCCCTCGGGGGTCTGGTGGTGGACCGCCCCGGCCGTACGCCGTCGGGCCTCCTCGTCGCTGCGGCGGCGCTGGCCGTCGCAGCGATCGTGGCCGTCGTACCGGCGATTTCCCGCGCCGATACCGACCGCCTGTCGGTCTGATCCGGCTCAGCCCGAGATCGGGCCGAGTGTCAGGCGGGTGGTGATCCGGTACCGGTCGCCGCGGTAGATCGAGTGCGTGAAGCTCGACGACTCGTCCGCCCCTTTCCCGGTGGGTCCGCTCGAAGAGCATCGCCCGCCAGTGCAGCGGTACGGCCAGCAACTCCGGCGCGTTCGACCGTGACGACACTCGCGTACTCCTGACCGTGGCCGGCTGCTCGACCGCCGCCCGTGCCCGTCCATGTCGTCGCGCCATTCGATCCGCTAACGGCACACACGTCCGCGGCGCGGTGATGCGCCGCGCCTACGTTCGTTGGTTCACCGGGAGTCCTCCGGCCGTCCAGACCCGGCGCAACTGCAGCTGCCAGAGGATGTCGCGGATCTCCTGAGTCCGGCTGTCGGGATACGTGTTGAGGACCGCGCACAAGTCGTTCACATCCGCCTGTGTCGCGTACGCGGCCAGCTCGGCCTCAAGCCGGCTCCGCCGGCCGCGGTTCGCCCGGCGCAGCACAATCTCCGCTCTGAACAGCTCGAGGCGAGCCCGCAGCTGCATCGCGACTCCCCGGCCGGGGCTATCGACCGACGACCAACCCGACCATCCTTCAGGATATGCCGGTGCAGGACTGTCGGCGGGACAGGAGTACGTCCGTCTCCACGATCTTGGACTGGCGCGATACCTGGTCGTCGACCTTGAGATGCTCCGACGCCCGACGCCCGACGCCCGACGCCCGACGCCCGACGCCCGACGCCCGACCCCGCTTCCGTGACGTTCGTTCCAGGCAGCATCATCGACATGCCCGGTCGGCGTGCATCACGTACGGCACGCCGTGGACGTCGAACACCCTCCGCATCCTGGTCCCCGCCAAGGGCCCGGACTCGCGGCGTGAACCCGAACTCCGACGATGTACCGCGAGTAGGTTCGATCATCGCAGAGGCGTCGACGTGGACACCCTGAACGGTCCGGCCCAGCTTCGTGATATCCCACGTGTACACCTGCCGTGGGCCGTTCGCAACCAGCTGGAGATGCCTGCAAGCCAGATGACGCGCGTACCTTACGACACCCCAACATCAGTGGGGACGGGTGCCAGGAGGGCGTCGGGTGTTGACGCTGTCAGACTGCGAGAGTGCGATGGAGGGAAGTCCAAGATTCGATCGGGGGCCGCGAAAGGGTGGGCGTCATGCCGAGGACAGATCCTTCGGCTGCTGGGAACCTGCCGGTGGAGTTGACCAGTTTCGTGGGCCGGCGGCGGGAGCTGGCCGAGGTCAAGCGGCTGCTCGGCGAGGCGCGGCTGGTGACGTTGACCGGGGTGGGCGGCACCGGCAAGACCCGGCTGGCGATACGGGGCGCGGGTGAACTGCGGCGGGCGTTCCCGGACGGGGTCTGGTTTGTGGATCTGACCGCGCTGCGCGCGTCGGAGCTGTTGAGCCTGCAGGTGCAGGATCCGGACGTGTTGGCGTATCTGGTGATGACCGCCCTCGGGGTGCGGGAGCAGCCGGGTGCGGGCACGTCGACGGAGCAGCTGGCCCGATATCTGGTCGATCGGCAGGCCCTACTGGTGCTGGACAACTGTGAGCACCTGATCCCGGCGATCGCGGTCCTGGCCGACACCCTGCTGCGGTCCTGTCCGCGGCTACGGGCGCTGGCCACCAGCCGGGAACCATTGACGATCGGCGGCGAGGTGATATTCGCGGTGCCGCCGCTGCCGCTCCCGCCGCCGGGTGCCCGGGGCGGGGTGGCCGAGGTGGGTCGGTGGGAGGCGGTCGCGTTGTTTGTGGCGCGGGCGCAGGCGGCGGCGCCGGAGTTCCAGCTCACCGCGGACAATCATGGGGCGGTGGCCGAGCTGTGTGCCCGCCTGGACGGGCTGCCGCTGGCGATCGAACTCGCTGCGGCCCGCGTGCGGGTGCTGGCCTCGGCGCAGATCCTGCAGCGGTTGGCCAACCGTTTCGCGCTGCTATCCAGCGGGCGTCGTAGCGCGCCGGAACGGCAGCAGACGCTGCGGGCGTGTGTGGGCTGGTCGTTCGATTTGTGCAGCAAACCGGAGCGGGTGCTGTGGGGTCGGCTGTCGGTGTTCACGGGCGGGTTCGAGCTGGATGCGGTCGAGGGGGTTTGCGCCGACGACCAGCTGCCCGCCGAGGAGATGCTGGATGTGGTCGCCGGCCTGGTGGACAAGTCGGTTCTCATCAGCGAAATCTCGAGTGGTGTGTCGCGGTATCGAATGTTGGAGACCTTGCGCGACTTCGGCCAGGAGAAGTTGGCCGAGGCCGGGGAGCAGACGCAGCTGCGCCGTCGGCACCGCGACTGGTACCAGCAGCTGGCGCACCGGGTCGAGATCGGCTGGATCAGCCGTCGCCAGGCGGACTGGCTCAACCGGGTGGAGCGGGAGCTGCCGAACCTGCGGGCCGCATCCGAGTTTAGCCTGGCTGATCCGGACGGAGCTGAGGCGGCGCTGGTAACAGCCGTGGGCCTGCTTCTCTATTGGGTGGTCCGCGCGCTTCCCGGTGAAGCCCATTCCTGGCTGGATCCGATCCTGGCCCGGCCCACCGGCCCCACCATGACGCGGATCAAGGCTCTGTACTTCAGCACGTATCTGGTCTGCCTGCAGGGTGATCTGCCGGCCGGGAGAGCGTTCGTACGGGAAGCACGCGAGGTCGCCGTTCAGCTCGGGGATGCCCGCGCCCATGCGCTCACAAGTGGCGCGGAGGGCATCTTCGAAATGCTTTGCGGGGATCTCGCCGAATCGGAGCGGTGCTGGCAGAGTGACGTTGACGGACTTGCGGCCGAGTCGGGCGAGGACTTCCTCCTCTGGCGCGCTGATAGCCTGGCTGGGCTGGCGATGGTTAAGGGGATGCTCGGCGACGCCGCCGGGGCGGCCCGCTGTCACGAGTCGCTCCTGGCCCTCTGCCAGCCCCGCGGTGAGTTTTGGCTCACGGGATACTCCCTGTGGGCGCTCGGGCTAGCGTTGTGGCAGCAGGGCGACGCCACGGGTGCGGCCGTCCGGCTTCGGGAGGGCTTGCGGAACCTGCGCCGCGTCAACGACATTTTCCCCACCGGCTGGTGCCTGGACGCGCTGGCTTGGATCGCCTTCGACCAGGGTCGGCCGCGCCGTGCGGCCACGCTGCTGGGCGCCGTCACTCGGCTCGCGCACGCCATAGGCACGCTGCCAGCGCCGTTTCCGGAGCTGGCGGTCCATCACGAGCGGTACGAGCAGCTTACCCGCGCCGCGCTCGGCGAGCAGGGCTACCAGGTCGCCTTCGCCCGAGGCGAACGGTTGTCCCTCGACGAGGCCGTCGCCTTCGCCCTGGACGAACCATCCTCACCCGCAGCGGCGCCGCCACCTACGGACGCTTCGACACCGCTGACCCGTCGGGAACGGCAGGTCGCCGACCTGGTCGCCCAAGGCCTGTCCAACAAGGAGATCGCCGCGAAACTGGTCATCTCCCAACGCACCGCGGAAAGCCACGTCGAGCACATCCTGACCAAACTCGGCCTCACCAACCGGGCCCAGGCGGCGGCCTGGATGGCAGCGCAGCGCTGAGCGCCGGTACCCTTCGAGCAATCTTCACGAAACCTTGTCTATTGAAGACCGTTGGGTGGCCCGCCGGCCGGGCGGAAGCCTTCAAAAGTCCCCCAAAATCGGTGTGTTCAACAACGGCCTCACCTCGATCCACGCGAAATCCGGCTGGGGGCGGGGCTGCGAAACGGCGCAAGCCAGGCCGCGAACCCGCACGCCTTGGCTTCAAGATCAGGCCGTTCCCAAGCCGTCCGAGGTTGGACGATGCTGACTGATCATGGTGTTGGCCAGCTCAGCACGCACGGTCGGCCCGGACCGCTCGCCACCCGCTACCGGTAGTTGGTGAACTGCAGCGCGATACCGAAGTCACCCTGCTTCAGCAGCGCGATGACCTCCTGCAAGTCATCCTTCTTCTTACCGATGATCCGCAACTGGTCGCCCTGGATCTGTGCCTGGACGCCCTTCGGACCCTCGTCGCGAATTTTCTTGCTGATCGACTTGGCCTTCTCTGTGTCTATCCCCTGAACGATCTTGCAGTCGACCTTGTACGTCTTGCCGGACGCCCGCGCCTCACCTGCATCGAGCGACTTGAGCGAGATGTTCCGCTTGACCAGCTTCTCCTTGAAGACGTCGAGCGCGGCGAGTACTCGCTCCTCCGTCTCCGCTGTAAGGCTCACAGCCTCCTCGCCGGCCCATGCGATCGAAGCCCCCGTCCCCCGGAAGTCGAACCGGGTCCCCAGCTCCTTCTCGGCCTGCCGAACCGCGTTGTCCACCTCCTGCCGGTCGACCTTGCTGACGATGTCGAACGACGGGTTCGTTGCCATGATCATGCTCCTGCTGTGGGCTCTGAGATGCGGTCACAACGCCGGCGACTTCAGTCCCCGACATGCCGACGGTACCCGGTTGCAGGAACCACCCGCGGTACGGATATCCTGTCTTCCGCCGCTACGAGTGATCGTGGAGGCATGCCCAGGCGGGTTGCCCGAGCGGCCAATGGGAGCGGACTGTAAATCCGTCGCGAAAGCTACAGAGGTTCGAATCCTCTACCCGCCACCAGCAGGCAGAAACAGCCCTTGACCAGCATGAACGCCGGTCAAGGGCTGTTCTCGTCAGTCCGGTGAAGTCCAGCCGAATCCGGCTCGTCGCAGGCCGTTGTGGGCAGATCGTGGGCGGCTCGATCATGCGCCAGGTCCTTCCTCCTACAGTGGGGCCGCCAGCATGACTGTCAGCTTGGGAATTGCACAAGATCGAAGCATCCGACTGTTGGCACCCTGGTCAACGTGGTGTCGGTTGGCCTGGATTGCCCCGGCCCGGCCCCGTCCTCAGCGACGCCTTCGCAAGACCATCCAGACGAGAAGCCCGAAAAACGACACAGACGCCAGCACCAACGCCAAGGCGACGATTTGCCAGAGCGGAAGCCACGGTTCCGGGCCCGAACTGTCCGCAAGGAACGCCGACGACGACCTGATGATCTCCATGGCGCCCACCGTACAGACGAAGATCAACGCCCGGAGCAGGTGCCGGACCCCCCTTGCCATCCCGTCCGCCGTCGACCCACACACCGTGGAGCGGGCCTGCCCCTGCTGGACAAGTTGGAGCGCCCTACCGGACGAACGAGCTTGGCCAGCAGGGGCAGGTCTGCTCGGCTCTGCCTGGGTCGACGGTGGTCGGGATGGCCGCCATCCCCGAAGCCTGAGCGCCCCCGCCGGAGGCAACCCCTTCAACCCTCGCTGTGGGTGCGGACCGCCGCGCCGGCCGATGCCGGACGCAGTCCGCCAGCAGGCCGAGCGCGAGCGGTCACGGTCCGCCGCGCTCGCGCGGCGCTTGATCCTGTAAAGGTCAATTCGGCAGTGGTCAGCCATCCCCGCCTGGCGGCCGGAGACCGGGACCGTCAAAGGCGCGCTTGACACGCGTAGAGTGAGGCATGGAATGCATGCATGCATGAGGGGGTCCGAGTGCCGACGGATGCTTCCGCACAGCGGCTCCGCATCGGCGCGGAGCTCCGTCGCCTTCGCGAGCTGGCGAACCTCTCGGGCGAGTATGTGGCGCGGGCTCTGGGCTGGTCGCAGCCCAAGGTCTCGCGGATCGAGGCGGGCCGAACGGCGTTCACGGTCAAGGACGTGGCGGGACTCCTGACGTTGTATGGCGTCACAGACGACGTCCGCGCCGAGTTGCTCGGGGCAACGGCTGAGGACACGGGGGAAGGTGCGTGGATCGTCCGCGCTGGCGGCTTCCCACGGCGTCAGGGCTCGATCGCTTCGCTGGAGTCGGTGACGAAGCGGATCCGTCATCACCAACCGGTCGTCCTGCCCGGCCTGCTACAGACGTACGACTATGCCCGTGCCATCGCAAAGGCCGCTGGCGCAGCCGATCCCGACGCCATCGCCGCCGCCAGGATGCGCCGTCAGGAGATGCTGACGGCCAAGACCGCCCCCAAGTACGAGGTCGTACTTGACGCCCGTGCCATCCTGCTCGGCGTCGGTGATGTCGAGCTGATCCGAAGCCAGGTCAACGCGCTGGCGGACCGCGCTGAGACTCTGCGCCGACTTGACCTACGGGTCATTCCGTTCGGCGCCGTCGTTCCTGCGTTCTCGACGTCCGGCTTCACCCTCTACGACTTCCGCGCCCCCGAGAGTCCGCAGGTGGCGTGGATCGAGTCCCCGACGGGCGACGTGTACTTCTCGGCACCCGAGGACATCGCCCGTTACAGCGAGTTGTTCCAATCCCTGCAAAGCGTTGCGCTCATGCCCGGTCGTTCGGTTGGATACCTACGGTCGCTCGCTATTGACCTGGAGCGATACGTCAAGACAGCCGACTTAGGAGGCAGCAAGCGATGAACCGCCCCGACTTCAGCGGCGCCCGCTGGCGCAAGAGTGTTGCCAGCGGCGACGGCGGATGTGTGGAAGTGGCGTACGTCGATGGGGTGATCGGCGTCCGTGACACCAAGGACAGCGGCACCGGTCCGGTGCTGATGTTCACCGAGCGCGAGTGGACTGCGTTCCTCGCTGGCGCGCAGGCTTGCGAGTTCGGTCTGGACGAGCTGGCGGGCTGACCAGACATGACCACCGGAGCAACGGAGCGACGCGCCACACCAATGCGGCGTGCCGCTCCGCTGCTCGCCGCCACCGGCATCTCGGTCACAGGCGACGGAGCCCTTCTGGCCGCCGCGCCCCTGCTGGCGGCGGCTCTGACGCGTGACCCGATCGCCGTGTCATCGGTGACTGCTGCGGTGTACCTGCCCTGGCTTCTCTTCGGGCTGCCCGCCGGTGCGCTGGTCGATCGCTGGCGCCGACGGCGAGTCATGGTTCTGGCGGATCTACTCCGGGCCGCTGTCCTGGCCAGCCTCGTCGGACTCCTTCTCGCCGGTCTGCTGACGCTGCCGATGCTCGTCGCTGCGGTGGTCCTGGTCGGCATCGCACAGTGCTTCTTCGACTCGGCGGCACAGGCGGTTATCCCCGCCATTGTCGGCCGCGAGAAAGATGATCTCGCGCTGGTCAACGGGCGGTTCTGGGCGCTCGACACGGTCGGTCGGTCACTCCTCGGACCGCCACTCGGATCAGCAGCGTTCCAACTAGGCCGTTCACTACCGTTCGCCTTGGACGCGGTGACCTTCCTGGCCTCCGCCGTCCTGGTGCGCCAGCTCCCGGACGCACCTGCGCCTCATGGCACACACGACAAGGTGCTGACCGCCGTACGGGAAGGCTTGCGGCACCTCGTCCGGACCCGCGATCTCCGAGTGCTCGCCCTCAGCATGGGCGCGTACAACGGGGCGTACAACATCGCCATCGCCCCGTTCGTTCTCTACGCCACTGACGTGCTGCACGTGCCGAACGCGGCATACGGCGTCCTGCTCGCGATGGCCGCACTCGGCGGCATCGTCGCTGGCTGGCGCGCGGCGCCACTCACGCGACGCCTCTCCTACCGCCAGACGATGGCCGTGGCCCATCTGGCGCAGGCCACGGCCTGGGCGGGCATCGCTCTAGCTGGCAACGTGTGGGCCACGGCGCCTCTGCTCGCGGTGCTGGGTGCCGGTTCAGCCCTGTCGAGCGTGGCCGTCGGTTCCGCGCGGCAGACGCTCACTCCCGATGCACTGCTCGGTCGCGTGGTGTCGGCGTTCCGCCTCTTCGGGCTGGGCATGGCAGGTCTGGGCGCCCTCGTCGGCGGCGTGATCGCCGACCACTACGGGTTTACGGCGCCGCTCGTCGCCGCTGCGGCAGTGCTGGCAGGTGGCGCAGTGCTCACCTGGCCGTACCGCCGCCATCATCTGTAATTCGGACAGCAAGATCCTTTCTCCTCACGCTTGCCGATGGGTTATGCGCGCGCGCATACTATGCATGCACGCATGAATGAGCCGGATGCCGGGGATGCCCGGCGGCAACAGGGAGGTTCGCAGTGGCGATCCCGAACGCAATCAAGGTGCCGGTGCCGTTCGAGTACGTGTTCCCGCACGGGGTGCTGTTCCTGGGAGTGGAGCCCGCGACGGACTTCGATAAGCGCGGCCAGGGCGATGACCAGCTGCGGGACAAGGAGACCGGCGAGCGGGTGTGGCTGGTCAAGGGGGTGGACCTGGACCCGGAGGCGGGCAAGTTCGGCGCGTCGAAGGAGATCAAGGTCAAGGTGACGGCGTCGGTGCAGCCGGTCCCGCCTGCGCCGACGGTGCCCGGCTACCCGCCGATGGTGGAGTTCACCGACGTGACCCTGACCCCGTACGTGGATTCGCAGCGGTGCAAGGGTGCCGCCGTGAAGTGCAAGGCCCGGCTGGCGTGGTCGATCCGCGCGACCGGCTTGACCGCTCCGCAGTCGGCCGGGAAACCGGCGAAGGCTGCCTGACCAAACTTCCGCGCGTCGGGGGCGGGCCAACAACCGCCAAGAAGTTCTCCCGCCCCCGCGCTCAACCCACCGAACCCGTTGCGAGGGAAGGGGCTGTGATGCCCAAGGTAATCGACGCTGCCCGCGTCACGACACGTGACAACGCGGTGTGGCGGACCTGCTCCGGCTGCGGCCAGCTCGCCGCGCTGGCCCCGGACGCCGACCGCTGCCCGGCCTGCACTCCCACCCCCACCGCCGAGGTTGCGCCGGTGTTCACGGCGGCCGAGCTGGACGAGGCGCGTGCCACCCTGGTCAACGCGTGCAGCGACGCGCGTTCCGCACTGGATCGCAGGCACGCGGCGCAGGCGTTCCTGACCGGTTACCTGGGCTCGGCGGTCACCGCCGCTGTGGCGGGAGAACCGGGCACGGTGTCGCTGCGTAAGGCCGCCGCCCTGTACGCGGTGCAGGAGCAGGTGACCCGATGAGGACGCATCGCCGTACCGTCGCCGCGATCGCAGCCCCGGGCATCCTGGCGGCCCGGCAGGTCTACACGAGCGTCCCGGCCGACGCGGTGCGGGTGGCCGCCCTGGTCGAGATCGCCGCCGCCGCCGCAAGCCTGGCCCGCACGGTGGTGAAGGTGCGCCACCTCGACCCGGATCTGATCGCCCCGCACGTCACCGACCGGGCCGATCTGCGGGCCGTGCTGGGTCGGGGTCAATGGCTGCCCACCATGTGCCGGCACGTTCCGGTCCCGCCGACCGGCCCAGTCGAGTTGGCCACCCTGTTGCCCGCCGCGCTGCCCACCCGGTCGCGGTCGGTGCGCCGCCGTGCAGTGCGCCGCCCCGCCCCCGGCCAGTCATCACTGTTCCCGGCCGCGCTCGGGGAGGTGTCCTGATGCCGCTGGTCAACGTGATCCGAGGCGAGCAGATCCCCACCGCCGCGTTCAACGTCCGCACCCCGATCATGCGGATTCCGATGTGGATGGTCATCACCTGGCAGACCATCAAGGCCCTCGCCTGGCTGGTGAAGACGTACCTGCGGTACTGGTACGTCACCCTGCCCGCCACCTTCCTCACCTGGCTCTATGTCCGCTACGGCTGGGTTGGTCTGGCCGTGCTGTTCAGCTCCATCGCCGCGATCGCCGCGACGTGGTGGTTCGCCCATCAGGCGTCGTGTCTGCGGTACGGGTGGTGGCCGATCCTGGCCCGCTATCGCCGGTGGATCTACCGCCGCCGCTGGCACGCCGCGATGGTCACCGCGAAGCTGGCGGTGTCGTTCGACCGGCACACCGTCATCCCGCTTTTGAAGCGGGTCCGCTGCCGCGCCGGTACCGACGCCGTCCTGGTCCGGATGGTGACCGGGCAGATCCCCGACGACTTCGCCCGCGTGTCCGAACGGCTGGCGCACACGTTCGGGGTCCGGCAGGTCAAGGCCATCCCCGGCCCCACCTTCGGCACTGTGGTGCTGGTGCTGCTGCGCGGCGACCCACTCACCAAGCTGGTGCCCGCCCTGCCGGTCGCCGGGACACCCGCCTTCACCGCCCTGCCCATCGGCGTGCAGGAAGACGGCCGCCCGTACCTGCTGCGCCTGTTCGGCACACAGGTCCTCATCGTCGGCGCCACCGGCTCCGGCAAGGGCTCCGTCATCTGGTCGATCATCCGGGCGCTCGCCGGTGGTGTCGGCACCGGGCTGGTGCAGCTGTGGGGGCTGGACCCCAAGGGCGGCATGGAGCTGGGTATGGGTCGCCCGATGTTCGCCCGGTTCGCCAGCAAGAACTTCCACGTCATGGCCGAGCTACTCGAAGAGGCCGCCCGCACGGCGCAGGACCGTGCCGATCGGCTCGCCGGACAGACCCGCCAGCACGAGCCCACCGTCGCGGAGCCGCTGATCGTGCTGGTGATCGACGAGCTGGCAAACCTGACCCACTACCTGACCGACCGGCAATTGAAGGACCGGATCAAGGCCGCGCTGGGCATCGTCCTGTCGCAGGGCCGCGCCGTCGGCGTGCACGTGGTCGCCGCGATCCAGGACCCCCGCAAAGAGGTCCTGCCCGCCCGGGGCCTGTTCCCCACCCGGATCGGACTGCGGCTCTCCGAGCCGGGCGAGGTGGACATGGTCCTCGGTGACGGGATGCGCGATCGAGGCGCCCTGTGCGACCGCATCCCGCAGAGCACCCCCGGGGTCGGCTACGTGGTGCTGGAGGGCGACCCCACCCCGATGCGGGTCCGCTTCTCCTACCTCGACGACGACACCATCCGCGACATGGCCCGCACCTACGGACGGTTGCGGGTCATCGACGGCGAGGCCACCGAGGGCGGTGCGGCGTGAACCCGCGCAAGGTCGAGGGCCTGGTCCTCCTCGTCATCCTGCTGGTCGTCGGCGCCCTGGCCGGGCTGGCGTCGTTCACCCACGTCAAGCAGTGGACGCTGGCCAACAGCCCGGCCGGGACCGGCGCCTGGTTCGGCTGGGCGAACGCCGCCATCTCGGAGCTGATCCCGCTCGCCGCGCTGCTCACCATCCGACGCCGCAAGCGGACCGGGCAGCCGATCGGCTACCCGATGTTCCTGCTCGTCGCCGCCGTCACCCTGTCCCTGGCCGCGCAACTCGCGGTCGCCAAGCCCGGTGTGTCCGGGTGGCTGCTGTCCGCCGTACCCGCGCTCGCGTTCCTCGGCCTGTCGAAACTCGTCCTCGCCCCGACCGCCCCGCCGACCGCTGCCGACCTACCACCGGCCGCCGTGCCGACCGAACCGGCCTCGCCTACCGCGCCGCCGCTGGAAACCGTTTCACCGCCTCCTGGCCGCCCTGCCGGTCTGGTTCCGGTACCCGCGAACACGTTCGCCCGCCTCAACGGCGCCATCGTCCACTCGGAGGTGACCGCATGACCGCCCCGACCCTGCCCGGCCTCGCTCCCCCCTCGCCCGAGGACCCGCGTCCCGGCTCTCGGGCCTCCCGCCTGGCCCTGCCGATGTCGGTGCACGTGCTCAAGGACCTGTGCGCCGAGCACGGCGTCTGCATCCGTCCGATCACATTGCGCCGCACCGACCTGCACACCGGACAGACCGAACTGATCGACATCCCGTGCGGGGCCACCCGCGAGGACAAGTGCCCGCCCTGCGCCAAGCGCGCCCGGCGGCTGCGGCAGGTGCAGATTCGCGAGGGCTGGCACCGCACCGACGAACCCATCCCCGCCCCGGCCCCGGCCACCGAGGAGCAGCGTGGCCTGATCCTGCTGCGCGCCGACTTCGAGGCCGCCCGTGACCAGGCGGTCCGTGAAGCGCAGTGGGATCAGGTGGCCGAGCTGGACGAGGCCATCGCCGAGGTGGAGGAAGCCATCACCGCCGAGGGGCTGCGCGGCCGGGTCGCGCCCCCGCACACCCTCCCGGGCAACGATGGCGAGCAGGCCACCGGTCGGCGGCGGCACCGCTCCACCCGCCGCCGTCAGGACGCCCCCGACCTGCCCCGGCAGAAGGTCGACCCGCGCACCGTCGGCCGGGTCTACGTCGCCCCGGACGGCACCGAACACCGCCCCTCCATGTGGCTGTCACTCACCCTCGACAGCTATGGCGGGGTACGCGAGGACGGCACTCCGGTCGATCCGAGCACGTACGACTATCGGCGCGCCGCCTGGGACGCAGTGCATTTCCCCCGGCTGCTGGACCGGTTCTTCCAGAATCTGCGCCGCTGCGTCGGGTGGAACGTGCAGTACGCCGGGTGTGTCGAGCCGCAGCGCCGCCTCGCCCCGCATGCCCACTTCGCCATCCGCGGCACCATCCCCCGGGAGCTGCTGCGCCGGGCCGCCGCCGCCACCTATCACCAGGTCTGGTGGCCGCCCGCCCGCGAGCTGGTCTACCCGCTCGACCGGCCGCCGCTCTGGGACACCGACCAGGGCGCGTGGCTCGACCCGGACACCCGTGAGCCGCTCACGCCGTGGGACGTGGCCCTGGACCAGGTCGACGCCGACCCTGACGCACAGCCCGCGCACGTGGTCACGTTCGGGCCGCAGGTCCACGCCGAGGGCGTCGCCCCCGGCACCGCACACGCCGACCGCACGATCGGCTACATCACGAAGTACATCACCAAGAGCGCCGCCGACTGCCACACCACCGACACCGATCGGCAGCGCGCGCACCTCGACCGGCTCTGGCACGAGCTGCGCATCACCCCGTGCTCGGAGCGGTGCCCGAACTGGCTGCTCTATGGCGTGCAGCCGAAGAACGCCCACGCCCGGATGCAGCCCGGCCGGTGCAAGGGCAAGACCCACCAACGAGCCACCCTCGGCATCGGCGGCCGCCGCATCCTCATCTCCCGCGACTGGTCCGGCAAGACCCTCGCCGACCACCGCGCGGACACCCGCGCCTGGGTCCGCGCCCTGCTCGGCGTCAGCACCGACGCCGAACACGCCGACACCCCCGCCCCCGACGAACCGGGCGCGTTCGCCTGGGAGATGGCCCAGCCCGACGACCCCGACCTCGCCCCGCTCGGCCACCGACTCCTGCGCGCCCTGTCCCAACGCGTCCAGTGGCGGTCCGCCCTGCTCGCCGCCAAGGACCGGGCGACGCAGACCGCTGGCGCAGATGTCTCGGCAACTGACACTGCGCCGTGCAACGACCACGGGAGGACCTGATGGACGAGCTGCTCACCGTACCTGAGGTGCTGTCCGAGCTGCGCGTGTCGCGGTCGACGTGGTTCTACTGGCGGCAGGTGGGCAAGGCGCCCCGGGCGATCAAGCTGCCTAACGGTGAGCTTCGCATCCGCCGCTCAGCGCTGTACGAGTGGCTGGGTGAGCTGGAAGGAAAGGCGGCATGAAAAGCTTCGAGTTCCAGGTCTGGGAGATCACGAAGCGCACTGACCGCAAGGCGCGGCCCTGGCGTGTCCGGTGGGCAGTGTCGGGGCGGCGGTTCGAGGAGACCTTCCGCACGAAGGCGCTCGGCAACTCGTTCCGCGCTGAACTCATAAGGGCAGCCAATGACGGTCAGCCGTTCGACACCGAGACGGGTCGCCCGCTGGCCGAGGTACGAGCCCACAACGCCGTCACCTGGTACGCGCATGTCCGCGAGTACATCGAGCGCAAGTGGCCCCGACTGTCGGCCAAGTCCCGGCGCGGCATGGTGGAGGCGCTGACGGACGTGACGGTGATGTTGACGGCGCAGCAACGACGGGGACGCCCCAGCCGGTCGGCGCTGCGTGAGGCGCTGTATCAGCACGCGCTGAACCCTCGTCGATGGACGGACCAGCCGTCCGCTTCACATGCTGCCGCGCTGGCATGGCTGGATCGAGCCTCACTGTCCATTACGGAGCTGAGCACTCCTGCGACTGTCAGACGCGTTCTCGATGGCCTGTGTGTGAGGCTCGACGGCAAGCCAGCCGCGGCCAGCACGATCCGGCGCAAGCGGGCCATCTTCTACAACGCGGTGGGCTACGCCGTCGAGCTGGGTCGCCTCGACGCCAATCCGATCGATCGCCTCCAGTGGACTGCACCCGAGGTTGCCTCAGCAGTCGACCGGCGGGTGGTGGCCAATCCGGTACAGGTCGCCGCGTTGCTCACTGCTGTGGCATCGCTCGGCAGCCGTTCCGCCCGCCTCACGGCGTTCTTCGGCTGCCTGTACTACGCGGGCACCCGCCCATCGGAGGCAGCCGATCTGCGCAGGGGTGACTGTGATCTGCCCGCCCGCTGCATCGACTGCGACACCGAACTCCCCAACGTGATCACGCTCCCGCCAGCCTCGTGCCTACACGAGAAGATCGAATACCGATGGGGTCGGATCACGCTGGCCGAAACGGCGCCGCGTTCGGGTACGGCGTGGACCGACGATGGCCAGCCTCACGAGCGGCGCGGTCTCAAGCACCGGGCGCGCAAGGAGACCCGCGCTGTGCCGATCCCGCCGCAGCTCGTCTCGCTGCTCCACAAGCACATCACTGACTACGACACCGCCCCGGACGGGCGACTGTTCCGTGGCTTGCACGGCGGCCCGCTCTCAGAATCGGTGTACGACCGGTGGTGGAAGTTGGCACGGATCCAAGCCCTCACATCGGCACAGGTCTCCTCGCCGCTAGCGCGTCGCCCGTACGACCTCCGTCACGCTGCTGCCTCGCTGTGGCTCAACGCGGGTGTACCAGCGACTGAGGTCGCCCGTCGGCTGGGGCACAGCGTCGCCGTCCTCCTTCGGGTGTACGCCAACTGCATCGACGGAGGAGACGACGGCGTGAACGATCGCATCGGTGGGGCGCTCGGCTGATCGCCGCCCACCGTGGGCGAATCGTGGGCGGCGGTCACCCGCGGGCTCACCGGTCGGAAGGAAACGCCAGGTCATGAGGCCTTCAACGGCCAAGATCTGGCCCCGCCTGTAAATCCGTCGCGAAAGCTACAGAGGTTCGAATCCTCTACCCGCCACACGGTGCAAAACGGCCCTGTGACCAGCGCAAACGCTGTCCGGGGCCGTTCTCGTTGAGGCCGGTCCGGTCCGGCTCGATCCGGCCCTCTGTGGCCGTCCGCGGGAACACCGAAGCCATCCCGGCCGCGGATAATCGGGACATGCCCGAAGCGCTGCACGGCGTCAACGTCATCAAGGCCGGCGACAGAATCCTCCTGCTGACGGAGGTCGGCGGCGGAACGGCGATACATCTGACCCCCGAGCAGCGCGAGGGTGGCCGTGGGGCCATCGAGGCGTTCTACCTCGACAACGAGCGCGAGGTGCCAACCGTACGAAACTACGATGGGATCGCTCTGCTCGAGGCCCGCTGGTCTCCCAAGACTCTCTGCGGCAAGGAGTGGGCACTCATGGCCAGCGGCGATGGAGGCATCCTCAGCCCCCTCAGCGAGGTGGCCTTCGCGCCCAACTGCCGCCGCTGCCTCAGCCTCATGGACCAACACTTTCCGCAGCCGCGGGTCCACGACCGCCTCGGACTCGTCGCCCAGATGACGGCTGACCTCGTGTGTGAGCACGGCTATGCGGAGGTCGAGCATGTGCCGGGTGACCAGCAAGCAGCACTGCGGAAGGCAGTCCGTGCGCTTGTGCGGAAGCAGAGTGGCCACGCCAGCACGACCTCATCCAAGATTCGACGGTACATATCCACTGCGAAGCGACCGCCAGCGAGCGACGTGACGAGGGCGTCCGTGCCGCGCTCGAGACCCCATCGCCGACCCGGGTGTGGCAGCGACCCGAACGCGTCCGCAGCGACTTCGGCGCTGGTTTATCCAGCCCGTCGGCCGACGGCGGCCTCGACGAGTTCGACAGTCCCGCCCGAGGCGGGCCCACAGGTCCGCGTTCTTCGCCCTGATGTGGAACGGCTCTGTCAAGTGCGAGTACGGAATTGCGGTGGTCTGCCCGGTTAGGTTCGTGGTTGGCCCCGTCTTGGGTGCAGGCCGGTCTGTTCCCTGCCTCGCTCGGCGCCAAGACCACGGATGGGGTGTTCGGGTCAAGGATCGACGTAGTCGATCGCGTAGCGACGCCGGAGGCGTCCTTGACGCGGGGACCCAGGAGTGGATGATCGAGGGCCGGGGCGGGGAGGTGTTCGCGGTTGTCGGGTCCTGGTGGTGAGCGGGGAGGGTGGCCACGACGCATCGAGGCGGAGCGGGTCGGTGCGCCGCCGGTCTGATGTTCGCGTGTCGAGATCGCAAGTCGGGGATGCGCGGGATGGTGCCCCGGACTAAACGCGGCCGTCACCGCCGTAACGGTGGGCCATAGGGCGAACGGGGATCGTTCCTGCCGCGGCGTGCCTCGACGCGTCGTGGGGTCGTGGGCGCGCACGCTCACCTGTTGTCCGACCGGTGTGTCTGCCGTGCGCGAGCTCATTCGGCGTGGCCCTTCTCGGTTCAAGCGGCGGTCATCTCGGCCCAGAGGAACCCGGCCAGTTCCCGGGCGATCGCCACCGCGGCGACGCTGCGGCTGGTCTTGCGAGCGTTCAGTCGCCGGAACCGTCCGCACGGGCGCTGCTGGGCACTCCAGGACCGGGCGGCCGTGGCCGGGTCGACGTGTTCCTGGCGGCGCCGTATGGTCACGCCGAGGTTGGGGTGGTGCTGATACGCCCACGCCGACTCGATCAGCTGTCCGTAGATGGGTGTTGCCGGCCTTGGTGATGTGTCCCCGCCGGACCGCGTCGCCGGAGGAATACTCCGCCGGGACCAGTCCGGTGAAGCCCATGAACGTACGGGCCGCGGGGAAGCGCCGCCAGTCACCTACCTCGCTGGCGATGGTCAACGCCCCGATATACGCCACGCCCCGGTAGGCGGCCAGCCGGGCGACCGCGTCCGTGAACGGCCCGTGGGTGTACCAGTGCGCCAGGTCGGCCTCCAGCGCGGCCAGCTCGGCCTCGCGGGCCGTCAGCATCGCCCGGTAGTGGGCGTAGGTGCTGCGCAGCGCGGGATCGTCGAACCGTTGTCCCCACAGCCACCGCTCGTGGGCGACCGTCCACGCGGTCTCCCGCCAGATCCGGTCGTGGCGTAGCAGGAATTAATCAACCGGTGCCGAATCCGGGTCCGGTCCCCCACCACCGCCGTGCGGGCCCGGCACAGGTCCCGGACCGCTTCCTCGGCCTCGGTCGGGACCCGGATCGCTACCAACTCCCCGGCCCGGTGCAGCCGGGCCAGCCGACGGCAGTCACGCCGGTCGGTCTTGACCCGGTCGCCGGGCGCTTTCGGGATCAACGCCGGCGCGATCACGTCGCAGGCCACCCCCATCGAGCGCAGCAGCCGGTGCAGACCGAACCCGGTCGGTCCCGCCTCGTAACAGACCCGCAGCCGGCCACGTTCAGGGAACCGGCCGATCAACCGCCGTATCGAGGGCTCGTCGTTGACGAGCATCTCGGTGTCGGGGACCTGCTCGTCGGACCGCAGGATCCCCACCGCGATCTTGTTCTTACTGACATCCGACCCCAGGTGGATCGGACCACCAGATAGCGCGACACTGGTCATGAGCGGCCGGCTCCCTTCCGGTAGTGGCTCCTTCCGCTCACCAGAGTGGATGACCCACGAGAAGATCACCCACGGGGTGCAGCGTTAGCGAGCCGGCCGTTCCATGCTGACTAACACCGCGTTCTCCTGCCGCAACCCGGCATTTGTTGCGATCAAGCTCCCCGATCCGGGCTTCCCCTCTGTGTCAAGATCAAATGAGGCAAGATCTACTCTTGAAATGTTGAGTTGAGGGCGAGCAAGGAGACCACTTCTCGGTGGGTTCGAACAGTGAAACACTTGATCCGGAGGTCTCGGCGAAGGCCAGGACGAGGTCGTACCCGGCCGCTTACAAGGCCCGGATGTCGGCGGAGTACGAGTCCCTCGACAAGGCTGGTAAGGGTGCCTTGTTGCGGCGGGAGGGCCTGTACACGTCGTTGATCTCGGCGTGGCGGTCGCAGCGTGACGCCGGGGTGCGGGAGGCCCTCGCGAAGCCGGTGGGCCGGCCACCGGCGGATCCGAGGGAACGGGAGAACGTTCGGCTGCGGCGGGAGAACGAGCGGCTGGCTGCGGACCTGGCGAAGGCTCGGGCGGTGATCGAGGTGCAGGGAAAACTCTCCGCGCTGCTGGGGCAACTCGCGACCGGCAGCCCGAACAGCGGGAGCGAGCCGACACCAGGATCGACGAGGCGATCGAGGAACTCACCGGGCTCACCCAAAGAAATCCTGATCAACCCACCTCAAAAATCTTGACAGCTACCGGTCCGACCCGGCAAGCCGCCCCCACAGCTCCACGATGGCCGCGTCCCGGACACCCGGCCATGATCCAAGCCGCCCGCAAGCTGTCGGCGCGCAGGGGCTGTAGCCCGGCGGCGGCCGCCCCGTGGATGCGACACAACGTGGATGCGACACAGCGGCGCATCTGCCGCCGATGAGCGCATTCGCTCCTGCCGATCTCAGTGGGTCGAGCTTTGGCGGCCGCTGAGGGTAGCGTGTTACCTCGCGATGTCACACAACCATCCAGACCAGATCGGCAATCTTGGTCCTGAGCTGAGCAGCTTTGTCGGCCGTCGGCACGAGCTACGCCAACTCAGGCGGCTGCTGGCGGATTTCCGCCTGGTGACCTTGACGGGGGTCGGAGGGACAGGCAAGACGCGCCTGGCGAGACATGTCGCGGCGAATTTCCGGCGCGCCTTCGCCGACGGCGTGTGGTTCGTCGACTTGGCGGAGCTGCGCGATCCGGGCCTGCTGACGCAGGAGATGCAAGACCCGGGCCTGCTGACGCAGGAGATGCAAGACCCGGGCGTTCTGGCCTTCATGATCGCGGCCACGCTGCGGCTGCGGGATGACGGCACGGGATCCGCGTTGCGGATGTTGGTCGGGCAGCTCGCCGACCGTCAGATGCTGCTGGTTCTCGACAACTGTGAGCACCTGATCCCGGCGTGCGCGATGGTGACCGACGCGGTGCTGCGCGGGGGTTCCGGACTGAAGGTGCTGGCAACCAGCCGGGAGCCGCTGGCCATCGCCGGCGAGGCGACCTTTCCGGTGCCGCCGCTGTCCACCCCGGACGGCGGACGGCTACTGCAAGGCGCTGAGCTGGTGGAATCCGACGCGGTGGCGCTGTTCGTGGAGCGGGCCCGGCAGACCGTTCCGGGCTTCGATCTAACCGCCGAGAACCAGGCGGCCGTGGTCCAGATCTGTCACCGATTGGACGGGCTGCCGCTGGCGATCGAACTCGCTGCGGCCCGGCTGCGGGTGGCGGAACCGGCGCAGATCCTCGAACGGTTGACCGACGTGTACGCGTTGCCGGGTCGCAGCAGCCGCCGCGGCCCGGCCCGGCAGCAGACACTACGGGCCTGCGTGAACTGGTCGTTCGACCTGTGCGCCAAGCCGGAGCGGACGCTGTGGGGGAGGGCGTCGGTGTTCGTCGGCGGCTTCGAACTGGACGCCGCGGAGGGGATCTGTGCCGACGACAGCGTTCCGGCGGATGAGGTCCTGGACCTGGTTTGTGGGCTGGTCGACAAGTCGATCCTGATCCCGGAGAGCGCCGCCCGCGACGCAGTGAAGTACCGGATGCTGGAGACGATCCGCACCTACGGACAGGACAAGCTCATCGAGGCGGGCGAGCTGGCGATGCTGCGGCGGCGGCATCGTGACTGGTACCAACAGATGGTGGCCCGCGCCCGCCATGAATGGGTCAGCGACCGACAGGCGTACTGGTTGGCTCGGTTGGGGCGCGAGCATGCCAACGTGCGCGCCGCTGTCGAGTTCTGCCTCGCCGAGCCCGATGGGGCGGATGCAGCTCTGCACATCACCACGGATCTGCCGCTGCACTACTGGTTCACCCGCGGAGTATTCGGCGAGGGCCGCCGCTGGGTGGATCTCGCGCTCACCCGCACACCGGAGGCCGTCCCACTGCGTGCCCGTGGGCTGCTGATCAGCGGGCAGCTGGCGATTGCCCAAGCCGATCTGGAGGCCGGCACGCAGCTGGTGGAGCAAGGCGAGGATCTGGCCCGGCGAATCGGGGCGACGATCGAGATCGGCCACGCCGCCTACATCCGCGGCATGGGTGAGCTGTTCAGCAACCAGCCGGCACGCGCCGCCGACATCCTCAGCCAGGCGTGGACGATCCTCTCCGCGGCCCGGGAACCGGACCTGGACCTGGACCTGCACATGAACCTGCTGATCACGCTCGGGGTCGCCGCCGGGCTCACCGGTGACCAACAGCGAGTCAGCCTCGCAGTACGGGAAATGCGCAACATCGTCGAATCCCAAGGGGGAGCGTTCTATCGCGCTGCAACCCTATGGATTCGGGCGATCGCCTTATTCGTTCAAGGTGATCTCGATCAAGCGGCGGCACTGGCGGTGGAAAACCTGCGCCTCGGCCGGGAGTGGGCGGCGGAGAACCCGAACAATCTCGCGGTGGGCCTTGAGGTGCTGGCCTGGATCACCGCCGGTCAGCGACAGTACCGGCGTGCCGCCGTTCTGCTGGGTGCCGCCGACACCGCGTTCGCCAACACCGGCAGCTCTATCGGCGCCCAAGGGCACTTCGTCGGCCATCACGACGCCTGCGAGCGGCAAACCCGCCAGGTCATCGGCGACAAATCCTTTACGGACGCCTTCCGCCAGGGCCAGGCTTCCACCCTTGACGCCGTGCACACCGACGTCGGCGGCGGGCCGCAGCAGACGGGCCCATCCCCCTCGGACAGTGGATCGCCGCTGACCCCCCGCGAGGGGCAGGTCGCCCGCCTCATCGCTCAGGGGCTCAGCAACAGGGACATCGCCGCCACTCTGGTCGTCTCGACCCGCACCGCGGAAAGCCACGTCGAGCACATTCTGACCAAGCTGGGCTTCTCCAGCAGGGCGCAGGTAGCCGCCTGGGTAGCGGCACAACAGTCAGCCAACCCGAGATCTCGGGGCGAACGGCGGAACTGAGGGGTCTCCGTGGTCCGGCGGCAGGGCAAGCCTATGCAGTCCGGTCGGTGCCGGCCTGTAATGCAGTCGCCCGCCCTTGCCGCAGTGCGCCGACATATACCCCGGCAAGAACCAGGGAGCCACCGAGTATCAGATCGAGCGTGACCGGTTCGGCGTCCAACCACGCGGACAGCGCGGTCGTAGCGAACGGAATGACGACGAACAGGTACGACGCGCGGGAGGCATCCCAGTAGCGAAGGATCACCAAGTACAGTACCGAGACCAGGATCGAATCCACCACGATCAGGAAGCCCAGCGCCGCCCAAGTCTCCGCCCGTTGCGGCACCGCCAGACGCTCGCCCACCAGCAGCGCTCCGATCAGCAACAGCACTCCACCGCTGGCCATGGCGACCGCATTCATCGTCACGGGATGCACCGGCGGGAACGCACGCACCAGCACGCCGCCCTGTGCAGCACACAAGACGCTCACGAACGTGGCGAGCATCGCCGCCACCGGCACCGAGGCCTGCAACGGCGCGTTCGTCATGACGGCGATTCCCGCGAACGCCAGCACCGTTCCGACCAGGGCGAGTAACCGGAACCGTTCCTGCCCCTCAACGATCGCCAACAACAGCGTCGCCAACGGAACGAGCGCCAGCAGCGTCTGGACGAATCCGGCTTGCAGATGAACCAGCGCGTAATACAGAAACGCGAAGGAGATTCCCACCGTCAGCGCACCGAAGAGCACCGCACCCAGCAGTGCCCGACCCCGCGGGGGCCGCAATCTCCACACCGCCATCGCAGCAGTCAGGAGCACCGCGGCAAGCAGGAAGCGGAGCGAGGCACCCCACAACGGCGGCAACTCCCGATTGCTGAATCGGATACCGACGGCGTTGCCGCCAGCAAGCGCAGCAGCACCGACGAACGCGGCAATAGCGATTCCATCTGTGCGTTGTGGCATTTCCGTACCGCCCTCCCCATTCCCCGTTGCCCTCGTCCCGCCTGTCAGAAAAGCAGACCCCGCCGGGGCCCCCACGTCAAGACGACATTGGCGCACGGACGCACGCTGGCGGCTGCGGCGGCGGTCTGCTCGACGTTGCTCGGGCCGGCGGCGACGCGATGGCCGGCACACCCACCACCGGGACGGCGGCGAGGACTGCACCGGTGGCTGCGGCCAAGGCCGATGCAGCTGTGACAGCTCGATCTCGTCGACGGCGGCCATGCCGCCGCCGGGCTGACCACAAAGGTGATGCCCTGTGTGGACGACCGACTCCCGCGACTGCCTGATCTGCGCGATCGTGCGCGGGTGACCGGCCGTGCGGTGTGCCTGGCTCTGGTTGCGGCGTGAGGTGGATCGGATCTCCCGGGAGCCGTAGGGCTGTGCGATTGACGCGTCCGGTCCCTGTCGGATGGGATGGGGATCGTTCGAGCGCGCCTGTAGCGGCCGGGAAGGAAAGGTGCCATGCCGGCGACCGGTCGTGCCTAGATCGGGAACCTTCCGCTGCAGTTGACCCAGCTTCGTCGATCTGACCGAGCTGCACCCATCAGGATTGATCGGTTTCGAGATGGAGAATCCGGAGTACGTATTTAGCTCGGGTCACGGATTTCGGCGGCTTGGCGCGTGGGCTTGAGCTGCTGAGATTCCGGGGTGAGCCGGGCGGGTCCGTGATCGGCATGGGCGAGGTTGGTATGGCATAGTGCCCGGGTGTCCGGTTCTGGCTCGCAGGGACCGTCGTATGACGACTTGGCCGCGCTGGTCACGGAGCAGGCGGCGTTGATCGCCGCGTTGACTGCTGAGGTTGCGGGTCTGCGGGCTGAGGTCGCGCAGTTGCGTGCCCGGTGGGGGATGGACTCGTCGAACAGTTCGAAGCCGCCGTCGTCGGACGGTCTCGGCCGGGAGCGACGGTCCACGTCGGGGTCGGGTAAGCGTGGCAAGCCTCGGGGTGCGCCCGGGGTGACGAAGATGCTCGTCGACGACCCGGACGAGAAGGTGCCGTGTCGGCCGGCTGCCTGCGGTAACTGCGCGGGTGATTTGGCCGAGGCGAAGGTGTTCGCTGCTCAGCGTCGGCAGGTGATCGATCTGCCGCCCCCGCCGAAGCCGCATGTCACGGAGTACCTCGTGGAGTCGTTGCTGTGCGGCAGTTGCGGGGAGGTGACCTGCGGGCAGGCGCCGGATGGGGTGGCCGGCAGGTTGCAGTACGGGCCCGGCGCGAAAGCCAGGATGGTGTATCTGCGTGGTGCGCAGTACCTGCCGTTCGGTCGCTCGGCACACGCGTTGGAGGTGTTGTGCGGGATGCGCGTCGCCCCGGGCACGGTCCTCGCGGCGGTCCGTGAGGCCGTGGACCGGTTGGGTCCGTTCATCGACCGGGTCAGGGTGCTGCTGCGTGCCGAACAGGTGATCGGCGCGGATGAGACCCCGGCCTGGGTCGACGGCGGGTGGAAGTACGTCCACGTGGCGTGTACCGACATGTTGACCCTGCTGCACGCCGGGTCGCGGTCCAAGGTGGACATCGATGCCGGTGGTGTCCTGTCCGGGTTCACCGGGGTCCTGGTGCGTGACGGGTACGCCGGCTACGACCACATCACCACCGCGACCCACGCCGAATGCGGCGCGCATCTGCTACGGGCGCTCAAGGGTGTCCACGACGCCGACCCCGCCGCCCAGCAATGGGCCGAGGCGATGGCGAACACTCTGCTCATCGCGAAGAAGTGGATGGCCGACGCCGCCGTAGCCGGGCGGCGGACCCTGGACGCCGAGCAGGTCGGGTTCATCCGTTCCGCGTACGCCGGGGCCCTGGCATCCGGGCGGGAAGCCACCGCGAGACAACCCGGATCGAAGGCCGCGAAGCTGCTCAGGCGGTTCACCCGCGACGCCGACGACATCCTGCGATTCACGACCGACACCGCGATCTGGTTCTCCAACAACCAGAGCGAACGTGACCTGAGACCCACGAAACTGCAGTTGAAGATCAGCGCGACCTGGCGTTCCCTACAAGGACTCGCTGACTTCGCGACCCTACGGTCCTACCTATCCACCGCGACCAAACACGGCCAGGATCTCCTCGACGTCCTCACCGCGCTGTTCACCACCGGCCCCTGGCTCCCACCAGACCCCGCCGCCAACCCGAGCTAAATACGTACAATCCGGACGTCTTGGCGTACCTGGTGGCGGCTCCGCTCGGAGTGCGGGAACAGGACGCGGTGCCGCCGATGCGGCTGCTCACCGATTACCTGGGGGAACGGGCTCTTCTGCTCATCGTGGACAACTGCGAGCACCTGATCCCGGCTGCCGCCATTCCGGCTGATGCGCTGCTGCGTAGCTGCCGCGGCTGCGGCTCCTCGCCACGAGCCGGGAGCCGCTGGGCATTCCCGGAGAGCTATCAGGAGATCATGGAGATCGCCGAGCCTCGCAGGGAGAGCTTGTAGCGTTCCAACGCGATGTCGGCCCTCGGGCTGACCCTGTCTACCAGGGTGATCATCGACAGGCGGCCATCCAGATCATGGGGACGCTGCGGATCAAACAGGCCCTCTTGAACGACCGGTACGGCACCGCGCGTGTCAAGCCCCGGGTTTGATGGAGAGTTGGTTAGCTGGTTTTCAGGGTTGCGGT
>CBIHNN010000013.1:0-84678 GCA_966211315.1 uncultured Micromonosporaceae bacterium | reverse complement strand
CAGCCCA
Source organism: uncultured Micromonosporaceae bacterium (assembly GCA_966211315.1). Taxonomy (GTDB): domain Bacteria; phylum Actinomycetota; class Actinomycetes; order Mycobacteriales; family Micromonosporaceae; genus CBIHNN01. The sequence goes on along the minus strand of CBIHNN010000013.1, from coordinate 84,671 downwards.
CCGATACCGCTACTGGCCTGCCCCAACAGCCCTATCTGAACGGCATTGCCCCTAGACGCGAACAATGCCCGCAATCTCCCACGAAATCGTACAGTCGGCGTATCACGCTACGTGGGTGGACTGGCTGCGTTGGTGACGGGCCGGCCGAGGAGACGAGGCACTGAGATGAGCCCAGATACCCCTACCGTTCCTGGCCAGCGTCGGTCCGGGATAGCGAACCTCAGCGTGAGGGCCAAGGTCCTCGGTGCGTTGCTCGTGGCGGCACTCGTTGCGCTCGCGGTAGGTGTCACCGGTCTGTCGGCGCTGAGCCGCGCGAGTGACTCCGCACAGCACATCTACGCACGTAACGTGGCCAACGTCGGCCAGGTGGGGCAGATCAAGGTGTTCCAGGCCCTTGCCCGGGTCGACATAGCCAGCCAGTTCATCGCCCCGGACGAGGCCGCGAAGAAGAAAGCCGCCGACGCGTTCAACACCGATGTGCAGTCGTTCGAACAGGCGCTTGCCGGGTACCGCGACAATGATCCGGCGGGTGACCCCGCCGTGATCACTGCTCTGCAGACGAAGTGGCAGACCTACGCGCAGATCGTTCGGGACAAGCAACTGCCGGCCGGTCAGCGCAACGATATCGAGGCCTGGCAGCTGACCCGGGACGACGAGGTCACCCCGCTGCGGAAGCTCATCGACAAGGACATCGAGGCATTGGGGGTCGCGGAGAACGTAGCCGCGGCTGCGACAGCCGCCTCGGCCCGGTCGTCGTATCGCAGCAGCCGGATCTCGTCGATCGTCATCCTGTGTGTCGGTCTCCTGATCGCCCTGGTCCTGGGGCTGTTGGTGGTCCGCACGATCGTCCGATCGCTGCACCAGGTCAAAGGGGTGTGTGAAGGCTTGGCCGACGGCGACCTCACCCGGACCAGCGCACTCACTTCGGGCGACGAGCCGGGGCAGATGGGCCGTGCGCTCGACACCGCCATGCACCGCTTGCGCAGCACGGTGTCGTCCATCGACGTCTCGGCGTCATCGCTGGCGACCGCCGCTGAACGGATGGCCGCCACCACGACAAGGATCGGCGCCTCCGCCCAGGAAACGTCGGCGCAGGCGCAGACGGTATCCGCCGCCGCAGAACAGGTCTCCCGCAGCGTCGAAACCGTCTCCGCCGGCAGCGAGCAGATGGGTGCGTCCATCCGGGAGATCTCCCAGAACGCCGCCGAGGCCGCGCGAGTCGCCGCGGAAGCCGTGACCATCACCGGCACGACGTCCGCGACGATGAACAAACTCGGTGATTCCTCCTCCGAGATCGGCAACGTCATCAAGGTGATCACCTCCATCGCCGAACAGACGAATCTGCTCGCCCTCAACGCCACCATCGAGGCGGCTCGCGCCGGAGACGCCGGCAAGGGGTTCGCCGTAGTAGCCAGCGAAGTCAAGGATCTCGCGCAGGAGACCGCGAGAGCCACGGAGGACATCTCCCAGCGGGTCGAAGCGATCCAGACCGACACCAACGGCGCGGTCACCGCGATCGAGGAGATCTCCCGGGTCATCGTCCGGATCAGTGAGTTCCAGACCACGATCGCGTCGGCGGTCGAGGAGCAGACCGCCACCACCGCGGAGATGAACCGCAGCGTCGCGGAGGCCGCTACCGGCGCCGGCGCGATCGCCCAGAGCATCACCAGCGTGGCCGAATCGGCGCGGATCACCAGCCAAGGCGTCGCAGATTCCCAGAAAGAGACCGCGGAACTCTTCCAGATGTCCACCAACCTCAACGATCTCATTGCCAAATTCCGGCACTGAGCATCTTCAGCCGGCCGCCCAAAGAACACCGCCTTCCTGCCGAACGCCGACGAACTCGGCGGACATGACCTGGTGACCGAACACGCTGATCCCGGTCAGCGGGCTGACCGGTCGCGGCGGCAGCGGGTGGCGCGAATCTCGACGTCGGCGGCCCGGTAGTCGAGCAGGGTGTAGAGCTGGATAGTGGCCAGCTCTCGCTGGAACGACACGGAGCCCGCCGACACGACGGCCTCTTCGCCCGCGTCGGTCAGCGTCAGCTCGCTCTGGCCGCCGTGATCTGGCACAACACCGACATCGGCGCACCCAACCCACGATCGCTCATCGCGTACGACTATTGACCAGCGAGGATGTAGGACTCGATCATCTAGCGGATCGAGTCGTGCGGATCGGCCTCGGACGGCTGATCCGGGGTATCGACGAGTGCCGGCGCGGTCGGCAGGCAGGCCGTCACGGTGGCGGTGACGCCATCGGGGCCGTCGCTGATCATGAGGGTGTCAGCGAGCACGCCGGCCAGCAGGAGCCCCCGGCCACCGGTAACGACGGCAGGCGGTGGCCCCGCAGGCAGCGGTACGCCGTCAGTGAAGCCGCCACCGTGGTCGACGACGTCACAGACGAGGGTGTCGCCGTCGCGGCGCAGGTGAAGCCGACCGCGACCCCCGCCGTGGCGTACAGCGTTGGTCACCAGTTCGTGCACGGCGACGACGAAGTCGTCGAGGGGGCCACCGGTCAGCCCGGCCGATGCGGACTGGCGGCGGACCGCGTGCCGCAGGCCGGTGACGTCGTCGATCAGGAAGCTCCGGGTGAGCAGATCGGGTGTCGTGGTGACCGGAACGGGCACCGTCGTGCTGTCGAACACCGGGATCAAGGGAGACTCCGGTGCGCTCATGCGCGCAACGATAGACCGTCTCCGGCAGGCGGCGGGAACAGTCGGCAAGCCTTTGCCCTCCAGCAATGGTCGGCCGCCGATCCCGGCCGCAGCACGCCGGCGACGACCGCTTCATGGCAGGCCGGATCCGCAACGAACGGCGGAACCCCGAGCGCCTGCGCCCCGACGGCCGACCGGCGCGCGTTGCGTACGGCGCCGGCGAGCTCGACGAGGCTCGCCTGGAAGCCGGTGAGTCTTCGGCCGGTCGGTACGTTCGGCGCGGCCACCGGCTCGGCGTACGGGACGGCGCCCACGTCGCTCCGGGAGGAGCTGGAGGTGGTCGAGGAGGTTCGCCGCGTCCGCCTCGCGCCGGGTCAGCGGGTTCGCCACCAGCGCGTTGTAGATCCGGGCGATCAGAGCCTCACCGGCCTTGAACGCCTCACCCTTGATCGTGTTGTTGCCGGGGTGCTGGCTGTTGCCGTCACCGGGGCCGAACCCATGGTTCGGTTCTATGAAGGCGTACGCCGGGAGCGTCCCGCGTTCGATGTCCTGGAGCAGCCGGTCCATGCCGTGGAAGTGGTGGATCGTCGTGGTCCAGGTAGCCGAGCAGATGGTCGAACGAGCGGTTCTCCATCATCAGCACGACGATGTGCTTGATGCGTTCCCGGTTCAGGCCGGGGCGGGCGCCATTGACCATGATCGACCCATCGACGCGTTGCCGGTTGTGCGGGTCACCACCCTCGCATCGACGGGTCGGCCGGGCAATCGGCTGGTGGACGGAGACCGAGCTGACGAAGGTGCCGCCTACAGGTACGGGCCGAGCAGGGTGAGGTCCGCCGGGGACAGCCGGTCGCGGGCCGTCTTGGCCTGGTGCCAGTACGGGTACAGCAGCGGCGGTGCACTCGCCTCATCCAGCCGGGCGCGCTCATCCGGCGTGAGCGTCAACTGCGCAGCGGCCAGGTTGTCGGCCAGCTGCTCATCGGTCCGCGCCCCGATCACCAGCGACGTCACCGCCGGCTTACCGAGCAGGTACGCGAGCGCCACCTGCGCCGCCGAGACACCGCGCTCGGCGGCGATGGCCACCAGCACCTCGACGGTGTCGTACAGCCGTTCGCGGTCGTACACCGGCGGCTCGTTCCAGTCGGTGAGCTGCCGGGAACCCTCCGCCGGTTCCTGTCCCCGCCGGTACTTGCCGGAGAGCAGGCCGCCCGCCAGCGGGCTCCAGACCAGCACGCCGAGGCCCTGGTCCACAGCGGCCGGGATCAGCTCGTACTCGGCGTCACGGGCCTGGAGCGAGTAGTAGATCTGCTGGCTGACGAACCGCGGCAGCCCCCGCAGGTCGGCCGTTCCGAGGGCCTTCATCAGCTGCCAGGCGGCATAGTTCGACGTTCCGACGTAGCGCACCTTGCCCGCGTTCATCAGCAGCTCGAGCGCCTCGAGCGTCTCCTCCAACGGGGTCAACCCGTCCCACTCGTGCACCTGGTACAGGTCGATGTGGTCGGTACGCAGCCGCCGCAGGCTGGCCTCGCACCCGGTCACGATGTGGTGCCGCGACAGCCCGGCGTCGTTGGGGCCGGGCCCCATCGGCATCCGTACCTTGGTGGCGATCAGGACGTCGTCCCACCGTCCGTCGAGGACCTCCCCGAGAATTTCCTCGGCGAGCCCGTCGGAGTACATGTCGGCCGTGTCGATGAGGTTGACCCCGGCCTCCAGGCACTGATCCACCTGACGCCGTGCCTGGGTGACGTCGGTCGACCCGACGTTCGCGAAGCCGCCCTTGCCGCCGAATGTCATGGTGCCCATGGTCAGAACGGAGACCCGCAAACCCGACCGGCCCAAAGCTCGATACTCCATACCGCCAACCTAGTCCCGCCGGCCGGCGTTCGTTGGCCGGACCGCCCCGCGACCCCCGGGACCGCGACGGCCCGGACAGCCCCCTTTACGTCTTCAACTTATCGTCCGCTACGGGCATCGCCTCGCCAAAACGGTCGATGCACGGTGCCCCGAGTCGGGCTACCTTTCCACAATCGGCGCCTATTCCAGCGAAGATCCTTCGGGCCGATGGCGCTTCCAGCCACCGGGTCGCCACTGTCGACCCGATCTCTGATTCCTTCGACGCCAGGATGACAACTGGGTCGAACGGAAGGACACAATTCATGGTGCAGCAGTTCATCAGTCAGCGCAGAATTCCATTGATCACATTCCTGGTCTCCGCGATTCTGCTGGCCGTGGCGGGTCTCGCCGCCGGCCCGCGGGCGGATGCCGCGAGCAGCGCGGCGGTCACCGCGAAGGCCGCCAAGCCCGGCAAGCCGAAACCTGCCAAACCCAATGGTCCGAAGGCGACGTTTCCGTTGGACCGGTTCGGTCCGAGCGCGCAGGACAACGTCGCGCTGAAGTGGAGCGAGGAGACGCTGGGCATGATCCGGGCCAGCACGCTGCCGCCCACGGCGGTATCGCGCGTCCTGGCCGTCGTGCAGACCAGCGTCTACGACGCCTGGGCGGCCTACGATCCGGTGGCGGTGGGCACCAGGCTCGCCGGCACGCTGCGCCGTCCGGCCGACGAGCGCACGATCGACAACAAGAGCCAGGCGATCAGCTTCGCGGCGTACCGGGCTCTGCTGGATCTGTTCCCGAGCCAGCGAGGCGTACTCACCGAATTCATGACCGCCCTGGGGTACGACCCCGCCGACAACACCGTCGATCCCGCCTCGGGCGCCGGGGTCGGCAACCGGGCGGCCGCCGCGGTCCTGGCCGCCCGCGCCGGCGACGGATCCAACCAGCACGGCGAGAAGGGCGGTGCGCCCTACTCCGACTGGACCGGCTACCAACCGGCAGGTCCACAGGAGACGTGGCACTGGCAGCCGCTGGTGGTGGCGGGGACGACGCAGAGGTTCGCGACGCCGCAGTGGGGCCGGGTCACGCCGTTCGCCCTGAGCCGGCCGGACCAGTTCCCGGTGCCGGGGCCCGACCTGACGAAGGACTACCGCAAGCAGGTGCAGGACATCGTCAAGTTCAGCGCCCAGCTCAAGGACGACGACAAGGCGATCGCCGAATACTGGTCCGATGGCCCGCGCTCCGAACTCCCGCCGGGCCACAGCGCGTTGTTCGCCGCGGCGCTGTGCCGGATGCGCGGTGACGACCTCGACAGCGACGTCAAGCTGCTCTTCCTCCAGGCCAACGCCGCGCTCGACGCCGGGATCGCCGCCTGGTACTACAAGGTGAAGTACGACTTCGTCCGGCCGATCACCCTCGTTCGCACGCTGGAGAAGGGCAACAAGATCAAGGCGTGGGGCGGCCCCGGCCGCGGCACCGTGACCATGCTGGGCGAGCAGTGGATGCCGTACCAGCCGGTGACGGTCGTGACACCGCCGTTCGCTGAGTACGTATCCGGGCACAGCACGTTCAGCGGTGCCTCCTTCGAGGTTCTCCGCGCGTTCACCGGATCCGACCGGCTCGGCCTGTCCGTGACGGTGGCGAAGGGCTCGTCGCAGATCGAGCCCGACCTCACCCCCGCCAAGGACGTCACGCTCACCTGGCGCACCATGAACGACGCCGCCGACGAGGCGGGATTGTCCCGCGAGTTCGGAGGAATCCACTTCTCCGACGGCGACCACGACGGCCGCGCGCTCGGCACCCGAATCGGCCAGGCCGTCTACCAGAGGGCCCAGACCTATTTCGACGGTACGGCCGGAGCGTGATCCATGACCACGACTGAGCCCCTCGTGGCGGGCCGTTACCGGATCGTGCGCCCACTCGGCGCCGGTGGTATGGGACGCGTCTGGCTGGCCCGCGACGAGGTCCTCCGGCGTGACGTCGCCATCAAGGAGATCGTCCTGCCCCTCGGCCTGCCGGACGCGCAACGGGAGGAACTGCGCCTGCGGACGTTGCGCGAGGCGCGGGCCGCCGCCCGGCTGAGCCACCCCAACGTGGTACGGATCTACGACGTGCAGTCCGGCGACGAGCAACCGTGGATCGTCATGGAGCACGTTCAGTCACGATCGTTGCTGCAGGTCATCGAGGAGAACGGGCCGCTGCCCGTCGAGCAGGTGGCCGGCATCGGGCTCGCGATCCTCTCCGCGCTGGACGCGGCCAACCGGGCCGGAGTGCTCCACCGGGACGTCAAGCCCAGCAACGTGCTCATCGCCGACGACGGGCGGGTCGTACTCACCGACTTCGGCTCCGCCATGATCGACGAGGGGGACGGCGCGATCACCCGCACCGGTGTGATCCTCGGATCCCCGCTGTACACCGCGCCGGAACGCGTCGACCGGGGGGTGTCGTCCCCCGCGGCCGATCTCTGGTCGCTCGGCGCGACCCTCTACGCCGCCGTGGAGGGACGGCCACCGTATACCCGCGCGACGACGTTGGGCAGCCTCATCGCCATCACCACCGACAAACCGGACCACCTTCGGCTGGCCGGACCGCTCAAGCCGGTCCTGCTCGGACTGCTGCAGCGCAACCCGGCCATGCGGATGCGCCCCGCCGAGGTCGAGGAGCGGCTCCGGCCACTGGCGGACGTCCAGACGACCGTGCATCTGCGCCACGTACCCCAGTCACGGGCCCCTGAGCCCGCGCCGCAGGACGACCGCGCGCTGACCGCGGCCGGAACCAGCACCGATCCCCCGCTTGTGATCGACGTCCGTCCCGTCGACACCTCCCCCGTCAGCAGCGGGGCGCTCTACGCCAGAGCCGCCGAGCAGCGGCACAGGCACGGGCGTACGGTCGCCGCCGTGGCGGCGACCGGGATCATCGTCTCCCTGGCCGGGGTGGCGCTGACCGCCGACCGCCCGTCGCGGCCGGACGCGGCCGGAACGCCCGCCGCGGCCGCCGCTTCGGCCGCGAGCGTCGTCCCCGGCTCCGAGCCCTCGTCCGCGACGCCCTCGGCTCCGCCTTCGTCCGCGACGCCGGAGACCTCGTTCGTCCTGCCGGCCCGATTCCTCTGGTGGTCCGACCGCACGGGATACAAGGTCGCCTGGCCTGCCGACTGGTCGCACCAGCGGGAAAGCCCCACGGTCATGTTCTTCTGCGCCCCGGGCGGTCCGCCGACCCTGCGCGTCCGCGTCTGGGACGACGCGGGCCCGGACCTGCTCGCCGCACTCGGCCGCGAGGAGAACACGGCCGGCCTGCCCGCCTACCAGAAGGTCCGCATGGCTGCGCTGCCCGGATCCGCCGGCGCCGAATGGGAGTACATGTTCACCGACCCCAAGGCAGGCGCGCTGCACGGGCTCGAACGCGTCTTCGTCGCAGGCGGCCACACGTACCTGGTGCAGTGGCGGACACCGCCGGACCGGTGGGACAAGAGCAAGGACGACTTCACGATCGTTTTGAAGAGCTTCCAGCCGGCCACCAACGCCTGAGGGCGTTCCCCACGGGTACGGACCCTTCACGCCCGCCACGTCGAGGAGATGGTCAACCCCGAAACGCCGAGCCGGATGCCGATCGAGGTCGACCGGCAGCTGCCATCCGGGCCTCCCAGTGGGCAACCACAGCGTAGGACGGCGGTGGCGGGTGGTCTGTCGCCTCTGCTTTGCACCCGCCGTACCGGAAGCAACGGGCCTCCTCCGGCGTTGGTGACCGTGTGACACTCGCCTTCGCCGTTCTCGGCGACTCCATCGCGTACGGGCAGGGCGCGGCCAGGCCGGCCGACACGGTGGGGTCGCGGCTGGCCGCCGGGCTGGACCGGGCGGGCACCGCCACGCAGGTACGGGTCTTCGCCGTTCCGGGCGCCGACAGCCGGGGCCTCGCGAGCCAGGTCCAGCGCGCGACGGCTTGGAAACCCGACATGGCCCTCATCATCATCGGCGCGAACGACCTCACCCACTTCGTCCCGGCGCAGCGGGCGGCCGCGTACCTCGCCGACGCCATCCGGGCGCTCCGGGCCGCCGGCGCCGAAGTCGTCATCGCGCCCGCGCCCGATCTGAGCGTGGTGCCGTGGGTGCCGCAGCAGCTGCGCGCGACCGTACGGGCGGGCAGCAGGCTGCTCCAGGAGGCCCAGACCCACGCGGCCCTGGCCGCCGGGGCACGGGTCGCCGACATGGCGGTCGGTTCGTCCGCCGGGTTCGCCGCCGATCCGGGGTTGTTCAGCTCCGACCGGTTCCATCCGTCCAGCGCGGGTTACGCCGTGATCGCCGCGGCGCTGGAGCCGGCGGTCCACGCGGCGGCGTCGGCGGTGCTCGACCGCCGCGCCGGCTGATCCGCATGGTTGCTCCCGCACACGCCCGGGCCTACCGTCACGGATGACGGTCGTGGTTCCGTACGGCGGAAGGCGGCGAGCGGTATGCGAAAGGTCGATGTCGCCATCGTCGGCGCGGGTCCCACCGGGTTGTTCGCCGCGTACTACGCGGGCTTCCGCGGCCTGACGGTCGCCGTCGTCGACACGCTGCCGGAACCCGGCGGGCAGATCACCGCCATGTATCCGGAGAAGGACATCTTCGACGTCGCGGGCATGCCGACCGTCAAGGGCCGCGACCTGGTCGCGAACCTCGTCGCCCAGGCCGCCCCGTTCGGGCCGCACTACCTGCTGGGGGTACGCGCGGAGAAGCTGTCCTACCGCGACGACGGGTTGCCCGTGCTGCATCTGGCCGACGGCACCGACCTCGGCTGCGGCGCGGTCATCGTCACCGGTGGGCTGGGCGGGTTCACGCCGCGCCCACTGCCGGCCGCGGAGGCGTACTCCGGGGACGGAGTCGTCTACTTCGTTCCCCGGCTGGCCGACCTCGCCGGACACGACGTGCTCATCGTCGGCGGCGGCGACTCCGCCTTCGACTGGGCGCTCGCGCTGCACCCCGTGGCGCGCTCCGTCACGCTGGTGCACCGCCGTGACCGGTTCCGCGCCCACGCCGCCACGGTGGGCCGCGTGCAGGCCCTGCCCGTACGCATCCTGGTGAACGCGCAGGTCATCGCCCTGCACGGCGCCCATAGGGTGACGGCCGCGGACGTCACGGTCGACCGCGACGGCACGCGACGCATCCCGGTCGACACCGTCGTGGCCGCCCTGGGATTCACCGCCGACCTCGGCCCGCTCGCCGAGTGGGGCCTGCAGTTGGATCGCCGCCACATCCTCGTGACGAGCACCATGGCGACCAACCTGCCCCGCGTCTTCGCCGCTGGGGACATCGTCGAGTACGCGGGCAAGATCAGGCTGATCGCCACCGGCTTCGGCGAGGCGGCCACGGCGGTGAACAACGCGGCCGTGGTCATCGATCCCGCCGCCCACCTGTTCCCCGGCCACTCGTCCGAGGCGGGCGGATGAAACCGTGGACGCGTCAACGGATGACGGACCCTCGGTCCGGGCGGCAGACCCTTCGTCCATCTCCGGAGAGGTCCTGAGCGGCGTCGGCGAACCGGCGATCGACTGGTGGACGCCGTCGGTCAGGGGGTCGGCGGCGGAGCTGTCGAGCTCCGTACGACGAGTTCGGTGGCGAGCTCGACGTGGTGAGAGTCGAGCTTCTCGCCGTTGGCCAGGCGAAGGGCGGTCCGCAGCGCGACGCCGCCCATCTCCTGCAGGGGCTGCCGTACCGTCGTCAGCGGTGGTGACGCGAACCAGGCGACGTGGGTGTCGTCGAATCCCACGACGCTGAGATCCTCGGGAATCCGCAGGCCTCGGGCCCTGGCGGCCTCGATGAGCCCTGCGGCTGCCTCGTCGCAGCCGGCGAAGACCGCCGTCGGGGGCTGCGGCAGGTCGAGGAGCACCGCACCTTCGACGATGCCATCGTCGTACTGAAAGCGCCCCATGCGCACGTACCCATCCGCGACGGGCGCGGCCGCGGCCTCCATGGCGGCGCGGTAACCGTGCATCCGTGCCTGATTGCAGGCCGCAGCGGGCGGGCCGCCCAGGTACCCGATGCGCCGGTGCCCCAGCGACAGCAGGTGCTGGGTCGCGGCGAGACCGCCGGCGAAGTTGGTCGATCCGACACTGGTCACGCGGACCGGCGGCAGGTGGAGCGGGTCGATGACGACAAGGGGGAGGTTCGCCTGGGCCAGTGCGTGCAGGTCCGCGGCCGTCAGGTCCTGCGTCACCGCGATGACCGCCTGCCGGCGGGCGGAGGCGAGGCCGGCGGCCCACGTGGTCCGGCGGCGCGCTCTGGAGGTACGCGGATCTTCGATGTGCACGCTGATGGCGACGGTGACGTCGGCGGCCGCGGCGGCGTCGGCGACCCCCTGGATGATCGCCGTGGAGTACGCATTGAGGCGGCCGCCGAACAGCAGCTCGACGGATGCGGCGGACGCACCGCGTCTCCTCGATGGGGCGCGGCGTGCCGTGTAGTCGTGCTGCCGGAGCAGGGTCTGGATGAGCGCCCGGGTCGCCGGCGCGACGTCCGTGCGGCCGTTGAGCACCTTGGAGACGGTCGCGACGGAGACACCTGCGGAGGCGGCGACGGTGGCCAGCGTTGCACGCCCATCCTTGGATGGCACGGGTCCTCCTCCTACCCGCCTCGGGTGCCGGGCACCGGGCGCAGTGTCACCGGGGTGACGAGCCGTCGGTCATGTCCTACCGCACGTGTGGGGCCGGTGAGCCGCACGGTGGCACGGCACGGCAGATCGGCTGCCGACGTGCCGACGAGCACCTCGACATCGCCGGGCTCGACGATGCGTTGCAGCTCTCGTCCCGTGAAGGCTGTCCGGTCCGCGTGCACGCGGAACTGTACCTGCGCGGCCATGCCCGGTTCGAGCCGGACACGCGCGAAGCCGGCCAGCTGCCGCACCGGCCGGGTCACCTGGGCGACGACGTCACGCAGGTAGAGCTGGACGACCTCCTCGCCGGGCCGGGAGCCGGTGTTGCGGACGCTGACCGAGACGGTGAACTCACCGTCGGTGGGCACCTCGATGTCGCTGATCCGCAGGTCGTCCACGTCGAAGCTGGTGTACGAGGTGCCGTGGCCGAAGGGGTACAGCGGCGTAGCGTCGAGGGTGCTGATGCCGTTGTTCTCGACGCCGAGTGGCGGCTGGAGGTACGTGCCGGGCTGCCCCCCGGGACGTCTGGGGATCTGGACGGGCAGCTTGCCGCTGGGCTGGATCCGGCCTCCGAGCACCCCGGCGATCGCCGCCCCGGCCTCCTCGCCCGGCATGAACGCCTGGACGAGGCCGGCGGCCCGGCCGTGGACGTCGCCGAGTGCGTACGGGCGGCCGGAGACCACGACCACGACCACGGGCTTGCCGGTCGCCAGGAGTTCGGCGAGCAGATCCGCCTGCACGCCGGGCAGCCGTAGGTCTTCGGCATCGCAGCCCTCGCCGGACGAGCCGTGGCCGAAGAGGCCGGCGAGGTCGCCGACGACGGCGACGCACACGTCCGCCTCGCGGGCCGCGGCGAGCGCGGCGGCGAAACCGGACCGGTCGTCGCCCCGTACGTCACAGCCCTTCTCGTGGACGACCTCGGCGGCCGGCAGTTCCGACCGCAGGGCGTCGACGAGGGTGGGCACCTCGATGCCGAGGCCGGCGCTCGGGTAGCGCGGCAGCACGTGGTTGGGGAAGGCGTAGCAGCCCATGAACGTGCGCGGGTCGGCGGCGCACGGCCCGACGACGGCGACCCGGCGCGGCTCCGGGCGGCCGTCACCGAGCAGAGGCAGCGCCGTCCCGGCGTCGAGCAGGACGATGGACCGCTCGGCCATCTCGCGGGCGAGGGCGCGGTTGGCGGGCGAGTCGAGGTCGGCGGCCACCGCGCCGGCCACCGAGTTCTCCGGCGTCCAGTCGGGGTCGAGCAGCCCGAGCTGCACCTTCTGGGTCAGCAGGCGCCGGGCGGCCCGGTCGATGAGGGCCTCGGGCACGTCGCCGCGCCGCACCCGCTCCACGAGCCCGGAACCGAAGCCGAGGGTGTCGGGCAGCTCGACGTCGACACCGGCGGCGAGCGCCTGCGCGCCGGCGTCGTCGGTATCTCCGGCGACCCGGTGCATCGTCGCGAGGAACGGCACGGCCCAGTAGTCGGAGACGACGGTGCCGGTGAATCCCCAGTCGTCGCGCAGCAGGTCGGTGAGCAGCCAGTGGTCCGCGACCGCGGGCACGCCGTCCACGTCGGAGTACGAGTTCATCACCGAACCGGCCCCGGCGACGGCGACGGCCGTCTCGAACGGCGGCAGGATGACGTCCATGAGTTCGCGCCGGCCCATCGGCACGGGCCCGTGGTTGCGTGCCGCACGGGCCGCGGAGTATCCGGCGAAGTGCTTCAGGGTGGCGATGACGCCTGCGCTCTGCAGGCCCCGGACGTAGGCGGCACCGAGCATTGCGACGAGGTACGGGTCTTCACCCATCGTCTCCTCGACGCGGCCCCAGCGGTAGTCACGCACGATGTCGAGCACGGGTGACAGACCCTGGTGTACGCCGACCGCGGCCATGTCGCGCCCGATCGCGGCGGCCATCCGTTCGACGAGATCGGGGTCGAACGTCGCCCCCCAGGCGATCGCCGCCGGGTACACCGTAGCGCCGAACGTGGTGAACCCGGTGAGGCACTCCTCGTGAACGAGGGCGGGGATTCCCAGGCGGGAGGCACCGATGACGATGTGCTGCTGACGTACCAGCTCAGCGGCGCCCTGCTCGGCGGTCAGCGGAACGCTGCCGTAGACGCGGGTGAGGTGGCCGAGCCCGTGCCGGCTCGCCTCCTCCAGCGAAACCGTGCCGGAGGCGGCGAACACGTCCTGCATGGGCGCGACGTTGAGGTCGGCGTCGCCGGTTCCGGCCTCCTGCATGTCGTTGCCGACCCACCGGCTGCCGAGCTGGGCGACCTTCTCCCGCAGGGTCATCTGCCGGAGGAGGAGCTCGACCCGGTCGGCCGCGCTACGACTCGTGTCCCGCCAGGGGGCCGCCGCTGGATCAGCGGTGAGGGACAGATCCGGTGTCGTCACGGGTGATCTCCTATTCCACAATGCACGGGCGTCGAAACTTTCGGTCGCGTTTCGAGACCCGTAACGACTCGCCCGTGACTCTTGGCACCTCGCGGTCTTGCTTTACCGCAAAGGTTTGATCACCGAGAGGTGTCCGATGAACTCTACTTTCGTCTATCGGCACGAGCGGTTCAAGACTCTTGACACGCTCACCCCGAAATCCTACGTTAACGAAATCTACGCAACTTGCGGATCGCCGGTCGGAGGGCGGGGTCCACGGCTCGGCGCCATCGCCGCAGACGATCGAAATCGCCACGAAACCCGCACTTCTCAGGTACGGAGACCAGCGTGGAACCCATGCCGATATCCCGTCGAAACTTCCTCCACCTCGCCGTCGGCGCCGGCGCCGCCGCCGGGCTTGCCGCGTGCGGCAGCTCCGGCCCCGGCACCAGTTCCAGCAATGGCGGCAACGCGGCCGGTTCCGCCACATACTGGTCGCTCAGCGGCCCGCCCGGTGAGCCGATCCGCAAGGCCGCCGTCGACCGGTTCAACAAGGCCAATCCGGACAACACGATCGCTGCGACGTTCTTCCAGAACGACGCGTACAAGCAGAAGATCAAGACGTCGATCGGCGCCGCCCAGGGGCCGACGATGATCTGGGGCTGGGGCGGCGGCGGACTGAAGAGCTACGTCGACGCCGGGCAGGTGGAAGATCTGACCGGCTGGTTCACCGAGAACCCCGCGGTCAAGGACAAGATCCTCCCGTCCTCGTTCGGTGCGGCCACGGTGAACGACAAGATCTACGCCATGCCGATCGAGACGGTCCAGCCGATCGTCCTGTACTACAACAAGAACGTGTTCGATCAGGTCGGCGTCCAGCCCCCGAAGTCCTGGGGCGAGATCATGGCCCTGGTGCCCAGGTTCAACTCGGCCGGCATCGCGCCGTTCTCGCTGGGCGGCCAGTCCCGCTGGCCCAACATGATGTGGCTGGAATTCCTCCTGGACCGCCAGGCCGGCTCGGAGATCTTCGACAACGTCTTCGCCGGCAAGGCCAACGCCTGGTCCGACCCGGCCGTGCTGGACATGCTCACCAAGGTCCAGGACCTGGTGAAGGCGAACGGCTTCATCAAAGGCTTCTCGTCGATCACCGCGGACTCGAACGCCGACCAGGCCCTGCTGTACACCGGCAGGGCCGCGATGATGCTGCACGGCTCCTGGTCGTACGGCATCCAGCAGTCCCAGGGCGGTGACTTCGTCAAGAGCGGCGGCCTCGGCTACATGAACTTCCCGCCGGTCGAGGGCGGCAAGGGCGACCCGAGCAACACCGTCGGCAACCCCGGCCAGTACCTCTCGATCTCGTCCAAGGCGAGCGCCGAGGCGAAGCAGACCGCCAAGAAGTTCTTCTCGACCACCCTGCTCGACGACCAGGAGATCGAGAACTGGATCAAGTCCGGCGGCGTACCGATCATCAAGGGCAGTGACACCAAGCTCGGCTCGTCCCCGGACGCGGCGTTCCTCAAGTTCGTCTACGACATCTCGGCGAACGCGAAGGTGTTCGCCCAGTCATGGGACCAGGCGCTGAGCCCGACCGCGGCCGAGACACTGCTGGACAACATCGCCAAGCTGTTCCAGCTGCAGATCTCCCCACAGCAGTGGGTGGACAGCATGAACGGAGTCATCGGCAAATGACGACGCTCGCTCCGCCCACCGTACGAGTGGGAAAGCCTCCTGTCTCGACCGGTGGGCGGAGCGGCTCCGTCACCTGGATGGCGTTGCCGGCGCTGCTGATGTTCATGGCGTTCGGCGTCATCCCGCTGGTCGGCGTCCTGGCACTGAGTTTCACCACCTGGGACGGTATCGGCGAGATCCAGCCGTCCGGCCTGACCAGCTGGAAGGCCACGCTGAGCGACCCGGGCCTGCTCCACGCCCTCTGGGTGACCTTCCTGGTCATGGCCCTGTCGTGGGCGGCGCAGACCCCGCTGTCGATCCTCATCGGGGTGTTCCTGGCAGCGCACAAGCGTTACCGCGGGTTCCTGGCGGTGCTGTACTTCATCCCGTTGCTGCTGAGCTCCGCCGCCATCTCGATCACGTACAAGGCGCTGCTGGACCCGAACTTCGGGCTCGGCGTCGGCCTCGGCATCCCGCTGCTCGCCCAGGACTGGCTGGGCCGCGGCAACCTCGCCCTCGGCGTGGTCATCTTCGTGGTGTCGTGGCAGTTCATCCCGTTCCACTCGCTGATCTATCAAGGTGCGGTGCGCCAGATCCCGACCTCGATGTACGAGGCGGCCCAGATCGACGGCGCCGGACGGATCCGGCAGTTCATCAGCATCACGCTTCCCCAGCTGAAATACACCATCATCACGTCGTCGACGCTGATGGTGGTCGGCTCGCTGACCTTCTTCGACCTGATCTTCGTGCTCACCGCGGGCGGCCCCGGTGACGCCACCCGAGTGCTGGCGCTCAGCATGTACCAGCAGGGGTTCCAGGCGAACCTGATGGGACCGGCCAGCGCGATCGCGGTCATCCTGGTCCTGGTCGGGCTGGCCCTGGCTCTGCTGCTACGCCGGATCGGCGGCGGCAGCACGTCACAGAGCCAGCTGGAAGGAGCGTGACATGACGACCACGCTGGCAAGCGGCACCGATCGAAAGGCCGAGCCGGACCTCGTCAAACCCGCCCGGCACTGGCACCTCGCGCAACTCAACTGGTTCGGCGGCACGTTCGGATGGCTCTGGCTGCTCGTCGTGATGGTGCCGATCTACTGGATCGTCGTCACCAGCCTGAAGGCGCAGAGCAGCTACTTCGCCACGAACCCCCTGGCACCGCCGACCGCGCCCACCCTGGACAACTACCAGCTGGTCATCGAGTCCAACTTCGCCCGCTACTTCCTCAACAGTGTGATCGTCACTCTCGGCGCTGTCGTGCCCGCGGTGCTGATCTCGTTCATGGCGTCCTTCGCGATCGTCCGGGCCGCCCACCGCAGCCGCTTCCTGCGGGTCACCAACAGCATGTTCCTGATGGGTCTGGCCATCCCGCTGCAGGCCACGATCATCCCGGTCTACCTGATCATCATCCGGCTGCAGATGTACGACACCCTGTTGGCGATCATCCTGCCATCGATCGCGTTCGCCATCCCGCTGTCCGTGCTCGTGCTGTCCAACTTCATCCGGGACGTGCCGAAGGAACTCTTCGAGTCGATGCGGATGGACGGCGCCACCGAGTGGGGCACGATGTGGCACCTGGCGTTTCCGCTGACCCGGCCGGCGCTGGTCACCGTGACCATCTACAACGGCCTGGGCATCTGGAACGGCTTCCTGCTGCCGCTGATCCTGACCCAGAGCCCCGAGCAGCGGACATTGCCGCTGGCTCTGTGGACCTTCCAGGGCCAGTACAGCGTGAACGTACCGGCCGTGCTGGCGTCGGTGGTCCTGACCACCCTGCCGATCCTCATCCTCTACGCGATCGGCCGCCGCCAGCTCCTCTCCGGCCTGACCGCCGGCTTCAGCAAGTGACGACAGACCTGGAGGCACGATGGCACCGCAGGCGACCCGCGAGGACAAGTTCAGTTTCGGGTTGTGGACCGTCGGCTGGCAGGCCCGTGACCTCTTCGGCGAGGCCACCCGCCCCGTCCTGGCCGGTGTCGAGGCCGTGCACAAACTGGCGGAGCTCGGCGCGTACGGGATCACCTTCCACGACGACGACCTGATCCCGCCCGGTAGCAGCAGCACCGAGCGGCAGCGCATCATCGACGAGTTCAAACAGGCCCTCGAAGACACCGGTCTCGTCGTGCCCATGGTCACGACCAACCTCTTCGGCGACCCCGTCTTCAAGGACGGCGCCTTCACCAGCAACGACCGTTCCGTACGGCGCTACGCCGTGCGCAAGGTGATGCGCAACATGGACCTGGCCGCCGAACTCGGCGCACAGATCTACGTCTTCTGGGGCGGCCGGGAAGGCTCGGAGGTCGACTTCGCCAAGGACGTCCGGGCCGCCCTCGACCGGTACCGGGAGGGGATAGACCTCCTGGCGCAGTACTCCATCGACAAGGGGTACGGCATGCGCTTCGCCATCGAACCCAAACCGAACGAGCCCCGCGGCGACATCCTGCTGCCCTCGATCGGGCACGCGCTCGCGTTCATCTCTCAGCTGGAGCACGCCGACATGGTCGGCATCAACCCGGAGACCGGGCACGAACAGATGGCGACCCTCAACTACACGCACGGCATCGCCCAGGCGCTCTGGCAGGGCAAGCTGTTCCACATCGATCTGAACGGGCAGAAGGGTCCCCGCTACGACCAGGACCTCGTGTTCGGGTACGGCGACCTGCTACAGGCGTTCTCCACCGTCGACCTGCTGGAGAACGGGGCACCTGGCGGCGGACCCGTCTACGACGGAGACCGGCACTTCGACTACAAGCCGCTGCGCACCGAGAACATGGACGGTGTCTGGGAGTCGGCACGCGCCAACATGGAGCTCTACCTCGGCCTGAAGGAACGGGCCAGAGCGTTCCGTGCCGACCCGGAGGTCCAGGAGGCGCTGGAGGCCGCCCGGGTGGCCGAGCTGGCCCAGCCGACGCTCGAACCCGGCGAGACCCACGAGGAACTGGCGTCCGACAAGACCGCGTTCGAGGACTACGACCTGGACGCGGCTCGTACCCAGGGCTACGGTTTCGCCCGCCTGCAACGTCTGGCGCTCGAACACCTGATCCGCATGCGCTGACGAGGGCATCTCATCTCGCCGATCAGCCCGACGCACGCGCCGACGATCTGCGAACCCCTGATCGGATGCCAGGGCTACCCCGGGCAGAGAGGATCGGCTGATGACGATCGTCGAAACGCGGGGCGTGGACGTCTTGCTGGCGAGGGCTCGCTCTGGCGTACGGCGGCTCGACCCGTACGAGACGCGGCGGGCCGTCGCCGGTGGCGCGCTGCTCGTGGACACCCGCACCGACCACCAGCGAACCCTGCAGGGCGAGTTGCCCGGCGCGCTCGTCATCGACCGTACGGTGCTGGAATGGCGGCTGGATCCGTCCTCGCCGCACCGCATCCCCGAGGCGACGGGATACGATCTCGCGGTGGTCGTGGTGTGTCGGCAGGGCTACAGCTCCAGCCTGGCCGCAGCGAGTCTGCGGGCGATGGGCCTGCGTCTCGCGACCGACATGGCCGGCGGGATGGAGGCATGGCTGGCCGCCGGCCTGCCGGTGCACGCGGGACCGGCCGACGTGCGTCGATGAGAACCAGCTGGCCGCTGCCCGGCACCCGATCGCAGGGCGGGCAGGTCCACGAGATCCGTCAGGCGGGCGCTAGTGCAGCCAGCCGTCCTTGCGGGCGATGCGGATCGCGTCCAGCCTGTTCCGCGCGCCCGTCTTCATGATCACAGCGGACAGGTAGTTGCGTACCGTGCCGCCGGAGAGGTACAGCCGGTGGGCGATCTCGGCGACCGGTTCGCCCTCCGCGGCCAGGCCGAGCACCTCCAGCTCGCGGGTGCTGAGATCTCGTTCCGTGTTCAGGGCTGCTGCTTGCAGTCGGGGATGGACGACCCGCTCGCCGCTGGCGAGTCGCCGGACGGAGCTGGCGAGCAGCGTCGTGGAGGCATCCTTGAGCAGGAAACTGAGGTCCGCCGCGCGCCGCCGCGGCGGAAGCATGCCCCGCTTGGTCGGGTCGCACAGCATCAACATGGAGCTCGACGGTATCCGTGCCCGGAGCTCCGCCGCGATCGGCAGAACCTGGCTCACCATGTACTCCGTATCGAAGATGATCACCTTTGGCCAGAGTTCCGCCACCCGGATCGCCTGGTCGCCGTCGAAAGCCAGCGTGCCGACCACCTGGATGTCCTGCTCGGAGTCCAACAGTGCCCTTACGCCAGAGTTGGCGCGCTCGTCGTCCGTCATCACAAGGACCCGAATCATCGCATCCCCAACCCGCGGGCCCCGCACCGTCGGCGCGGACCACCGTTACATATCCCGGAGCCGTCGGCAGGGCACGACATCCGGCACCTGGCAAGTCCCCGTAAGGCTAGCGCTCTGTCACGCCGCATGCACGGTAGGCCGATCCACTGGCGCGGGCCCCGTTGACCGGAGGCACCCCTCGCCGACCGCGCACCGCGCGCCGGACGATGACCATCGCATCGCATCAACACCCTGGTCAGGCCTGTCCGCGCCGCCATCCGCCGCCACCTCGGCGGTGCGGCACCCCCGGGTCGCGGGCGCGCCGGACGGCCGGGCCTGTCCGATTCACGTCCGTCAGCGGCCGCCAGAACGCCAGCACGGCCGCGACGGCGACCAGGTAGAACAGGACATTGAGGGCCTGGGGCAGGAAGTGGTCCCGCTCGATCCAATTGCTCAGCAAGAACAGCAGCGTGCCGAGCCAACCGGCGCGTGCGCCAACCCCGACGACCTGGGCGATCACCCGCAGCGGCGCGAGGTAGAGCAGCTCCAACACGGGAGGCGCCCAGCGCAGGACGTCGCTCGGGTATCCGGGACCGGTCACCTCCACGATGAACGCGGACAGCGAGAACATGCCCGGCCAGCTCGCCCGGGCGTCCACCGCAGGCAGCGCACTGCCGTGGGGCGTGATCCATCCGGTCGGTCCGGTGGGATACCAGGCCACCGGCAGACCCGCGATCGGCTCCACTGCCGACACCGTGCCGAACAGGTACGCGATGAGCATCACCGTGAGGCAGCACATGACGATCAGCCGGGGCCGGAACAGCTCCCAGCCGAGCGCCACAACCAGCAGCGCCAGACCGGCGAAGTACCACCACGGCAGCACGGAGATCAGACCCGGCGAGCCCAGCCGGGCCGAGTCGGCGACGAGCACCGACGGTACCCACAGCACGGCGGCGAGGACGCCGGCCAGGACGGGTCCGGCGACGGTGGTACGAGCGCCCGCCGCGGCCCGCACGACAACGCCCGCGGCGGGCGTCACCGGCGCGGTGGTCCGGATGACGGGGGTCGCGCTGGCGGCCGAGCCCGTTGCCGGGTAGGCGGCGAGGATGCCTGGCCGCGACGTCCGCGCAACGCCGCGAGCGGGCGTGCCACTGGACGACGGCAACGCCACGTGGCCGCCGGCCCGGATACGGCTGACGAAGAGGCTGGTGGTACGGCGCGGTCGAGGCACCGCAGCGACCCCCCGGACCACTGGTGTGGCCCACGCTTCGGGCCGCGGTGCCGCGGTGGGCGCACCGGTCATGGTGCGACCGCCCGGCGTCGGACCAGCCGCGCGATGAGCAGTACCGCCGACAACCCGCTCACGACGGACCAGGCGGCGATCGGGTGCCAGGCTCCCGGACTGGTCATCAGTTGCGCCAGCAGGAGGAGCGCCGCAAGGCTGGCGGCCGGGGTCAGCGCCGCCTCCGCCGCGGGCCAGCGAAGGTCGAGGTGGGCGACCACCGCCCAACCGGGCACGGTCAATCCGGCCGCCAGTCCGAGCGCGACACGCAGCGGGCCGCCCACACCGGCGACGACCAGTACGGCCGCGAAGGCGTCAACCGCCAGCATCGCCACCGTCACGCGATCTCTGCCCCGCAACCGCTTCGGTGCACGGGCCGAGAGCCAGGGCTCCCGCAGACGCTCCACACCGACGTGGCCGGCCACGTCGGCGGGCACGCCTGCGATGTACGCGGTGAAGGTGTCGGTGACCAGCTCACCGCGGCGGCGTGCCCGCATCATGACCGGCCGCCGCCGCGACCTGCCGGACGTACCGGGGGCGGTTCTCCGGGCGAGCTGCGCACATCCACGGTTGTCACCCACCTATGCGTCGTATCGGTGAAAGAACTGCTGCCGTGACGGCACAACGAACCGCTTTCATGGTGGGGCGGACGCGGTATGGCACCTATCCGCGGGATCCCACAGAGGTCATACGGTCCTGGATGACGCAGCATATCCCCGGTGAAAGGGGTCGGATCACTTTCCAGAAAGCGTCTCAGCGCGGCATCCGACAGGACAGTGGCAGTTGTCATCATGAAGCCGAGAACTTCTCAGACCGCCCCTCGGGACTTCTCCTCGGCGGAGACGACCGCGCTGCGCCGACGTCTCTCGGTCCAGCTCGGCTAGCCTGACTGAGAAGTCGTATGCGTCCCAGGTGGTGAACGTGTCGTCCGCGGGGGGTTGTGTGCAGGAGCCGGTGACATCCGTCGGCGCGGACGCCGACCGCCACGTTCCCGCCAATCGGGTGGAATCACGTCCGAGCCCGGTTCCGGTGATCGCAGCCGTCGCCGCCGGTGGCGTGCTCGGGGCGCTCGCCCGGTACGCGGTGACCGTGGCGTGGCCGCACCTCCGAACGGACGGGTTCGCGTGGTCCACCTGGTCGATCAACGTGTCCGGCTGCCTGCTCATCGGGGTGTTGATGGTGCTGATCTCCGAGGTGTGGGCGGGCCACCGGCTGCTGCGCCCGTTCCTCGGGGTGGGTGTCCTCGGCGGGTACACCACCTTCTCCACCTCGGTCGTGGACGTGCAGCGGGCCGCCGCGCACGCCGGTGCCGCCGTGGCCCTGGCGTACCTGGGTGCCACCCTGGTCGGGGCGATGCTGGCGGTGTGGGCGGGATCGACGGTCACAGCGTGGGCGCTGCGGGCCCGGCGGTGAGGCGAGGGCAGGTGAGCGCGGTGCGGTGGGACGGCTCGGCAACACGGCTGACGATCTTCATCGGCGAGTCCGACATGTGGCACCACAAGCCGCTGTACGCGGAGATCGTGCACCGGGCGCACGCCGCCGGGCTGGCCGGTGCGACGGTGCTGCGCGGCATCGAGGGGTTCGGCGCGTCGAGCCGGGTGCACACGACCCGGCTGCTGTCGCTGTCGGAGGAGCTGCCGGTGGCCGTCATCGTGGTCGACACCGAGGAGAAGATCCGGGCCTTCCTGCCGCAGCTCGACGAGCTGATCGGCGAAGGCCTGGCCGTCGTCGACCCGGTCGAAATCGTCCGCTACGTCGGCCGGGAGACCCGGTGACCGTACTGCTGATCGCCTTGGGCGCCGCTGTCGGCGCACCGCTGCGGTACCTGACCGACCGGGCGATCCAGGGCCGCCACGACTCGGTGTTCCCGTGGGGCACCCTGACCGTCAACGTCGTCGGCTCGCTGCTGCTGGGCTTCCTCACCGGGCTCCCGGCCGGGCAGGCGGTCATGGCGCTGCTCGGCACCGGCTTCTGCGGGGCGCTGACCACCTACTCCACGTTCAGTTACGAGACGCTGCGGCTGGCGCGGGACGGTGCCCGGCTGTACGCCGCCGCGAACATCGTCGCCAGTGTCGTCGCCGGGCTCGGCGCCGCGTACGGCGGGCTGCTGATCGCGCAGGCGATCACCGGTTGACCGAGCACGGCCGCCGGGGCGACCGTGCTACGCCGGCATGGCGACGAGCTTCGGGGCGCCGCTCTCCCCCGTACGGGTGTCGACGGTGCCCTTGAACCGCAGGCCGGGTACGAGCCCACGCACCTCCTGCGGGGTCACGGGAGCCAGCACCAGTCGCAGCGCATCCGGACTGACGTCATCGGCGGCGGGGTTGGCCCCGGGGACCCGCGGCACGACCCGCTGGACGGAGGCCCTGACGGTGCGGTCGAGCCCGTTCGCCTTCAGGCTGGCGATCATGCCCCGGGCGAGCGTGGGCACGTTCTTCAGCGGGATGTCGCTGACGAACTCCAACCTCGTCGGGTCGTACAGCACGACGAAGGGCTGTCCCGGCTGGAGCGTGCTGCCGACGGTGACCGGTTCGTCGACGACGATGCCGTCGTGCGGCGCGGTCAGAGTGAGTGTCTTCACGACGGGCTCGCCGTCGGCCTTGGTCGTGGTGACCTCGATCGTGCCGAGCTTGTCGCCCTTCTTGACCGTCTGTTGCCCGGCGACCGAGACAGCGGTGATCTGCCCGGACCGCGCCGTCTCGACCGGGATGGACTGCGTGGTCAGTGTGACGGTGCCCAGGTCGACGCGGGCGGCCTGCGCCGCCCGGTTGCTGCTGATGAGCAGGAAGACGAAGCCGGCTCCGGCCACCATGATGAGGACGAGGAAGCGGGACCACCATGACCGGAAGGTCCCGCGCGGCCGGCCGGGTGCCGGTGTGGCCGGTGCGGGGGACGGCGCGGCCGGCTGGTGAGGAATGGCCGACTGCTCAGGAGTGGACGGCTGGTGCGGAGTGGATGGCGCATGCGCCGGTTGGACCATGACGTTTGCCCTTCAGCTCGTTCGCGCGGAGGAACCGGCGGACTCCTCGATGGCCGAGCTGACCATGGCGTCAGCCTCGTCCCGGCGAGTCGGCCACGGCAGCGCCCTGGCGAGCAGCGCGCTCGCCTTTCGCCGTTCCAGACGCTCCTTGATGACCTGGGGCGCGATGACCGCCTCGGCGATGACCCGACCCAGGATCAGGACGTAGATCGTCGCCCAGGCGATGGACAGCCCGACTGCCACGATGTCGGTCCCCCGCAGCGGCATCATGCTGATGCCGACGGCGATGGCCACGGCGTTGAGCAACAGCAGGAAGACGTGCGGCAGCACCAGCTCGACCCCGGGCAGACCCCTCGGCCCGGCGTTGGTGACGGTCCAGCGGACCTTGCGCTTGAACATCGCCATGAAGAACGCCTTCACGTGCACCGGTGCGGCGCCGATGCTCATGACGACCGCGGCGAGTTTGAAACCGCCCAGCTGCAGCACCGTGACCAGCATGATCAGGAGGTAGAACGGCGCGTAGTGCACGAGCCAGACGTCGATGTCCGCGCGGATCGGGCTCAGGCCGAACAGCAAGTACACCGCCGGCAGAGTCATCAGGATGAGCGCGGCGACCGACAGCAGGTAGTTGATCCCGGCCAGCAGATACTGGAAACGCTGGTCGACGGTGAGGCCCTTGCCGCGGAACAGACCACCGCGCAGCAGCACTTCGAACGCGCCGTACGCCCAGCGGAACTGCTGTTTGAAGAACGGCAGCAGGCTGTCCGGGGCGAGACCCCGGGCCAGGACCTCCGGTATGAAGTACGAGCGCCAGCCGCGCCGGTGCAGCTCGATCGAGGTCCAGATGTCCTCGGAGTTGCTGGCCGTGTACATGCCGCCGATCTCGTTGAGGGCGGCCCGCCGGAAGATGACGTTGGTGCCCACGCAGAACACCGCGTTGAAGAGGTTCCGGCCGGGCAGCACGAGCTCGTAGAACATCCGCTGCGACGCCGCCGCGCCCTCGGCGACGATGCCCCTGGCGCTCGGGAAGGCCTGCGGAGTCTGCACGAACGCGACCAGCGAGTCCTGCATGTGCGGCAGGGCGCGCACCAGGAAGTCCGGGCTGGGTACGTGGTCGGCATCGAAGATCACCACGAACTCGCTGTTCGTACGCCTCAGGGCGGCGTTGATGTTGCCGGCCTTCGCGTGCGAGTGCTCGGTGCGGCGCAGGTACCCCACGCCCTCCTCGGCGCACGCCGCCTGCAGTTCGTCGCTGTCGCCGTCGTCCAGCACCCACGTGAAGTGCCCCACGTCCATGTCGCGCGCCGCGCGGACCGTCACCAGGACGATTTCGAGGGGTTCGCCGTAGACCGTGATGAAGACGTCGATCGTGGGTCTCAGCGCACCGGTGATCAGTTGACGGCGCCACACGTACACCTCCGGCGGGTCCGGGCGCGGCGTGTTGACCAGCACCGTCCACCACATCGAGAGGGCGTTGAAGATCGTGAGCCCCTCCGCGAAGAGCACCAGCCCCCAGATCCAGGGGTTCCCCCGGTACGCCGGATTCAGCAGGAAGATCATGTAGAACAACGTGACGCCCAGGGCCAGCATCACCGCGAACCGGGTGGAACGCTGGATGGGACGCCAGGTCGGTTCGTCTCGCACACGCCCGGATGCGCTGGTCATCGATCGACACTCCTCATTTTCCGCGGGTGTACACCGCGATGCGATCCACGAGCATCGGTACGCCGGACCTGGTGGCGGCGGTGGGTGGCCCACCGAACTTGGTCGGGAAGACTCCCCCGATGGCGACGTTCAGGATGGCGAAGAAACCGTGGCGGGTCGCCTTCTCCCAGGTCGTCTGGTCGACCCGGTCGGCCCTGACGGTGAACGTGTTCCTCTGGTCGACGTACCAGCGCAGCTGCTCCGGCGTGACGCTGCGGTCGAGCTCGATCGCGTACGTGTGGAAGGCGGTCCGGCAGTCGGCGCACGGCTGCTCCCCGCTGGAGATGCCGTCCGGCTCCTTGCAGGGACCCCCGACCGGAGGACCGCAGTGCAGCGTCTGCCACACCGAGTCGCGGCTGTTGACGTTCTCCATGATGTCCAACTCGCCGATGTGCGCCCAGTTCGTGGCGCCCACCGGCCGGGCCGCGTCCCCGAGTGCCCAGAACGCCGACCAGTACCCGACGGCCTGTGCCCCACTGACATTGGGCTGCTGCAAGGTCGCCTCCAGGCGCATCATGCCGCCCGCCGGCGCGGCGAAGTCGGTGCGCCTGGTCTCCACCCGACCGGACGTCCACGTGCCCGCGCTGGAGCGGATCGGCTTGATGGCGAGGTGACCTGCACCGTCGTGGTAGACGTTCTCGACGCTGTCGGTCATCGTCTCGACCTCGGCCGTGCCGAAGTTGGGTGACCCGCCCGGATAGCTCGTGCCGACGGTGTACAGCCAGTCCGACCGCGACAGGCCGGTGTTGGCCTTGCCGTCGAAATCGTCGCTCCACACCACGGACCAGCCGGCGCCGGGCGTGGGGGTGCTCGCTGGTTTGCCGGTGCACGCGGTGACGACCATGATCACGGCTAGTCCCGCCACGGACGACCGCCGCCACCGTGTGCCCCCGCGACGCGGACGACCGGCGGTCACCCGACGATCGCCGGCTGTCCGGCTCGACCCGACGGAGCCGGTACGGATGAGCGGAGGAACCATGCACCCTCACCTCGTGGCAGACCTCCGACCGGCGACAGGCTGTCCGGAAACCGAGGTCCTGGCTGGTCTGCTCACCGTACATAGGCCACAGTGACGCCACCTCTTGGAGATTCACGCTTACAGATGGCGCGATGTCGGTCGGTTCGGCCCGTGGTGCGACGCACCGCGACGGGCGGACGAACGCCGCCGGAGACCTACTGAACCGAGGAGAGCAGTACGCGGTGAGTCGCCCAGCGGTGCGCGACCTGCTTGCCGTACACCGACTGCACGATCTGCCGGGCCCAGCGCATGCGCGGCGCCGCGGTCTCCGGGTGATCGCCGTACGCCGCTGCCACCTCGGCCGCGCATCCACGGACGCCGCCGTGGCGCACCAGCGCCTGCCGGATGGCATCCTTGAACTCGTCCCCGTCGAGGGTCGAACTCACCGACACGTCGCTGGTGAAGAGCGCCTCGGCCCGGGCTGCCGTCAGGGCGTCGGTCGTCTCAGCGCCGGACACGACGATCGGCGGACGGTTGCGAACCTCGCGGCGGGACGGGTCCTGGATGGTGTAGGTGACCATCACGGCCTCCTCGTGCGAATGTGTCGGCGAATGAGTGCTACCGGAACACTGTCCGCCCGCAGCAGCGGCGTTGCTGTGGGCACCACGACGGTATGTGTGTGCGCTTGCTGACAGAGTCCTCAGCCGGGCAGGGGATCCCCCGACACGGGAGGCCGCAGTGCCAGCTGGGACAGCCGCTCGCCGCCCGCCGGCACCGCCCGGCCCGGGGCGGTGTCCAGCGCGGCGGCCACCGCGGGCAGTTCCAGCGCGAGCGCGGCGAGCGCCTCCGACCTCAGCACCAGCAGCTCCAGAGGTCGCAGCGCGCGCAGCAGGGTGCCCGTCCGCTCACCCATCACACCGCCCAGCCCGAACGCCTGCCCGGGACCCAGCCGGGCGACGGTGGTGAGCCGGCCGGCCGGGTCCGGGCCGAGCACCAGCGCCCTGCCCCGCCGGATCAGGAGCAACCGGCCGTCGTCGCTGCGTACCGTCTCGTCCCGGTCGACCCGCTGCTCGTGCAGGCAGCGTGCGACCCGGTCGAGCCCGCGCCCGTCGAGCCGGGCGAAGAGCGGGATCCGGGTGAGGGCGGCGGCGACGTCGAACGGGGTCGGCTCCACCGGGCCGGTGTGGGCCTGCTCGGCCCACAGCTCGGCGTACCGGCCTGCGGCCAGGAGCAGCCCGTGGTGCCCGCCCCGCTCCACGATCCGGCCGCCGTCCATCAGGAAGATCTGGTCGTAGTCGACCACCGTGGTCAGACGGTGGGTGGCGGTGATGACGGTACGGCCGCGGCCCACCCGCGCGAGCGTCGCGGTGAACAGCCGTTCGGAGCGCACGTCCAGGTCGGCGGTGACGTCGTCGAGCAGCAGTACGGCCGGGTCCCGCAGCAGAGCCCGGGCCAGTGCGATCCGGCGCCGCTGGGCCTCACTGAGCCGTACGCCGCGCTCCCCCACCCGGGTGTCGTAGCCGTGCGGGAGGGTGAGGACGAACGGGTGCGCCTCCGCGGCGCGGGCCGCGGCCTCGATCGCCACGTGACCCGCGCCGGGGCCGCCCAGCGCGATGTTCTCGGCCACGGTCGCGTCGACGAGCACGGCCTCGCGCAGGACGGCCCCGATCTGGCCGCGCAGCGAGGAGACGGTGACGTGTCGCAGATCCTGTCCGTCGATGCGCACAGCGCCGGTCGTCGGGTCGCAGAACCGCAGGAGCAGCTGCACCACCGACGAGATCGCGGTACCGGGCGCCCCCACGAACGCCACCCGGCTACCCACCCGGATGGCGGCGTCCACGTCGGCCAGCGGGCGCCGGTCCGGTCCGGCTTCCAGCCCGATCCCGGACAACCGGATCTCCCGCCGCGGCCGGGGCAGGTCGACGGCCTCGGGTGCTTCGGCGATCTCGTTCTGGGCAGCGAGGATGTCGGTGACCCGGACCACGGCGCCCCTCGTCGCGTCGAGTCGTCCACCGAGCATGGCGAGGGCGGACACCGGCCGGACCACCTGGTCGACGATCACGAGCACCGCCACCAGGGCGCCCACCGTGACCCGGTCGGTGACCAGCAGCCAGGCGCCCACCGCCAGCACGGCGAGGCGCAACGCGGTGGCCGTGCCATCGACGCAGACGCCGGGCAGGCTCTCGGAGACCAGCGCGCGACGCTGCCGGACGGCGTTGTGGTCGAGAACCCGCTGGAACCGGCCACGCTGGTCGGCTTCGAGCCCGTAGGCCTGCACGAGGGCGTGCGCGGCGTAGCTTTCGGCGGCCACCGACACCACGGAGGTGACCTGCTCCTGCGCATCGTGGGCGTGCCGGGCGGCGCGGCGGGCCAGCGTACGCCCGAGCGCGCCGAGCAGCAGGGCGCCCAGCAGCACCGTCGCCGCGAGGGGCACACTGAGCACCACGAGAACAGCCGTCGCGGCCACCAGGACGACACCCTGCGAGACGGCATCGCGTACGGCGTGCAGGCCGGACTGGAGAATGGCGGCGTCCGCCAGCAGGCGCGACAGCACGTCCGTGCCGCGGCCGGGGGCCGCGTACCAGCTCGCCGAGAGCGTCTGCAGCTTCGCGAACATGTCCGCGCGCAGCTGCTGCAGGAACGTCACGCTCAGCCTCGCCCACAGCTGGACCCGGCGGATCTCGGCCATCCCGGCGACGACGAGGGCGCCCGCCAGCACCCCGACGATCCGCACCGCGGCAACGAGGTCCCGGGCCGGGAGGACCTGGTCGATCAGTCTGCGCAGCGCCAGCGGCAGGAGCACCACCAACGCCACGGTGGCCACCGTGCAGACCACCAGCTGCGTCAGCCACCACCCGTGCCGGCGCAGGTAGGCACCGGTCAACCGCAGGAAGTCGGCGGTGCGGGCCTGCGGCGGCGGGGTCGTGAGGCCCGCGCGCCACCGCGGCTCGAGAGCCGACAGAGGCAGCCCGTAGACCTGCTCCGCCGCCGCGTCGACGGCCCCGGGCTGGGCGGTGGCCAGCAGCTGCCGAAACGCGGGCTCGCCGCCGCGAGCCAGCAGGTGACGGACGAACGACACCGCCATGAGGACGCGCAGCTGACCGTCGGCCTCCGCCAGGGGTGGCAGGTCCGAACCGCGCAGGAACGCATCCGGCGACGGCAACCGGGCCAGGTGCAGGCCGTAGCCCTCCACCAGGGCGGCCACGTCGTCGGCGGCGGGCAGCCCGGCACCGAAGAACAGCGCCAACGGGCGCTCCGGAGACTCCGGGGGCGAGTCGGCGGTCACCACCATCCAGATCTCGCCGTGGACCGGGTCCACGACGGTGCCGGCGGCCAGCAGGTCGTCCGGGTCGTCCGGACTGGGGAACGGGTCGACGAGGCAGATCTGCGGGCGTACGCCCCAGGGTTCGGATCCCAGACCGGCGAGCCTGCGGCGGGCACGGCGCACCGCGGACGCGTACCCGGAGGCGGCGCGTTCGCCGGCTGATCCCCGGCGGTACCGGATCACTGCCGCGTCGGTGTCCCGGACGGCGAGCTCGTCGAGCGCCGGACGGGCCGGCGGCGGCGTCCGGGCGGGTTCCGGCGGCGCCGGCGGCACCGCACCGTCCGGGCCCGCCATGGCCTCGGTGGGAGCGTCCACCGGTACCGGCCCGTCCCGGGGTGGCAGCACGACGATCTGCGCATCGCCGAGCCCCACCACGTCACCCGCGTGCAGCGGCGTCTGGGCGGTGACCGGTACGCCGTTGACGCTCGTGCCGTTGCTGCTGCCCAGGTCCAGGACGGACAGGGTCTCGTCGGCGTACGACAGCGTCAGGTGGCGGCGCGAGACCTCCGGATCGGACACCACGATTCCGGCGCAGTCACGTCCCACCTCCACGGTCTCCGCGATGGTCACCACCCGGGCCGGCCGGCCCAGCTCGCGGATCTCGACGCGCTGCGCCATCGCAGCCTCCTTCCGTGACCGGCGGATCAGGACCCGGTGCCGGGTTCGGCCGGGCGCAGCCGCTCCAGCATCGTGCGGGTGCGCCGCGCCGACACCACATTGCCCTTGCGCAGGTACAGCTCCAGTGCCTCCCGGGCAGCCCGCGCGGCGGCCTCGCCGTCGCCGATCGCCTCGTGCACGTCGGCGAGGTCCAGCAGGGCGTCGGCGGCCAGGTTGATGAGGCCCGTCCCGGCTGCCGCGGCGGCGGCTTCCCGGACCAGCGGCTCCGCCTCGTCACCGCAGTCCAGTCGCGCCAGCGCCTTGGCCCGGGCGCCGCTGGCCGTCACCTGCGCCACGATGTCGTCGCCGAACCCGCTCTGTTCGGCCGCCTCGCCCAGCTGGACGGCCTCGACGTACCGGCCCAGGGCGTAGCTGGCCTGTGCCCGCAGCGACAGCAGGGCGCCGAGCACGTACCGCTCGCCCATCCGCTCGCAGTCGAGACAGGCCTGGCTCAGCCGTTCCTCCGCCGCGGCGGGCTGGTCCGCCAGCAGGTCGACGAGACCTGCGAGGTAGGAGAGCGCGGCGGCTCGTACCCGCAGGCCGAGCTGGCCGAGGATCGACATCGCCTGGTCGAGGTGGCGCCGGGCGTCGTCGACGTTTCCGTCCATGGCGGTCAGCCCGGCGAGGGCGCCCAGCACCCGGACCGTGAACGTGTTGCTGAGCTGCGGCTGGCGCAGGTACTCGGTGTACCGCTCGATCGCGGCCCGCACCGGCGTCGGCCCGAGCACCGCCAGCATGGTGAAGTCGCCGACGGCGGTGGTCGTGGCGCTGGAGCGCTCCGCGCCGGCCGTCGGCGCCGCCGCGGCGGCCGAGCGGGGCAGCCAGCGGACGTCCCGTACGAGTGTCCAGCCAGCGGCGAGGGCGGCGGTGTCCTGGCTGTCGGGGGCGCTCCCCGCGGGTGAGCCCGGTGGCGCCGCATCCGGTGGCGGCCCGACGAGCAGGCGCAGCACCGACCGCACCCGTACGGCGGCGGCGCGCAGCCCTTCGTCGCCGCGTTCGTCGGCGGCGACGACCGCCTCGACGAGGATGGCCTCGGCGCGGCCGAACTCCCCCATCTCCACCAGGGCGGCGGCGAGATCCGGCAGCGCGGCCAGGCGTTCGGGATTCTCGGCCGGCAGCAGGGCCACGCCGCGCCCGAGCAGGCTGGCCGCGCCGGGCATGTCCCGGCGTCCGAAGGCGCGGCTGCCCGAGCCGATCAGGTGCGCGGCCGCCCGCTCGGCGAGGTGGGCGGTGCTGGGGTCCACCGGCCCGAACCCGGTGCGGTAGCGACAGGCCTGTTCGAGGTGGTACCCGATGACCTCGTCGGGCTCCGCGACGCGTTCGGCGTGCTTCGCCTCCAGCCAGTCGGCGTGCCGTTCGTGCAGCTCGGCGCGCTCGCGCTTGGACAGTGACCGGTACGCCGCGTCGCGTAGCAGCACGTGGCGAAAGTGCAGGGCGCTCTCGCCGAGCAGCGCGGAGGGCTCCGGCCGGATCAGCTCTTTACGGACCAGATTCAGCAGGTACGTGATGACCTGCCCACGCGCCTCCGGCGGGGTGAGCGCGATGACGGCGACCCGGTGGAACACCGGCCCGATCACGCTGGCTCGCTCCAGGACGGCTCGTTCGCCGGCAGGAAGCGCGTCGAGCCGGGCGGCGAGCAGGGCCGCGATGCTCGGCGGAATGTCCAGCTTCGACAGGTCCGTGGTGGCCACCCAGCCGTCCGGACCGCGGGCGAGCAGGCCGTCCTCGATCAGCATCCCGACGAGCTCCTGGAGGTAGAGCGGGTTGCCGCCGGCCGCCTCGACGACCCGTCGCCGGGCCAGGTCCGCCCCGCGGACGTGTTCGAGCAGGTTGTCCAGCAGCGCTGCACTCTCCTCGGGCGTCAGCGGTTCCAGCATCAGTGTCGTGGCGTTGACCCGCCCGCCGCCCCAGCCCGGCCGGATCTCCAGCAGGTCCGGGCGGGCCAGGCAGCATAACAGGACCGGGATGTCGCGGAGCCACTCGGTCAGGCGTTCCAGCAGGTCCAACAGGGCGGCCTCGGCCCACTGCAGGTCGTCCAGCACGACGATGAGCGGCCGGCTCGCGGCAAGGGCACCGAGCAGCCGGTGCAGTGCGACCTGAAGGTCCTCGACCGCGGCTCCGGTCGCGACGTCACCGACGAGGGCGGCGAGATCGTCCACGATGGAGCCGGGTTCGTCCGCCGGGAAGAGAGCGGCGATCCGACGCCGCGCCTCCTCCGGTTCAGCCGTGGCACTGATACCGGCGGCCTGGCGTACGACCTCGGTGAGCGGCCGGTACGTCATCCCCTCGCCGTAGTCGGGGCAGCGTCCCCGCAGCACCTGGGCCCGGCCGCCGGACCAGGTGAGCAACTCCTGCACCATGCGGGACTTACCGGCGCCGGCCGTGCCGAGCAGCGTGACGAGATGCGACGTCCGCTCGCTGATCGTGCGGTCGAACGCGCGCGTCAGCAGCCCCAGTTCGTGTTCCCGGCCGATCAGCGGGGCGTCCAGCAGCCGGGCGTGGCCCTCCGCGTCCGGCTTGACCGCCAGCAGCCGCCACGCCTCCACCGGCACACCCTTGCCCTTGACCGTCAGCGGCGCCAGCATCTCCGCGGTCACGGCGTCGCGCACCAGGCGGTAGGTGACGTCGCCCAGCAGGATCTCGCCGGGGTCCGCCAGCTGCTCCAGGCGGGCGGCGACGTTGACGACGTCGCCGATGGTGATGTCCTGGCCGCCGTAGGTCTCGGCCAGCACGATCTCGCCGGTGTTCACGCCGGTCCGCAGGTGCAGCTCGACGCCGTAGTCCCGCTCCAGTTGTGCGTTGCGTTCGGCGAGGCCGGCGTGCAGCTCCGCGGCGGCTCGCACGGCGCGCAGGGCGTCGTCCTCGTGCACCACGGGTACGCCGAACACCGCCATCACGGCGTCGCCGATGAACTTGCCGACCCGGCCCCCGTGCCGGGTGAGCACCGCATTGGCCAGCTCGTAGTAGCGGGTCATGACCCTGCGCAGCTCCTCCGGGTCGAGCCGTTCGCCCAGTCCGGTGGAGCCCACGACGTCGGAGAAGACGACGGTGACGGTCTTGCGTACCTCGCGGACCTGGTCCGCGGTGACGGGAGTGCCGCAGTCCATACAGAACCGCGCACGGTCGGGGTTGTCCGCGCCGCACGAGGAGCAGCTTGGCATTCACATAGATTAGGACCTGGTCCGGCCCGCGTCGATCGCATGCATCGGCACGCACGGCCGACCGACAGTCCGATGCGGTACGCCCGTTCTGCGATGCCGTGTCGTCGCGCTAACAGACGCCCGGCGGGCCCGCCGTGATGCTGATCCCACAGGCAATCGGTGGGCTTCAGGCCCCGGCCCGGCCCCGGTCCCGGTCCCGAGGAAGTGAACCATGGCGCAGCAGATCCTGACCCCGCCCCCATCGGCGCATCGGCGTTCGAGGAGCGTCCTGCTCGTGGTGCTGGTCACCGTTGTTCTCCTCGGCTCCGCGGGAGCCGCGGTCGCCTTGCTCATCGCCCGGCGCACGGGTGAACGCGCGATCGGCTCGGCCACCCTCAGCCTGGCCGACGGACGTGCCGTCGGCCGGGTCGACTTCTTCGACGCGCGACCGGGGGTCGTGGTCCGCGCCCGCGTCGCCCTGCCCGCGGGCATGGCCGGCAGGGCCGCGTTCCACGGGTTCCACCTGCACGCCAACGACGATGCGACCAACGGCAACGGTTGCGTGGCCCAGCCGGGCCAGCCGTCGAGGAGCTGGTTCGTCTCCGCGGACGCGCACCTGGACCATGGCGGTCACCAGCACGCGGAGCACAACGGTGATCTGCCGAGCATCTACGTGGGGGCCGACGGACGCGGCACCCTGGAGTTCCGCACCGACCGGCTGTCCGGCGCGGAGCTCACCGGCCGAGCCGTGGTGCTGCACGCCAACCCGGACAACCTCGGCCGGGTCCCGGTGGGCACGGCCGCGCAGGAGTACACCGGCAACAGCCCGGAGGCGATCAAGGCGACGCAGCAGGGCGGCAACTCCGGTGACCGGGTCGCCTGCGGCCTGGTCGGCGCGCCTGCGAACGACTGATCAGCGGGCGCGGCGCATCAGCCCCGGAAGATCCGTGACATGGATCTTCGACCGTCCGATGGCGATGACGCCCGCCTCCTCGACGGCACGAAGCGCCTGGTTCGTCGTCGGTCGTGAGGTCCCGGCCATGCCGGCGATCACGTCCTGCGTCAGCGGCACCGTCACCGTCTCCTGCCCACCGTCGCTGTACATCCTGGCCAGGGACACCAGGCGGCGCAGCACCCGCTTGTCCGCGGGCAGGTACAGGAATTCCAGCAGGCGGCCGTCGAGCCGCCGCACCTCGTCGGCGAGGATCTCGGCCAGCAGCCGGTCCATCCGCGGGTGGCCGAGGCGCAGCTCGTCGAAGCGTTCCTTCTGCAGGCTCAAGGTCTCGCAGCCCTCCAGAGCGGTGATCGTCGCGGCCCGCCGGGCCTGCCTGCCGAGCAGGGCCAGCTCCCCGAACGTCTGACCGGGACCGATGATCGCGAGGGTCACGCTGTTACCGTCCGGTGTCGCCACCCGGACGCTGACGTGTCCGGACGCCACCAGGTGCAGCGAGTTCGCCGGGTCGCCCTCGTGGAAGACGACCTCGTTGCGGCCGAAGCGCCGCCGCCGGGAGACGCTCAGCAATCGGCGCCGTTCCTCCGGGTCGAGCGAGTCCAACATCGGCCACTCCACCACACCAGTATCGGCGGGTGCGGCGGCCGCGGAACAGACCCGGCGCGGATCCGATCGGCGGACCTGCCTACGCCGGCAGAACAGCCGATCTCACGATGCTGTCGAACGTCGCCTGGTGACTGTTGAACGACTTCGCATCAGAAAACAAGATCATGTGGATGTTGCGCTGCTGCTGCGGGCCGCTGCGGGCGATGTAGCACTCGAAACGCAGCTGTGTCGCACTGTCGCGCGGGTCGCTGACCACCCCGCTCAGGTGGATCGCCATGACGTTGCCGAGGGCCGCCTCGCCCTGCCCGGGCGTGAAGCGCGCGCCGGTCGGCAGGTAGATCAGCAGCGTCTGCCGCGGATCCCCATTGCTGTAATCGATCTGGTTGAAAAAGGTGTACATCCCGATCGACCCGTCGCGGTCCTCGCGCAACACCTTGCCGATCTTGCCCCACGGGTCCGGCTGGTCCGGTCGGGTGAACAGGTCGAGGAACGCGTCGGCGTGCGGCGAGAGCACCAGGTTGTTGCCCTCCGGTGCCTGCCGCCAGTCCGCCGGGTAGTCGAAGGACACCGGCACCACGTCGTTCGCGGCGAAGTGCGCCGTACCGGGGCCGTGCGGGCGCAGGAGGAAGAAGCCGGCCAGCGCGAGCACCGCCACGACCGCGCTCGCGACCAGCGCCCAGATCCACCCCCGGCGCGACCGTTGCACCGGCACCGGCATCGGCACCGCGGCGAGGCTGCGGCCGCCCGTGGCGGCTGGCCCCGTACCGGTGGGCACGCCGGTACGTGACCTGGGCACCCGATCGGCCGGCATCGCGGCCGGGGGCGCGTACCGTCCGGCGGTGTCCTCCCGCGCCGCCGGACGGTACTCGCTCAGCGACATGGTCAGCTGCTCAAGGAGCTCGCCGCAGCTGGCGTACCGGTCCTCGGGGTCCTTCGCCGTCGCCTTCAACAGCACGTCCTGCACCGCCGGCGGCAGGTCGGGACGATGCTGGGAGATGGGCGGGAGCGTCTCGACGAGGTGCGCCCAGAGCAGCGCCGCGTCGTCGTCGCGGACGAAAGGGACGGACCCCGTCAGCGCCTGGTAGATCACGCAGCCGAGTGCGTACACGTCCGTCCGGGCGCTCACCGTCTTGCCGCTGATCTGCTCCGGCGCCAGGTAGTCCATCGTGCCGACGATGACGCCGGCGGCGGTGACACCGGACTTCGACGACGCCCGCTTGGTGACTCCGAAGTCGCTCAGGTAGACGTGTTCGTGCCCCTGTGACAGCGTGCCCGGGGAGATGAGGATGTTGGCAGGTTTGACGTCGCGGTGCACGAGGCCGTGTGCGTGTGCCGCGTCGAGGGCGTCCGCCACCTGCGAGAAGATGTCGACCGCGCGGTGGACGTCGAGCTTCTGCTCGCGGATCAGCAGTGCCTTCAGGTCACTGCCCTCGACGTAGCGCATGGCGATGTACAACACCCCGTCGGCCTCACCGGCGTCGTAGATCGGGATGACGTTGGGGTGGTCGATGGACGCCGCCAGGCGTGACTCGCGCAGGAACCGGCGCCGGAACTCCGCGTCCGTGGCCAGGTCCGGCGCCAGCACCTTGAGGGCCACCGTACGGCCGAGGCGCTTGTCGGCGGCGCGGTAGACGTACGCCATCCCGCCGCGGCCGATCAGCGTCTCGATGCGATAGCCGGCCAGTTCCGTGCCGTCCAGCTGAAAGGGCTTGGTGGGCCCGGTCATCGACGCCTCCGCACGTCCGGATGGGGCATGCCCCGCTTGTCCTGCCTGCCCATCTGCCTGTCGCCGCCTATCCCAGCCGATGCCCGCACTCGCCGCAGAACGTCTGCGCCGCTACGACGGGGGCGCCGCACACCGGGCACTCGGTGGCGGGCGGCGGCGGGCTGGACGGCCCAGCGCCCACCGTCCGCGGACGCAGCACCGTCGCCTGCCGCCGCATCGCGCCGAGGCCCGGGCTGGCGGACGACGGCTGTCGCGGCGCGGGCACCACGACCGGCGGGGGGCCGCCCGCCGGGTCCGCAGGCGCCGCCGTGGTGGACCGCCGCCGGCGCAGCAGCAGCACGATCGCCACTGCCAGAAGGATCAGGGCGGCTCCGGCGACCACGAGCGGCAGCACCGTACGCCGGAAGTCGGGCTTGTCGACGCCTTGGCCGGGTGTGGCCTGCGCCGGCCGGCCGGTCAGGTCGTCGGCCGTGCCCCGCTTGCGATTCGCCTGTGCCAGCGCCTCGGTCGCCAGTGCGTGCCCCGGGTAGAGCTTCAGAGTCTGCGACAGGCTGGGGATCGCGGCGGCGTAGAGCTGGTTCTTGTAGTTGTGCAGGGCGCTCTCGTACGCGCCGTCGGTCGGCCCGGAATGCGCAGTGATCTTGGCGGTGTCAAGGGCCGCCCGGATCGCCGCCGGTTCCACCAGGGTCAGGTCGGTGGGCGCGGCGCCGGGTCGCCGGATCAGGAACCCGACAACGTCGCCCCGCTCCCCCACGACCGGACCACCGGCGAGGCCGGTCCCCATCCCGGTGACGAGACCGTTGTACTCGGGGTCGCGCTTGAGCTCGGTGGACCCGTCCTTGATGAAGTGGCCCTCCAGTTTGCGCAGCGACTGCTCGTTCGACGGCGTGGTGCTGAAGCCCAGCACCGTGAAGGGGGCACTCTGAACCCCGGTAGCGAGGCGTGCCGTCGGCATGCTGCTCGCTCCCACCTTGAGTACCACCACGTCACCCGGCTGGCCCTCGTCCGGTGTGACCACGGTCGCCGGTAGATTGCCGAACTGCTGCTGGGACGTGACGAAGGGCAGGACCTTGATCACCCGCCGGCTGAAGACCACGCAGCCGCCCGTCATGTCTGTCGCGTTGGGCCGGTAGCACTGCTGCAGGCGCCCGGGAATCTGGTCGGCCGGGTCACCACCGTTGATCGACTGCATCGCGAACGGGTCGGCGGGCAGCGGGGCGACATCGCCGTAGCGCTCATGGAATATCTGGTTGACCGCGTAGATCTCCGCCCGTCGAAGATCGACGTCGATGACCTCCCGGCTCGTGACCACACCCCCGGCGGGGTCGACGGCGAAACCACTGCCGGACGCCAGCTTCGGTGAGTACCGCTGCTGGAGCAGCCCGATGTGCGCGCCCTTACGGTTGTGTTCGATGAGCGAGATGTTCACCTCGACGTAGGTCTCCACCTGCACCACGGCCGGCGCGATGAGCTCCACGTTCGTGGGGTGTGTATGGGCAGCTGCCGGGCCGGCGACGGCGGCGAGGACCGCGACCGGGACGACGACCAACGTGGTCGATATGACGGCCGAACGCAGTGAACGCATCCGGGTCCCCCTCCG
The DNA here is from genome assembly GCA_966211315.1 of uncultured Micromonosporaceae bacterium. Lineage (GTDB taxonomy): Bacteria > Actinomycetota > Actinomycetes > Mycobacteriales > Micromonosporaceae > CBIHNN01. Next base: position 46,389 of record CBIHNN010000013.1, on the reverse strand, counting down.
GATCGGCCGGCGTCACCGTTAGGGCCGGCACCTGGTTGATCGCGACGTCCCGTCCCCCGCACCTGACCGGGATCTTGGTAACTCTGCGCAAAAATCACGCTACTCGTGACCCCCGGGCAGCGACAGATGGTGTGAACCATCCGTCACCACCACCAGGAGGCGAGCCCGTCGCGTTCGGGCGGAAGCCACACTCCACCCCTTCAGGCGCGGTCACCGTGCCGGCGCGGACGCCCGCACCGTTCGCGTGCCGACAGTGCGGTGCCGACAGTGCGGTGCCGAAAGGACGATGCCGACAGTGCGGCGCGGATCCGGCGCTGCGGGAGCACTCCCCGGACCGGACAATGGCGGTGTACCGCTGCATTGCTCGCCGTCTGAGGAGAGGTGATGCGGATACCCGCCTATGTGCGCCATCCGCGCAGCGCCGTACTGACACGGTGGGGGCGGGTCCCGGGCCTGCGCACCGCCAAGGCCACGCTCGCCGCGGTGCTGTCCTACGTTGCTGCCGACCTGCTCAACACCAGTGCAGCGCCGATCCTGGCACCGCTGACCGCGCTGCTGGTGGTCCAGCTGACCGTGTACGAGACGGTCGCCCGGGGTCTTCAGCGGATCTTCAGCGTGCTGGCCGGTGTGCTGGTCGCGGTGGGCATCGCCACCTTCGTCGGGCTGTCCTGGTGGAGCCTCGGTGCCGTCATCGCCGTGTCGCTCGCGGTCGGGCAGGTCCTGCGCCTGGGGCCGCACACGGTCGAGGTCGCCATCAGCGCGATGCTCGTGCTCGCCGTCGGCGGCGCGGGCAGCCAGGACGTGGCCGCCGGCCGGGTGTACGAGACCCTCGTCGGCGCCGCGATCGGTGTCGCGGTCAACTTCGCCGTCGCCCCGCCGGTGAACGTGCTGCCGGCCGGTGCCGACATCGGGCAGCTGGCCGACCGGCTGGCGGAGTTCCTGCGAGGGCTGGCCGAGGAGCTGCGTACGGGCTGGTCGCGGGTGGCGGCGGACCGCTGGCTCAACGAGGCGAGGGCGTTGGAGCCGCACGTTTCCCGTGCGGACCTGTCCCTCGCCCGCGCCGAACAGAGCGTCCTGCTCAACCCGCGTGGCGACGAGGTCCGTGACGCCCAGCCGAGGTTGCGTGCCGCGCTGACCGGCATGGAGCACTGCTACATCGTGCTGCGGACGCTGTGCCGGGAGATCTACGACCGCACGTTGTACCTGCCGCAGGACCAGGAGACCGAGGCGTACGGCCCGGATGCTCGGGCCGCCCTCGCCGACGTGCTCGCCTGCGCCGCCGAGGCGATGAGCGGCGTGGCCGAGGTCGCGGCGGGTGCCGGACCGGTCGGGACGGCCCGTGCCAGGGTGCAGGAGCACCTGGCCGACCTCCACCGCCGACGCGACCGGCTGGGCCGGCTTCTGGTGGTCGACCCGCACGCCGACGCGGCGGCCTGGCAGCAGCACGGTGCGCTGCTGGCCGCCGTCGACCGCCTGCGAGTGGAGGTGGACGCCGCGGTGCGTCCGGCGTCTGAGCCCTGGCGCCCGCCGCCCATCGCCGAAGGGCCCCGGCAGGCGGTGCGGCGCGTCCTCGACGCCGCTGCCGAGGACGCGCTGCCCTTCATCACCGAACGACCGCGGCAGGCCGTCCGCAAGGTGATCGACGTGGCCGCCGAGGCCGCCGCGAACGCCGCTGCGGCGGCGGAGGCTGGGGCGCACACGGCCGCCGACGACCTACGCGCTCTGCGCCGGCGTACGCCCGATCCCGCCACGGCGGCCCAGGCAGAGGAGGTGGCCGCCGAAGCGGCCGCGGCCGCCGAGGCGGCAGCCGTCTCCCACGCCGCGGCGCAGATGGCGGCCACGGCGGCCACGGCCGAGGCCGCGGTGATCGCCGCCGCCGCGAACGCCGAGGCCCCTGCCCCGGGCCCCCGTCCGGAGGCGCCTGGCCCGGAGGTGGACCCTGCTGACGCGCCCGGAACCGACGCAGACGAACCGGGGCGGTCGGCCCGCCCTGGTGGCTCGCCGGCCTGACCGGAGTACGAGCAGGCAGCGACACCCGCTCTCCTGGCGCCGGGCCATCGAGGTACGCGAGGATGCCCGTATGGCCATCGCTGCGACCACGACACTCGCCGACGGGAACGCGATTCCGATCGTCGGCCTCGGCACCTGGCCGATGGACGACGCGGCGGCCGATACCGCGGTGCGTAACGCACTGCGTCTCGGCTACCGGCTCGTCGACACCGCCGCCAAGTACGGCAACGAGACCGGCGTCGGCCGCGGCGTCGCCACCAGCGGCCTGGACCGCGACGAGGTGTTCGTCACCACCAAGATCCGCGGAAACGATCAGGGATACGAGTCGGCGCTGACGGGTTTCGAGGGTTCCCGCGAACGCCTCGGCCTCGACTACGTCGACCTGCTGCTGATCCACTGGCCGCTCCCCCGCCTCGACAGGTACGTCGACACCTGGCGCGCCATGATCAAACTTCGGGCGGACGGTCTCGTACGCTCGATCGGCGTCAGCAACTTCACCGCCGAGCACCTGGACCGGCTGACCGCCGAAACCGGCGTGGCCCCGGTCGTGAACCAGATCGAGCTGCACCCGGTCTTTCCACAGCCGGAGATGCGGGCGGCCGACACGGCGCGCGGAGTGCTGACCCAGAGCTGGAGCCCGCTCGGTCGCGGGCGCGGCATCCTCGACGCCGAGCCGGTCACCGCGGCCGCCGCACGCCTGAGCCGGTCCCCCGCCCAGGTGGTGCTGCGCTGGCACGTTCAACTCGGCGCGGCGCCGATCCCGAAGTCGTCCTCGCCCGACCGGCAGGCCGCCAACCTGGAGATCTTCGACTTCACGCTGACCGACGACGAGATGACCACGATCTCCCGCCTCGCCCGCGGCCGGTTCGGCGGCGACCCGGTCACGCACGAGGAGTTCTGACGCCCACCGTTCACGCACGAGTTCTGACGCCCACCGTGAACCCGGACCGCCACGGGCGGCTGCACCGGGTCGCCGGTGACTACTACCGGCAGTAGTTCGCCACTGCCGACCCGGTCAGCCAACGCGGGATCCTGCTTGGATCTGCTCCACCTGCACCGGGACAACCGCCTCCTGACACCGTTTCTCAGCGGGGTACGACCGGGCGACCCGGGCGCAGAGAACCTGCAACTGACCGGGGCGCCGCCGAACTGCTCGGCCTGCCACTGAGCACCTTCCGCCGTCACCTCACGGCCGGAATCACCCGACTCGCCGAGATTCTCTGGGAGCAGGAGCTGGCGACGCGGTAGCGGCGGCGTAATCACATCCGGCATGGGGAATACGGGCCTGATCCGACGTGTGAAGGAGACCAGGTGGACATCATCGTGTTGATCGGCCGGATCCTGTTCGCTGCGCTGTTCCTCGGCTCGGCGATCGGCCACCTCACCCAAACCAAGGCGATGGCCGGGTACGCCGCCTCCAAGAAGGTCCCGCTTCCCGAGGCGACCGTCTTCGCCAGCGGGGTACTCCTGGCCGCCGGTGGCCTGATGGTCCTTCTCGGCGTGTGGCCCGACCTCGGCGCGCTCCTGCTGCTGGTGTTCCTGGTGCCCACCGCGTTGCTGATGCACAACTTCTGGACGCTACCGGACCCGCAGGCCCGGCAGCTGGACATGATCCACTTCAACAAGGACGTGGCGCTGGCCGGCGCGGCGCTGCTGGCGTTCGCGCTGTTCGCCAACGCCGGTGACCGGCTCGGCCTGATGATCACCGGGCCGCTGTTCCACCTGCGATAAGGGCCGCATCACCCGCTCCGGGATCGCAGGACATCGTCGACGTTGCCGCTGCTGCTGTCATGCTCGCCCGTGAGCGGCGGGTGGGGCGCTACCCCCAGTACCGGATCACCCCGCCACCCGGCCCGGTCATCGTGATCGAGGTACGGCGATGGTCGTCCTGGTCGGCCGCCTGTGACTGAGCGGCCATCGGCGTGCGGCAGGTTCGCCCGCGCCCACCGTCTCGCGGCTGGGGTCATCTCTGGCTCGGCGCGGCCTGGTCCTCCCGGAGCTTGTCCCATGAGTGCCGGCTGTCCACGGTACGAATCGTGCCGCTCCTGGAGCGCATCACGATCGATCGAGTACGAGCACCGGAACCGAAGTAGCGGACCCCCTGCAGGAGCTCGCCGTCGGTTATGCCGGTGGCGATGAAGAGGGTGTTGTCGCCCGCGACAAGGTCGTCGGTGTGCAGGACGCGGTCGAGGACATGACCGGCGTCGATGGCCTTGCGCCGCTCGGCGTCGTCGCGGGGCCACAGCCGCGCCTGGATGGTGCCGTTCATCGCCTTCATGGCGCATGCGGTGATGATCCCCTCCGGGGTGCCGCCGATCCCGAGCAGGAGATCCACCCCGGTGCCGTCGAGGGCCGCCATCACACCCGCGGCGACGTCGCCGTCCGAGAGGAACTTGATGCGCGCTCCGCTGGCACGGATCTGACGGACGAGGCCCTCATGACGCGGGCGTTTGAGGACGCACACGGTGACGTCGCGCGGTTGTACGCCCTTGGCCCGGGCGACGGCACGCACGTTGTCGGCGACCGGGGCGGCGATGTCCACCACGTCCTTCGCATCGCATCCGGTGACCAACTTGTCCATGTAGAACACGGCGCTCGGGTCGTACATCGTGCCCCGGTCGGATACGGCGATCACCGCGATGGCGTTCGGCATGCCGTCGGCGAGCAGCGTCGTGCCGTCGACCGGGTCGACCGCGATGTCGCAGTCGGGACCGGCGCCGCTGCCGACGACCTCCCCGTTGTACAGCATCGGGGCCTCGTCCTTCTCACCCTCGCCGATGACCACGACACCACGCATCGGAACGACAGCCAGCATGTCGCGCATGGCGTCGACCGCTGCCTGGTCGCCGCGCTCCTTCTCGCCACGTCCCGCCCAACGACCCGCGGCCATCGCGGCCGCCTCGGTCACCCGCATCAGGTCGAGGCCCAGGTTGACGTCCGGAAGTTGGTAGCGCATCGGCGGTGACTCGGGCAATTGCGTCATGGCAGACCTATCCGCGCTGTACGGGTGTGACCCGCTTCGGCAGTGCCCCCGCGGCACGCACTGGGCTACTGTGAACGGTTCATGAAGATCATGGCGGCCGTACGGGGGCGGGTAAAGCACCGCTTCCGTCGTGTGGAATCCGGTGCGTACCGCTGGACCAGCACGTCGCCCAAGCGCGACGGCCCGGGGCGCCGCGCGGCAGCAACGACCTCGCCATGCCGCGCCGGGCCGACGGCCTGATCACCACCGCCGACGTCGACGGTCGAGGGCGGCGGCGGTGATCCGTTGCCGGCCGCGTGGTGTGGCCGACGTGGATCTGAGTTGGTGATAGACCTGATCACGACATCCCGATCGACACAGCCGAGCCCTGGAAGGTCCGATGCACCGAGATCTGACCGCCGCACGAGTTCTCGCCGCCTCACTGGCCGACCAAGCCGGCCGGCTGCAGATCGAGCGCCGCGGCAGCCTGCGGCTCGGTGCGCCGAAGGCGCACGCCAACGACCTGGTGTCGGACGTGGACATCGCGAGCGAACGGCTGATCGTCGACGGGATCGTCGCGGCATGGCCCGACGACGCGGTACGCGCCGAGGAGGGCAACAGCCGCGGGGGCACGAGCGGCTGGACCTGGGTGATCGATCCGCTGGACGGGACCCGGAACTACGTCAGCGGCACCGGCCCATGGTCGGTGTGCATCGCGCTGTACGACCGCGGACAGGCGCGGATGGCTGTCGTACACGATCCGGTGGCACGCGAGACCTTCAGCGCCATCGGCGGCGGCGGTGCGTTCCTGAACGAGAAGCCGATCTCGGCCTCGGCGGGCCCGCCGCTCGATCAGGCGCTGGTCGGGATCAGCTTCAACCCGTCACCGGAGACCAAGGAACGGGTGGGCGGGCTCCTGCGCCTGCTGGTCCCCAGCATCGGCGATTTCCGTCGCATCCCGGCGGGACTCAATCTGGCCTACCTGGCCGCCGGCCGGTTGGACTGCGGCGCTGTGCTGGGCGCCAAGCTGTGGGACATCGCCGCGGGCGCCCTCATCGCTCAGGAAGCGGGCGTGCTGCTGGGCGGCGAGGGCCCCGATTACTCCCCCGCGCTCACGATCGGCGCGGCTGCGCCCCTGTGGCCCGAGTTCTCCTCCCGGCTCAGATCGGCGCTGTCCCAGTAGTGATGCGCTGAATGTCCTCGACTCTCCCGAACGTCATCGGTGTAGTTCGCACCGGCTTTCGCCGGCCCGGTTGACCAAGGTCGTCGAAAAGGGCTCACTGGGACGGGTGGAGCCGGCACTCGCTCATCGAGACCTGCGCGTCGACGTCGACCGCAGGAACGGCCGGCAGACCCGGTGCATCACCACCACGCTCCGCAAGGGCCTCGACCGTCACGGCTTGGATCTCCGCCGGGTCGTCGCGCCCAGCGAGAACGAGGACAGGTACGCATGACCCCGCCGACGGAGGCCCCGTTGCCGGACGTGGTGTCCCCGATGCTGGCCACAGCGGGCCCCATGCCCATCGGCGGGGACTGGGCCTTCGAATTCAAGTGGGACGGCATCCGCGCCATCAGCTTCACCACCCCGGGCACGCTGCGGATACTCAGCCGGAACGACCGGGACATCACGACGGCGTACCCGGAGCTGGCCGAACTCGCGGATCTCGCCGGTACGCGGCGGATGGTGCTCGACGGCGAGGTCGTCGCCCTCGACGAGCACGGCAGGCCCGAGTTCGCCCGGCTACAGGAACGCATGCACGTCCGCGAGCCGAGTCCCGTCCTGATCGCCTCGACGCCGGTGTACTACAACGTCTTCGACGTGCTCCACCTCGACGGCGAGCCCACCGTGCACCTGCCGTACCACCGACGCCGAGAACTGCTCACCCACCTCAGGCTGGCCGGCGACAGGGTCCGCGTACCTCAGCACTTCGTCGACGTGGACGGCGCCCACGTCATGACCGCGGCGCAGGCGTACGGCCTGGAAGGTGTGGTCGCAAAACGCCGCGCCTCCAGTTACCAGCCCGGTCGCCGGTCCCGGGACTGGATCAAGGTCCCGCTCAACGTCACGCAGGAGGTCGTCGTCGTCGGCTGGAAGCCCGGCGAAGGCCGCCGTGCCGGAACGTTCGGCTCGTTGCAGGTCGCCGTCCACGGCGCCGACGGCGCACTCGCCTACGCCGGCGCGGTCGGTACCGGCTTCACCGGCGCGATGCTCCGTGACCTCCAGGCCCGGCTCGACGCCGTCGCCCGCGTGGACCCGCCGCTGTCCGGAGTGCCACGCGACCATGCCCGGGGCACCCGTTGGGTCGAGCCGACTCTGGTCGGTGAGGTGACCTTCCGGAACTGGACCCCGGACGGACGACTCCGTCATCCCAGCTGGCGAGGTCTGCGACCGGACAAGGCGCCCGCTGACGCGCGCCGCATATCCGCCGCCGCGCCGCCACCGGCGGTGGAGTCCGTCGAGGGAGCCATGCAGACGCCGGACGGGCGATGGCGCGTCGAGGTCGTCCGCCGGGACGTGGCAACGTGGTTCCGCCTGATCCACGGGGACGACGTCATCGACTGGCTGGACATCGCACGAGTCGAACAGATCCTCGATCAGGCCGGGGTGACGATGAGTGCCCTACAGGCGGCGCCGCTGCGGACATCCGAGCCTCGTTCGGCCCTGCACCGGCGGGCGGCGACCGGATCACCGTAGTGGCGCGCCGACGGGCTCCCCCTGCGTCGCAGACCCCCGGAACCCGGGCCGGGCGGACGCCACCGGGTGAAAACTGAGCGTGGCGCCTGCGGGAACCGCTCGGCGAGCGCAGGATTGGACAGGGACGGGATGTGGCCGGAGCGCCACAACACCCACGGTCGCCATGACCGAACCTGTCACACCTGCGACGTGCGTGCGGGCTGGCGGCCCTTGTTCAGGCAATCGGCACCGGGAGGTCCACATGATCGCACACGTCGGAGACCGGCTCGTCGTCAAGGGAATCCACGTCGGCGACGTACGCCGGATCGGAGTCATCACCGCCGTGCCGCACACCGACGGTACCCCGCCGTACGAGGTGCAGTGGCCCGACGGGCACGTCGTCATGATCTTCCCCGGGCCGGAGGCGCACGTCGAACCGGCCGCCCAGCCGCAGGAGTGAGGGTGGCGGTCGCCCGCAGCGGTGCTCCGCCCGGCAGGCTCCGAGAGTCTCCGGAGTCGGGGGTACGCGGCGGCAAAGGTTCACCGCATCGGCTGGTTTCGCGGCGATGGCTCAACCGGCCCGTGCGGACCGACACGCGGGGAACCGCCATCGAGGACGACGATCCGCGATCCGCCGCCGCGCGCCCGACCGGTCGCAGCACCATGTGCACGACCCCATCCAGGCATCGGTATACGGGACTAGCCTCCTGGGTACCGGCCGGTGGAGGTCATCATGGTGTTGGCGATCGGTGTGGACGTGGGCGGCACGAAGGTGGCCGCCGGTGTGGTCGACGGCGAGGGCATGGTGCTGGCCAAATCTCGCCGGGACACCCCAGCCGGCGGGACCCGCGCGGATGTCGAGGATGTGATCGCCGAGGCGGTTCTGGAGCTTCTCCGGTCCCATCCCGTCGAGGTCGTCGGCGTGGGCGCCGCCGGATTCGTGAGCGCGGACCGATCGACGGTGCTGTTCGCGCCGAACCTGTCCTGGCGAAACGAGCCACTCGGGCCGGCCGTCGAACGCCGCGTCGGCCTGCCCACGGTCGTGGAGAACGACGCGAACGCCGCCGCATGGGCCGAAGCCCGGTTCGGTGCCGGTGCAGGAGAATCGGACGTCGTGGTGGTCACGGTCGGCACCGGTATCGGTGGGGGCATCATCATCGACGGCAAGCTGCGCCGCGGCAGGTTCGGTCTGGCGGCGGAGATAGGGCATCTCAGCATGGTGGCTGACGGCCGGCGGTGTGGTTGCGGTAACCAGGGGTGCTGGGAGCAGTACGGCAGTGGACGGGCTCTGATGGCGGAGGCGCGGCGGCTGGCCACTGCCACGCCGGAGCGTGCGGGCGTGTTGCTCGCTCTCGCCGACGGCCGACCGGGCGGGATCACCGGTCCGATGGTCACCGTCGCGGCGCGGGCCGGCGACAACGTGGCGGTGCAGGCCTTCGGCATTGTGGGCGACTGGCTGGGCCGGGGAATGGCCGATCTGGCGGCCGTCCTCGACCCGAACGCCTTTGTCCTGGCGGGTGGCGTGTCAGAAGCGGGCGAACTGCTCCGCGAGCCCGCCTGGCAGGCACTGCGCGCCCGGCTGACCGGTCGCGGGCATCGCCTCACCGCCGAGGTGCGTACGGCCCTGTTGGGTGGGGACGAGGCCGGTGTCATCGGGGTCGCCGACCTCGCCCGGCAGGGCTAGCGCGGCCTGTCGCACGAGATCCGCCGACCTCCCGGACCCGTACCGACGGTACGGTGATGAGCCGCGGCGACGGGCGGGACACCGAAGCTGGGCAGGGACCCGATGACGCGAGCACCTGATGGATGACGGGCGATACCCGGCTCACGTGAAAGGACTGTGGGATGAGAGCGCTGCAGTTTACGACCTATGGGGGTCCCGAGGTCCTCACGTGGGCAGAAGCTCCAGATCCGCACGCGGGCCCGGGCCAGATCCGGATCACGGTGCGTGCGGCCAGTGTGAACCCGATCGACTGGAAGACGTTCGGCGGGATGATGTCCGGCGGCCGTCCGTTGTCCGGCACGGGTTATCTGGGATACGACGCCGCCGGGGTGGTGGACGAGGTCGGCGAGGGGGTCACGGACGTGTCGGTGGGCGACGAGGTGTTCGGCCGCGGCCGTAACACCCAGGCGGAGTACGCCGTCCTGGACTCCTGGGCCGCCAAGCCGCCGTCCGTCGACTGGGCGGTGGCGGCCGCGGCGGGCGTCGCCGGTGAGACCGGCGAACGCGCTCTTCGCCTGCTGGACGTCAAGGCCGGCGAGACCCTCTTCGTGGACGGTGGCGCGGGCGGCGTAGGAGCGACCGCCGTGCAGATGGCGGTTGCCCGAGACGCGACGGTGATCGCCTCGGCGAGTGCGGCCAACCACGATTATCTACGCGAGATCGGGGCCACCCCGGTGCTCTACGGCCCTGGCGTCGTCACCCGGGTACGGGAGGCGGCCGGCGGCCCGGTCGACGCCGTGTTCGACGTTGCCGGCAAGACTCCGATCGAGGATTTGATCTCGCTGGTCTCCAAGCCGTCGCAGGTTGTCACGATCGCCAACTTCGCCGGCGGGCAGGCCGGAGCGCGGGTGACCGGTGGCGGAGCGGACAGCCACCCGATGCAGGCCATGGCCTACGTCGCCGAGTTGTTGGCGCAGAACGCGCTGGTGATCAAGATCCAGACCTTCCCGTTCCACCGCGCCGCCGAGGCATACCGCATCAGTCAGGACGGCCATGTCCGCGGAAAACTCGTTCTGATTCCCTGACCTCAGTCTTCCCGGTCACGATCGACGGCCCGGATACGGTGGCAGGATCACCGGGTGGTCCGGCATGCGCCGCTCCCGTTGCGCGGCCCTGGCCTCGGCCAGCAGAGCCTCCCACGCCTGCGGCGCGCTCCGGCGGCCCGGCTCGATGCGCGTGGCGATCATGGCGCTGACGATGCCCGCCGCGAACGAGGTGCCGCTCCACGACGCGTAGCCGGTGAACCGCCGGGCGATCCGCTCGGACAGGGCTGGGCCGGACCCGTCGGGATCCTCCCAGGTCAACACCCTCCCGTCGAGGTAGGTGCTCGTCACGTTCGTCCCCGGCGCGAGCACGTCGATCCAGGGCCCACCCGGGGTGAAGCTGGCCGCCTTGTCGCAGTCGTCCTCGGTGGCGGCTCCCACGGCGATGACACGCGGGAACGCGGCAGGCCAGGCCGGCGTACGCTGCCGCCCGTCCTCCAGGTAGCCGTGGTTGCCGGCGGCGGCCACCACCACGGTGTCGGAATTCAGCCGATCGAGCGCCGCGGCGAGCACCATCGGTGGCATGCCGTCGCCCGTGTAGCAGACGAAGGACAGGTTCAGCACGTCGATGCCGGCCCGGCCCGCCTCGACGATCCGGTGAGCCGCCGCCCAGGCGTCCGCCCGGCCGTGTTCGTCCAGCACCGGACGAACCTGGACGGTGACGGCCGGTGCGTACTGGCGGATGAGCCCGGCGATGAACGTCGCGTGCCCCGCCTCGGCCTGCAACGTGCCCGTAGCGGCGTCGGCGTACGGCCCCACCCAGGCACCGGTCAGGTAGTCATGATCGACCATCGCTGTGTCGACGAGACCCACCTGCACGCCGGTGGGAGTCACGGCCGGCCGTACGCCCGCCCATTCCGGCCGCTCCCGGACGGCCTGCGGCGCGCCACCGCCGCCGTACGAGATCTCACCGGCGCCACTCACCCCGGCCTGCGGCGGGTTCTGCCCGCCACTGACCGGCCCGACCAGCCGGTCCTTACCGAGCGTCGGCATCCAGCCGTGGAACCGCGTGCCGAAGCCCGCCCGCAGGCTCCACAGCAGCCGGTCGAGGGGCCGATCCACCGGAGGACGGCGCAGGCCCTGGAAGTCGGCGCCGGCACCCTGCTGGTCGGACCAGCTGCTGACCGCCTCCGCGGCCCGGCCCACGTCGGGAAAGGTGATCCGGGCGAGCTCCAAGATGTCGCTCGTCTCCGGATCGAGGTAGAGCCGGTCGTCCACACCGGCGATCTCACGCGCCTCGTCGAGCGCCGCCAACACCGGCCGAAGATGTTGCTGGGCCACCACTGCGTTCTCGGATTCGCCGTGCCTCATCGCTGCCCCCAGATGTGTCTCCCCTGCAAACCATCAGAGGCTATCCATGGGTGACGGAGCCTGAGGCGCAAAGTCTTCTCTGCGACAGCGCAGAACCCGCCTAGGATGAGACGGCCGCGCTTGCGCACAGGTGGGTGGTGGTTGACGTGTCACGACCGGCGGCAACCCTTGGCCGCGCGCAGGGGGATCCGACCGAGGCGCTGCGCATGGCCACGGTGCAGCCCCATCGGGCCCGGCTGCTCGCCGAGCGAGCCGAGCGGATCGCCCGCGGCGTCGGCGACCGGGCCGCGGAGAGTGTCGCGAAGCGGGCCCGCGGGGTCGCTGCGATGCAGCTGCGCGACCTCGACGAGGCGGTCGTCCACCTGCGGGGCTCGGTGGCGGCGGCGCGACGCGCCCGGTCCGCCCAGTTGACCGGTGAAGCGCGGATGAGCCTGGCCGCCGCCCTCGTGCTGCGGGGGTCCGCAACTCGCGCGATCCGGGAGATCGAGATCGCCGTCTCGGAGCTGGAGGGGGTCTCGGCCGCCCGCGCCCTGGTGCAGCGGGCGGCGATCCTGCAGGAGATGGGCCACGGCGACGAGGCGTTGGAGACGCTCCGACCGGCGCTGGCGTTGCTCCGGCGCTTCGGCGACGTGCAGTGGGAGACCCGCGCGTTGAACAACCGCAGCCTGATCCACATCGACCGGTTGTCCTTCGCGGCGGCCGAGGCGGATCTCGTTGCGGGGCTCCAGCTGTCCGCCGCACACGGACTGGACCTGCCGCAGGCGTACCTGGAACAGAATCTCGGGTGCCTCAAGGCCAGCAGGGGCGAGGTGCCGGCGGCCCTGGAGTGCTTCGACCGGGCGGAGGCGCATTACGGCCGGCTCGGCATGGAAGTGGGTTCACTGCTCGTGGACCGGGCCCGGCTGCTGCTGTCGGTGAACCTCGTCGAGGAGGCGCGCGCCACCGCCGAGGAGGCGGTGCGGGTCTACGGCAGGCAGAAGCGGATCAACCTGCCGGAAGCGCGGCTGCTGCTGTCCACCGTGGCGCTGGTCGCGGGCGACCTGAGTACCGCGGAGCAGGCCGCAGGTCAGGCCGCCCGGGAATTCAGCCGGCAGGGGCGGCGGGAATGGCTGGCACTGGCCCGGCACGCCCGGCTACAGGCGAGGGTGGTACGCGACCCCACCCGGGTCGCGCCGGCCCAGGCGCGACGCTCGGCCGACGACCTCGCCCGCGCCGGCTGGACCGTGCCCGCCCTGGAGGCCAGGGTGTACGCCGGACGGCTGTCGCTCGCACGGGGGCGCCGCGAGCAGGCCCGTACGGATCTGGCGCTGGCCAGCCGCGCCCGCGCCACCGGCCCCGCGGACGCCCGTGCCCGCGCCTGGCTCGCCGAGGCGCTGCTGCGCCAGGCCGACGGGCGGCGCTACGGCACCCTGCGCGCCCTCTCCGCCGGACTTGACATCGTGGAGGAGTACCAGGCCACGCTGGGCGCCACGGAGCTGCGGGCGCACGTCTCGGCGCACCGCGGTTCGCTGGCGGCGCTCGGCGTACGGATGGCCCTGGAGGACGGTGACGCCCGGGGGGCGTACCGGTGGGCCGAGCGGGGCAGGGGTGTCGCCACCCTGCTGCGACCGATCCAGCCACCGGACGACCCGAGGCTCGCGGAGCTCCTCGCCGAGCTGCGGGCCACCATGAGCACGATCGACCGGGAACGCGGCAGCGGGCGGCCCACGGCCACGCTGGTGCAGCGTCAGGTCACGATGGAGCGGCGGATCAGGGACCATTGCCGCCGGATCGGTGGTTCGCGTACGCCGGGAGGGACCCGGCCGCCGTCGCCGGGTCAGCTTGCCGAGCAGCTGGACCGGGCGGCGCTCGTCGAGTACGTGGAGCTCGGGGACGAGCTGCACGCCGTCACCGTCGTCGCCGGGCGGATCCGGCTGCACCACCTCGGCCCGCTCGCCGCGGTGCGCCATGAACTGGTTCACCTGCCGTTCGCCCTTCGCCGGCTGGCCAACGCCCGGACGTCGGCGGCGAGCGCGGCGGCCGCGACGGCCGTGCTGGAGCGGGTACGCGACGTCTTCGACGGCACGCTGCTCAAGCCGCTGCGCCGCGTCGTCGGGGACCGGTCGCTGGTCGTCGTGCCCACCGGCCCGCTGCAGTCGCTGCCGTGGTCGGTGCTGCCGTCGTGCGTGGGTCGGCCGGTCACGGTGGCTCCCTCGGCGCTGCTCTGGTACCAGTCGATGCTCAGGGCCCCGGTGGACGTCACCGGCCGCGTGACGGTGGTCGCCGGTCCCGGCCTGCCCGGCGCGCGCGGCGAGGCCGAGGCCGTCGCCGCCCTGTACGGGACCGCCACCCGCCTGTTCGACGCCGCCGCCGACGCTCGGCACGTGGCGGCGGCGATGAGCGGCGCGACGCTGGTCCACGTGGCGGCGCACGGCCACCTACGCTCGGACAACCCGTTGTTCTCGTCGCTGCGGCTGGCCGACGGCCCGTACACCGTTTACGACCTTGAGCTGCTGGGCAACGCCCCGCACCACGTCGTACTCGCCGCCTGCGACTCCGGCCGCGGTCACGTCGTCGCCGGCGAGGAGGTTCTCGGTCTCACCACCGCACTTCTGGGCCAGGGCACCGCCACGCTTGTCGCCCCGGTCGTCCCGGTGCCGGACGGAGAGACGGCTCCGTTGATGCGGGCGTACCACGTCGGACTGCGGGCGGGCCGGGCACCGGCCGATGCCCTCGCCGCGGCCCAGGAGGGCACCCGCACGCAGGGCGTCCTGGCGTTGGCCGCGGCGGCGGGTTTCGTCTGCCTGGGCGCGGGCCTCGCCGCCCCGGCTCTGGCGACCGCCGACGTCCGGACGCACCGCGACTACGCGACCACCTCGATCTGACGGGCCGCGGCGCTGACCTGGCCGAGGCAGTGCGCCACGACGACCACGCCATGACGACCACGCCGCGCCGACCGCGGCTCCTGCCGCCGCCGAACGCACCTCACCGTCACGGCGTCGCGACCAGTTCCTCCAGCGTCGCCCGCGCACCCTTGAGGTGGAGCCCCGCGAGTGCCCGCCGGTAGGCCGACACGAACCGCTCTTCGTCGACCAGGTCCCCGAACACCTGCCGGTTCGCCACGAAGGCAAGCGGATCCTCGTGCTGGCGCCGCGCGTTCGCCATCAACGTGTCCCTCAGCCGGTCGACGACCTCGATGGGCCTGCCCTGCTCGTCGATGCCCTCGGCGTAGCGCGCCCAGCTGGCGACGACGGCGGCTGAACGATGGACCTCGCCACCGTTCGCGAGGTTGTGACGGATCACCGGCAGCAACCACTTCGGAATGCGGTCGGAGCTCTCGGCGCACAGGCGGGCAACGGTGTCCCGCACGGCGGCGTTGGAGAACCGGGCGATCAGGTTGTGCTGGTACTCCGTGAGATCGATGCCGGGCACGGGTTCCAGCGTCGGAGTGGCTTCCCGATCCATGTACGCCAGCAGGAAGGTGGCGAACAGCTGGTCCTGGCACACCTCGTGGACCAGGCGGTAACCCGCCAGGTAGCCGAAGTAGCACAGCGCCTGGTGGCTGGCGTTGAGCAGGCGCAGCTTCATCAACTCGTAGGGTTCGACATGGTCGACGAGTTGCACGCCGGCCTCCTCGAACGGCGGCCGGCCGAGGGCGAAATCGTCCTCCAGGACCCACTGGGTGAACGGTTCGCACACCACCGGCCACCGGTCGTCGATCCCGAACCGGCCGCTGACCTCCGCGATGTCCTCCTCGGTGGTCACCGGGGTGATCCGGTCCACCATGCTGTTGGGGAATCGGACCTCGCGCGCGACCCACTCCCCCAGGTCGGCGTCCCGCAGCCGGGCGAAGGCGACGAAGCTGCGTCTGGCGGCGTCACCGTTGCCCTGGATGTTGTCGCAGGACATGATCGTGAACGGCGGCTGGCCACGGTCCCGGCGCCGCGCCAGCGCCTCCGTGATCAGCCCGAACGTCGTTCCGGGTACCGCACCGGGCCGGAGGTCGCGTTGGACGGCCGGGTTGGACTGGTCGAAGTCGCCGGTGACGGCGGAGAAGTTGTAGCCGCCCTCGGTCACCGTCAGTGACACGATGCGGGTAGCCTCGTCGGTCAACGTGGTGATGACCGCCTCCGGGTCGTCCGGAGCGAACAGGTATTCATGGATGGCGCCGATGACGCGTGGCTCCATCGTGCCGTCCGGCGCCTTGACGACGAGCGTGTACAGCCCGTCCTGGGCGTCGAGAACCTCCTTCATCCGGCGGTCGCCGGGCATGACGCCGACGCCGCAGATCGCCCAGTCGAGGGCCTTACCCTCGTTCATGAGCCGGTCGACGTACATCGCCTCGTGGGCGCGGTGGAACCCACCGACGCCGAAGTGGACGATGCCCGTGCTGAGGCGCCGCCGGTCGTACGTGGGCCCGGGTACGTCGGCGGGCAGGTCCGATAGGGTCGCTGCTGTCAAAGAGGGCATTGACGCTCCTGGTGTTGTCCGGCCACGCAGAGCGGAAAGGGATTGACTATCCGCAGGAGCCGGCGTGCAAACCTCCTCGCCGCCACTTGCGACCGCTGCGGACGAGCAGACTTCGTACCGGAAGGCCGGTACGTCGCCAATTCCGGCGGACCTCCCGCGAAATGTGTGGCCATCGACTTCTTCTCACTTCCTCTCATTTGAGCTGAATCTATCCCAATGTGCGCGCACCCATTGACTCACGGTCCTGGATGAAATGAGACTGCATCAAGTCCCCACAGTGCTCCAGCATGCAGTCCGGGCGGCAGCCCAGCTCGGCGCGAGGAGGCGAAATGGCTCGTTCGCAGGCACATTTTCGCAGGTTGACCGTGGTTGGCGCGGTCGTCGCCCTGACCGCAACCGGCTGCGCCGGCTGGGGTGGGGGCGCTGACAACGGCGGGACCAGCAGCATCAACGTCTTGATGGTCAACAATCCACAAATGATCGACCTGCAGCAGTTGACGGCAGAGAATTTCACGGCGAGGACCGGCATCGGGGTAAATTTCACCGTCCTGCCGGAGAACGATGTACGAGACAAGATCAGCCAAGAGTTCTCCAGCCAGGCCGGACAGTACGACATCGCGTCGCTGAGCAATTTCGAGATCCCGATCTACGCGAAGAGCAAATGGGTCGCACCGTTGGACCCGTACATCGCGGCCGACGCGGCGTTCAATCAGGCCGACGTTCTCGGGCCCATGACGACGTCGCTGACCGCGGATGACGGGAAGATCTACGGGGAGCCGTTCTACGGGGAGTCCTCGTTCCTGATGTACCGCAAGGACGTGCTGGAGCAGCAGGGCATCCAGATGCCGCCCAACCCGACGTGGCAGCAGGTCGCCGACATCGCCGCCCAGGTCGACGGCAAGGTGCCCGGGATGGCGGGCATCTGCCTGCGGGGCCAGCCCGGCTGGGGGCAGATTTTCGCCCCGCTGACCACCGTGGTCAACACCTTCGGCGGGACCTGGTTCACCGCCGACTGGCAGGCCGCCGTGAACGCGCCCGAGTTCAAGCAGGCCACCCAGTTCTACGTGGACCTGGTGCGCGACCACGGTGAGATCGGGGCACCGCAGGCCGGCTTCACCGAGTGCCTCAACAACATGGTCCAGGGCAATGCGGCGATGTGGTACGACGCCACCAGCGCCGCCGGATCCCTCGAGGCCGCGAACTCGCCGGTCAAGGGCAAGATGGGCTACGTCGCCGCACCCGTCGTCAAGACGAAGAGCTCCGGCTGGCTCTACGCCTGGTCGTGGAGCATCCAGCAGGCCAGCGCCAAGAAGGACAACGCGTGGAGGTTCATCTCCTGGGCGTCCAGCAAGGAGTACGAGGAACTGGTCGGCGCGAAGCTCGGCTGGTCCAGGGTTCCCGCCGGCAAGCGCGCCTCCATCTACACGAACCCGCAGTACCTGCAGGAGGCCGGCGCATTCGCCGAACCCCAGCGCGCCGCCATCGCCAGCGCTGATCCGCGTAACCCGGGCGTACAGGCACGTCCCGCCATCGGCATCCAGTTCATCGACATCCCCGAGTTCACCGACCTGGGAACCCAGGTGTCGCAGCACGTCAGCTCCGCGATCGCTGGGCGGATGAGTGTCGATGAGGCCCTCGACCGGGGGCAGGAGCTGGCCGAGGACGTCGCCGAACGCTACCGGGCCCGGCGCAGCTGACCGCGGCCTTCCGAAAAGGAGAGACTCCCATGACTCTCGCGGTGGACAGCACCGACAAGGGCCAGACCGCGACGACCCCGCCTCCACGGCCACCTGGAGTCGTCCGACGGACCGCGGGATGGGCGCGCCGGGCGCCGCTGCTGCCCGCGCTGGTCTTCATGATCGTGGTGACCCAGCTGCCGTTCGTGGCGACCCTGGTCATCTCGTTCATGAACTGGAACGCCTACTACCCCGACGAGATCGGCTTCGCCGGCTTCGACAACTTCCAGCGGGTCCTGACCGACGTCAACATGCGCGACGCGGTGTGGACCACCATCCTGCTCACGGCGTCCGTGGTCATCATCAGTCTGCTGCTCGGCCTCGGCATCGCGCTGCTGCTGGACCGCAAGTTCCGCGGCCGCGGCGCGGTCCGCACGATGATGATCGCCCCGTTCCTGGTCGTGCCCGTCGCAGCCGCCCTGCTCTGGAAGCACGCCCTCTACAACCCGGAGTACGGCCTCCTCAACGGCATGCTCACCTGGATCTGGGGCATCTTCGGGGCGGACCCGCCGCAGCCCGACTGGATCAGCTCGATGCCGCTGCCCGCGGTGGTCATCGCCCTGGTCTGGCAGTGGACGCCGTTCATGATGCTGATCCTGCTCGCCGGGCTGCAGAGCCGCCCGCTGGACGTCGTCGAGGCCGCCCGCATCGACGGCGCGTCGACGTGGCAGATCTTCACCAACATGACGTTGCCGCACCTGCGCCAGTACATCGAACTGGGCGGCCTGCTCGGCGCCATCTACGTGGTGCAGAACTTCGACGCCGTCTTCACCATCACGTCCGGCGGCCTCGGCACCGCGAACCTGCCGTACGCGATCTACCAGACGTTCTACAACGCCCACGACTACGGCCGGGCGTCCGCCGCCGCCGTCGTGGTCGTCATCGGCACCATCATCATCGCCACGTTCGCGCTGCGGACGGTGTCCACCCTCTTCAAACAGGAGACAGGTCGATGACGTCGATCACTGACACCGGTCCCATCCCGGCGACCCGCACCGAGTCCGGCGAACCCCGTCGACCCCGCAAGCCCCGCAGCGGTCCACTGCTCTCCCTCGCCGCCTGGGTGGTCGGCATCCTGTTCGTCCTACCCGTGGTGTGGATGGTGCTGACCTCGTTCCACAGCGAGGCCGACGCCGCGACGAACCCGCCGGCGCTGTTCGCCCCGCTCACCCTCGAGGGCTACGGGGAGTTCTTCACCGGCGGCGCCAGCCCGTGGCCGCCGCTGCTGAATTCGCTGACCGCCAGCGTCATCTCCACGGTCCTGGTACTGCTCCTGGCGATCCCGGCCGCGTACGCGCTGTCGATCAGGCCGGTGAGGAAGTGGACGGATGTCATGTTCTTCTTCCTCTCCACCAAGATGCTGCCGGTCGTCGCCGGCCTGCTTCCGCTCTACCTGTTCGCACAGTACGCCGGCCTGCTCGACAACATCTGGCTGCTGATCCTCTTCTACACCTCGATGAACCTGCCGATCGCCGTCTGGATGATGCGCTCCTTCCTGGTCGAGGTCCCGGTGGAGATGCTGGAGGCGGCCAGCGTGGACGGCGCGAACCTGTCCAGGACGCTGCGCTCGATCATCGCGCCCGTCGTCATGCCCGGGATCGCCGCCACCGCGCTGATCTGCTTCATCTTCAGCTGGAACGAGCTGCTCTTCGCCCGGGTCCTCACCGCCACCGTGGCGGAGACCGCACCGGTCTTCCTGACCGGCTTCGTCACCAGCCAGGGCCTGTTCCTGGCCCAGCTCTGCGCGGCGGCGTTCGTCGTCTCGCTGCCCGTGCTCGTGGCGGGCTTCGCCGCCCAGGACAAGCTCGTCCAGGGCCTGTCCCTGGGATCCGTCAAGTAAGCCGTAAGCGCTGCGGCCTACCAGCCTGCCGCTGCCACGTCGAGAGTTTCCTGGGAGAACGGATGAGAGCCGCTGTCCTGAACGGTCCGAAGGACCTCGTCGTCGCGGAGCGACCGACACCGGAACCCGGGCCGGGGCAGATCGTCGTCCGCGTCGAGTCCGTGGGAGTCTGTGGGTCCGACACCCACTATTACGATCACGGCAGAATCGGACATTTCATCGTCGAGACTCCGTTGATCCTGGGACACGAGGCCTCCGGCACGGTGACGGAACTCGGACCCGGCGTCACTCGCCTGACCACGGGGCAGCGCGTGTCCATAGAGCCGGGAGTGCCGGACTTCACCTGCGACCAATGCCTTGCCGGGCGATACAACCTGTGCCCCCGCATGCGCTTCTTCGCGACTCCGCCCATCGACGGGGCGTTCGCGGAATACGTCGCCGTACACGAGGCATTCGCCCATCCGGTGCCCGACAGCATCAGCGACGACGCGGCCGCACTGCTGGAGCCGCTGTCGGTCGGCGTCTGGGCCTGCCGCAAAGGCCGCGTGAGTGGGGGCAGTCGTGTCCTCATCACCGGTGCGGGAGCGATCGGGCTCGTCAGCGTTCAGGTCGCCGTCGCCTTCGGCGCCACCGACGTCGTGGTATCCGACGTCAACCCGTCCCGGCTCGCCCTCGCTCGGGAACTGGGCGCGACGGAGGTCATCGATGCGCGGGAGCGCACCGTCACAACGCTCGACAGGCCGCCGCAGGTCCTCATCGAATGTTCCGGTCACCCACCGGCGATCGGTGAGGCGATCCGTGCGCTCGACCGTGCCGGGCGCGCCGTTCTTGTCGGTATGGGCGGCGACGAGATCCCGCTGCCGCTCCCCGTTGTCCAGGAGAGAGAACTTGAGGTCACCGGCACGTTCCGCTACGCGAACACCTGGCCCACCGCGATCGACCTTGTCGCGTCCGGCAGGGTCGAGCTCGACCGTCTCGTCACCGGACGGTATCGGCTCGATCAAGTCGAGGAAGCCCTGACCGCGGGCCGACGCGACGAACGAGCGGTGAAGGCAGTCGTCCGCCCCCGGACCTGATGATCATGGCTCCCGGTGAACCGGCGGTGGCGCTGTGGGCCGGCGGCGTCCAGATCCGGCGGCGCCGGGCGGCCGTGCTGGGCGATCCTCACGGTCCGCGTCCCACGCAGATGTACAGCCGCGGCTCGCCGCCCGCGTCGGGGATCGAATCGCCCGGGCCGCGGCGAACGCCTTCGGTGACGACCCTCCCGGTTCGGGGATCCAGTACGCGGTAGTCAAGCGGAACGTCGTCGCCGAAGACCGGCACGTCGCCACCGTGC
This sequence comes from uncultured Micromonosporaceae bacterium, assembly GCA_966211315.1. Lineage (GTDB taxonomy): Bacteria > Actinomycetota > Actinomycetes > Mycobacteriales > Micromonosporaceae > CBIHNN01. The sequence goes on along the minus strand of CBIHNN010000013.1, from coordinate 25,305 downwards.
TCGCGGTAACACAGAAGGAACCGTCCGGGAACGAGCAGCGCGCGCATCGCGATCGCCTCCCGCCAGCCGGGTTCCATGTCCAGGAACGGAAGGCCGGAGAAGATCTTCGCGACGAGGCCGACGTACGTCGAGCCTTCGAAGTCGAGCGCCTCGCGCCAGCCCGCGTCGTCGGCCAGGAAGTACGACGCGTGGCCGGGTTCCGCAGGGTGCAGCCGCCACTGCCAGAGGCTCGCGGCGCCGTACACCACGCCGAGGGTTCCGCCGGCGCAGAGGTTGCTCCAGGCTTCGTGTCCTTGCCACCATCCGGCGCCCTTGCCCCGCCGTCCGCTGTGTTCGTAGGTCGGCTCGCCGTTGAGAACACCCTTGACCGGCCGGTTCCGCCACATGTCGGCGACCCGCTCCGCGACGTGCTCACCCTCGTGACCGGTCTGGCAGGACTGGAAGTCCAGCCACGGCGCCGCCTGGAAGCGGTCGGCGACGGCGTGCGGCCGGTAGTGGATGCCGGTGGGCTGGCCGTAACAGTCCCAGGCGTGGATCTCCGCGCCACCGGCCCGCGCCTGCGGCTCGTCACCGGCGCCGTCGGCTCCGACGATGTACATCGCCGGGCGGGCCCCGTACCGCGCGACCAGGTAGCGGCAGTAGCGGGCGTATTCCTCGGGTGGCACCACCGTGCCGGCAGTGTCCAGACCTTTCCAGCCGAATCCCTGGAAGACCGGGGACAACACCGGGACGATCTCGTGCGCGACCAGAATGCCGAGCAGGCGGTCGAGATAGCGGAAGTACGCCACGTTGGGACGGTTGAGGCGTCCCTCGGACAGATCCTCGAAACCGATGTCGAAGCCGTTGTCGGCCTGGCGGTCGCGCGGCCCGGTTGCCTTCATATCCGGTTGGACACTCATCAGCAGGGCCGCGTTGAATCCCTTCGCCTGACGGTCGGACGCATACACCTCGACCTGCTCCACGGTGGCGCGCCAGGGCAGCGCCCAAGCGGTGTCCCCCACGAGAATGGCCGGGGTGCCGTCGGCGTGGACCAGGTTCCGGCCGTTGCGGGACATCCGCCAGAACCCGTGCTCGTGGAACACATGATCGGAGGGACGAGCCTCGACGACGGTCACCTCGCCGGTGACGCCGGTCAGACCGGGGTCACCGGTGGAGCTGAAGCTGCGCCAGGTCCAGACACCGGGTCGCGGCGGCGCGAACCGCACGCCCCAGCTTCGGCCGCCGTCCCAGAAGGCCGCCCTGCGGAGCACGGCCCCGGACTCGTCGGTGAACTCGGCCCAGACCTCGACGTCGATGTAGGGATTCGGGTACGTCCTGGCGGCCCTGAGCTCGATCTCCCGCTCCCGCCACGGGCCGTCAACGTGTTCGTCTCGACCGGGGCCCCCTGGAGTCATCACCGGCTGAGCTCCTGGCTCGATCAGATCGGCGGATGGGGCGGGTCGCCTCCGAGCGACCCGCCGTCGATGTGCATGGAGGAGCGTTGTGAACCGGCCTACGTCCGTGCCAGGGACGTAGCTCCAGCACGCCGCCGCGACAGCGCGTCGACCGTGGCGGCGAGGACCAGGACTCCACCGGTGACGAGCAGCGTGACACCCGCGGAGAGGCCGAGGAGGCCGAGCCCGTTCGTGATCATCGAGATGAGCAGCGCCCCGATTGCGGCCTGAGCCAGACGGCCGCGACCGCCGAAGAGGCTGACACCACCCACGACGGCGGCCGCGACTCCGGACAACACGATGTCCCGTCCGGCAGAGGACTCGACCGTGCCCGTCTGGCTCGCTGAGAAGAGGCCGGAGACGACGGCGAGGGTGGAGCACAGGATGAAGGCGGCCATCCGCAACCGCGACACGTTGATGCCGGCACGCCTGCTGCCCTCAGGATTGCCGCCGACCGCGTAGAGGTGCAGGCCGAAACGCGTGCGGTCGAGCATGACCGTACCGAGCCAGAGGATGATGAGCGCGATGGGCACCACGATCGGGACGCCCTCGATGGGTATCACACTCGTCGACCGGTTCTGGCTGAGCAGGAAGACGACGAGCCCGCCGCCGACGACCCATAGGGCGACGCGCATCCACAGCAGACTGATCGGCCGTACCGGCATGCCGCTGGCGAGTCGCCGTGAGCGATCGTAGAGCCCGGTGACCAGTGATACCCCGACGACCACGGCGAGCATGACCCAGCCGGCCCAGACCGGCATCGACCTGTTCATGATGGCCCTGACCGCCGGCGATTCGATGCGGTAGGCCCCGGCATTGCCCAGCAGAACCAGGTTCAGGCCCTGCAGACCCAGGAACAGGCCGAGGGTGACGACGAACGACGGAATGCCGATCCTCGCGACGAAGAAGCCGATGAACGAGCCGATCGCCATGCCCACCAGAAACGCGACGAGCAGCGCGGAAACCCAGTTCCACCGTGTGACGTTCGTGAGCAGGATGAAGACCGCCATTCCCAGACCACCGGTGACACCGGCCGAGAGATCGATCTCAGCGAGGATGATCACGAAGGTCAGCGCCATCGCGAGCATCATCAGCGCCGCGGTCTGGGTCATCAGGTTGGCGATATTGGTCTTGGTGAAGAAGTACGGGGTCAGCACGTAGAACAGGACGCTGATGATCACCAACCCGGCGAGCGCGGGCAGCATGCCCATCTCGCCGCCGCGGATCCGCTGGAGGTAGCTGTCCCACTGGTCCCGGATCGTGCCCTCGTGCCCGGTCGCGATCGTGGGGGTGGACGCGGCTATCGTCGCGGCGGCCCGGTTCGTCGACGGGTTCGTCGACTTGTCGGAGGCCGTGGTCACGAGACCACCTCCTCGAGGTCCTTGTCATCGGTCTTGATACCGGTGATGTAGCCGACGACGTCGTTGTACTTGGTCTCGCTCGTCTTCAGCTGGGCGACCATTGTGCCGAGATACAGCACATTGATGTAGTCGCAAACCTTGAACACGTCAGCGAGGTTGTGGCTGATGATGACGACGGCGACACCGGAGTCGGCCAGGCGCCGGACGAGTGCCAGCACCTGTTCGGTCTGTGCGACGCCGAGCGCCGCCGTGGGCTCGTCGAGGATGACCACCTTCGCCTTCTGCAGCACCGCCCGGGCGATCGCCACGGTCTGTCGCTGCCCCCCGGACAGGGAGGAGACCTTCTGCCGTACGGACTTCATCGTGCGGACCGAGAGCGACTGCAACGTCGCAGTGGCGTGCTTCTCCATCTCCGACTGGTTGAGCATCGCATGATGGGTTTCCTCGCGGCCCAGGAACATGTTCTGGACGATGTCGAGGTTCTCGCAGAGCGCGAGGTCCTGGTAGACGACCTCGATACCGTTGCGGGACGCGTCGCGTGGTGATGCGAGGGTGACGGACTCCCCTTCGAAGGAGACGTCGCCGGAGTCGTACGGCTGGGCCCCGGACAGCCCTTTGATCAAGGTCGATTTACCGGCGCCGTTGTCGCCGACGAGCGCGGAGGCCTTGCCCGGATAGACCCGCATGTCCACGCCCTTGAGCACGTCGACAGGGCCGAAGCTCTTACGGATGTTCTTCAGCTCGATGATCGGGGTTTCCACGTCTACTCCTTGCCTACTGTCACCAGGGCGGCGACCCGCGGGCGGGACGGGTCTGTGGGGTGCGTCTGCGCGAGGACGGTGGCCATGCGGCGGCTCGACCACATGGCCACCGCGATCGACGGCGACAATGGCACCTACGGCCTACTTGATGCCGTACTTCTGGCAGAGGGCGGCGACCTCTCCGGTGCAGATCTCCGAGACCTTGGCGTTCCCGTCATCGAAGACCTTCTGCATGTTGTCGGCCTTGATGATGATCGGGGTCTGTGGGAGGAACGGAGTGCCGTCAGCCGCCTTCTGGTCGACGGTCGGCTTCTGGCCGTTGATCATCTTCATGGCCAGCTCCACGGTGGCTTGCGCCTCCACCTGGAACGGCTTGTAGACCGTGGCGACCTGCTTGCCGAGAAGGATGTTCTGTAGGGCAGGCGGGCTTGCGTCCTGGCCGGAGACCGGCACCTTCTTGCCGTTCTTGTCCAGCACCGAGATCACCGCGGCCGCGTTGAAGTCGTTCGCGACCCAGACCGCGTCGATCTGACCCTGCAGCGCGGTGTACGCCTGCTCGAAGTACGTGCCGACCTTGGCCGGGGCCCAGCTGCCCGGCGTCTCGAACGCCGGCTTGATGCCCGCCGCTGCCATGACCTTGTCAGCGCCGTCGTGGAACTGCTTCGCGTTGCCGTCCGTCGGGTCACCGCCGACGTAGACGACCTTCGCCGTCGCCGGGTCCTTACCGGCGGCCTTGAGGCCGTCGACGATCATCTGCCCTTCGAGCTCACCGACACGGAAGTTGTCGAAGGACACGTAGTAGTCGGCGCCGGCGATGGGGCGGTCGTAGGCGATCACCGGGACGCCCTGCGACTTCGCCTTGTCCGCCACCTGAATTCCCGCCTTGTTCAGGTCGACGAGCAGCATGACCGAGCAGCCCTTGGTGAGCTGCTGCTGGCCGAGGGTGGCGTACTTGCCGGTGTCGTTCTGGGCGTTCTGAATGTCGGCCTGCACGCCCTGGTCGGCGAACGCCTTCGCCAGGGCCGGACGGTCGCCGTTCTCCCAACGGTTCGAGGATTCCGCGTCGGGCAGCAGCACACATGCCCGCTTGGCCGCCTGGCCCGTCGATCCGGCGGGGTTGCTCGATTCACCGCGGTTGCATCCGGCCAGCAGTGCCGCGACGAGGCCCGCCGCCGCGACAGAGGCGAGGGTGGCCCTCTTCGTCCCAAATGTCATCTCAGATCCTTGTGTAGAGGCGGATCACGGGACTTCCCCGGTCGAAACTTTCGGAAACGTTTCGAGCCGGTTTAAGTCTGCCATGTGATAAAGGTCACTGTCAACGGATCAATATCCCCTATTGACCATGAAATAGCTCAATATCGGGCCGACAAAGTCCGAAACATTTGCGATCCATAGGCGACCCCGGGAAACGCCGAATGACGCCCCTACAACCGGCGGAGCATGCGGGTGCATCCGGTGCGACCATCCCCGAGTTCCTCACCCCCTCCCGACGTTGCGCCAGCCACCCCGCAAACGCGTCCCCGACGGCGGATTCACCACGTCGGCACGGTCCCGGGTTCCAGTTCCACATGACTCCAGCCGCCGCCCGGTCCGTCGATTCGGCCGTCCTCGGTGACGGTGAAGGTCGCTGCGGTCGCCCCACGGAGATCGGGCACATGTACCACCGTTCCCGGGACCGGCCGGTTCGTCAGCATGGCGAGCCCGTCCACGTAGTCGTAGTCCGGACGGTCGTTGCGGGCGCCCACGGGCACCACGGCACCCGGACGGACCAGCAACGGCAACGTGGTGAATCCGTGCGTCTCGCGGCGCCAGCCCGGGCCCTGCACCGGCTCGCCGGTCAGGAGGGAGACCCATCGTCCGGACGGTACGTAGTAGTCGATCACGCCGTCGGCGGACAGCACCGGGGCGACCAGCAGATCCGGGCCGAACATGTACTGCCGGTCGAGGTACGTGCATGCGGGGTCCTCGGGGAACTCCAGCAACATCGCCCGCATCACCGGAGTGCCCACCTGGTGCGCCGTGACGGCAGCCTGATACAGATAGGGCATAAGCCGGTGCTTCAGCCGGACGAAGCGGCGCGCTACCTCGACGGACTCGTCGTCGACCAGCCACGGGACCCGGTACGACGAACTCCCGTGCAGCCGGCTGTGGCTGGACAGCAGTCCGAACGCCAACCACCGCTTGAACACGGCAGGGTCGGGTGTGCCCTCGAAACCACCGATGTCATGGCTCCAGAAGCCGAAGCCGGACAGTCCAAGGGAGAGCCCACCGCGAAGGCTCTCCGCCATCGACTCGAAGCTCGACGAGTTGTCGCCGCCCCAGTGCACCGGGAACCGTTGACCGCCAACCGTCGCCGAACGCGCGAACACAATGGCACCCGATTCGCCGTTGCGTCTGTGAAGGACGTCGAAGACCGTCTTGTTATAAAGGTACGTGTAGTAGTTGTGCATCCCCCGCGGATCGGACCCGTCGTGCCAGACCACATCGGTCGGAATGCGCTCGCCGAAGTCCGTCTTGAAGCACTCGACGCCCATGTCGACCAGGCCGTCGAGCTTGCCGGCGAGCCATTCGCGCGCCTGCGGATTGGTGAAATCCACCAGTGCCATCCCGGCCTGCCACAGATCCCACTGCCATACGCTGCCGTCGGCCCGCCTGACGAAATAGCCCTTCTCGCGGCCGTCCTCGAAGAGCGCCGAACGCTGGGCGACGTACGGGTTGATCCACACGCTGACCTTGAGCCCACGGTCCCGGAGACGACGCAGCAGCCCTGCCGGATCCGGAAAGACCCGGGCATCCCAGACCAGGTCGATCCAGTTGAACTCCCGCATCCAGTAGCAGTCGAAGTGGAAGACGCTGAGTGGGATGTTCCGCTCCGCCATCCCGTCGATGAACCCGTTGACCGTGTCCTCGTCGTAGTCCGTGGTGAACGACGTGCTCAGCCACAGCCCGAACGACCAGGCCGGGGGCAGCGCGGGCCGGCCGGTCAGCGCGGTGTAGCGCTCAAGAACCGCGGCCGGTGTCGGCCCGTCGACGACATAGAACCGCAGCGTCTGCCCTTCCAGGCTGAACTGGGTCGCGCTGGTGTTCTCGCTGGACACCTCGAACGAGACCCTGCCCGGGTCGGCGACAAGCACACCGTAGCCGCGACTGGACAGATAGAACGGGATGCTCTTGTAGGCCTGCTCGCTGGCCGTGCCGGGGTCGGCGTTCCACGTCTCGACCACCTGTCCGTTCTTGACGAACGCGGTGAAGCGCTCGCCGAGGCCGTACACCGTCTCCCCCACGGTGAGGGAAAGCCGGCCGACCATGTGGTGCCGCCCCGCGGCGGTGTCCACGAAGCCCAGGGCCCGGTCGCCGCTGGTCGTCAGCAGCCCGCCGTCGTGCAGGAACTCCAGCCGCCACGGCGAACCACGGCGGACCCGCGCCGTCAGCAGCCCGCTGCGAATCTCCGCGGTGTGGTGCCCGATCTCCGTCTCCGGCCGATGCACACTGTCGGAGGCCAGATCGAACCGGGGCCCGCGGTCGACGCCGCCGGCGTGGTGGGTCACCTCGACGCCGATGACGCCCGGAAGGGGCGCCGTCAGCCGAACCGTCAGCAGCGCGATGTTGAGGACTGAGCCGCGATCCTCGATCCGGCGCACCGGGGCGTACACCGTCAGACCCTCCGCAGTGGCGTCCATGTCGTACGCCTCGGCGGCGTATTGCGGATGCATGCCCGGCTGGACCAACCACATGCCATCCGTGATTTTCATGTGCGCGCCTCTCTGACGTGGATCGCCGGCGAGGACGGCCTCATCGGCGGTGCCGACATGTGCGGGAGGCCCCGTGCTTTTTGAGCGTACGAGCGTCGGAGTGCACCTGCACGCTGTCCAGCCGGCACGGGCCGGCGCCATCGGGCAGTCGGCCGGAACCACCCGAGTGACCAGGGCGGAGCGCCGGCGATCATCAGCGGTAACCCCTGTGGCGCCTGACCGTCGCCGTAGAACTCACCGTCGCGCAGGATGAGGAGTCATGAGCGGGAGGACTGGACGCCCTGGGCGCCCCGGCCCATCGCCAGTCAGCGCCGGTCAGCGGCCCGGTTCATGCCAGCGGATACATGAAACCTGCTCAGCGACGCGGTACGCCATGGTGATTCAGCACTTCCATCTCGGCGAAGGACAGATACATCTGCGCCCACTGGGTGAACTTCTCGTCCACGTTCATGAGGTACTGGCCACGCGATGACTGAGACCATCGCCACCGGCCGATCATCTCCAACTGGCCGTACGTCATCTTCTTGAACCTGGGGTCACCAGCGTCCGCCCGAGCCATCACATAGCCGATCTCTCGCTGGCTGCCTGCGAACCATTGGCGCCGAGCACCCTCCGCCCGCTTGCGACAGAACAACGCGCGTTGATAGTCGTCAGCGAGTCGTGCGATCTGTTCTGCGACGGTCGTCCCACCCCGGGGCACCGGAACCGGCGGCCGTCGAAGTGCGGGCCGATACCGATATTCCACCGGAGACGTCATCTCGGTCTGGGTCACTCTCTGCACTGCCATGAGTCCTCCAGTCGCTCCGTCTGCCAGCTGTACCACGCGGCTTGGGAGGACGAGAAGACACCTGGGAGAAGTCGAACTGTCCGCATTGGTACAGCGACGGGACGGTGCTGTCGCCGGCCGGTACGCCGACGCCAATTGGTTACGCTCAGTACACCGCGCAGCCTGTCGGCTGCCTGACCGTACCGGCTCTCCGGGGTGCCCCAGCTGTTCGCGGGCAACGCGGTGACTAATCCCGACGGCCAGCCTGCTCCCACATCTGGGTGTACGCTTCCGCCCCGTTCATCAGCTGTTTCCTCAGCTCGGGTCCGTCGTTGCCGGCCTGCTGGATGAGGTCGGTGGTCCAGTCGGCGTACAGGCCGTACTGGGCGACACCGTCGGTGTTGAGGTCGAAGGTGCGCGACCCGAAGACCTGCCTGCTCACGGTGGTGCCGTTGGGTGCGGTGAAGGGGTAGGCCAGCGGGCTGGTCCTGGCGTCGAGGCGCGGCGGCGCCTGCGGGGCGAACCCGTTGACGTCGCTGCCGAATCCGTAACCGGTGATCGAGCCACCATGCGCCAGGACGCGGTTGGCGCGCCACTCGGACAGGAAGTCCGGCTCGCCGTTACCGGCGTCCGCGGCGGCGTAGGCGTATGTGGCGGCGAACCCGCCGAGCGCGAGCACTCGGTCGACCAGAGCCCGGTCGGCCCAGGTGTGCACCGACGTCACACCGGGGTAGTGGGCCGCGGCGGCCAGGTCGAGCACGGCCTGGGCGGTCTTCACGCTCATGTGGTCGATGTGGATGATCATGCCGCGGGCCATCAGCTGCTGGATGAGGTGTCTGCCCAGCGGTGTAAGGCCGCGGACGTTACAGATCTTGCCGCTCGGGTACACCGGCAGCACCGCACCCGCCGGAAGGTTCAGACCGCCGAGCTTGAGCAACCGGACGAAGTCGTCGCTGACGAGCGGCTGCTCATTGTCCGCCGGGCCGGTGCAGCTGGTCGCTGTCCACCAGTGCCCGGTGGACAGCATGTTGCCCACGTTGAGCGCCGCGCCGGTGACGCCGGAGTCGAAGCGGGTGCCGCCGAAGGCGTTGTCGAACTTGTGCACCGGATACAGTCCGGAGACGCCCAGGGCCTGTAGCTCCTCCAGGCCGGCGTCGATGTCCGACGTGGTGCACCTGGCGACGTCCTTGACCTCGCGGCAGCCGAAGAGCTCCGAGTTCTCGACGCCGATCGTCACGGCCAGCTTGCCCTGGGCCGCGATGCTGCGTACCTGGGCCGGCGTCGTGGCGATGCGGAACCAGCCCTGGCCCTTGCCGCCGTTCTGCGCATCGATGTAGTCCTGCATGGAGTACAGGTACTTCACCTGGACGCGGATCTGCTCCATCTCGTCACACGACGTGTCCCGCGATGGGTACAACTCGCAGATGACCCGGTTCGCCACGAGCAACGTATTGAGTACCCGCTGACCGGCCCGCCAGGAACGCTCGATCCCCCGGTAGTACGACTGCTCGTGCAGCAGTGAGCTGGCCTGCGGCCAGTCGCCGAAGGTCGGCCAGCCGTCCTCCGCCGAGCCCACCACGTCAGTGCCGCCGATGAGGGCTTCGAGCACCGCACCGACGCTGAAGCTGGCGTGCGAGGCGCACCCGGCGAGCGCCACCTTGACGCCGCCGGAGGCCCACGCATCGCCGCAGTGCAGCTGACCGCCGAAGGCGGCCCCGGCGGTGATGTGGGCGTGGGCGTCGATGCTCCCGACGATCCTGCCGTTGCTGTCGACCCCGGGCCCGGCGGTGCCCGACACGCCCGTGGCGATGTCCGGGGGCGTGTAGCAACCGGTGGCGGCGGTCAACGCCACGCTGCTGGCTGATCCGCCCGCGGCCAGACGTCCGAGGTGGGAGCCCATCACCTGACCGGTGGCGGTGGCCGTGAAGCGGTACCGTTCACCCGCCTTGTCCACCGTGAAGTCGGCCCGGTCTCCATACTCGCCACCGGCGAGGATGAAACTCACCACGCTCTGGTACACGGGGGCGCCGGTCGAGTCGAACAACTCGTACCGGGACAGCTGGGTCGCCTCCAGCCGGAACGGCATGGCGGCAGTGGCGGAGGAGGTGAAACCGTATCCTGCGCCGCTGCGCGAGACGTATCCGAGCGACCTCGGCCCGTCGAAGACCTGGAACGTGGCACACACGCCGTCGAGGGCATCGGTGGCGGCGTTGCTCATGGTGGCGGCGGAGACCTCCATACCGGCGGAGACCCCCAGGGTGGCGATCGGGGCGAGGATGGCGAGGGCGGCACCGGCCAGACGGGTCATGCGCCGGAAACGACGAGGTCGGCGAGGCCGGGAGGAGGAAGTAATGATCGTGCCGCCTTCCCACTTGCAGGAGCCGCTTGATCGGACATTCACGAACGAGAATATGGTTCGCGTCGCTCCAGAACAAGATGGAAGGCCAGTGGACGTTCGCCGGCGGTGATCGATCAGGCGGTGCCGGCCCGGCGGCGCGTCAGGCGGCGCCATATCCAGCTGGTCGGGACCTCCCGGCCATGAACGACATACTGGAGGACCGAGTCGAGGGTGACCGTGGTATCGAGCGCCCTACGCGCGGCAGGCCGGCCGACGAACAGCACCTGGTCGCCGGAGGCCGGAGCGAAATCGTCCCCCGGCATCAGCACACATTCGCCGTCGCGGCGCAGAACCAGCAGCGCGACGGCGCGCAACCTCTCGTTCCGATCCTCGGGACTGCGCAGCACGTCACCGAGCCGAACGTGACCGTCCGCCAGCCAGCGGCGCAGGGCGGGGGCCTCGGTATCGGTGAGCTGGATCTTCCACAGGGCCTGCAGGTGCCGACCGCACTGATCGGTCAGACGCTTGATCACCTGCGCCGCCCACTCGTCGCCGCGGGCGGGCATCTCCTGCAGAAACCGCCAGAGCAAGGGCGTACTCAGCTGCGCGTACACCTCGTGGGCGACGACCTGCGCGGGTACGAGCAGAAAGTCCACCCGCATCGCCGCGAACAGCGGCGCGCTGGCGTGTTCGTTCTGCCGCGCCGCGACGAACAGCCGGGCGTTGATTCGGCGTGCGGCCGCGATCAACGACAGGTTCGTTGTGTCGTTGTCCGTCCCGGCGACCAGGCCCACCGCGGTCTCGAGGTCGGCGCGGGCCAGGACGGCCGGTTCCGACGCGTCACCCACGACGATCGAGGGGTCTTGCCGGGTGCCGGCCGCGGACTCGATGACCGTGACGGCGGCGCCCTGACGTCGCAGGTCCGCGGCCATCTCCCGGCCGAAGCGGCCGTAGCCGCACATCACCCACCTGCCGGCCGTCGGTGGCCGCCCCACGGTGGGCAGTTCGGCGCCCGGACCGCTCTCCAGCCACGACAACAGCTGGTACGACGCGGGCGCCCGCAGCGCGAGCCGCAGGTGATCGCCGAAACGGTCGAACGGATTGACGATGGTGGGTGTGCCGAACGCGGACATGCGATGGGCTATCGCAGGCGACACCGTACAGGTGATCACGGGCAGCTCAGGGCGCATCAGAGCTGCGGACATGGTGACAGCCAGGTTCGTCTCGTCGTCGTCGGTGAGCGCGAGTACGCCCTCACAGCAGGGGTGATCCATGCCCGCGACGCGCAGGTGCTCGGGATTACGGGCGTCGGCGGCCAGGCCGGGCACGTCGGCGTGGTAGGAATCGAGATCCAGGGAGTCGATCCGCTCGGCGGTGCGGTCGATGACGACGAGCCGTCGGCCCAGCTCGTCCAGCGAGCGGCCGAGCATCCGCCCGGTCTGGCCGTACCCGGCGATCAGCAAGAACGGCTCCCGTAGCCGGGCGACCTTGCGGGTGAAGTGCTGCAGCGCGAGCGCCTGCCGGAACAGCCGGTCCTGCAGCAGCGTCAGCAACGAGCCGAGCGCGTACGCCCAGCCGATGACGGTCAGGTAGATCGTGACCGTCACCCACAGCCGCTGCGCCGCGGTGAACGGGTACGGCAATTCGCCGAATCCGATGGTCGTCGCGGTGTAGCTCATGAAGTAGAACGCGTCGAAGAAGCCCATCCGCCAGGGTCGCCCGGCGGCGTCCTGCCCCGGGATCAGGGCCAGGCCCAGCACACTGACGGCGAAGATCGCGATCAGGGTGATCAACGGCGCTCGCATCCGGCGCAGGATCAGGAAGATGGTGGCGGACCCCTGCCCGGACGAACCGGCCGGCGTACGTTCGCGACCCGACATCGGCGCTCTCACAGCTGCCCCTACCTGCGGTGGAACGACACGGTCTCGATCACCAGCAACACCACCGAGACGATGTTGGCGAACAACGCGCCGGCGGAGAGCGACACCACGCTCGCCGTCGCCTGGCCGGAGAGACCGGTGGACGAGATCTGCGACGCGAACGCCCAGACGAGCGTCGCGGCGATCAGCTGCAGGTCGGCGACGAGGCTCGTGGCGAGGTGCACCGCGCCGATCTGTGTCCGGTCCCCGAACTTCAGCACGGTCGCGACCAGGTTGACGACCACCGCCGCGAACAGTTCGTACTCGTTGTGCAGCGTCGGGTCGGAGATGTCGCCGATGAAGAACCCGAAGTTCAACGTGGCCGCCAGCAGCACGAAGAATCCGAATACCACCTTCTCCAGACTCATTCGACGATTGTCACACTTCGGCACGGCGTCGCCACCGCGTACAGATCCGGGTCAGGTTCCGAAGCTCGGGTGTGGCGGCCCAGCCGACCCAGTACGACGGGCTGATGTTATTGCTTGGTAGCGGCAAGCCCCGACGCAGGAGGTCCCGTGTCGCCAGCAGGTGCGATCGACATCCCCGCCGATTGGCTGGCCACCAATCCGGCGCTGCCCGATCGCTGTGTCAAACACGGCCACATCGCAGAGCAGCGGGTGGACTTCGTGGTGAAATCGCGGCCGAAGGTCTCCCCGGTCCGCAAGCTGTTCGTCCCTGGCTACACCGCACTCAACCGGGGCGAGGAATATCTGAGCAAGGTGCGGTTCATCAAGGTCCACGGCTGGCCTTTGTGCGCCGCCTGTGTGCGGCGCCGGCGGATCGGATTGAACCTGGCCGTAGTCCTCTTCTTCGGTGGCCTGGCTGCCATCGTCGGTACGGTGATCGCCCGGCCCGCGATGTCCGGCGACTCGGGCCTGCTGGCCGTTCCGATCATGCTTGGCTTCGTGGCGATGCTGCTGTCGCCGTGGCCGTTCAGCTGGGCGGGCTTGCCGAAGCTGACCCAGACCCAGGCGACATCTGACGGCAGCGCCGTGCAGGTCGACCACGCCAGTCCGGAGTTCGCTCAACAGCTTGCGAACGGCGCGAGAACCCCTGCTCCGCCAGGTCGGTAAGGGCCCTCACCGCGACTCGACCCCACGTTCTCCACCCTGCGCGGCGCGGCGTTGCGCCAAACAGGTGGCCGCCGATCATGTCCGGCATCCGGCGCTGCGACACGCCGGGCTGGAGCCGAGTCGTGTTCACGGGACGCACGCGCCGCGGCATCTGTACGCCTCTGCGCTCCTGGACGCAGGCGAGAGCATCGAGGCGGTTGCCGAGTGGCTGGGGCACGCCGATCCCGGATTTGCGCTGCGCGTGTACGGCCATCTCATGCCGGACGGTCCCCGGCTGGCGCGGCGTACCCTCGACTCGCTGTTCGGTGGTTACTTCAACCTCCACGGCCCAGCGACGGCCCGGAAGGAGGATCGATCTCCATTGACAGGCACCTCCACGACATCATGGATGATAGATATTTGCAGGTCGTGGCGGGGTCGCCCCGATGAAGAAGCTCGGGTGTGGCGGCTGGTTGTACGCGGTGTTCTGCCATGCGATGGCTTCCCGGTACTGGCGGTCCTGCATCAGGGTGACGTGCGAGATGTCGGTCGGGATGGTGGTGGAGTAGATCCGTAGCGCCGTGTTGTCGCTGGTCGGCCAGATGACCTCCTCGCGCCAGTCGCCGAACAGGTCGGCGGACAGCGAGGGGTTCGACTTGGTGCCGTTGATGGATTGCACTCCGCTGGCGCTCAACAGGCGGGTGTCGCCGCCGGTGCCGTACTTGTCGATGTGGGTTCCGTCGAGGAGTTCCCGCTGGGCGTCGCCGTCCCACCAGATGACGAAGTTGATCGAGCTGGGCTTGCGACCGACGTTCGACCCCTTGATGGTGTAGAGACCGTTGACCGCAGCAGACCAGAACTCGATGCCGGGGTTGCCGGCGTAGATGTCCGCGGCGACCCCGCGGCCGTTGTCGCAGCCGCAGGACCCCTGCCGAACCACCACGGAGCCGGTGCGCCCGTCCACCAGCGAGGTGGCCGGCTTGCTGCTGTCCTCATGGGGCTTGAAGACCAACAGGTTGTTTCGACTGGGGTCCTTCAACACATGCAGGGCATCGCCGTGGTTGAGCCCGGTGGTCCAGAGCGGCGAGCCGTTGTCGTTGATCGCCATCGATCCAAAGATGATCTCGTCCTTGCCGTCGGCATCGACGTCGGCGATGGACAACTGGTGGTTGCCCTGCCCGGTGTACTGGCTGCCCGCCGAGTTGGAGTCGAACGTCCACCGCCTGGTGAGCCTGCCACCGCCGAAATCCCAGGCGGCCACGACGGTTCGGGTGTAGTACCCACGCGACATGATCACGCTGGGGTGCGATCCGTCGAGGTACGCGGTGCCGGCCAGGAACCGGTCCACCCGGTTGCCGTACGAGTCACCCCACGCCGACACGGTCCCGCGCGGCGGGTCGTAGTTCACGGTGGACATGGCGGCGCCGGTCCGGCCGTTGAACATGGTCAGGAACTCCGGACCGGACAGGACGTAGCCGGCGGAGTTGCGGTAGTCGGCACTCGACGAGCCGATCACCGTACCGGCGCCGTCCTTGGTGCCGTCGGCGGTCTTCATGGCCACTTCGGCCTTGCCGTCACCGTCGTAGTCGTACACCTGGAACTGGGTGTAGTGCGCTCCGGCTCTGATGTTGCGGCCGAGGTCGATGCGCCACAGCCGCGTACCGTCGATCTTGTAGGCGTCGATGAACACGTTGCCGGTGTAGCCGGACTGAGAATTGTCTTTGGCGTTGCTCGGGTTCCACTTCAGCACGATCTCGTACTCGCCGTCGCCGTCGAGGTCGCCGACGCTCGCGTCGTTGGCGGCGTACGTGTACGACTCGCCGGACGGGGTCGTGCCGCCGCCCGGCTTCTGGATGCGTACGTCGCTGCCGGAGGCCAGGGGCGTCACCGGTACTTCCGTCGCGGTCAGGACTTCCACCCCGTTGGTGATCGGGCGAACGGTGTACCTGGCGTCGGCGGGCCCGCCAACGTCGACGAAGTTCGTCGCCGTGATGATCGGCGCCGCGTTCACCTTCTGCGAACCGCGGTACACGTTGAACCCGATACCGGCCGGGTCGGTGTTCAGGAGCCGCCACGACAGGAAGTTTCCGTTGCCGGTACGGATGCTGACCAATCCCCGGTTCAGATGCTCGGTAGTCGTGGCTGCGGTGACTACCGGCGTGGTCGCGGGCAGGGTCTCGGCGGCCTGCGCGACCGCGGCCGAGCCGGTTGCCGCGACGGCGGCGAGTGCCGCGGCGATGGCGGCGGATGCCTTGGATCGGTCTCGAAACGGATGGGGCGGGCTTTGCCGGGTACGTCTCATGGCTGGCCGCTCTGATCAGGCGCGCATGAGCGGTGCGCGCAGGAAGGTCGCGACCCTGAGGGGTGGTTGCTCGCGTCGCGAGCCGCAGCCGAGAGTCGCCCTGATGGCGGTGCGTGCTGACGGAGACCGCTTTCACGAGAGTACGAACACCCATCGAAGTTTGTCAAAGTCTTGGCGGGCCTCCCGGCCGCGCTCCGGCCGAGGCCGGCTGGGTGGCCGCGCTGCCGGCGGCGCACAAAGGTGACCACGGCACACCTGGGCGACATCTGCCCGAGCCCTGGGAACCTGAGGCAGTGATCTTGCCATGACGGACCGTGTCGTCCCGACCGCTTGATGGCGGTCCCGTCTCCGCATGGCTGGAATCACATCGAATATATCGGCCTTGTAGGCTTTCCTGATCCAGGATGAGCATGCGCTGACTGTGGGCACGCTTCTCCATCTCGACGTCGGGCTCCCGGCGATGAGGACGCGGCAGACAGGAGTGTCACGGTGGGCCTGCAGCTTCCACCATGGGCCCGAAAGGTCTTCCTGATCACGACCGGCGACGGCTGGCCGGAGGCCGACGAGGACCAGCTCTGGCGGCTGGCAAGGGAATGGACGGGGATCGCCGTCTCAGTGTCCGAGCTGGCGGAGCGGATCGTCGAGCCGGCGCGGCTGGTCCGCCGTACCGATTGGGACGGACCCGCGGCGGCGGCCTTCGCGGCCTCGTCCGACGCGTTCACCGGCGCTGACGGACAAGCGCTACGAGGCGTGGCCGACGGCTCCCAGGAACTCGCTGACTTCATCTACGACAGCGCGGTCAACGTCCAGTACATGAAGATCATCGTGCTGGAGGAACTCGTCGTTCTGTTTCTCCAGATCAGCTACTTGATCGCAACGTCGGTCTCGACACTCGGCGCGTCCCTGTCCGCCGTGCCGGCGTTGGAGGCGCTGGGGCGGCTGATCGCCCGGTCGGCCGTACTGCGCCTGGCCATGTGGATCGCCGCCAGCGAGCTCTCGCAGATCGGATTGGACGCGATCGACCAACTGGCCCAGATGGCAGTGCACACCCGGAAGCGCTGGGACACGCACCTCACGACGTCGGCAGCGATCACGGGTGCCGTCGCCCTGCCGATGGGGAAACTGGGCGACGGCCTTCGTCATCTGCTTCGTGGCGTCGCCCGGCCGACGCTGGGCACGCGGGCGGCCACGTCGTTGGGCCACGCGATGGGGGGCGCCGTAGAGGAGTACCTGACCTCCGCCGGGACCGGGGTGGTGACCGGACAGGGATGGATCGGTACGCCGTGGGACGTTACCGCTGGGGCGATCCAGGGCGCTGCCACGGGCTTCAGACGGGGCGGTGAAACCGGCATGCACGAGCCGGTACTCCCACTCACCGCCCGCCAGGGACTGGTGGACGGCCCGGAGGCCGGGGCAAGGCACGCCGTGGTTACCGAGCCGGGCCAGAACTCGATCACGGCGGCGGAGCTGACCCAGGGGGAGCGGGCGTGGGTCGACGAGCTACGTCGGATGAACCTGGAAATGCGGGCGGCGGACGGGTCCCCCGAGCAGCGGCTCCCCCCACGGGCACAGGTACGTGCGGACGACGATGCATCTGCACCTGCGCGCGGCCCTCGCCCAGAACACACGGTGGTCGTGGAGCCGGGTCAGAACCCAACTGCCCCGGAGCGGGTCCAGCCGGAGCGGGTCCAGCCGGAACGGAGGTGGGTCGACCAGTTGCATCGAGTGGCACAGGAGGTGCCGGCCGAGGCGACGGGGCTGTTCGGCAAGCAGTGGCTTCTCGATCGGGCTCAGGTGCATGCGGGCGTGGCGGTACCGGCGTCACACGTGGCGGTACCGGCGTCACACCCGGAGGTACCGGCGTCACACCCGGAGGTACCGGCGCCGACCGGCGCCGCGTCGTGGACCGTCCTGCGGGAGAGCCTGCGTATCACTGACGACGAGGCGCGCCGCGTCGTCCGGTGGCTCGGGGTCGGCTGGCGGCCTGACAATCTGGACCGGGCCGCTGAGGTGCTCGGCGTGTACGGGGATCTGTACGGCGGTGACGCCGCCGCGCCGCGCCGCGCCGGCTGGATCAGCGTGGGGGGCATGCCCGTCGACCCCCGGAGACTCGCCGACCTGCACCGAGTGCTGGAGCTGGCGCGGCCCGGCCTGCCGAGGCAGGATACGGGTCAGGGGCCGATGACCCGGGGTCACCTGCTGCCGTTGGTCCGGCACATGCTGGACCGGCGCGCCACCGCGGTGACCACGGACCACGTCGACCAGCTCGTTCGCGGCCTGCGCGCGACGCGGTCCGGGGTACGAGGGCTGCTGCGAGCGCGGACCGGGTTCTCGCGCAGCGACGGTCCGGGCACCGCCCGGCGGCTGGACAGGTACCTTCGCCGCACCGCCCAGGCCCCCGGCGGTGTGGATGGGCGGGTCAACCGCGGCGCGGAGCTCACCGCGCTCCAGGCGGCGCTCGCCCAAGACAGGCCCTCCGGTGCCCAGCCGCACCGGTTCACCGCCGGTGACCTTGCGACGCTGGTGGATGGGCGACGCTCCTACTACCCTGATCCGCGCCAGCGGGGCTTCTCCGATATCGGCGACTACTCCCCGATGGCGCGCGACCTGCTCGGCACGAACAGGGTCGACCCGGTCACGCTGGCGTCCCTGGCCGATCTCGCGCGAACGGTCCGCATCGGCGATCGGGTCGCCGTGGTCGGCGACCGGCCCGTCACCCGGTCCGGGCTGGTGCGGGCCGCCATCGACCGGGACTGGTCCTCCGTGGTACGCCCACAGGCGCCGGAGGCGAGCGCACCCGGCACGGACGCCGAGGTCAGCGCGCTGGTCCCCGGCCTGCTGCGGATGGGTGAGATCCCCTTCGGCGTGGAGCTGACCGCCTGGCTGAACGGCATCGTCCCCGGCACACACCGACCGATCCCGCTCGCCGACGTCGAGCAGGCGTTGGCCTGGTCGTTCGGGTCGGCGATGGACGAAGGAGTGCGGTTCACCGTGCCGCTGACCGCCGAGGCGGACGCGGGTACCGGCACCTCCGGCGCCCAGAGACCGGGATTCGTGGTGACTCTGCACGCGCGTGCGGTCGGTGATCCCCAGGTCACGACACTCGACCACCTTCCCCCGGGATCCTCCCTGACGTTGGAGCAGCGCGCCACCGGCCTGGAGAGCAGCCTGACCCATGAGCGCCGCGAGGAGACCGGCGCTCACGTCGACGTAGGGCTGGTGCATCGGATGAGCAGTGTGGTGCAGTACGGGCTGCTGGGCAGCGGCGGGGTCGGCCGGGCGACCGGCCCGGCGTTCGTCGCCGGCTCGTCCACCGAGCGCAAGGTGATGTTCAAACCCCGTGGTGCCGCCATCCGCCTTCACACGCCGATCACCTGGTCGGCCCGGGTCCAGGACGTGACGACCGGCCGGTGGCGCGACTTCGTGTGGGCACCCGATGGCGCGGCGTGGCGCGACGCCGTCCCCCTCTACGTCCAGGTACCCGTGCCCGACCCGTCGCAACGCGGCCTGCGCGCATTGTCGGGCAGCGGCGAATTCCCCTTGTGGGAGATGCCGCACGCCGTGGAGCGGATCGTCGCGGCCGACGGGCTACGGGCCCGGCTGCGCGAGTTGATCGGCGAGCGTGAATACTCGTTCTGGGAGCGTCCGGTCGAGGACTTCCTCAGCAACAACCAGCTCGGCCAGTTCCTCGCGGACGCACACCGCGCAACACCCGAGTTCCAGGACGTTCCGAGAATCATGCTGAGGCGTGCCGGGCGGTTCCTCACCATGGCGCTCACCGCGCAGCCGGTGTCGGTGGAGAACGCCGGCCCCGCCGAGAGCAACTTCGCCTACGTACAGGAGAGTCGCGCGATCAACCAGAGCGCCCTCCACCAGGAGAAGCAGACTGCGTGGCGGGGCCGGGGGTACGGAGGCGTCGGCGCGTTGAGCCTCGGACTGATCGGCGGGCAGGGGCGGGCACGGTGGTCGACGACCCGGATCTGGACCCGCGAACAGCGCAGCATGGGTGATCGGGCCCTCTACGTCCACGACACCAATCGCGTGGTGCTGCTCAGGTCGCGGTTCGTCTTGGACGTCCACTGGGGCGATGACGCGCATCGGCCTCACGAGGGCAGCACGGTGCCGGTCGACGGGTTGGCCTTCGTCAGGGCACGCGAGAGTGACCTGAGCGCCGCGGCAGCCGCCGGGGGCGGGTGGGCCGGCGGCACAGTTCCGGTGGCCGACGTAGCGGCGCGACGGTGGTGGACCGCACGGCCCGGTGGCGACCAGGGCATCGGGCTCGGTGTGGTCGATTCCGTCTCCCGCAAGGGCATCGCAGGGGTGTACGACCGGCTGGTGCCGGCGCTCGTGCGGCGCGGGTACCTCCCGGCGGATGCGCTGGGCCTGCGCGGGCAGACGCCCTGGCAGCACCTTCAGGCGTTGCCGCGCAGCGGCGTGGGGCTCAACAGGCCGGGGGTGAGCTTCACCAACTGGCGCAGCGTGGTCGACCAGCTCTCCGAGGCACAGCTTCGCCGTCGGGTGGACGATCTGATGAGCGCCGAAGCCGGACAGCCGGGCATCGTCATGACACTCGTGGATCCGGCGCTGCCAGCCGGTGCCGCGGCCAGAAGGGTACTGATGGTCGGGCTCGGCGTTTCGGTCGACGGACCCGGCACGTTCCTGAGAACCGAGAACCTCCACCCGGCCAACGGCTGGTTCGGTACGCAGGAGGTGCGCCTGGGACGGCGCGTCGGTCGGGTACGGGAGGCGTCGGTCTCCGTCATCGCGACGGCCGGGGAGCGCCTGGGGCACGCCGTTCCGGTGGGGGAAGCGGAGATCACCAAGCGCTCCCATTCGGCGCGTACCGCGACGCGTATCGCCGCGGCGACGTCCATGTCGGTGATCTCGATCCTCGGAGACGCGTCACTGTTCCGGCTACCGGTCACCCTGACCGCCACCATCCACGATGGTGCGAGGCCCACCGAGGTACGGGTACAGACCACCATGCGGGTGTGGCAACCCACGGCCATGACCGACAGCGCCGACGCGGCGGCTCCGTCACGATCCACGGCTCCGTCTCCGTCGCGGTCGACGATCGCGCCCTCCCCGGTGTCGCGGTCTGCTCCGCTGCCGGCTGGTGCCGGCGCGCCCGGGCCGGCGCCCCGGACGCCCTCCCCACTGGCCGCCGTCGCCATGCACGCACCGGTCGAGGTCAGCGGCGTGGGCACGTTGCGGGCCGCGCTGGTGCGCCACACCGGAGCGGACCAACGCGATGTCTGGGAGGGACTGACGGCGCTCGCGTACAAGGCGAACCTCGGGGCGATCCTCTCGTCCGGGCACCCCGTCGCCCTGGGCACGGTGCGGGCGATGCTGCATGCCGAACCCGTCGGGCGCCCCACGATCGTGCGGCAGGCGACCGCGTACATCGCGGCCATGCGGGAGAGCGACACGGGTACCGCACTGGAGGTCGGCGACCTGGCTGAGAAGGGCGGGCTGCTCCAGGTGACCGCGCCCGTCTTCCACGACGCCGGGGTCGCGGCCGCGCGGGACAGCGGCGGTGGCCACGAGACCTCGACCGGCCGTACGGCGGGCACCACCCGTGTGGTGACCACCCCGAGCACCGACGTCTACCTCGTACGGACGGCGGTCCGCAACACCGTACGGCTCAGCAGCGGGCGTGCCGTCTCCAGCGACGGAGAGCTGGTGGTGGCGGTACCCGGCTCCAGCGTCCGAAGCTGGGACCGGCACGCGTTCGACGACCCGCACCAGCTGCTGGGTCCTGACGCACCGGCGGCACCTGGCCCGCCCCGGGAGCCGCCGTTGAGCCTGCGCGACGGGCGGCTGTGGAGCGGCGTGTGGTTGGAGCCGCTGGGACGCAACCAGCTCCACGACGTGGTCACCCGGGACGCGCTGGCGCTCGGCGGGGACGACCTGCGCGTCCAGGTGGTCCCGCTGCTCAGCGGCGTGACGGCGTGGCTGACGGAGCTGGACGACGGTGGCCGCACCTGGCAGGTGCGTTCCGGTGGTCACGTCTACGAACTGACGCTCACCGCGCGGGCCGCCGGAACGGCGCGCCACGTCGAGGACCACGAAGGCGGTCACCTGAAGCTGCGCAGTCGCTACGGGGAGCACCAGCATGGCGGCGTCACCAGCCGGCGGACGACCGCGGTGACCGCGCACCTGGGCTCGGGTCTGGACCCCACCCACGACGGCGGGACGCACGATCCCAGCGCGTCCTGGGCGGGCGGCGACCTCACCGAGAGCCGTGCCGTCGACGCCAGGCACCTGGCCGGTTCGGCGAGTACTCAGCTCGTCGGTGAGCGCCCCGTCCACATCACCCAGTTCACACAGCCGGTCGAGTTCTCCTATCGACTTCGCCGGGCACCCGGCCGATTCGACAGCATCAGCGCCGTCGTGCGCGGCGCGGGCAGCAGGACCGGTACGGTCGTGCTGGAGCTGCCGGTGTTCGTGCCGCTCAGCGGATCCACGCAGGTCGCGGTGCCCGAGCCCGGCCACCAGGTGAGTATCCGCAGCGTACTGCCCGACAACGCGGTCGTCCTCGGCCTGCACGGAGCCGCGGCCATCGCCGCGGTGGCGGGCGTGAAGCAGACGGGGCGCACCGGGTGGAACAGCCGGTCCCCGGCGTCGTCCGGGCTCAACCCGTCCTCCCTCGCCGCTTCACTGGGCGCGATGCTGTCCGAGAAGGGCGCTGTCTTCACCGAGGTCGGGCCCGTGGGCGCGGCCGTGGAGATACCCGGCGGGGTGGCCGTACGGGCACGGTTCGGCACGCTCCGCCACATCTACGGGGTGGGTACGTCGGAGATCGAGGATTTCGGGTTCATGGAACGCACCAATGGCCGAACCCGCGGCGAGACCGGGCGGCGCGAGTCCTCGGTGCACAGCAATCCGAGGGTGACCCTCGTACCCCACCTGGGGCTGACCGTCGGGCTGCACCTCGGCGCCGGGATCGAGCAGACGGTCACCGAGGACGCGACCACGGGCCGGGCCGACGAGTACGTGTCCGGGCTGCGCCACCGGGGCAGCACCTTCCATCTGTACCTGCCGGTCATCTTCAGCGTGGCCGTCGGCGGGCAGGCGCCGGTCGAGATCACGGCCTCCGCCGAGATCGTGGTGACCCGGTCGGGGGCCCTGGAGATGGGTGTACCCGCCGAGATGCTCGACGCCGTATCGGGCGTTTCCGAGTCGCTGAAACACAAGGAGTTCGCGCTCGACTGAGCTTGTCATTCAGGGGCTACGAGCAGCCCCGCCAGGGGCGTCGCCAACGAGCATGCGATGAGAAATCAGAAGCCTGTTGCCGGTTTCCGGCGTATTCCGGCCGGCTCCCTACCGGGGAAGTCACCAGCGTCGTACGAACCCTGCGGGTCGGCCTATTCCGTAAGGCACCGGCCATGTTCGAGCGTCATGGGTGTACTTCCCGGTCACCTCCGGCGCCACCTCCCGGGGGCGGCATCGGCGTCGCTGTCTGCGACGACGGCCAGGTCCTGATGTGCCACCCGATCGCGTGGAGCAGCACCTGAAAGGTTAGTTAAGCAGGTTGACACCAGGCTTGTGATCGATAAAGTCTGCACGTCACATGTGACGGGCATCGATGCATGCAGGCGCGCCCGATTCGGTTCACAGTGGCGTTGCGGTCCGCACCGGCGCGGTGACGGCAGTGATAAACAATGGAGGATGCCCCCCCATGCGTCTCACCTTCCGAAAGCTCGGCGCCGCTCTCTTGATCATGGGTGTCGCCTTGTCTCTGTCCGTCGACACACCCTTCGGTAAGTCGAGGACCGCCGACGCCGCGGACAACGGCGTGGCGACCACCCCACCAATGGGCTGGAACAGCTACGACTCGTTCAACTGGAACGTCACCGAAGCCGACATCAAATCCAACACCGACTACATGCAGAACAACCTCAAGCAGTACGGCTGGCAGTACGTCGTCATCGACTGGGCCTGGTACTACCCGGGTCAACACACCGGCAGCCCGAACCAGGACGACAACCTGAACCCGCGACTGCGCATGGATGCCAACGGGCGGCTCCTGCCCGACACCACCCGGTTCCCGTCGGCGGCCGGCAGCAACGGTTTCAAGCCGCTGGCCGACTACATCCACACGGCGGGCCTGAAGTTCGGCGTCCACATGATGCGGGGCATCCCCCGCCAGGCGGTGGCCGACAACACACCGGTCCTGGGCACCAACTACCGGGCCAATGAGATCAACAACGACACCACCGCCGACTGGCTCAACCTGAACTGGGGCTTAAACATGGGGCACCCGGGTGCCCAGGCGTACCTGGACTCGCTGTTCAAGCTCTACGCCAGTTGGGGCGTCGACTTCGTCAAGATCGACGACATCGCGGCGCCGACGTACCGGCAGGAGGAGATCGAGGGCTATCGGCTCGCCATCAAGCGCAGCGGCCGTCCCATGGTCATCAGTCTCTCGCCGGGGCCGACCTCGGTGGAGAACGGCCCCCACGTGGCGGCGAACGCCAACATGTGGCGCGTCGTCAACGACCTATGGGACAACTGGGCATCGTTGAACGAGCTATTCGACAAGCTGCGGGACTGGACGCCGTACCGCTCGCCCGGGGCCTGGCCGGATCCCGACATGATCCCGATCGGCCAGCTGTCCAAGGCGGGTCCCGTCGGCCCACCTCGGTATTCGAATCTGACCGCCGACGAACAGCGGACCCTGATGTCATTGTGGGTGATCACCCGGTCCCCCCTCATGTGGGGCGGCAACCTGGTCGAGAACCGGACCTCGGAGCTGGCGTTGATGACCAACGCCGCCGTACTGGCGGTGGATCAGAAGAGCACCAACAACCGCCAGCTGTACGACGGCATCAACCAGGTGTGGACGGCCGACGTACCTGGCACCAAAGACAAGTACGTCGCGTTGTTCAACCGGGGCGACGCCGCGGCGAACGTCTCCGTGCCCCTAGCTGACCTGGGCATGGGCTCGGCCACGGTCACCGACCTGTGGTCGGGAGGGAGCCTGGGCACCGCCAGCGGCAGCTTCACCCACTCGTTGCCCAGCCACGGCGCGGGCCTGTACCGCGTGGCCGCGCTGAGCACCCAACCGGCGCCCTCCACGTATACGCTCACCGCCCGGCACAGCGGCAAGCTGTTGGACGTCTTCGACAGCTCCGTCGACAACGGTGCGGATGTGGTGCAGTGGACCGCGAACGGACAGAACAATCAGCGCTGGCGCCTCGTCGATTTGGGCGGCGGGTACTCCGAGGTGGTGAGCGCCAGCAGCGGCAAATGCCTCGACGTGGCCGGTGCCGGTACCGCCGACGGCGTCCGGGTCACCCAATGGACCTGCGGGACCGGCAGGAACCAGCACTGGCGGATGCAGGACGTCGGCGACGGGTACGTTCAACTCGTCGCGCGACACAGCAACAAGTGCCTCACCGTGTCCGACGCCGCAGCCTCCGACGGTGCCACATTGGCCCAGTCGGCCTGCGGTTCCGGCTCTCACCAGCAGTGGCAGCGCCGTCAGATCTGACCGAGCCGGCCTGACCGAGCCGGGGGGGCCGCCGGCGGGGGCGCCGGCCGCGCGGGCGGCCCGCCACGCGGGCCCCGCGGAAAACCCCACAAAACCCACACCCCACCCCCCACCCCCCCCCCGCC